>JBMOMZ010000025.1:0-2645 GCA_049324755.1 Pseudomonadota bacterium
GTGCGCAGGTAATCCGCAAGCGCGACCAGCGTGCGTTGCGTGTCCTCGATGGGCGTGCCTTCCGGCATGTCGACGATGACCTGGAATTCACTTTTGTTGTCGAACGGCAGCATCTTCAGCACGACGATGCCGAGCACCGGCAAGGCGACGGCGAAAGCGATCGCGGCGAGCACGCCCCAGTACATCCGGTGGCGTTTTTTTCTGCCGTCGACCGGATTTACCAGCGGTGCAAGCAACTTTTGCGCGAGATTGGAGAAGGCGCGGTCGAGCGCACCGGGCTCCTGATGGCCGCTTGCCGGATGCGATTTCAGTAACTTTCCCGCCATCCACGGCGTGACGACGAACGCGATCGCAAGCGAGATCAGCATGCCGGCCGAGGCATTGATCGGAATCGGACTCATGTACGGGCCCATCAGGCCGGAAACGAACGCCATCGGCATGAGTGCGGCGATGACGGTGAAGGTGGCGAGAATCGTCGGCGCGCCCACTTCGTCGACCGCGCGCGGAATGACTTGCAGCAGGGGCTTGCCGTCATTTTCTGGCAGGCTCAGATGCCGGTGGATGTTTTCCACCACAACGATGGCGTCATCAACCAGGATACCGATCGAAAAAATCAGCGCGAACAGCGACACGCGATTGAGAGTGAAGCCCCAGGCCCAACTGGCGAACAGGGTGATCGCCAGCGTGATGATCACGGCCGAGCCGACGATCAGTGCTTCGCGACGGCCGAGGGCAAAGAACACCAACATCACCACGGCGGCGGTGGCGAACAGCAGCTTGTGGATCAGTTTTTCGGATTTGTCGGCGGCGGTCTGGCCGTAGTTGCGGGTGACCGTCACCTCGACATCGGCAGGTATCGATAGATTGTGCAGCGCGGCGAGTTTCGCCTCGACTTTTTCAGTGATGTCGATGGCGTTCTCGCCGGGTTGCTTGGCAATGGCAAGGGTGACTGCCGGCATCAGTGGCGCGGCGGCGCGATGGCTTGCCGGGCCGAAACCGGTCCAGACGCTGCGCGCTATGCTGTCCGGCGTGCGCGCCACATCGGCGACGTCCGTGAGGTAGACCGGCTCCTTGCCGCGCGTGCCGACGATCAGGGCGGCGACATCAGCCGGGGTGCGGAAAAAATCGCCGGCGCGGATTTCCACCTGCCTGCCGTCCTGTACTACCTGCGCCGGACTCATGGCACGATTCGCTGCGATCAGACTGGCGCGCAGCGCGGTGAAATTGATGTTGTAGGCGGCAAGGCGCGCCGGGTCGAGCGTTACCCGCACAATGTCGTCCGGTGCACCCAGCGTATAGATGTCGCGCGTGCCCGGCACGCGCTTCAATTCGGTTTCGAGGGTATGCGCAACGTCGGCGAGATCGTACGCGGTGCGTTCCGGATTGGTCGATGACAGCGTCAAGCTCATGATCGGCACGTCATCAATGCCTTTTGGCTTCACCAGTGGCGTGCCGGTGCCAAGATTCGCTGGCAGCCAGTTGGCATTCGACCAGACCTGGTTGTAGAGCTTCAGCAGCGCTTCCTGGCGCGGCACGCCAACCTTGAACTGCACGGTGAGCAGCGCCATGCCGGATTGCGATGTGGAATACACATGCTCGACGCCGTCGATTTCACTGAATACCTGTTCGGCGGGCGTTGCCAGCAGATTTTCCACTTCTTTCGCGCTCGCACCGGGAAACGGTACGAAGACGTTGGCCATGGTGACGTCGATTTGCGGTTCTTCTTCTTTGGGCGTCACGACGATCGCAAACAGGCCGAGCAGCAGGCCGGTGATGGCGAGCAGTGGCGTCAGTTGCGATCTGAGAAAGGCGCGGGCTATGCGCCCGGAGATACCGAGCGGCGCCGACTCCTGGTTGCTGTCCATGGGTTCAGCCCTTTGCCGGCGGCGTGAGCAGCGCAACGGCGGTTTTCGCGTCGAGCCAGATTACTTCGCCTGCGGTAAGGCCGGCGAGCAATTCGACGGCGCCGTTTTCGCGGCGGCCAACGCGCACCTGGCGCAATTCCGGTGTGCCGTCGGTGTGGCGCACGTAGACGCCGGTAATTTCATTGCGCTCGATCAGAGCGGCCAGCGGCACGCGAATCGCCGGATTTTCACCGATAGTGAGGCGCACTTTCACAAACATCCCCGGATAAATTTCGCCGGAAACATTCGGCGCCAGATCGGCGCGCACCTTGAAGCTGTGGCTGTCCTCGTCAGCAAAAGGAAAAACGACAACGTTGGTGGCTGCGATGGTTGTGCCGTCCTGCAGCACCAGTTGCAGTTTTTTCTGTTCGCGTACCTTGTCGATGAATTTTTGCGGCAC
Source organism: Pseudomonadota bacterium (assembly GCA_049324755.1). Classification (GTDB taxonomy): domain Bacteria; phylum Pseudomonadota; class Gammaproteobacteria; order Enterobacterales; family Permianibacteraceae; genus Permianibacter. Next base: position 2,305 of record JBMOMZ010000025.1, read on the forward strand.
ATGCGTGGTAACGCGTACTTTTTCGAGCGACAACCCGGAGATCAGGGCACGGCCGGGTGTTGCCAGCTCGCCAACTTCGATATGGCGCGCCGTAACGATGCCATTGTAGGGCGCGCGCACTTTGGTGTAGTCGTATTGGGTCTGCGCTTCCGATTGCCCGGCCGCAGCCGATGAAACGCGCGCCTTTGCGGCTTCGAAGTTTGCCTGCACGCGATCGTAATCAGCTTGCGAGATGAGCTGTTGTTTGACGAGTTGGCCGGCGCGCTGGAAATTGGTTTCGGCCTCGCGCAGTGCCGCCTGCGCCTCGGCGAGGCCGGCACCGGCCCGCGCCGCGCGCGCGC
>JBMOMZ010000026.1:0-23553 GCA_049324755.1 Pseudomonadota bacterium
GGTCAGGCTCGGCTGGCAGCTCTGGCAACGTCATCCCCGCTGGGCGGCGTGGGCGTTACGCACTGCGCTACGAAGTCCCGCGATCTTGAGGGCGTTGTCGGGGTGAGTTTTGTGGGGATCCTTCAGGCCGAGGCCTGCGGTATCCGTTCAGCCAGGAAAACGACATCGCTATGGCAAATTGGCTAGCGATATAACAGAATCCCCCGCCAATACATGGGCGACAATCACGAGACAAGGGCATATGGGGCAAGCTGATGGCTACTTTCGCGGTGTCAGGCCGGAGATGCTGACATTCCTGCCGTCAGGCTTTGCGCGTGTGCTCGAGGTTGGCTGTGGTGAGGGTGGTTTTCTCGCACACCAAGCCGCAGCAATCGAATACTGGGGCATAGAGCCTAATGCTGGTGCAGCGGAGCAAGCTGCCGAGCGCTTGTACAAAGTATTCAATGGTCGCTATGAAGCGGCAGCGGACAAGTTGCCGGACGGTTATTTCGATCTGATTGTCTGCAATGATGTCATCGAACACATGCTTGACCACGATGTGTTTCTGCAGTCCATTCGCCGCAAGCTGAAACCTGACGGCTATCTGGTTGGCTCCATTCCCAATGTCAGACATTACGCATTGTTGGTCGAGTTGCTGTTCAAAAAAGACTGGCAGTATGTCGACGCCGGTTTGCTGGACCGCACCCATCTGCGCTTTTTCACCGAAAAGAGCTGGCGCCGGACGCTGGCGGAGAATGGCTTTCAAGTCGAAGCCATGCATGGCCTTAATCCGTGTCGAAACCGGTTGTTTCCATTGCGTGCCGGCTTTCGTACGCTCGTTCTGGCGTTGTTGCAGCTCCTTAGTTTTGGCGGCACTGCTGACCTACGCTACCTTCAATTCGGTTTTCGCGCCCGCTGCACGTGATGCCGCGGCAGAAGACGTGGTGCCAATGCAGCAGATTGGGTCGATGTCTCCAGCGCAATAGTTTTCTTGGTTACTGCCATTGCCGGGTTCGCCCGCTGCGGTGAGTCTTGGTAAAACCTGTGGCTGAAGCGCTGCGAAAATAATCGAGAAGCACGGCGCGGCAGCTACCACACCTGACCACTAACCGAGTTGACGTCGTTCAATCGGCAAGTTCATCGACTGTGACGAACTTGAATTCCCGACTGCAGCCGCTTTTCAGGAAAAAGCGTAATGATCTGCGGATGCGGGCGTCGGCGAACGTTTTTTGGTGAAATCGGAAAGAAGCATCGCGGCCAGGGCCGCTGCGACAAAAGCGCCCCGCGCACAACGATTGCCTGCCGAACGGCGCTGTCCCTGCGATTCACGAAGACGACGTGCGAACGAAACCGCTGACGTGGATGCGTTCCTACGTTATGCACGATGTTTGCTGTTGCTAGCGATGGCGACGGTGCCAGAGGCAAACAGTCGGAATCAATCAGCCACTTCCGGCGGTTGCCGGGTGATGCGCCGGTACATTTCGCGGGTGGAATGAATCAGCGCATCGACGGTCGGTGCTTCGGTGGCGACGTGGCCGGCGCCGCGGACGATCAACAGTTCGCTGTCCGGCCATTTGGCTTGCACGGCCCAGGCGTTGGCGAGCGGGCTGACCATGTCGTAGCGGCCGTGCACGAGTATGCCGGGGATGCCGGTCAGCGCCGCCATGTTGTCGAGCACTTGATTCGGGCGCAGGAAGTAATCGTGTTTGGTGTAGTGGCAGGCGATGCGGGCAACCGACAGCGCGCGGTGGATGTCGTGATACTGATCGCGCAGGTGGTTGTTTTCGAACAGCGTGCGCACGCGCGCGGCGTAGGCGCCCCAGTTGCGGGCGGCGGCGAGCCGGGCGATTTCGTCTTCGCCGGTCAGGCGGCGGTAATAGGCGTCGATCGGTTCGTGTCGTTCGGCTTCCGGCAGGTAGCGCAGGAACTGGTTCCAGGCATCCGGGAAAATCTGCGCCGCGCCGCCGCCAAAATACCAGTCGCGATCCTGCGGCCGGGCCAGAAACACGCCGCGCAGCAGCAGACCCAGCACGCGATCCGGATGTTGCTGCGCATACAACAACGCGAGCGTGGCACCGAAGGTACCGCCGAACAGCACCCAGCGATCGACCTGCAATGCCCGGCGGACTTTTTCCAGATCGGCGAGCAGCTGTTCGGTGCTGTTGTGTTCGAGGCTGGCGTGTGGTGTCGAGCGGCCGGCGCCCCGTTGGTCGACGAGGATGATCCGGTAATGGCGCGGATCGAAGAAGCGGCGCTGACTGCCCTGGCAACCCGCGCCGGGGCCACCGTGCAGCACCAGCACCGGCAGGCCGGTCGGTTCGCCGCATTGTTCGATATACAGCGTGTGGCCGTCACCGACAGTGAGTCGGCGTTCGTCATACGGGCGGATATCGGGAAATAGCTCCAGCATGATCAGGCTCCGGGCCAGCACGGCGCCGGACAGACCTGCTCTCCGTGCGCTGCATCGCGTGCCGGCATTGTCGCACAGTCACCCGCCGGCACCAGAGCCGACAAGCTCAGCCTTGCTGTTTGTGCTGCGCCTTCAGCCGGCACCAGATGAACACAGCGAGCACGACCGGGATGATGAACAGGAGCAGCAGACCGATCAGACTGAACAAGCCGACTTCGGATGCCGGCAATGCTTTCCACAACACCGACATGGCCGCATCCTCCTCAGACTGGTGGAGCCGCCAGTATCAAAGTAGTCGAGCGCCGCCAGATTGACCCCGAACAAGCCGAGGTCGCTCCGGTGACGGCGCCGACTCAAGGCGTCGGTTGCTGCTCGACCACGGTTTCACCGTCCTTGCGGATGATGACGATGCCTTTCGGCAGCGGCTTGTCGTCGAGGCCCTTGGCCTTGCGGACATTGGCGTAGGCGATCTGGGCGCATTCCGGGCCACCGCCGTCGCCGACACAGATGTCGTACTCACGGGTCAGTTCCTGCAGCACGGTGGTCTGCTCCGGCGGCGGTACCGCGCCGAACAGCATGCCGATGATGTTGACCGGGGTCTTGATGGCCTCCTTGGCAGTGCAGGCGGCCAGCAGGGTCAGAGGCAGCAGCAGGCACAGACGGCGGTAGCGGGAGCGGCGGCAGGCGGTCATCGGCTTCACTCGACAGTAATGGTGATCTTGTCCGACAGCACGGCGGGCTGATGCGGAATATGCAATTTGTCGCCGAGCAACAGCTGCAGCGTGTGGCGGCCGGGCGGCAGCTGCAGGACGGTTTCGGTCTGGCCGCCGCCGAAATGCTTGATCTGCTCGGTGGCCGGCAGCGGCTGATCCAGGGCCGGCAAGGCGGCAAGATTGATCAACAAGTGATGATGGCCGGTGTTTTCCTTGTCCATACCGGCCGGTGCCACGCCCATGTTGCTGAGACCAAAGCGCACGGTTACCGGGCCTTTGATGCGTTCGCCGTCTTTCGGTGTGATGAAGTAGAGCTTGGCATCGGCGGGCGCGGTCGAGCGCGGCAGGTCCGCAGCGGTACCGGCCGTGGCCAGCATGGCGGACAACGTGGCGAGCAGGGCTGAACGAAGCAAAAGCATGGCAGGGCTCCTTGGCTGAGGCGTGGTTGGTGGGCAACGCCGAGCGTGCTCGGACTCCCGATCCGGTACGCAGTTCCGTGTTGGCATTCTGAGCCGGTTACCGGGCAATGGCAAACCGACCGGCAGACCGTCGAAAGGCAGAGCGAAACGCGCTGTTGCCGAGCACGCCGTTCGCAAAAGTGGCCGTTTGCAAAAAAACCAAAGACAAAGGGCGACATCGCTGTCGCCCTTTGCTTATGTTGCCGGTTGCGCGTTCCGTTCGCCGGCGCGCCTGCGGCTCAGTCTTTCGCGGCGCGATCGGCGCGCTTGCGCTCGTGTTCCTGCAGCAGCTTCTTGCGGATGCGGATCGCTTTCGGTGTCACTTCGACCAGCTCGTCGTCCTGGATGAACTCCAGCGCCTGCTCCAGCGAATACTTGATCGGCGGGGTCAGGATCAGTTTTTCATCGGCGCCGGCCGAGCGGATGTTGGTCAGCTGCTTGCCTTTCTGGACGTTGACGACCAGATCGGAATCGCGCGAGTGAATGCCGACAATCATGCCTTCATACACTTCGGTGCCGTGCTCGACGAACAAGCGACCGCGTTCCTGCAGGTTGAACAGCGAATACGCAACCGCCTTGCCCATTTCGTTGGCGATCATCACGCCGTTGACGCGGGCGGCGATGCTGCCGGCCGCAGCCGGGCCGTAGTGGCTGAACGAATGGTAAATCAGGCCGGTGCCGCGGGTCGCGGTCATGAATTCGGTCTGGAAGCCGATGAGGCCTCGGGCCGGAATCACGTAATCGAGACGGACGCGACCTTTGCCATCCGGCACCATGTTTTCCATCATGCCGGAGCGCTCGCCGAGCTTCTCCATGACGGTGCCCTGGTGTTCTTCTTCGACGTCGACGGTCAGCGTTTCGTACGGTTCGTGGCGGACGCCATCGACCATCTTGAAAATCACTTCCGGACGCGACACGCCGAGTTCGTAACCTTCACGGCGCATGGTTTCGATCAAAATGCCGAGGTGCAATTCACCACGACCGGAGACGCGGAACTTGTCCGGATCATCGGTTTCTTCGACGCGCAGCGCAACGTTGTGCACCAGTTCGCGCTGCAGGCGATCACCGATCTGACGCGAGGTGACAAACTTGCCATCGCGACCGGCGAACGGCGAGTTGTTGACCTGGAAGGTCATGGTCACGGTCGGTTCGTCAACGGCGAGCGGCGGCAAGGCTTCAACAGTGTCCTGCGCGCAAATGGTGTCGGAGATCTGTGGCGTTTCGATGCCGGTGATGGCAACGATATCGCCGGCGGTTGCTTCTTCGACTTCGGTGCGCTCAAGGCCCATGTAGCCAAGCACCTGACCGATCTTCGCGTTGTAAGTCTTGCCTTCGCGGCTGACCACGGTCACCGGCTGGTTGCGCCTGATGGTGCCGCGGGTCACGCGGCCGATGGCGATGGCGCCGACATACGACGAGTAATCGAGTTGCGACACCTGCATCTGCAGCGGACCATCGATGTTCACTTTCGGTGGTGCGACGTGACGGACAATGGCGTCGAACAGCGGGCTCATGTCGCCTTCGCGCACTTCCGCTTCGAGGCCGGCGTAACCGCCGAGGGCCGAGCAATACACGACCGGGAAATCGAGTTGTTCATCGTTGGCGCCGAGTCGATCGAACAGATCGAACACCTGATCGATTACCCAGTGCGGACGCGCGCCCGGCCGGTCAACCTTGTTGACGACAACGATCGGCTTCAAGCCGTGCTTGAACGCTTTCTGGGTCACGAAACGGGTTTGCGGCATCGGGCCGTCAACCGCGTCGACCACCAGCAGCACCGAGTCGACCATCGACAGGATGCGCTCGACTTCGCCACCGAAATCGGCGTGGCCGGGGGTGTCGACGATGTTGATGCGGTAATCGTTCCAGCGGATCGCGGTGTTCTTGGCCAGAATGGTAATGCCGCGTTCTTTTTCCAGCGGGTTCGAGTCCATGACGCGCTCAGTCGGCGCAACCCGATCGCCCAGCGTGCCGGACTGTTGCAGCAGTTTGTCGACCAAAGTGGTTTTGCCATGATCGACGTGGGCGATGATGGCGATATTGCGAAGCTTCTCAAGCACGGTAAGGACTCAAAACAGGGCTGGCCCGGGTGGCGGGATTGCCATCCAGGCACTGGACCGGAAAAAAAGGGGCTGTATTCTAGCGTGCCCGACTGCTGGTCACTATCTGTTCAAGAAAAGAAAAAAGCCGTTCATGGACTTCCTTTCCGCCCTTTTCAGCACCTTTGCCCTGGTTTTCATTGCCGAACTCGGCGACAAGACCCAGATCGCCTGCATGACGCTGGCCACCCGCTACCCGGCCCGCAAGGTGCTGCTCGGCGTCTCGTTGGCCTTTGCGGTGCTGAGTGTGCTGGCGGTGACGGTCGGCAAACTGCTGACCCAGCTGGTGCCGGCGTACCTGCTGTCGGCCGTCGTCGCCGGCCTGTTCTTCTGGTTCGCCTGGCAGTCGCTGCAGGCCGAAGCGGAAGAAGAAGAAGCCACCGGCAGCGTGCAGAAAGGTGCGGTCATGGCCGCGTTCAGCATGATTTTCTTCGCCGAGCTCGGCGACAAGACCCAGCTCGCCACGGCAGGTCTGGCAACCGAACTGGCCGCGGTCGCGGTTGCCATGGGTGCCTGTGCCGCGCTCATCAGCAGCGCGGTGCTGGCGATCTGGCTCGGCAAGAAGCTGCGCGACCGGCTGTCGCCCAGGCTCATCAGCCGCGGCGCGGCGGCGCTGTTCGCATTGTTTGGCCTGTTTGCGCTGTGGCGCGCGGTCCAGGCCTGGTTGCAGATCTGAGCCGGCGCCAGCACAAGGCGGCGCGTCAGTGGTAATGCGTCTCGACCGGACCGCGAAACACCCGGTAACTCCAGAAGGTGTAACCGAGGATCATCGGCAGCAGCAGCACGACGCCTACCAGCATGAACTGCAGCGAACCGGGCGCGGCCGCGGCCTGCCAGAGATCCAGCTGACCCGGCACCAGCCACGGAAACAGCGACACCACGAGCCCGACAAAACCGCACAGGAAGACGCCGACGGTGGCGGCGAAGGCATGCCAGCGTGGCGTGCCTTGCAAGCCGCGGAAAATCCTCAGCAGCAAATAGCCGGTGCCGAGCGGGATCGGCAACAACGCGAACAGCAGCGGCACACTGAACCAGCGCGCCGCAATCTCGGCATGCAGCAGCGGCGTCCACAGGCTGATCATCGCCAGGAACAGCGCAACGCCGAGCACAGCCCGGCGGCCGACTTTGCTGGCCCATTGCTGCAAATTATGGTCACCGCGCCAATACAGCCAACTGGCGCCGAGCAGGCTGTAGCCGGCCATCAAGCCGACGGCGCAGAACAGACTGAAGATCGACAGCCGCACGCTGCCATCGCTCGCCAGCTGGCCGTCGATGACGGTGGCCAGCATCAGCCCTTGGGCAAACGCGGCCAGTGCCGAGCCGCTGGCAAAGGCGATGTCCCAGGCCGAGCGACCGCGCCTGGTCTTGAACCGGAACTCGAACGCGACGCCGCGGAAAATCAGCCCGAGCAGCATCAACATGACCGGCACATACAAAGCCGGCAACAAGCTCGCGAACGCGAGCGGAAACGCCGCCAGCAGCAGCACGCCGCCGAGCACCAGCCAGGTTTCGTTGCCATCCCACACCGGCGCAATCGACTGAATCATCTGATCACGCAACTGCGCATCACGTTGCCACGGCAGCAGAATGCCGATGCCGAGATCAAAACCGTCCATCACCGTGTACATCAGCACGGCGAAACCCAGCAGAAAATAAGCGAGCAATGGCCAATCCATGATTCACTCCTGCTGCCCGGTGGGTTCATCGACGCTGATTGCCGTGGAGCGTGGCAAAACAGGTGTCAACGGTTGGGCAGCCACGGCTGTAAGACCACTGTGTACAACGCGTCTGACGTAGAACAGATAGAGCGACAACAGCAGCGCATACACCACGACAAACAGCAGCAGCGATTCGGCAATGCGCTCGGCCGGTAACGGACTGGCGCCATCGGCGGTGCGCAGCAAACCGTACACCAGCCACGGTTGCCGACCGACTTCGGCGACCCACCAACCGGCCAGCGTGGCGACGAATCCGGTCGGGATCAGCCACGGCAGCGTGCGTAACCACAAACCTTCCTGCAGCACGCGGCCGCGCCACCAGCGCCAGGCCCCCCACGCCGCCATCAGCAGCATCACAAGCCCGCAGGCCACCATCACCCGGAACGACCAGAACACCAGCGGCACATTCGGCCGATCGGTTTTCGGTACCGATTTGAGGCCGACGATTTCTCCGTCCGGATCGTGGGTCAGAATCCAGCTTGCGAGTTTCGGAATACCGATTTCGTAATGGTTGCGTTCGGCCTGCATGTCCGGCAGCGCAAACAGCAGCAGTGGTGCACCGCGCCCGGTTTCCCAGACGCCTTCCATCGCCGCGACCTTGATCGGTTGCTCGCGTTTGACCTGCAGGCCGTGCAGATCGCCGAGCAGGATTTGCAGCGGCGCCATCACCAGTGCCATCGCCAGCGCCATCTTGATCGCGCTGCCGGCGCCGTGCTCGCGATCGGCGCGGTTGCGCCGCCATTGCCAGGCCGACACGCCGAGCACGACAAACGCAGTGGTCAGGAAACTCGCGACCAGCATGTGCGAGAAGCGATAGGGAAAACTCGGATTGAAAATCACCGCCCACCAGTCGCTGACCACGAAGCGGCCGTCGACCAGTTCAGTGCCGGCTGGCGTCTGCATCCAGCTGTTCGCCGCCAGGATCCAGAATGCCGACATCAGGGTGCCGACCGCGACCATCAGCGTGGCAAAAAAATGCAGCCACGGTGGTACCCGGTTCTGGCCAAACAACATCACGCCGAGGAAACCGGCTTCGAGGAAAAATGCCGACAACACCTCATAGCTCATCAACGGCCCGATGACGTTGCCGGTGATGGCGGAAAACGGCCCGAAGTTGGTGCCGAACTCGTAGCTCAGCACCACGCCGCTGACCACGCCCATGCCGAAACTGAGGGCAAAAATCTTGCTCCAGAACCGGTACAGCGTCAGCAACTCCGGGCGCCGGCGGCGCAGCCAGCGTGCCTCCAGCCAGACCAGGAACCAGGCAAGGCCAATTGTCAGGGTCGGAAACAGGATGTGATACGACAGCGTAAACGCCATCTGCAGGCGGGAAAGCAGGACTGCGTCCATGAGTGTGGACTCCGCGTCAGGGGGCGGCGAAGCGTTTTGCGCCGCCGCCGGTTGTCCGGCACGTTTTGCGCCGGATCAACGCGGACACCGATGTTACGCCGCCGGCGCCTGCACTTTGTCAAAAGCGGCTGTGGCAAATTGTCGCAGTGCAGTCGCATGACACCGGCGCGACACGGCGGCACCGACCGCTTCCGCCCGTATCGGGTGACGGGAGCCGGCTGGCACTGGGTCATGGCGCTCGCCGCTGAGCAAGTGAGGTAAACGGCGCGAGGCGGCTATTCAGGCACAAGTACCAGATCATCCCGGCGCTCTGGCCGACCCCGCGCATTTTCCCTACAATGCCCGCCCATTTTTTGACCAGTGATCCAGCAATGACGGTGCAACGTAAGGCGGTCGCGCTGATTTCCGGCGGGCTCGACTCCATGCTCGCGGCCAAGACCATCATGGCCCAGGGCATCCACGTTGAAGGCATCAACTTCTTCACCGGCTTCTGTGTCGAAGGCCATACCCATGCCATCCGCAAGAGCCAGGCCAGCAAACCCAAGCGCAACAACGCGCTGTGGGTCGCCGAACAACTCGGCATCCAGCTGCACATCATCGACATCGTCGAGGAATACAAGCAGGTCCTGCTGAATCCGAAACATGGCTACGGCAGCAACCTGAATCCCTGCCTCGACTGCAAGGTGTTCATGGTCGGCAAGGCGCGCGAATGGATGGCGGAGAACGGCTTCGATTTCATCATCACCGGCGAGGTGATTGGCCAGCGGCCGAAGTCGCAGCGCGCCCATACCATGCCGATCATCGCCCGCGAATCGCAGGCCGAAGACCGCCTGCTGCGGCCGCTCTGTGCCAAGCATCTGCTGCCGACGCTGCCGGAACGTGAAGGCTGGGTCGACCGTGACAAGCTGCACGATTTCTCCGGCCGCTCGCGCAAACCGCAGACCGAGCTGGCGGCGCAGTTCGGCTTCACCGATTGGGCCCAGCCGGCTGGCGGCTGCTGTTTCCTGACCAACGAGGAATACAGCAAGAAGCTGGTCGATCTGTGGCAGGCGCGCGGCAGCCGCGAATACGAACTCGACGACATCATCATGCTGAAAATCGGCCGTCATCTGCGGCCGCGGCCGCATTTCAAGCTGATCATCTCGCGCGAAGAAGGCGAAGGTGTGTTCATGGAAGGCTATCGCCGCCAGTTCGCCCATTTCATTCCGAACTCCTACATGGGCGCGTACGCGCTGGTCGATGGCGAGCTGCGCGATGACAGCGATGTTGAACTCGCGGCCCGCATCATTGCCCGTTATGGCGCCGCCAATCACGACGGCCCGGTCGCGCTCGACTACACCGACAAACTCGGGGTCACCCGCGTGGTCTCGGTGCAGCCGTTCACGGCCGATGAGATCGAGGCGGGCTGGCATGTCTGAACCGGCCACCGTGCAGGAACTGGATGCCCGCCGGCTGCTCTGCCCGCTGCCGGTCATCCGTACCCAGAATGCTTTGAAAGCCTTGCCGGTAGGCGCCCAGTTGCGCGTGCGCTGCACCGACCCGGGCACGCTGCATGACATTCCGACCTGGTGCCGGTTGAACGGTCATCAGGTGCTGCAGCAGGCGGTAATCGAGCGCGAGCAAGTCTTTCTGATCGAGAAGGGGCAGCGCGCCTGAACCAGGCCGATTCCTTGCGATCACGATGCCTGAATGCGCAGCCTTGCCGTTCAGGCGATGGCGAGCTGGGTGCGGTTGCGGCCCAGTGACTTGGCTTCGTAGAGCGCGCTGTCAGCGCTCTGCATCATTGATTCGATGCTGCTCGCCTTGCCGAGCTCGCCGTGCACACCAATGCTGACGCTGCCATAGAGCAGGCCTTGTGGCGTGCTGAAGGCCTGTTCGGCAAAGCGCCGGCGCACCCGTTCGGCAACGTGATAGGCATCTGCCGGTGTCAGCCCCGGCAGCAAGGCACAAAACTCTTCACCACCGATGCGGCCGTAGCAGTCATTTGGCCGCAGCTGTTCGCGCAGCACATCGGCAAACGCGCGCAGCGCGGCATCGCCGGCAGCGTGGCCATGGCGATCATTGATCGCCTTGAAGTGATCCATGTCCATCATCAACAAGGCATAGCCGCGCTGTTCCTGATGCAGCCGCTGCAACAGGCGCTGGCCGTAGTCGACAAAGCCCTTGCGATTGAGCAGACCGGTCAGGGCGTCGGTAACGGCCAGTTTTTCCAGCTCGGCCGATTGCCGTTCGTGCAGCAGCATCAGGAAGACAAAGCACTTACCGAGCAACAGTGCGGCGGCCGGGGTGTACATCGAGATCGAGTTGGCATCGGGCAACCACAGATACAGGCCGCGATCCTGCAGCGCCACCAGCGCCGCCCGCAGCGCCATGCTGATCGCCGCCAGCACGAAAATGGCCAGTGCGAACCGGGTCGCCGGCCGGTAGTGCAAACGACGCAGCGACAGCAGCGGCGCCACCGCGAGCAGATCGAACAGGGTGGCGACACCGAGCACGATGAACAGTTGCCAGGTGTAAGACAGTTGCCAGGCAAAGAGCCACAGGCTGCTGATCAGCAGCAATGCGAGCAGCAGTTGTGCTGTCGGTGCGGCCACCCCGACAAAACGGCGCATGCCGAACCAGAACAGCACATGCGCGAGCCACATGAAGAATCCGGCAAACCAGAACCATTCGCCACCGCGCATGGCGTAATCGAAACTGCGAATGGAAATGCCGATACCAAGGCTGAGACAGGCGACGCACCAGATCCAGATGCCGCGGGCGCGCGGCCGCTGCACCGCCACGGTCGCAAACACGGCAGCCGCCATCATCAGGATGGTCGAAAAAAACACCGACAAGGTCAGCGCATGCAGCGGCACGGTAGCGGCCCCCTCAGCCACGTGCCGGCAACATAAAGCATCGGTGCCAGAGCGGCCAGCCCGGCACCGACGCTAGTGCGCAACAGTTGATCAGGCGGCTTTGTTTATCGCGGCGTGGTCTAAGCCCTCGTGTTGCTGCGACCGCAACGACTTGCCGAGCCACACTGCCGCCTGACCCGGTTCGTGCACGGAAGCTTCCAGCAATGGCAAAAACGCCAACTGCCGAAACAGCGCCAACGCCGCTTTCTGCTCATACCCCACCCGCACCAGCAGGGTCTGCAGACCTTGCTCGTGCGCAAGAGTCAGTGCTTGCGTCAGCAGAAACCGGCCGACGCCCTGACCGCGACAACCGGGATCAACATTCAGGGCCAAGGTTGCCGTTGTTTGACTGCGCGGTTCGCGCTGCCAGCCGATGACGCCGACCACCCAGTCGACGCGCTCTGCTTGCCACAGGTAACAGGGCCGTTGGTGCGCGAGCTGTTGCTGCACGGGACGTAACAGTGCAGCAGGCAAATGGTGGTCGGCTGGCCGCAAATGGTAACGATCGGTCATGGTGTCGGCTCCTTGGCAAAGGCACACAATCCGGCCGCTGCCGGCAGCGGTCAGGCATGACTCTGCAGCTGGCGTGCCAACGATGGCCGCGATCCCTGCGGACGCGGATCTGGGGCAAAACCGCGACGTTTTGTTGAGGTTTTGCCACCACATGCATTGTTGGCACGATGCTGCCGGCGACGAAGCGGTGCACCGACCTCCGCCGTGGGGCGCCGTTTCGGCGCAGCCGTGCATGGCGGCGATTGGGCCTTGCGTCGATCGGTGCTTCGTGCCGCCATTCAGGCATGCAGGCGTTGCCGGGCAGCGAGCAAAAACGCTTCCAGCAAGGGCTGCGGATCGACCCAGTCCGGGTGGCCGTGTTGCTGCTGGTACAGGTGAAATTCCGGGTGCCATTGCACGCCGACACAGAATGGCAGTTCGCGGTGGCGCACTGCTTCGATGATGCCGTCGTCGGCCTGCATCTCGACCACGAGATCCTTGCCGAGGGTCTTGATTGCCTGGTGATGGATGCTGCTGATCCGCACGCGCTCCACACCATACCACTGGCGAAACCAGCCGTCGGCGCTGAGCTGGACATCGTGCGAGTGATGATCGTAGCTGTCGCTGACATGCTGCAGCGCGCCCGGCACCATGGTCGCGATGTCCTGATACAGGGAGCCGCCGAGTGCGACATTCAGCAGCTGACAGCCGCGGCAGATTGCCAGCACCGGTTTGCGTGCTTCCAGAAACTCATGCAGCAACTCCATTTCATAGGCATCGCGGACCGCATCGCCGACCCAATCCGGATGTTGCGGCGATTCGCCGTAGGCGCCGGGGCTGACATCGGCGCCGCCTTGCAACACCAGACCGTCCAGGTAGCGGGCGTAATCGCGCAGCCGGATGTTGCTGGACAGGATTGGGCCATCGGTCAGTACGGTCGGGATCATGAACACCAGCACGTCCCGCGACATCACCCAATGGGCGACCGACTGCTCCAGATACTGCAAGGTCTTGGTGCGGATGCCGGTGGCGCTCGGCTCCGGATGGAACAACCGGGCCGAGATACCGATATGCAACGGTCGCTGGTTCATTTGGGGTCTCCGCTTCTGTTGTCGCCATGACCATGGGTCATCGCGATCACTAAAAATTCCCTAATTGTTGTCTATTGTTACCACTCGGGCCAACCGCTGCTGAACGGCGCTGATATCATCCGTCCGGTTTGCCGCCAGTACGCTTCCGAACTGGCGCATCGACAGCATTCAAGAGAGAAGGAGCTCAGATTATGCGTCCCATCATCGCCGTATTCACGGCTGTCAGTACCCTGATCACGGCCTCTGCGGCGGTTGCTGCGCAAAACGGTGAGCGTTGGGAATACACCACCAAGATGCAATCCGATCAGGCCCAGGGCTTCGCCATGCCGGCCATGACCATGCAGATGTGTCAGGAGCCGGGCTGGAAGAACCCGCCGCAGGGTCAGCAGCAAGACGAAGAATGCAAAGTCCGCGACTACAAGAAAAGCGGCAATACCATGAGCTGGCGTATCGAATGCCCGCAAGGCAAAGGCCGTGGTGAAATGACTCTGCAAGGTAGCGACAAGTTCACCGGCTTTACCGAATTCACCAGCGAGGACGGCCAGTTCCGGATGGACATGACCGGCCGCAAACTCGGCAGCTGCGATCCGGCGGTGGACCGCACCGTGGTCAACGGCATGAACGTGCCGAACGCGCAGGAAATCCAGCAGATGCAGGCCAACATGAACCAGCAGATGGAAATGGCCAATGCCCAGAGCTGCGCCAGTGCCATCCAGTCGATGCAGCTGATGATCTTCACCATGGACGGCTCACCGTGCGCGAAACAAAAACCGGCTTTCTGTAAGCGGCTGCAAACCGGCGACGGCGCGATGATGGTGGTCGGTCAGGATGCCTCCGGTGAGGCGCTGAACCAGGCGATTGAATTCTGCGGACTCGGCCGTGACAAAGTCATCGGTGCTGCTTGCAAGCAGGCGAAAGCGACCAAGAACTGGGAGTTTCTGGCGCTCAATTGCAAAGCTGAAGCGGACGAACTGGCGCAGCAACATTGCGCTGGCCGTGACTTCACCACCGTCTATGCGACTGAGTACGGCTCGTTCTGCACCCAGTACGCAGCCGAGCTGATGAGCGATGGCGGCAAGGTCGAGAAGAAAGAAGAATCGAGTGTCGAGAAAGGCGTGAAAGCGCTGAAAGATCTGATCAAGTGGTAAGCATGGCGTTACTCGTTGCCAACCATCCGGGCCGCTGTTGTCAGCGGCCCGGATGGTTTCTGGCGTGGCTGTCGGCTTTGCTGTGCGCGACCGGTGCTGCTGCCATCGCCAGCGATGCCGCCACAGACTCCGCCACGCACGTCACCACAACGTCCACGACCGACGCCACTGAAATAACGGCTGAACCCAACCGCACGCTGACCGATGTCTCGGCGATCACCGGCGCAACACTGGCCAACCCGTATCCGCAGGTCGCGCGCGCCTACTACGTGCAGCTCAATGCCGAACCGCTCTGGGGACAGGCGCTGACCACGCGGCTGCCACCGGCCTCGCTGACCAAGCTGATGACCGCGTTGCTGGCGCTGCAACAGGGTGAGCTGCAACAGCTCGTGACCGTGAGTGCGAACGCCGCCGCAATGACCGGTGCGCGACTCGGCCTGAAAGCCGGGCAACAAATCAGCCGGCAGGATTTGTTGACCGCGATGCTGCTCGGCTCCGGCAACGATGCCTGCGTTGCCCTGGCCGAAAGTCTTGCCGGCAGTGAAACGGCCTTTGTTGCCCGGATGAATGCCGCCGCTGCCCGCTGGCAACTGCGTGACACCGCCTTTGCCAATGCCTGCGGCTTCGATGACGAGCGCCATTACAGCAGCATTCGTGATCTGGTTCAGCTGACCGAGCGCGTCTTGGCCGAACCGGAACTGAAGCGCCTGGTGGCGTTACTGGAGGCGACGGTCACGGTTTCCGGCAAACCGCGTCGGGTCACCACCAGCAATGCCCTGCTCGGCCGCCTGCCCGGCGCGATCGGCGTCAAGACCGGTTACACCAACAAGGCCGGCAAATGCATCATCGCGCTGACCGAGCGCAATGGCGCGCAGGTGCTCGCGGTCTTCCTGAATGCCCCGGATCGGTGGTGGGATCTGGCGGCGATCATCGAGCTTGCGTTCCGTGAAGCACGCGTCCGCGCCGCCGCCAAGTCCTGAGTCAGTGTTGACGCCGGCATCGCTGTCGCGATTCGGCTTACCGGCCTTGCTGCTGCTGACAATCCTGGCCTATCTGAACAGCTTTGCCGGTATCTGGCAGTTTGATGATCACGCCGTGCTGCTCGCCGATCCGCGGGTGCAGTCGCTGAGTGCGTGGTGGCAATCGTTGCCACATCTGCGTCCGGTGTTCAAATTGAGCGTGGCCATCAATCATGAACTGGGCTGGAATTTACCTGGTTTTCATCTGGTCAATCTGTTGTTGCACCTGGCCAACACGGCGCTGCTGCATCAACTGCTCTTGCGCTTGCTGACCGGGCAAGGCCAAGCCCGGTTCACGCTGTGGCCGGTCTGGTTCATCACGGCGGTGTTTGCCCTGCACCCTGCCCAGACCGAAGTCGTGACTTATTTGTCCGGTCGCTCGGTCGCCTTGGAAGCGTTCGGACTTTTGCTCAGTTGCTATGCACTGCTGTGCTACCAACAGTCTGCGTCGTCGTCGTTGCGCTGGCCGTGGTTGTTGCTGATGGCGTTTGCAGTAATGCTGGCGCTGGCGAGTCGCGAGAGCGCAGTCATTGCACCGTTGCTGCTCGGCTGGCTCGCGCTTTATGGTCGAGACAGGCAGGCCGAGCCAAAGTCGTCCCGACGATTGATGATCGTTGCGGTGCTGGCCGCATTGCTGCTGCTGATCGCGGTATTGCTGCTGCCGCGTTACCGTGATCTGCTCTGGCTGGCGTTGCAGTGGCGGGATCTGGAAACTCTGGTGGCGACGCAATCGCAAGCCATCGCGCATTTGCTGGCGGTTGCCGTCGGCTTGGCTCCGCTGAATGCCGATCCTGCCTTGCTCGTTGCGCCGCTGATCAGTCTGCGCGGCGCGATGGCGTTGGCGTTGCTCATTGCTTTGGCGGTGGCGATCTGGCGACGGCGTGTCCGGCAACCGCTGGCCGTGCTGACCTTTGGCTGCTTGTTGATTATCTGGTTACCGACCCATTCGATATTTGTCCGGCTCGATCCGGTTAATGATCGGCAATTGTATTTGGCGCTACCGGCGATACTGGCCTTGGCTTTGCTGCTGCTGGCGCCGCTTGGGATGGGCAGCGCGCGTGCGTTACCGCGCGCAAGTATGCGCCGCCAGCAGATCTTGCAGGCTGGGGTGCTGCTCTGTATCGCGTCGCTGGCCACCGCAACGGTGCTGCGCAACCGCGTCTATTTCAATGAATCGGCGTACTGGCAGGACGTGGTAGACAAAGCGCCGCATAACGCCCGCGCCTGGAACAATTTGGGCTTGGCGCTGGCCGCTGCTGGGCAGCGCGCCGATGCCGAAGCCGCCTTTCTGATGGCACTGCAGCGACGCCCGGACTACCAGAAAGCGGCCGTCAACCTGCGCTTGCTGCGTGCCGACCGGCTGTCGCCATAAATGCCATCTCACTTCGCCAAATGCTGTGCGGGCTGGTGTGCGCGCCATCAGGCAAGACGGCGGTTTTGAGCTTGCCGAGCGGTGACTTTGGTCTGGCTTGTGTGGGGCCTGTTTCATCGCCGTGGTAGCCAATGCTAACCGCATCGGCGGATTGTGCACTTGCCGATGTGCCACCGCTTCATGCGCGCCTGATAAAGCCTATGAGGCTGTTCCGACATCACGGCCGCAACAAGCCAACGAAAGCCCGCCGGCAATCGGGCAACGGCCACCCGGCGATCGCTTGGCGGACACGCGAATCAACCCCGTTTCGCCCGAGCTCTGCTACGCTTTGGGGCCTACGCCAAGGCAATGGCCATATTGGTGCGCCAACTAGGTGCAATCGCTGGGCTGCTGGCCAAATTGGTGCGTTTGTTTTCCATGTTTAGCCATCTAGCCGTTCTTAATCGCCCGGCAGCGCTGATGCACGAACTTCTTTGCTTATGGCACAGGCTTTGCTTTTTCCGCCGCAACAGGGTCGATACCGGTTGCGGTATGCCCGTTAACCCGCTTTCCACAGGAGCCTTCCATGTCCGTCGCCAATGTCATGCAGATGATTCAGGAAAACGACGTCAAGTTCGTTGACCTGCGTTTCACCGATACCAAGGGCAAAGAGCAGCACGTCTCGATCCCGGCCAAGCTGTGTGACGAGTCGCTGTTCCAGGACGGCAAAATGTTCGACGGTTCCTCGATCACCGGTTGGAAAGGCATCAACGAGTCGGACATGATTCTGATGCCGGACGCCACCACCGCCGTGATGGATCCGTTCACCGAAGACAGCACCCTGATCGTCCGTTGCGACATCGTTGATCCGGCCACCATGCAGGGCTACGACCGCGATCCGCGTTCGATCGCCAAGCGCGCCGAAGCCTGGCTGAAGAGCACCGGCATTGCCGACACCGCGCTGTTTGGCCCGGAGCCGGAATTCTTCATGTTCGATGACGTCAAGTTCTACAACAAAATGAACGGCTGCGGTTACGAGCTGGATTCGGACGAAGGCGCCTGGAACACCAACAAGAGCTTCGAAGGCGGCAACAAGGGCCACCGCCCGATGGTCAAAGGCGGTTACTTCCCGGTGGCGCCGGTAGATTCCGCGCAGGACATCCGTTCGCAAATGGCGCTGGTCTGCGAGCAAATGGGTCTGGTCATCGAAGCCCACCACCACGAAGTGGCGACCGGTGGTCAGAACGAACTGGCCGCCAAGTTCAACACGCTGGTGAAGAAAGCCGACGAAGTGCAGATCATGAAGTACGCGATTCACAACGTCGCGCACGCTTACGGCAAAACCGTGACCTTCATGCCGAAGCCGATGGTCGGCGACAACGGTTCGGGCATGCACGTGCACCAGTCGCTGGCCAAGAACGGCCAGAACATTTTCGCCGGCAACAAATACGCCGGCCTGTCGGAAGAAGCGCTGTACTACATCGGCGGTATCATCAAGCACGCGCGCGCGCTGAACGCCATCACCAACGCCTCGACCAACAGCTACAAGCGTCTGGTGCCGGGTTTCGAAGCGCCAGTCATGCTGGCCTACTCGGCCCGTAACCGTTCGGCCTCGATTCGTATTCCGTACGTTGCTTCGGCCAAAGGCCGCCGCATCGAAGTGCGCTTCCCGGATCCGACTGCCAACCCGTACCTCGCGTTCGCCGCGATGATGATGGCCGGCGTTGACGGCATCATGAACAAGATCCACCCGGGCGATGCCGCCGACAAGGATCTGTACGATCTGCCGCCGGAAGAAGCGAAAGCGATCCCGACCGTGTCGCACTCGCTGGAAATGGCCTGCGACGCGCTCGAAGCCGATCACGAGTTCCTGCTGCGTGGCGGCGTGTTCTCGAAAGACTTCCTCGACAGCTACATCGCGATCAAGCGCGCGGAAGCCAAGCGTGTGTCGATGGCCGTGCACCCGCTGGAAATGGAACTGTACTACTCCGTGTAAGGCTCCCGGAGTAAACCGGGGCCGGAAACAGATCCCGGCAACGGGGCCTGCACCGGCACAGGCTGCCATTCGGCAGCAATGGTTCAAGTCAGTACCGCCGCAAAACGCGGCCAATCCGACAAAGCCGCCCAAAAGGGGCGGCTTTGTTTTTCCGGGGTCAGAATAATGGGCGCAGAACAGATGGGGTCGGCAGAATGAGCCCGGCGGCACAGGCCGGCGCGGCCGCCATGCAGTATTCTTGTCGCAACCGGCGTCTAAGCCGCTGACGCTTCAACCCAGGACCGTTGCCATGCGCAAGACCGCCACCGTGTTCTGCAGCCTGCTGCTCACCTTTGCCTTGCCCGGCCACAGCGCCGGCGAGCTGTACAAGTGCAAGGGCGAAAATGGCGAGACTGTGTTCTCCGATCAACCCTGCCCGGGCGGCGAAACGCTGCCGATGCGGGAGACACCGACTTATGCGCCGCCCGCCACCCCCAAACTGCCGGTAGGTGAACAGGCTGCGACAAGCAAGAAAAAGCCGGAGCAGACCTATCAGGTCCAGATCACCGAACCGACCGCTGATGCCGTGCTTCGTGACAACGAAGGCAAGGTAGCGGTGTCCGCGTCCATTCAGCCTTCGCTGGACGAGGACCATCGGGTCCAGTTATTGCTGGACGGTTCCGTGGTGGGTGTGCCGGGGCGTGCCAGCTCATGGGAGCTAACGGATGTCGAGCGCGGGGAACACAGCGTCCGGGTAGAGGTGATACACAAGGCCGGCAAGCTGCTGGGCTCGGCCCAAAGCAAATTCATGTTGTTCCGTGCATCCGCAAACCAGAATCCCGATGGTGCCGGCAATTTGCAGGTACGGGCCACCAGCAATGGCTATCTACAACAGGTGCAATGGCCGCAGCTCCAGGATGTCCGCCAGCCCGGCGATCCGGTGCCGACCACGCCCACCAAGCCGGTCACTGACGGACCGCGCAAATAGCGATGGCGTATCGCACCATATCGGTGCGCCATTTTTGTGCAATACCCTGCTGCGCCGCTACAATGCGGCGCAGCTCATTTGGGAAATAGCGTCATGCCTGTGACCGCCACGCCGGCCGACAGTCTGCTCGACAGCCTGACCACTGCCGTACTGCAGCTGGATGCCGATCGGCACATCGTCGCGGTCAACAGTGCGGCCGAGCACCTGTTCGGTCACAGCCGGCGCCGGCTGCTGGCCTCCGATCTGGCGGTCTGGCTGCCGGCGCCGCACCCGGTGCTGGAGTTGTTGGTGCGGGTCCGCCAGGAACAGCGCACCTGCCACGGTCATGAGCTGCAGCTGGACCTGCCGTTTGCGACCAGTGCCCGCATCGACGCGGTGGTTTCGCCATTGGCGGATGGCTGGTTGCTGGAGTTGCGGCCGCTGGATGACAGCCAGCGCCGCCATATCGATACCGAGCGGGCGCGCCAGCAGCAGGAACTGCACGAGCTGCTGCGTTCACTCGCGCATGAAATCAAGAATCCGTTGGCGGGCCTGCGTGGTGCCGCCCAGCTGCTTGCGCGGGAACTGTCCGGGCAAGAGTCGGCAGCGCTGACCGAGTTCACCGATCTGATTCAGCGCGAAGCCGATCGCTTGCGTGCGCTGGTCGATCGCCTGTTGTTGCCGGCGCGGACCTTGACCAAGACGCCGTTGAACATTCATTCGGTGTTGGAACAGGTTTTGCAAATTGTCCGATTGACCTTGCCGGATGGTGTCCAGCTGCAGCGCGATTACGATCCGAGTTTGCCGGATCTGCAGGCCAATGCCGATGCCCTGCACCAGATCATGCTGAATCTGGTGCAAAACGCGGTGGACGCGGTTGCGACACAGGGCGTGATCCGCTTGCGCACCCGCGCCGAGCACGGCGTGACGATCGGCAATGTGCGCTGGAAACTGGCCCTGCGGCTGGATGTGATCGACAACGGTCCCGGCATTCCCGCGGAGTTGCGGGACCGGGTTTTCCTGCCGCTCGTCACCGGCAAGCAGCACGGCACCGGTTTGGGGCTCAGCATCGCCCAGACCTTGGTGCAACAGCATGATGGGTTGTTGGAGTGTCAGAGCGCTCCCGGCCAGACCGTGTTTACCGTTTGGCTGCCGTGGCGCGAGCCCGGGCGCCTGGATGCGGTGAAACCGTGAAGATCCCGCGCTGCCGTTCATCACGGCAGCCGAAACTGAAAGAGTGGCCATGACCGACAGCCAAACTGTTTTGATACTGGATGACGACGACAGCATCCGCTGGGTGCTGGATCGGGCGCTGCGGGCAGCGGGCTACCAAACCCGGGTCTGCGCCGACGTGCCGGAAGCACGCGCCGTGCTGGCGCGTGAGCCGGTGCAGCTGGTGCTGTCCGATATCCGCATGCCAGGCGGCGATGGCGTGGCGTTCCTGCGTGAGATCAAGGCGAGCAACAGTCACGTGCCGGTGGTGCTGATCACCGCCCATGCCGATCTCTCCAGCGCCGTACAGTCGTTTGATTCCGGCGCGTTCGAGTTTGTCGCCAAACCGTTTGACATCGATGAGCTGCTCGCCATTGTCACGCGTGCCTTGCAGCAATCGTCGCTGCCATCCGGCCCTGTAGCCAAGACTGAGAAAGCCGAACTGATTGGCCGCTCGCCGGCCATGCAGCAAGTGTTTCGCGCCATCGGCCGGCTGGCGCGCACCAAATTCACCGTGCTGCTGATCGGCGAATCCGGCACCGGCAAAGAGCGTGTGGCTCAAGCCCTGCACGATCACAGCCCGCGTGCGGGCAAACCGTTTGTCGCGTTGAACATGGCCGCGATTCCGCAGGAGCTGATCGAATCGGAACTGTTCGGCTACGAAAAGGGGGCATTCACCGGTGCCGTCAACCGCAGCGCCGGCCGTTTTGAACAAGCCGAAGGTGGCACGCTGTTTCTCGACGAAATCGGCGATATGCCACTGCCAGCGCAAACGCGTTTGCTGCGCGTGCTGTCCGATGGCGGCTACTTCCGCGTCGGTGGCAAAGAGTTGCTGCAATCGGATGTGCGGGTCATCGCGGCTACCCATCAGGACCTGCAGGCTCTGGTCAAGGCCGGCCGCTTTCGCGAGGACCTGTTTCATCGTCTGAATGTTGTGCGCATCGATCTGCCGCCGCTGCGCGCGCGCGCTGAAGATATCGATCTGCTGGCCGAGAATTTTCTGCAGCAGGCAGCGGCCGAAGCCAGTCTGCCGCGCAAATACCTGAGCAAGGAAACCCTGCTCGCGCTGCGCCAACTGAGCTGGCCGGGCAATGTCCGGCAACTGGAAAACCTGTGTCGCTATCTGACCGTAATGGCGCCTTCCGAGCAGATTCAACCCAGCGATCTGCCCAGCGACGTTGGTCAAGATGCCGAGCCGGTGGCAGCACCGAAACTGTCGGCCGAACCGTGGCAACTGACCCTGCGCAACGAGATCCTGACGGCAGCGCGCGCGCACGACGCGCAACAGGTACAAGCCTTGGCAGCAAAACTCGAACAACTGCTGGTCGAAACCGTGCTGGATGCCACCAACGGCCACCGCCAGGACGCCGCGCACCTGCTCGGTTGGGGGCGCAACACCCTGACCCGCTATCTGAAAACGGTCGAAGAACCGGAGCGGCGCAAGGCCTGATTTTGTTGCGAAGGTGCTTTTGTCGACGGCCACCCTTGCCGGCGGTTTCGGTCATCGCGGACAATCTTCCGCCAATGTCTGCGCTGAACCGTGCCGCCCATGTTGCACATCGTCCTGTTCAATCCGGAAATTCCGCCCAATACCGGCAATGTGATCCGCCTGTGCGCCAACACCGGCTTTCAGTTGCATCTGATCGAGCCGCTGGGTTTTGAGATGGAAGACAAGAAACTGCGCCGGGCCGGGCTGGATTATCACGAATGGGCAACAGTGAACGTGCACGCCGATTGGTCGCATTTCCTTGTCAGTACCCAGCCCGGACGCGTGTTCGCCTGCGAGACGAGCGGTAAGGTCCGCCATGTCGACGTCCGTTTTCAAGCGAACGATGCCCTGGTCTTTGGGCCGGAAACGCGGCATGTGCCAGACGCGTTGCTTGCCAGCCTGCCGCCCGAGCAAACGATCCGCCTGCCCATGCGGCCCGGCCAGCGCAGCTTGAACCTGTCCAATGCGGTTGCCGTGGTCGCATTCGAAGCCTGGCGACAACTGGATTTTGTCGGTGCAGGTTAATCTTGACCGATTTGCATGTTGACTTGTTATCCCAGGAACGCAGGAGCTCGCTCATGAAAATCTGGTCCGGTCAGCCGACGCTGGCCAGCATAACGGCGCGCAATGCCAACTCGATGGCGGAGCATCTCGGCATCGAATTTGTCGCGCTGACCGACAACAGCATCAGCGCCCGCATGCCGGTCGATCACCGTACGCGGCAACCGTTTGGTTTGCTGCACGGCGGCGCCAATGTGGTGCTGGCGGAAACGCTCGGTAGCGTTGCCGGCAATCTGGTTGTCCCGGACGACAAGATGGTGGTGGGGGTCGAGATCAACGCGAATCACTTGCGGGCGGTGCGTGACGGCCATGTCATTGGCACCACGATGCCGGTACACCTGGGCCGTAGCACCCAGGTTTGGGAGATCAAAATTGAAGATGCTGGCGGCAAGCTCAGTTGCGTGTCGCGGTTGACGTTGGCGGTCGTGGCACGGGCATGAGGCGAGAACCTGCCCTGCGGTTTCGGCGCGATGACATTGCCTTCAGCATCTTGTTGCGCTAAATAGCCGTTCCGAAATCCCGATCACTTTGAATTGAACTCAGGCAAGGTCGCTTGATCGAACAGGCGCCAACCAAATCCGCTCAAGGACCTGCCTGAGATGCTTGATGATATCCGCAAGTTGT
>JBMOMZ010000027.1:0-2459 GCA_049324755.1 Pseudomonadota bacterium
GCAAGCCGGCGCGCACATTTCCGCCAATCTGGGCATCTTCTTTGTGCTGCTGCTGGTCGTGGTGAGCGGCATTTTCCTGATCTTCGGCTACATTGCCTATGCGCCGGTGCTGGTAGTGATGCACGATATTCCGGTGCTTGATGCCTGCGCGCTAAGTCTGCGCGCCTTGTTGCGCAACTGGTTGCCGATGACAGTCTACGGCCTGATCATTGTCGGCCTGTGTTTCGCCAGCGTTTTTACGCTATTTATCGGCATGCTGGTTATCGTGCCGCTGATGATCGGCGCCGGCTACGTGTCGTACCGGCAGATGTTTCTCGAAGAATAATCACGCGCATCGTGGGTGCTGGATAAAAAACTGCCGTAGCGGTTTTTCCCGGCATCGGCGGCGAGAGCGCCGTCGCGCTTGAGGAATTTTCCTGCCACCATGACGTGCGGCACGGCGCCACCGGAATCGGTGACCATACGCATCTCGCCATCGAAACGATCATCGATCACTTCCTGTGGCTCACTGAGATCAGTTTGCAGTTTTTCCGGGTTGATCACGCACAGGTCGGCAATGCGGCCGGCTGCGATAGTGCCGCGATCCAATCCGAACCAGGCGGCGGTTTCGCCGGTGAGCCGGTGTACCGCACGTTCGACACTGAGGCCGTCATCGAAGATCAGGGCATCGCGCAGGCAGCACAGGTGGGCATGCTGGAAAGCCAGATTGCGGTTGTGTGCGCCGGCATCGGAAAATCCCGGCAGATTGTACGGTTGGGTGAGCAGTTCGCGCATTTTTTCCGGCCGGTCGTTGGCAATGACCGTGTGCCAGCGCACGGCTTCGCCGAATTTTTCCAGAGCGTTGAGAAAATAATCGATGCCATCAATGCCTTGCGCGGCGGCAAGCGTGGCAAAACTCTGCCCGGCCATGCTGCCGTCCGGCGAGGCCACCACCTGCATCCGGGAAAAATCACGGTGGAAACTTCTGTTGCGGCGGCTGCTCCACTCGGAACGAAAACGGGCGCGGTAGTTTTTGTCGCGCAACAAGGCCAATTGCTGCTCGCGCGTGTCGCAGTTCATCAGCGCGGTGCCGCTGCCGAATTCTTCGAAGATTGGCGTGGAAAAGCCATCGGCCCACATCTGAAACGGTGATGCCAGCGATTGAAAGCGGAAGTCGCCGCCGAGCACGCGATTCGCCAGGCCGGACAAAATGCCGGTAAGTTTGGTGAAGGCGCGATTGCTGCGAAAATCGAGTGCGGCAAGCGAGGTGACCTTCAGCGGGCGACGAAACAGTCCGCTGCTCATCAGCGCAAGATACAACACGGTTTCCTTGCGATTGGCATTCGGCGTGGCTTGCATTACCCGGCCGCGTTTGCGCAATTGATCGGCCAGGTGACGGTATTCGCGCTGGGTGGCGTACTGCGAGGGGATGGAAACGCCGTTATATTTCGCACCGGCCATGCGGTGCCAGGGCAGCATGTCGATCGAGAGTCCAAGAAAACCGGCGTCCAGCGCTTCGGCAAGAAGTTTGTCCATGGCCGCCAATTCATCGGCAGTGACTGCCGTGGGGCCGAGGCTGCGCTCCTTGCCCAACACGGCCAGTCGCAGATTCGAGTGGCCAAGAAAACCGGCAACGTTCGGGCCGAGCGGTAGTTGCGCCAGATGTTGCGCGTACTCGCGCGGGCCGCGCCAGGTGATGCGGCCCTGCAACCATTTCCGCAGCAGATTTTTCGACAGGCTCTCGACGCGGGTGAACATGTCGATCACGTCGTCTTCGTTGCCCAGTGCCAGCGACATTGAGCAGTTGCCGATGATGACACTGGTAACGCCGTGCCGCGTTGATTCCGGCAAATGCGGAAATGCTTCGATTTCGGCATCGTAGTGCGTGTGGATGTCGATAAAGCCCGGCGTGACCCACAGGCCGCGCAAGTCGATCTCCTCGCGCCCTGTGGCCGCAACCACCGGGGCCACCGCAACGATGCGATCGCCGCGAATGGCAATGTCGGCGCGGCGCGGTGCGGCACCGGTGCCGTCGTACAAGGTGGCGTGGCGCAGCACGACGTCGGGTGCGTGATCGGGCTGGCTGGCGGTATCGGCAGTGCTCATGGCGTGGCTCGCAGTCGGTCGTGCCGGGAAAGCCGACTATCTGGCCGCTGGCAGGCGCTGTCAACAAACGTCATCCGCAAACGCTGCGCCAGAGCTACCGCAGGTCGGTTTGCCGTGCGTTTATTTGCGGATGGCCTCGTAGACGCGGAAGCGCGTCGTTTCTGCGACGGTACGGCAGTTGCCGAAAACCTGTTCGATGTTCTGCGCGTAGCTCAGATGTGCATTGGCGACAATGCGCAGCCTGCCGCCGGATTTCAGAAACCGCTTTGCATCGGCGATGAATTTTTCGGTGAAGCGGTAATCGGTGGCGATGCCGTCGTGAAACGGCGGGTTGCTGATGATCCAGTTGTAGGTTCCCGTAACGGCACTGAAGC
>JBMOMZ010000028.1:0-21171 GCA_049324755.1 Pseudomonadota bacterium
GAATACATTGACGTGTATTACAATCGCAAACGGCGTCACTCAAAACTTGGCTACCTGAGCCCGGTTGAGTTTGAAGCCAAACGAGTCGCTTAGTCAGCTGTCCGGGAAATCGGGGCAAGATCAGTATCCAGTTATCCAGCCCAACTGGGTGCTCACGGGTGTCGGTCTCATCCAGGACTCTGATTCCGATATTTCTTCGTGATACCCACGAGTTCAGATCAGCCGCATTTTGAAGGCTGGCCCTGAGTCCAGCGCTTTCGTGAGACGGCACGACAAACCAGAATTTGGAAGTTTCAGCCAAGGGCACCCAGAAAGAAACGTAATGGGTGCGACCGTTCAGGAAGAAACTGCAGGGATATTCACAGAAGGTTTTGACAATAGGGTCGGCTTCGAGCATGACCCACGCTTCCAGCTCCAGGCGGGTGAACAACCGCAACTGACGCTTGAGCTTAGGGCTCCAAACGTAGAAGACATGCTGTTTTTGCGGCAGCGGGCGCGCCAAAGGCACGGAAAAGGTGCCGTCACTTTCTTGGGGAAGGCCGGTTTTGGGTTTTGGCACTGGCAGGCTCCCGTCCAAAGGGAAACCGCCGGGACGGGGCGAAACGGCTCGAGATCGTCTCTTCTCGGTGGTACAAATTTACTTCGCGAGATTCGTAATGGGGCAAATTTACTTCGTTTTCTCGCGAAGTAAATAAGTATCAGGCATGAAATTTCGGCATTATAAATCAGGCACTTAGATGGCAATCAGATGGTACAAACTTACTTCCGCGGACACCAACGCCATCGTGAGCGGCGGAAAGACGGATATTGTCGGTCAGATAGTCAATGGGCTCCGGCAGCATTACCGCTCGCGAATTGCCTCCAGTGCTGCCGACTACCCCGGCAAAACTGCGCTGCCCCCGTTTCTGCTCGCGGAGGTATTCACCCGAGAATCGCCACTGCTCGCTGGCGCGCCAGGAAAAACCCAGCGCCAGTTTTCGTCGTGTCGTTTCCAGGCGAACATCGTGAAGACTGTCCGACAAGGCAGTCATCGCTGCCGTGTTCGCACCCGCTTGCCAGGATTCGGGTAAGCGAAAGTAGCTGTTCCCGGTGAACGGACTTTGTGCGCCAATGCCGGTGGAGCGTATGGTCTCATCATAATCCAGCGTCAGTCGTGAGCTGCCTTGCACGGCCCATTCCGCGCCGGCCTCGCGGGAGTGCAAGCCGAGATCCCTCGCGTACAGATACCAATACGCCGGTATCGCATCGTCGCGATGCATCGACTGGTGCAGTTCGAGATCCAGCACAGGGAAAAAACCGGCTGACTCTGGTCCGGCATAGCGACCATAGCCAAGCATGTCATCACTGAAATAGCCGAAGCCAACTGCCAGATCGCCGCGTGGCGTCTCATCCGTTGCCGATTCCTGCGCATCCGGTTCCGCTGCACTGATGACTGGCAGACAGCTGCCATACGCTGCCAACAAAGCAACTACCCGCAATGTCAACATGACGCCAGCCTCCTTCGCCTTCAACGAATTTGCCGGATCCCCGAAGGATGGTTCGAACCATGGATCTGGGCATGGCAGTTCAGACAGTTCTTGCCAACCACCGAGCTGCTCGGAGTTGGCGGCAAGCCAGTGCCGCTGTAGGCCGTGCTAGGGTGATATTGGCTGAGATGACACTGCTGGCATAACCACGGCCCTCGCTGTTTCAACATGCCAACATGCACGGAGCCATGCGCCTGGTGGCAGACCGCGCAGTCTTCTCGTACCGGTGGATGCTCCCATAAAAACGGCCCGCGCTTTTCCGCATGACAGCGATAACAGGTTTCGGTCGGTTGGCTGCCATGCAGCGATGCGGTATTGAAGCTGCCGTGTGGGTTGTGACAAGCAGAACAGGTCATCTCGCCTTGTTGCAGCGGATGGGTGTAGGGTTTCAAGGAGTCCGTGCGCTGCTGTTGATGACAGGAAAAACACACGGCATTCTCTGATTCTCGTGCCATCACGGGGTCAGTCGCAGCATGAATACGGTGGCAATCATTACAGGCGACATTGCCGAGATCATGCCGGCTTCCTGACCAATGTCGTGCCGATTCACTTTGATGACAGGCCAGACACCTGTCGTTGCGACGGGAGATCTCCGCAAGCGAGTTCGACCGGAAGGTTTCATCTGCCGCTGCGCGCAACTGCCCTGTTGCTGGCGGCCGCATATGCGCTTCGCTGTCGCCATGGCAACCGGTGCAACCACTTGCCGCAAACGGCGCTGGTGCGGTGACAAGCCCGGCATGGCGGCTTTGCCGCAATCCGTTCACCGCAGCGGGATGCTGCGTTTCATGGCAAACCAGGCAACGACTTGTCGCGGCATCTGCTGGCGGCAATACGTCGCTGGCGATGGCACCGTTTAGTGCTGCCAACAGGCCAGCAAGCCATCCGCACAGATTTCGGGTGTATGAATTCAACATGCTCTGGCTTCCATGAGTTCACTCATCATGCTCATGCACCCTCAGCGCGTCTTCTTTCAATGTAATCAATAATCGCCTGAATCGATGTCAGCTCCCGGTAATCTCGTTCCGGAATTGCTATGGCGAAGGTCCGATGCAGGCTGATAATGAAGTTCAGCCAGTCCATGGAGTCCAAATCAACCTGCTGTCTCAGCGCGTGTTCCGGGTCAAGCTGATCCGGCTGCAGCTCCGGAGCAATGCGTTGCAATAGCGCAATGATATTGGTCGCGGTTATGGCCGTATCGACTGAGGGCGGCTGTTGCATCACAATCGCTCCGGATACTGTAGTGAGTCGGCTATTTTTCGCAGAAACAACGCGCCGCGATGACCGTCACTGACACGGTGATCGGCCGCCAGGCTGATCTGGATAAGCTCAGCCGCTTTTGGCTGGCCATCGATTAACCAGGGTCGCATGGCAATGACGCCCAAACCAACCATGGCCACTTGCGGCGGATAGATCACCCCCAACACCGATTCAACGCCCTGTTCACCAAGATTGGTGACCGTAATGCTGGCAGCACTGAGTTCAGTACTGCGCAGTGAGCCGGCCCGGCTTCGCTGGACCAGATCGGTCAATGCCTGCATTAGCATTGGTAAACGCAGGTTCGCCACATCCAGCAATGCAGGTGCTATCAGCCCGCCGTCACGCAATGCAATGGCGATGCCCACATGCACGGCATCTGCTGCGGCAAAGTAGCCATCGCGGTAGTGACCGTTGAATTCCGGATATTGTAGACAAGCCAGTGCCACCGCCTTGATCAACAGGGCCACTGGCAGTACCCGTTCCGTAACCGGTTGCTCGGCGTTGTATTGGTTCAGCCAGTGGCGGGCGGTATCGAATGAAACGGTATCACTGAGATAGTAATGCGGGATTTCGCGTTTGGACCGGCTCATTGCGGCCGCGATGGTCCCGCGCATCGCTTCCCGGCGTTGGCTGCTCGTACTGACCGCTGCCTCCGGGCCGGCAGCGCGCTCGACGTCGGCCAGCGTGACTGCACCATCTGGGCCACTGCCCGCTAACGTTCGCCAGTCCACTCCTTGTTGCTCGGCTTTGCGGCGTGCAACCGGTGAGATCCTTTGCGCTGCTCCGGCCACAGATTTTTCCGGGAATATTTCCGCGTGTGTAGACTCGGATTCTTCATGGCGGCGCAATCGCGCCAGTACGGTTCCGACTTTCACTTTTGTGCCGGGCTCGACTAACAGCACGTCAACGATGCCATCGTGCCAGCATTCGATATCGATTGCGGCTTTGGCGGTGTCTACAACAGCGACCACATCTCCGCGATGCACGGATTGCCCGACGGCAATATTCCAGCGCAGCAAAGTGCCGTCCTCCATGTCTGATCCCAGCGCCGGTAAACGAAACTCATACATGGCGATGCCCCGCCTGCTTATCCGTGACCTGAAACAGCTCGCTGTGTCCGAAGCCCTTGCGATAATCCAGCAGGGAAATGACTTCCGGTGAGACCCGTATGATCGCCATGTCGGCCATGACATCGCTGGGGCTGCCAAAGCTGCTCACTTGCGGAAACTTGTGCAGCAACAGATTGAAGGCATGGGTCAGCTCTTGCTGATCGCGCACCTCTTCGGCAACGCCGCCGAGTGACAGGCCCCGGATCTGGTTCCAGTCCTGGTAGTCATGGCCAATGCTCACTGAAACCCTGGCGCACTCATGGATATTGTCCAGCTTCTGGGCGCGCTTGCCGCAGCCGATGTAAAGGGTCAATGCGTCATTGGCAAACGCGACGATCGTCGCTTGCGGGTAACCATCGGGTCGGATGGTGGCCAGGGTACAGATGCCATGATTTGCCATCAACTCCTCAATAGCGCGCTGTTGTTTGCTGTTCATGACAGCCTCCTCCTGTGTGCGACCCGTCAGTGGCCACAGAGCCGACGCGCGGCCGTGACGATCTTGTCGACCTGCGGTAACGCGGCGTCTTCCAGGTGTTTGGCATACGGCATCGGCACTTCTTCACTGCAAACACGTGCCGGCACCGCATCCAGCTCGTAGAACGCCTGCTCGACAAGACGGGTGATGATCTCGGCAGACAGGCTGCCACTGCGCCAGCCTTCATCAACCACCAATACCCGATGGGTACGGCGCACGGATTCGAGCAGTGTGGCGTCGTCCAGCGGCCGCAACACACGCAGATCGATGACCTCTGCTGCGATGCCAGTATCGGCCAGCTGATCGGCAGCAGCGAGTGCTTTCGGCAGGCATCCGCCATAACTGATCAGGGTCAGATCGGTGCCGTGGCGGCGAACACGGGCGTGTGTGATATCGCTGTCGCAAATGGCCGGCAGATCGGCCTCGCTGTTGTAAAGCTGGGCATGCTCGAACCACAGCACCGGATCCGGATCCATCAGCGCCGGCCATAACATGCCACGTGCATCTTCCACGGTTGCCGGTGCCAGAATCTTGATGCCGGGGATATGGGCGTACCAGCCTTCGAGGCTATGCGAATGCTGCGCGGCCAATTGCCGACCGGCGCCGGTTGTCATCCGGATCAGTAGCGGTACCGACAACTGGCCTCCGGACATGTGCCGTAAGGTCGCGGCACTGTTCAAGATGGGATCGAGCGCGAGCAGACTGAAATTGACTGTCATGATCTCGACAATCGGTCGCATGCCGGCCATTGCCGCGCCAATGCCGGCACCGACGAAGGCCAGTTCCGACAATGGCGTATCACGGATGCGCTCCGGGCCAAATTCGTCGTAGAACCCGCGCGAAACGGCGTAGCTGCCGCCGTATCTGCCGACATCCTCGCCCATCAGAAACACCCGGGCATCGCGCGTCAGTGCTTCATGCATGGCGAGCCGCAGCGCCTCGCGATAGCTGACTGGCGCACTCATATGCCGCGCTCCTCTGGATTGGCACGGCTTTCCGGCTCGGCATAAACGTGCCGATGGAGATCGGCAATCGGCTCCCATGTGCCGGCTTCGGCAAATGCCACTGCCGCCGCGACTTCCGCCATGACTTCGGCATCACGGCGCTGGAATTCGGCCTCGGTCAGCCAACCGATTTCCTTGAGCCTGGCGCTGAAGTTATGCAGCGGCCCGCGCTGTTTCCACCACTCCACTTCGGCTTTGTCGCGGTACAGTTCGGCATCGAACATGGAGTGGGCGCGGAAGCGGTAGGTCTGGCATTCGAGAAAGCATGGTGCATTGTCGTGACGGACTTTCGCAGCGGCTTCGGCCACTCCGAGATGCACGGCGGTGACATCCATGCCATCGAGACAGCGTGCTGGCATGCCATAGACGGCGGCCTTGGCGCAAAGATCCAGTTGCGACTGCGACCGCGCCAGCGCCGTGCCCATGGCATACAGATTGTTCTCGCAACAAAACAGCACCGGCAGCTGCCACAGCGCCGCCAGGTTCAGTGATTCGTGGAACGCACCTTCGGCCATTGCGCCTTCACCAAAGAAGCAGGCCGTGACCCGTCGAATGCCCTGCAGCTTGTTCGCCAACGCCAGACCAATCGCCAATGGCAAACCGCCACCGACGATGGCGTTGCCGCCATAGAATCGACGGCCCGCATCGAACAGGTGCATCGAACCACCACGGCCACGTGAGCAGCCCTCCTGCTTGCCAAACATCTCGGCCATGATCCGGTTCATCGAGATGCCGTGCAGTAAGGCATGACCGTGTTCACGATACGTCGCGACGACGGCGTCATCGGCAGACAAGGCGTGCATCGCGCCGACGGCGACGGCTTCCTCACCGATGTACAGATGCAGAAAACCGCGGATCTTGCCGGCACCGTACCATTCAGCCGCCGCTTCTTCCAGGCGGCGAATGCGCAGCATGTCGTGCAGCAGTTTCAGCGCCAGCGCCTGGCCGAGTACGCGCGGATCACGCAGCAGTGCGGCATGGGCGCCCTTGCCGTCCGGTTCGCTCTGTGACGCGCTCATGGGCTCGGCTCCAAGGTCGACAGATCCCCTTCCGGGAGGCCAAGTTCACGTGCTTTCAGCAAACGCCGCATGATCTTGCCGCTACGGGTACGTGGCAGTGTTGAAACAAAACGAATGGTTTTCGGCGCGACCGCTGCACCGAGTCGTTTGCGGGCGTGGCCGAGCAGTTCCCGTTGCAGCGCTTCCGAGCTGGCGAAGCCGCTCTTGATGGAGACAAACGCCATCACAACCTCACCGACCAGCGCGTCTGGCATGCCGATGACGGCTGCCTCGGCAACGGCGGGGTGCTCCATCAGCACGCTTTCCACTTCAAACGGGCCAATCAAGTGACCGGCTGATTTGATCACGTCATCCTTGCGACCGATGAACCAGTAATAGCCATCGGCATCGCGCCGAACCAGATCACCGGTGAGATACCAGTCGCCAATGAAACTGCGCCGGTAACGTTCGTCCTGGCCGAGATACGCGCGGAACATGGCCGGCCAGCCGCGACGCAAGGCCAACTCGCCGGTGACATCCGGCGCGTCGATGATGGTGAGCGAGGTCCCGTCAGCTGCCACCACCGCCGCTTCCACGCCGGGTAGCGGCATGCCCATCGAGCCCGGTTTGATCGGCAATGCCGGAAAATTGCCGATCATGATGCCGCCGGTTTCGGTTTGCCACCAGTTGTCGTGAATCGGCAAACCCAACACGCTCTGACTCCACCAAATCGCTTCCGCATTCAACGGCTCGCCGACACTGGCAACAAAACGCAATGACGGTAAACGAAACTGTTGCGCCAGTTTATCGCCAGCTTTCATCAACAAACGAATGGCCGTCGGCGCGGTGTACCAGACGCTGACACGTTCGCTTTGCAGGATGCGATACCAGCGCTCAGCATCAAATTCTTCGGCATCGATGACACTGGTAACCCCATGCAGCAGCGGCGCCAGAATGCCGTAGGACGTGCCGGTGACCCAGCCGGGGTCGGCTGTGCACCAGAACACATCGTCGGCATGCAGATCGAGCGCGTACTTGCCCGTGAGATAATGGGTAAGTGCCGCACCGTGCACATGCAGCGCGCCTTTCGGCGTACCCGTGGTGCCGCTGGTGAAATGCAGCAGTGCGGGATCGTTGACGGTGGTTGCAGCCGCCTCAGCGCTTGTACGCTGTTCGGCAGTCAGCAGGTGAAAGTCTTCACAGTCGCGCGGCAATGGCACATCAGGGCGGTCACGAATCAGCAGGACATGGCGGAGCGTCGGTGCGCGCGCCCGGCTGTCCATCAGTTTGCGCTGGTACTGGCCATCGGTGGTCACCAGCACGGTGGCCTCGCCGAGCCGTAGACGGGTCAGCAGGGGTTCCGGCCCGAACGCGGAATAAAGCGGGCTGACCACCATGCCGTACTTGAGCCCGCCAAGCACGGCAACGAACAGCTCCAGCCGTCGGCCGGTCAAGACAAACAGCCGCTCGCCCCTTTCTACCTGCAATTGCTGCAAGGCATTGGCGAACTGATTGACCAATCGCTGCAGCTCAATGAAACGGACTTCATGACATCCTGTCGCCGTCAACAACCGTAGCGCGATCCGGTCACCGCGGCCGGCGCCAACATGCCGATCCACCGCGAGGCTTGCCAGGTTGCAACAGTCGTTGCCATTGCGATGATAATTGCCGAACAGCTCCTGCTTCACCGGCTGCCAGTCGAACTGTTGGCAGGCGGCGCGATAGTCCGGCATGTTCGGCGACAGCCGGAATCCCGTTGCCGGTTTTTCAATACGTTCGGCACGCATCGGTTCTGTTGTCCGTTTTTCTCTGCTACTGGTTCACCTCGCAGATGAGCCTGTTCGAGTGAGTGCGCTCTCGGATGGATTCTCTTCCGCGGGAACCACTTTTTGCGTGGTTCCGCTCCGAATGCGCTCACCCTCCTTTTGCTAAAACTCCGGTTCCGTCGCCGCCATTGTTTTATTGCCGGCACATCGATCGCGGCAAGATCAGCTCACCGGCTTGTTTGGAGAAATGCATGGCAAGCGCGGCTACTCATCTTCCATGCTCGCGTCGTACTGCCCCGCACGTGCCAATGCCGTCAGTTCCGCCCGTCGATAAAAAATGCGCTGGGCAACGTCGTGCTGCTCGGCCTTGCCGCGCCACGCCGCCATCACCGGTTCCTGCAAGGCACGCGCATACGAGAATGACAACGCCCACGGTGCGTTCGGATACATGGCGTTCAGGGCATGGAGATTGGCGGTGGCTTGTGCCGGCGTTTGCCCGCCCGACAGAAAATTGATGCTTGGCACAGCCGCCGGTACCGTCCGACGCAGCACCTGCATGGTTTCGGTTGCCACCAGCTCCGGTTGCGCATGATGTGGATTGGCTTTGCCGGGCAAGATCATGTTGGGTTTCAGCAACATCGCCTCGAGCAACACCCGGTGCCGATGCAAGGCATCAAACACGGCCTGCAGCACCTGTTCGGTCACCTCGGCGCAGCGCACCATGCTGTGCTCGCCATCGATCAGCACCTCGGGTTCGACGATCGGCACCATGCCGACGCTCTGACAGATCGCCGCATAGCGGGCCAATACTTCGGCATTGGCGCTGATCCCCAGCGGGGTCGGGTTGGCGGGGCCGATTTTGTAGACTTCACGCCATTTGGCAAAACGCGCGCCACGCTCCTGATATTCACGTAGCCGATCGGCGAGGCCATCAAGGCCCTGTGTGATCAGATCACCGTCCGTGTTGGGCAGCGGAACGGTGCCCTTGTCCACCTTGATGCCCGGTACAATGCCGTGCCGACTGGCCAATTCCGGCAAGCTGACGCCGTCGCGTGTACGTTGGTCCAGCGTTTCTTCAAACAAGATGACGCCGCTGAGAAACTGGCCAACACCGGGCGTCGTGAGCAGCAGGGTGCGATACTCACGCCGGCTCTGCTCCGTTGACGGAATGCCCAGTGCCTGAAAGCGCTTGCCGATGGTCGGCAGGCTCTCGTCAGCGGCCAGAATGCCTTTGCCAGGTTTCACCAGATCGTTGATCGTGGTCAGCAGTTGCAGTTCAGTTCCCATGACACCTCTCCTGCCTGATATCAAGACTGTGGTGCGGGCCATGCCGCCAAATTGATGCGGACAGCGGCGGCCGCTTTGCCGTTGCTGTACTGCGCCAGCAGCGAGTGAACGGCCTGGCCATCAAGTGATTCTTTCTCTTCCAGGGTCCTCGCCAATGCCGCCAATGCCGGCTGACGCGTGCGCAGCAGATCGAGCACCGCTTGATAGCGCTGCTGCAGCAACGTCACCAACTCGCGATCAATTTCCCTGGCAATGTGCTCGCTAACCTGACGTGAGGTTTCCGGAATGGTTGGCAGGAACGGTGTCCGTTCCGCGACAAAGCTGACCGGGCCGAACCGCTCGCTCATGCCGAATTCCGTCACCAGCCGGCGAGCGAGCTGCGTGGCTTTCTGCAAGTCATCGGCAGCGCCGGTCGACAAATCGCCGAGCATCAATTGCTCGGCAGCGCGACCACCCAGCATGACGGCGATGCGGTCGAGCAGCTCCTCACGGGTGTAAAGATGGCGGTCTTCGGCAGGCAACTGCAGCGTATAGCCAAGTGCCGAGATCCCACGCGGAATGATGGAGACTTTGTGCAGCGGGTCGGCGTTCTTGACACTGGCCGCTATGATGGCATGGCCTGCTTCATGAATTGCCACCCGATGCTTCTCCTGAGTGGTCATCAGCGAGGATTTCTTCTGCAAGCCACTGAGGACACGGTCGATGGCTTCCTCGAGTTCGGCCATTGTGACTGCAGCTTTGTTGGAACGCGCCGCGAGCAGTGCGGCTTCGTTGACGATATTGGCCAGATCGGCGCCGACAAAGCCGGGCGTACGTGCCGCGATAACCGCCAGCTCGACCTCCGCAGCCAGCACGACATTGCGGCTGTGGATGCGCAGAATCGCCTCACGACCTTTGATATCGGGCCGATCCACCACAACATGGCGATCAAAACGGCCGGCGCGCAACAGTGCCGGATCAAGGATTTCCGGCCGGTTGGTCGCTGCCATCAGCACCACACCCCGGCTGGGATCAAAACCATCCATTTCCGTCAGCAGCTGATTCAGGGTTTGCTCGCGCTCCTCGTTGCCACCGACGAAGCCGGCGCCACGGACACGGCCCAGCGCATCGAGCTCATCGATGAAGATGATGCACGGTGCGCTGCGCTGTGCCTGCTCAAACAAGTCACGTACCCTGGCAGCGCCGACACCGACGAACATCTCGACAAACTCGGAACCGGACAAGCTGAAGAACGGCACCTTCGCTTCGCCGGCAACGGCTCTCGCCAACAAGGTTTTGCCGGTGCCCGGCGGCCCAACCAGCAACACCCCTTTCGGTAATCGCCCGCCGAGTCGGGTGTATTGCTCGGGCTGCGTCAGAAACGATACGACCTCACGCAGCTCCTCCACGGCTTCATCGATGCCGGCGACATCGACGAAGCTGATCTTGATGTCCTTATCGACATAGACTTTGGCTTTGCTCTTGCCGATGTTCATCATGCCGCCCGCTCCGCTGCCGATGCGGCGGAACAGAAATCCCCAGAGCGCAATCATGAAAACCAGGGGCAGCAGCAGTGACAGCAAATTGCTCCAGAAATGCGATTCAATCACACCGCCGTAGGCAATGCCGGCGGCATCCAGCGCCGGCAGCAAGCCGGGGTCATCCACCCGCACCGTGACAAACCGCAGCCAGTCCTCTTGCTTGGCACGTGCCGGTAGTGGCAGACGGGCCAGGCGCTCGGCAAGTGGCCGGCTGATGTTGCCGCGAATGCGGTCGGCTTCCAGCTGCAGATCGGCGTAGTTTCCGGTCGCCAGCGATTGCCGAAAATCGCTATAACGCACCTCTACCAAAGGCACCGCTGCCGACCATAACTGCAGCAGCAGATAGAACACGATGCCGAACAGGAAATACCAGAGGCTGAATCGCAAGCGTTTGTCCACTGCCAGTCCTCCTGCCGGAATGACTACCCGCACATCACGCGGACTGCCCGTGGATGTCAGAAAAAGCCTCGAACACCTTTCCATGAAGGACCGACACGGTCAACGAGGCGCTGCCCCTCTTACACGGACAAGGCGCTCAGGTGCGCATTCCAACTTCTTAACGACAAGCGCGCGTGGCCGGCTTGATACCGGTCAAAATCGGTTGCGAATGCCGCGGTGACAAGATTGATGTCACAAGCGGCGGCTGACTGCTCAGCTGGACTTGGCGCGCTCATAAGCTCCATAGCGCATAAGTAACATTTCCATTAGCACCACTTTGCGAAGTCCGTTCGCCAACTGTTCAATCATGTCTTCGCAAGTACTTCAGGAACCAGTCGCCGGCTCGCTCCGCCATCGACAACAACTTGCCCGGCTCTTCGAACAGGTGGCTCGCACCGGGAATCACCTCCAATCGGTGAGGCGCGTGCAGGCGAGCCGCCGTTTGTTGGTTCCATTCGATGACAGCCTGGTCGTGCTCACCCACCAGTAACAGTGTCGCCGCTTCGACGCGCTCAATCGCCGCGGCAGCCAAATCGGTCCGGCCGCCGCGGGATACCACAGCTTTGATGATGCTTGCTCGTTCGGCAGCGGCAATCAATGCCGCCGCGGCACCGGTGCTGGCGCCAAAAAGCCCTACATCCATTGCGGTCAGGGCGGGATGATCCCGCATGACATCGATGACGCCGATCAAGCGGCGGCTCAGCATGGCGATGTCGAAGCGCAACGCTCGCGTTGTCTCGTCTCGCCGCTGTTCAGGCTCGGTCAGCAAGTCGAACAGCAGCGTGGCCAACCCGAGATCGCCCAGATACTGCGCAACCATTCGATTACGCGGACTTCTCCGGCTGCTGCCGCTGCCGTGGGCAAAGATCACCAAACCGGTGGCGTTGAGTGGCAGCTCAAGATCGGCCGTCAACACCACGTCGGACAAGGTCAGCTGCAGTTCGTGCTCGCCAATTTCCGTAAGATTGGTCATGTACGGCTTCCTCGTTCTCCCCTTCCCTGCGGTTGTCCCAGCCGTGCAACCCGGATGGAATCGCCCTACCCGTCCTGTCTCCATGGTCGTCGCTGCAGAGTGTCGAGTCGCATCAGCTGTGGCGCGTACAGGAGCGGGCATGGACCGAAAGCGACAACATGCCGAGCAATTGGCCGTCACTCGCCGCACTTGGTCATGCAGCGACCATGCATCGAGTTGACGATGCGCTGTTTGATCTTGATCGCGTATAAATCGGATTGCATGCCGAAAGCGTGTTTGGCTACGTGCCTCTTACGTGCTTATAACATCACTCTCTAACGACCTCGTTTCGTTCAATCGAATTCTTCGCCCGCCGGCCTATGCGTGTTCGGTTTTGATGAAGATCAATCGCTTGACACAAAACTGCGGTGACAACTGCACCTCTTCCAAACGATTTCCCCCTAGCGGAAGGAGAAGCAGCAATGCTTGCCTTCTTGTGGTTGGTGTTCAGCCAACTCGTCCTTGTTGCACGGCTTTCTCCCGTACAAGCAGCGTCCCCCTGTGGGGGCCACCCCTTGTCCGGTCGGCCACTGACGTGAGCCGCTGGCTCACTCCGGTAGGGGGAACCTACTAAATGCCTGTTCCAGCTGTTGTGCCGTCGCGCCGTACCGCAAGCGAACAGGCTCTGTCCGCACTCGCACGGCCACCGCTGGCGTGGCGGCATCACGCGCTGCCACCGCTGCTGGCCATCTGGCCCGGTTCGGCAGAACGGCTGTTGCATCCAAGTCCGGTAAACGCCGTAGCACTGTCGTCGCATGCGTTGCTCAATGTGGGCTCCTGCTTGCAGGAACTGCGCGCGATGATAGGCCGTAGCGGCTGGACTGCCCTATTGAGCTGGTTGCCAAACGTGGTCGACACGGTCCTGATCGTGGTTGAGGATTGCGCCAGTGCTGCCGATCTGGGCCAGTTGGTCGCACAACCAGCGTTATGCCGTCGGTTGCTGGTCGTATTGCATATCAGCGAGACGGGGTCCGCACTGCTCGACAGTCAGGCGGTCAAGCTGTTGCAACAGCAGTCGGCTTTCATGCCCATTCGCTGTGACACCGACCGCCTCGAGTCCTGTGTCGAACAGGTGCTGCGTGGCTTGCGTGACGGATCCCGTCGGCGGCACGACTCGGCATTGTTGGTTGGCGTCGACCGACTGCCCGGTCGGCCGTTGCTGAATCTGGTTGCTCAGCTCGCTGAAATTTTCGGACCGG
Organism: Pseudomonadota bacterium; assembly: GCA_049324755.1. Lineage (GTDB taxonomy): Bacteria > Pseudomonadota > Gammaproteobacteria > Enterobacterales > Permianibacteraceae > Permianibacter. The sequence goes on from JBMOMZ010000028.1 coordinate 13,592, forward strand.
TTTCCAATCGTGAGTTGGTGCGATTGGTCCAGCATGTGGCGCCTGAGCTGCATCGCCTTGATGTACAAAGGGCCGTGCGCCTGGCAGTGGCGACGCGGTGGCTGCAAACACGGTCCGAGCGGCCGGAGATGTTGAGCCGTAATCCGCAGCTGCCACTATTTGCCGGCGCTAATGCCACCCAGCGATTGCATCGGTTGCAGCAGTTGCGCCTGCAGGTGATGGCGGCGCGCCTTCAATCCCACCGCTTCGCAGCCATGACCGAGGTAACGGGCCATGTTGCTGCTTGAGCTCGCCACATTCCTGCAAGTCGAAGTCGATTTCCTCGAAACGCTTTGTCGTAGCGCCTCGTGGCAGTACCGACAATATGCCATCGGCAAACGGGATGGTGGCTCACGCGTGATCGAGCAGCCATCCCGTTGCCTGAAAGCCGTTCAGCGGGCATTGCACCAGTTGGTCATCCAACATCTGCCCGTGCATGATGCGGCTTATGCGTACGTCAAGGGGCGCGGCATTGTGACGCATGCCCAGCAACACGCCGGCCAGCATTACCTGCTTCGTCTGGATATCCGCAAGTTCTTTCATTCCATCTCCAGCACCGATATCCGGCGCTATCTGGCGGCACAGAGCGCGCATTTGCCCGCCTGGTGGAATATTGAAGACGCTGCCTTGTTTGCACGCATTGTCTGTCGCCACGGTCGGTTACCCATGGGCGCCATCACCTCGCCCGCACTGTCCAATGCCATGATGCATGGCATTGATGCAGCGCTTGCGGCCCTGGCTGCGGCTCGGAAACTGCGTTACACCCGTTATGCCGATGACCTGTATTTCTCGACGGATACGCCGCAGGTCTTGTACGACATTCCACACGACGTTGCTCGGCTCCTGCGCAAAGCGCATACCCCGCAACACCTGTACTTGAATTTTGACAAGACCTTGCATTTGTCACGCAAGCGCGGTCGCCATATCACAGGTCTGGTGGTTTCCGACCACAACCGTGTTGGCCTTGGTCGGCAACGAAAACGCGAAATCCGCGCCAAGGTTCATCAGTGGCCACACGCCAACATGGTTGAACGCCAGCATCTGCAAGGCCTGCTCGCATTCGCTCACGATGTCGAACCGGACTATCTGCAAGCGCTGCAACGAAAGTACGGCGCGGAGCGTATGGCGCAGGTTGCCGCCATGGCCAAACCTGCAACGACCATCGACCCGACCTTGTCGGGTCCGCAAACAGGGAGTACTGCGATGAAAATCAAAGACGTGATGCACAGACCGGTCACCAGCTGCCAGACCGGTGATAATCTCGAGCAAGCCGCCAAGTTGATGTGGCAAAGCGATTGCGGCGCGATTCCGGTCACGGACCGCAGCGACCATCCGATCGGCATCCTGACCGATCGCGACATCACGCTGGCGGCTGCCCGTCAGCATAAGCCGCTGTGGGAACTGAAGGCGACCGACGTGATCCAGCAGCGGCCACTCTATACCTGCACGGCCGATACCGAGCTGCACGATGCCCTGCACTTGATGGCAGAAAAACAGGTTCGCCGGTTGCCGGTCATTGATGCCAGCGGCCGTCTGCAGGGGATTGTGGCGATGTCGGACATCGTGCACGAGATCACCCGCCAGGCCGGCACCGAGGCCACGCCGCAACGGGAACTGCGTGAAGCCGTCAGCACGTTCAATGCGGTCACCACGCCCTCCTCTTCCGGCAGCGCACCGTTCGCCAAGATGTGAACCATGTATTCCGCCAGCTGAACGTACGATCATGATCCCGGTTCAGCTGGCGTCGTGGGAGAGCGAGCCGTAACGGCTCAGTGGTTACCACATGCTGTTGCGCAATTGTTTTGCGTTGCCGGTTTTCAGTTGTGCTGTGGCGAGCGGCTGCATTGGCAGCCACCGATCGCGGCGCTGGAACAAGCAATGACACATACCGACCCCCGGCGACTCTGTGCGTAATCGACTACCACTTCATGCTGCACCCGAAAACAGTTCAATTTCGACCTTACTCGGTTCGTCAGTAGAATGCTTTCCGTCTATCGAAGTCGCGTGAGACTTGATGACAGTCAAACCAGCGTTCGTCGGCAGCGCAACAAAATACCGCAAGCACATGTTTCGACCGTTGTTCCTACCGCAACCCACCGCACAGGTAACGCCATGGACAAACAGCGTCAGCTCAAGAAAGAAAAGCTATTCCGGCCGGGTCGTATCGATCCGTATCAGGACAGCACGCGCCATAAGGGAACCGCGCTCTGCCTGAGCTGTGGCGCCAGCTATCAGGCAGGTCGCTGGTCCTGGCAGGCACTCGCCGGCGAACCGCAGCAGAAGACGACGTGCCCTGCCTGCCGTCGCGTGGCCGACAATGCGCCGGCAGGTGAAGTGCAATTGACGGGGGCTTATGTTGGTGCGCATCGCGATGCCATTCTGGCGCTGATTCGGCACACGGAAGCGGCGGAAAAGCAGGTCCACGCTCTGGAACGCTTGCTGAAAATTTCCGAACAGCCAGACGGCCTGTTGGTGACGACCACCGGCACACATCTGGCCAATCGCATCGGCCACGCGCTTGAAGCCAGTCACCATGGCCAAAGTCGCTATCATTACAGTGATGCCGAGACTTACCTGACCGTCGAGTGGCAGCGCGATTGAGCCTTGCGTGAGTTGACGTTGATGTAACCGACACGTAATGGAAAAACCCGTTGCTGCGCCCTTCGTGCAGCAAGGGATGTCTGGCCATGTGCATCCGCGCGCTGCCCGGGCCGCGGCATCTTTTCTGCCTGGGCGGTTTCGACGACAAAAAGAAAGCGCCTTCCGCAAGGGAAGGCGCTGCAGATGCGAAGCAAACAGCCGTTCACTCGTCAGGATTCGATCCGGACGTCAATGCGTTTTGCCTTCTCTTCCTCGGCGATGGGCACGGTAATCGTCAAGACGCCGTTAGTGCTCTTGGCTTTTATCTTGCTGGCATCGGCGCGCAGCGGCAAGGTGAAACTCCGACAAAAGCTGCCATAGCTGCGCTCTTGCAGGCTGTAGTTCCTTCCTTCTTCCTTGCGCTCTACTTCGCGCTTGCCCTCGATGGTGATGGCGTTGTCAGCCATCGAGACCTTGATGTCTTTTGCCTCAATGCCGGGTACGTCAGCCGTGATCACAAACTGGCCCGCCTCCTGACGGATATCGACCGGCGGCGCCCATTCTGTTTGCCATAGCGGTGCACCCTCCAGCAAGGCGGGTGTCGTTGCCGGCCAGTCGCGCTCAAAGAAACGGCCAATCTCCTGATTGAGCTGACTCAGATGATTGAAGATCGGAGCCGATGCCAGACTTGTCGACGGGTTACGTCTGAGAAATGACATAGTGATGTCCTCCATGTCTGCGCGTATCCTGCTTGCCCAACAGCGCCGGAACGCCACGCGCGCAAGTGCCAATACCACCTATCGTCAGGCAACAAACCAAGCCATACCTTACCCCGCTCAGTCCTGCCTGCCCGCGTCTATATAGACCCGCGAACCGCACATTTTTCTTGACGAGCATCAAAATCGCACCTGCTCATTTTGCTTCGTTCTAAGCGGAGTCCGGCAGATAAGAAACGCTATGATTTGACTGGTGCCAAACCGGAATCTTGCAAGTAAGCGCGTAAAGCAGGATGCCGGTAGAACTTCATGACATAAGTCTTGTTCTGCTCATACAAACAGATTCGCCGAGTCGGCGGGTATGCCACCAGCTCGTTCCGCGGCGCACCTGCTGGCAGCAAAATGTCGCGAGCCAAAAAAACGCTCAACTGACGCAAGTCAAATGCATGGCCGCCGGGCGTGCTAGACAAGCGTGACGGGCTTTTGCATCAGTCGGCGGGAGGACACAATCATGGCCATCGGCGAGTATTGCAATCGTGAGGTCGTAGTGGCACACCCGGAGGTCAGCGCCAAAGAGGCGGCCCGTTTGATGCGCAAGTATCATGTCGGCAGCCTGGTGCTGGTCAACCGAACCGACCACGGGCTGGTGCCGATTGGTGTGGTTACCGATCGCGATCTGGTGGTCGAATTGATGGCGCTTGATATTGACAACCCGCCGTCGATCTCCGCTGGCGAGCTGTCGTGCCGCGAGTTGGTGACGGTCAACGAATCCGATGATGTCATGGCCGTCATCGAAACCATGCAGCGCCATGGCGTCCGCCGGCTGCCGGTGGTCAATCGACAGGGCTATCTGATAGGCATCATCACGGCGGATGACATTCTGGATGTCCTCGCTGACGCGCTGGACAGTGTCGCGCGCCTCGGCACCGATCAGGGCAAGCTCGAACAGCGCCTGCGCGCCTGAAGCCTGCGGCCATTCTTCATGGCTCAGACCATCCCCAAACAAGCGCCGTTGCGGGCCGAAACCGGCTTGTCGAACGGGCATATCGCCAGCGTATTGGATGAAATCGCCGATCTGCTGGAGATAGAACAGGCCAATCCATTCCGGATACGGGCCTACCGCAATGCCGCCCGTACCGTGCGCGGCTGCGCCTTTGCCGTGTCCGAATGTCTCATGACCACCGGCCGCTTGCCCAAGCTGCCGGCTATCGGCGACGATCTCGCCGGCAAGATCGCCACCATCAGCGCAACCGGCAGCTGCCCGCTGCTTGAACGCCTGAAACAGGAAGTGCCGTCGTCGCTGACCGAGCTGATGCATCTGCCGGCGATTGGGCCGGCGCGTGCCCGGCAATTCTTTCATGAACTGGGCATCGACAGTCTCTCCGCGTTGCAACAAGCCGCCGATCAGCATCGATTGCAAACTTTGCGCGGCATTGGCGCCAAGCTGGAACAACAGATCGCGACCAGCCTGCAGGAGCATTTGGCGAGCAGCCGACGTTTCCTGCGGCCACTGGCGCTGGCTGCCGTGCAAGCGATCGTGGACGATTTGCGGCAGCTTGACGGCGTCAGTCAACTGGAGATCGCCGGCAGCGCACGACGGCAACGGGAAACCGTTGGCGACATCGATATCCTGGTGGTCGCCGACGACAGTCGCAGCGTAACCCGTTCGCTGGCCGGCCATGCCGATGTCGCGCGGGTGCTGTCAGAGGGCAACCAGCGCGCCACCGTCGTACTGCATGATGGATTGCAGGTTGATGTCCGGGTGGTGAGCGCGCCGCACGTTGGTGCTGCGCTGCAATATCTGACCGGCAGCAAGGCCCACGGCATTGCCCTGCGGCGGTTGGCGCAAAGCCGTGGTTACAAACTCAATGAATACGGTCTTTTTGACGGCAGCAAAGCGATCGCCGGCGCCACCGAAGCCGGCATCTATCAGGCATTGGGACTGGATCCCATTCCGCCCGAACTGCGGGAAGATCAGGGGGAAATGGCGGCCGCGGCGACGCATCGTTTGCCGCAGCTGCTGAACCGCGCCGATCTGCGCGGTGACCTGCACGTCCACAGCCGCGCCAGTGACGGCCAGCACACCATCGAGCAAATGGTGACCGCAGCACAGCAGCGCCAATTGCGCTACATCGCCATCACCGACCATAGCCAACACCTGCACATTGCCCATGGCCTGACCGTGGCGCGCCTGATGCGCCAACTTGACGCGATCGATGCGCTGAACGAACAGCTGACCGAATTCACCGTGCTCACAGGTATCGAAGTCGACATCCTGCCGAACGGCAAGCTGGATCTGCCGGATTCTGCGCTGGCGCGACTGGATGTCGTGATCGGCGCCGTGCACAGCGCGCTTCAGCTGTCGCGTACCGAGCAGACCACGCGGGTTTTGCGCGCCATGGAGTCGCGCCATTTCACGATGCTGGCGCATCCCAGCTGTCGCCTGCTCGGTGAGCGCGGCGGCTGCGAACTCGATCTGGATGCCGTGATCCAGCAAGCCCGTCAGCGCGGTTGTTTTCTGGAGCTCAATGCCCAACCACAGCGCATGGATCTTTCCGATCACTACTGTCGACTGGCGAAAGAAGCCGGCGTGTTGGTCGCCATCAATTCCGACGCGCATCGCACCAGTGATTTTGCCTGGCTCGACAGCGGCGTCGGCTATGGCCGCCGTGCCTGGCTTGGCAAAGCCGATGTGCTGAATTGCCGCGCGCTGCCCGAGTTGCGCAGGTTGTTGCAGGCCACTCGGCTGTAGGACACGGCAGCAATTCAGTTGCGGTCGTCAACCCCGGTTTCCAGCCATGCCAGCAAGAGCCGCTCGACCTGCACCATACCGTGGGCAAGTGCCGTTTCGCAGGCTTCCGTTCGATACGGGTCGCCATGCGCCGATGTCGTGTTCATGACCACGGCAATGCCGGCATACGCCAATTCCAGTTCGCGTGCCAGTGCCGCTTCCGGCATCGCCGTCATGCCGACGATATGGCAACCATCACGCGCCATGCGGGCGAGCTCGGCGCGGGTTTCGTAGCGTGGCCCTTGGGCAACGGCATAGGTAGCCGTTGGACAGATAGCGATATTCAACGACTGCGCCAGTTGCCGCAGCTGCTGCCGCAAACCCGGCGTAAACGGCTCACGAAAATCGACATGACGGACCTCGGGCCCGGTGAAAATGCTGTGCTGGCGGCCCCAGCTGTAATCGATGAGTTGATCGGGCAGCAACAGCTGTCCGGGCTGCAAGGCAGGATCAATGGCGCCAACGGCGAAGAGCGCGACAACCTCGGTCACGTCGACCGCTTGCAGCGCCGCCAGATTGCTGCGGTAATCGATGGCATGCGGCGGGAACTGATGGTTTTCGCCATGGCGCGGCAAGCGCCAAAGCTGATGCCGCTCGTCGCTCAGCAGAGACAGTGCAGCGGCAGGCTGGCCGTACGCGGTCGTGGGTTGCTGCTGTTGCACCACCGGCCACTGACTGAACGGCTGTGGTCCGGTTCCGGTGATGATTGCCCGCTGTCGCATCGTGCCCGCCTCGCTCTTCTGCATACCCGCCACTTCATCACCGTCACGCGTTTCGGCTATTGTGGCGCCTATGGCAGCCGCTGCCGTTACTCGCGAGACGCGATCATGTCCATCACCGCATTATCACTTACCGGTTTCATCGTCTGGACCTTGGCGCTGTTATTGCTGATGGAGATCATCCGCACCAAGCTGGTCCTGACCAAGGCCGTTGCGGCAAATGCCTTCCGGCCCGACAACAGCAATCTGAGTCCGTTCATGCAGCGGCTCGCGCGGGCGCACGCCAACTGCCTCGAAGGTCTGCCGATCTTTGGCGGCCTGATGCTGGTCGCGATGCTCACCGAGCAAAGCGCAATAACCGATCCGCTGGCGCCGGTATTGCTGGTCGCGCGCATGGGCCAATCGCTCATCCACCTGGTTTCCGTCAGTGCTGCCGCCGTGACCTTGCGCTTTACCGCCTTTGTCGTGCAACTGCTGATCGCCTGCTTCTGGAGCTATCGCTTGTTGCTGGGTTGAAAGCGCGAAAACCAATAGCTCAGCGACAGCACGGTGCCGATGCTGGCGACCCGAGCCGGCAATGGCACGGCTGGGCAGTCAGTAACTGGCGTGCTAAATAGCTGATCCGAAATCCCCTACAGTCTCGCTAGCGCGGGAGAGCTGCCGGGAAACGGTTGGCAGTTTGCCATGAAACAACGAACATCTTCCATCAACTGCCGGATGTTCGACCGCTGGTGA
>JBMOMZ010000029.1:0-2257 GCA_049324755.1 Pseudomonadota bacterium
TGGCCGACACCCTGCACAAGGCAGCGGACACCGCACTGCAATTGATGGGTGCCCGCGGCTACTCGAAAGACACTCTGGTTGACTGGGTCTATCGCTATGCGCGTCAGGCGCGTTTGGTTGACGGGGCGAGCGAAGTCCACAAGATGGTGCTGTCACAAGCGTATCTCGCCAGGCGGGCCGACTTCTTCAAGTGGGGAGTCTGAGCGCGTGGATATCGGCAGTCTGGCGGCGTTTCTGGCTGAACAAACCGGTGCTGCCACGGTATTGGTCGACAACCTGCACAAGTTGGCCGGCGGCGCGATCCAGGAAAACTGGGCGGCTGATCTGGTTGTCGATGGCGGGCCACAGGCGGGTGTCATCGCTGTGGTCATCCGCTGCGATGCGGCAAGTGGCGTCGGTCATTCGCATACGCGGGCCCAGGAGTTTGCGTTGTTGAAGGCGGCGTTTGCTGCGAGCGTTACCGTGCCGGAGCCGCTCTGGTGCGGCGACAAGTCCGTGTTTGGGCGGAATTTTTTCGTGATGCGTCGCGTCAATGGCACATCTGCCGGCCATCGGCTGGTGAAAGACTTGTCGTTAGGTGGTGGGAATGCTGGGCGTGCTGTGCTGGTGCAAAGACTGGGTGAGGAAATCGCAAAGATCCAGCGTGTACAGCCCTCGATTGAACTTGCCTTTCTCGAACAGCCGGAAATTCACCCGGCGCTGCATTTTATTGCACGGTCGCGCGCTTATTTGGACAGCCATCACACGCCGTATCCCGCGCTCGAATGGGGTTTGCGCTGGCTTGAGCAGCAGGTGCCGGATTGTGATGGCTGGCGCAAAGAACAATTGGTACTCGCGCATCGCGATTTTCGTACTGGCAACTACCTGGTTGATGCGCATGGACTCACCGCTGTGCTCGACTGGGAATTTGCCGGTTGGTCGCATCCGCTGGAAGATCTCGGTTGGTTGTGCGCACGCTGTTGGCGTTTCGGTCAGCAAGGCGATGCCAGGGCGGCCGGGGGTATCGGCTCGCGAGCAGACCTGCTCGCGGGTTACAACCGCGTCAGCGGCCGTACGGTAATGCCGGCGGAACTGTATTACTGGGAAGTGTTCGGTGAGCTGCGTTGGGCAATAATCGCCATCGGCCAGGGCGAGCGGCATATTGCCGGCCGTGAAGCGTCGATCGAACTGGCACTTACCAGTCATCTCGTGCCGGAACTTGAATTGCATATTCTGCGGCTCACCGGCATCGATTTTTCCGCCGAATTGCAGGCCGGTGGAAATCATGCGTGATCGTCCGCAGGGGCATGAGCTTCTGGTTATTGCCGCGAAAACATTTCGCGAGGAAATCCTGCCTGTTTTGCCGGATGAAAAGAAATACGCTGCCTTGATGATTCTCAATGCGCTGTCAATCGCAGAGCGCCAGCAGGCGATTGGCGAAGGCCCGCTGAATGACGAGTGCGACCTGCTGGAGGTGTTGCTTGATGTCTCGCCGCAGGCGAGCGAGCTGCACGCGCGCGCCGCGGAACTCAATCGCGAGTTTGCCCGGCGAGTCCGCGTAGGTGCATATGACGATGACGACATCGGTCGCCATGTGCTGTGGGCGCTCACCTTGCAGCGGGTGCGCGAAAGTGCGCCGCGCTACTTGAAGGCCGAAGGCATCGAGTAAATTACGCCGGACGCCGATCCAGCGCCCGCATACCCAGCGCTTCCAGCAGAGCTGGTCGTTCGACGCGCTCCTCGCCGGCCAGATCGGCGATGGTGCGGGCAACGCGCAGCACGCGATCAGTGGCGCGTGCGGAAAGCCGCAGCTTCTCCAGTGCCTCGATCAGGAATACATGATCGTCATCCGTCAGTGCGACGGCAGCGGCGAGGGCTTTGCCGTCCAGCATCGCGTTGGTGCAACCTTGTCGTGCCAGCTGCCGTGTGCGCGCGGCAATCACGCGCTGGCGTACCATCGCGCTCGTTTCGCCGGGGGCACGCGCGGTGAAAGTCGATGGCGGCACGGCTGCCACTTCAACATGGATGTCGATGCGGTCGAGCAATGGCCCGGAAATGCGCGTGCGGTAACGTTCGGCGCGCTCGCAGGTATAGCCGCAGCCACGCTGCGGATCGCCAAGGAAGCCGCAGGGGCAGGGATTCATGGCGGCAACCAGCTGGAAGCGCGCGGGGAACGTGACCTGCGCTGCGGCGCGGGTCAGGTTTACAGCGCCGGATTCGAGCGGTTCGCGGAGCATGTCCAGTGTGCGGCGGTCGAATTCCGGTAACTCATCCATGA
>JBMOMZ010000030.1:0-141291 GCA_049324755.1 Pseudomonadota bacterium
CCTGATCAAGTCAGGAGGCTGTCATACCGGCGAAAGCCGGTATCCATTTTCACCGGCAAAAGTGGACCCCGGCTTTCGCCGGGGTGACAAGTTCATTTTGATTTCAGACTTAATCAGAGCATCCTTAACGCGCAAAAATAAAGCCGCGGCATGCGGCTTTATTTTCTGCAAAATACGACGGCGGGCTCAACGCCCTTCGAGACTGACCACGCGCTCATTCAGCGAAACAATGGTCCGGGTCATGTCACGCAACAGATTGATGAAGAGATTCGGATGGGAGTTGACCAGGGAAGCAAAATCCTCCCGTGCGACCATCATCACGCTGCAACTGCCCTGCGCCGTGACCGTCGCCGCGCGCCGCTGGCCCGTCAGTACTGCCATGGCGCCGAAAATCTCTTCTTCCTTGATCTCACCGACTTTGACGCCGTCCACCGACACATCGGCCGCGCCTTCGAGAATGGTATAGACGTACTCGGCCTCATCCCCCTGGGTAATGATCGCCTCGCCATCGGCATAACGGCGGAAGCCGGGCTGCGGCTTTTCATCGGCAGTGACCAGCCGACCGATCATCAGCATGAACAGCTGTCGCTGCTGCCGCCATAGCGGTTCGAGGTTGCCGCGCACGTTCGCCAGCGGCAACAACTCCAACACGGCGCTGTCTTCAAGTTTCAATTGCAGGGCGGGCGTCACGCCGAGAAAGTCGGCGGCATCGAATGCATCGCCTTCATCCCAATAAAACAGCAACTTGCCTTCGGCATGCACCGCGATGCTGCCGGCACTGACCCGGCACAGTGCCGGTGACTTGAGCCAGCCCAGCACGTCATCGTCAGCTTCCAGCTCAAGGGTCTGGATCTGATCGGCATGCGCCGAAAAAAGTTGTGCCGCGCTGTCACGCGCGGCACGTACGGCATCCATCAAGGCAGCGGTCGGCTCAACCAATGGAATCATTCGCTCGCTCCTACGCCATCAATTGGTGCGGGCAGCACGCTTGCCATCGCCAGCATCGACCACCCGTTGTCCCGACTGCAGCCAGATCATGTCCGACAGGATGTTGACCGCTTCCGTCAGCCGAACATCGCGATCAGTGGCGGTGCTGTCTGCTTCCGGCGTTTCCGGCAGCTTGCTCAGCGGCGCCAGCCCCTTGAGCTTGCGACGGGCGTTCTCGCGCGCCAGTTCCTTGCGGTCGAACTGTTCGCGCTCGGCTTTGCGCTCGGCCTCGTTCAAGGTGACCGTTTTTTCTTTCTTGCGCTGGTTGTATTCGGCAATGTCTTCCAGCAGATATTGATACTCCGGATCTTTCACCACGCGCTTTTCCTGCATGGCGCGCAGCTGCGGAACAAACTGTTTGACATCACCGACCGGCGCGTAATTGGTCGCCTGGATGTAATCCCACGGCATGGCGTTCGGCAGCGCGCTTTCACCGAACTCGGCCGTGTCGAACATCGGCGGCAACGGGATATCCGGAATCACACCACGATGCTGGGTGCTGGTGCCGTTGACGCGGTAAAACTTGTGCACGGTCAGCTTGAGCTGACCAAATGGCGTCGGGCCATCGCGGAAACGGTTCAGATCAACCACCGTCTGCACCGTGCCTTTCCCGAACGAGGTCTCGCCAATCACCAGCGCGCGACCGTAATCCTGCAAGGCCGCCGCCACGATCTCGGACGCCGAGGCGCTCTGGCCGTTGATCAGCACGACCAGCGGACCGTCCCAGGTCACACCCGGTTCTTCATCCGGCAACACCGACACCTGACCAATCTGATTGCGCTCCTGCACGACCGGCCCTTCATCGATGAACAGACCGGTCATTTGCGCGGCCTCGTCCAGGCCACCACCGCCGTTATTGCGCAGGTCCAGCACCACGCCATCGACTTTCTCGGCTTTCAGCTTTTGCAGCAAGTCACGAACATCGCGGGCCACGCTCTTGTAGTTTTCATCGCCCATCGCCCGGGCCTGAAAATCGACGTAGAACTTCGGCACCGTGATCACGCCGATGCTGTGTTGCCGGCCCGACTTGTCGACCTTGATCACTTCGGATTTGGCGGCCTGCTCTTCCAGCTTCACTTTCTCCCGGACGATGCTGACAATCTTGGTCTTGGCATCGGCACCGGCCGCATGCGGCATCACCTCCAGCCGCACCACCGAACCGGCTTTGCCGCGGATCAAATCGACCACGTCATCAAGACGCCAGCCGACCACATCGACCATCGGACCATTGTCCTGGCCGACCGCGATGATCTTGTCTTCCGGGTAGACCTGCTTGCTCTTGTCGGCCGGGCCCATTTCGACCAGCCGGACGACCTTGGTGTACACGTCATCGGTCTGCAGTACGGCGCCGATGCCTTCCAGCGACAAGCGCATTTCGATATCGAAATTCTCGGCCTGCGGCGGCGAGAAATAATTCGAGTGCGGATCGACCGCCGCTGTAAACGCATTCATGAAATAGCTGAACACGTCTTCGGAATTGGTCTGCGCCATCCGCCGCTTGGCCGCTTCGTAGCGCTTGGTCAGCAGCTCCTTGATCTCGTCCCAGTTCTTGTCGGCGAGCTTCAGGTTCAGCGCGTCGTTCTTGACCCGCTGCCGCCACAGCTCATTGAGCTCCGCCATGTTCTTCGGCCACGGCGCTTTTTCGCGATCGAACTGGAAGCTGTCCTTGCCATCGAATTTCATCGGCTTCTGCAACAGGCTGATGGCGTAGTCGTAGCGGTTCTCCCAGCGCTTCTGGAACAGCGCAAACAGGTCGTAGGCAAAACGCATGTCGCCACGCGCCATGGCTTCGTCCAGCTGGGTGCGGTATTGCGCAAACTGATCGATATCGGCTTGCAGGAAATAGCTGCGGTTGCCGTCCAGCATGCTCAGGTACTGATCGAACATCCGCTGCGACAGGTCGTCGTTGACCCGCGGCCGGGCGTAATGGACATCGCCGAGGTAGCTACGAATGATCTTGGCAGCCAGCGCATGCTGCGGTTCCGGCTTCAAGGCTTCGGCCGAGGGGGCAGCCGGCAACGGGCCGGACGAAATCGCCACCACCGCCAACACCGCGGCCGCTACGCCGGCGCGCATGGCACCCAACCAACGCTGATTACGCTTCATTTCATTACCTGATTGCTGGCGGCCATCACTGGCCCTATGGTCCGGATTTATCGAGCATGGCACAAAGTTTCTGGCCCTGCCATGGCAGATTTGTCGGGATTTATTGCGACAAGTTTCCGGTTTACCTGCAATTGCCAACAGCGGCACAGTCATTGAACAAAAAAGGCACCAAACGGTGCCTGTTTTGCTCCGCCACCGCGTCTTAGATGGGACGCATTGGCCAATTTTCAATCAGCTGAAAGCCTGGATGCCGGTCTGGGCCCGACCCAGAATCAGGGCATGGACATCATGCGTACCTTCGTACGTGTTGACCGCTTCCAGGTTCATGACGTGGCGAATGACGTGGTACTCGTCGCTGATGCCGTTGCCGCCGTGCATGTCACGCGCCATCCGGGCGATATCGAGCGCCTTGCCGCAGGCATTGCGCTTGATCAGGCTGATCATCTCCGGCTTGAACCGGTGCTCGTCGATGAGCCGGCCGACACGCAGGCTGGCCTGCAGACTCAGTGTGATTTCGGTCTGCATGTCGGCCAGCTTTTTCTGGATGAGCTGGGTCGCGGCCAGCGGCCGACCGAACTGCTTGCGGTCCAGCGTGTACTGGCGGGCGGCATGCCAGCAGAATTCGGCGGCGCCCATCGCGCCCCAGCTGATGCCATAGCGGGCCATGTTCAGGCAGCCGAACGGCCCCTTCAGGCCTTCGATTTCCGGGAACATGTTTTCTTCCGGCACGAACACGTTGTCCATGACGATTTCGCCGGTGGTCGACGCGCGCAAGCTGAACTTGCCTTCGATTTTCGGCGCCGACAGCCCCTTCATGCCTTTTTCCAGCACGAAACCGCGGATCTTGCCTTCGTCATTCTTGGCCCAGACCACGAACACATCGGCGATCGGCGAGTTGGTGATCCACATCTTCGAGCCGTGCAGCAAGTAGCCGCCATCGACTTTCTTGGCACGGGTTTTCATGCCGGCCGGATCGGAACCGGCGTCCGGCTCGGTCAGGCCGAAGCAGCCAACGTATTCGCCGGAGGCCAGTTTCGGCAGGTATTTCTGCCGCTGGGCTTCCGAGCCGTACTTGTAAATCGGGTACATGACGAGGCTCGACTGCACCGAGCAGGCCGAGCGGTAACCGGAATCGACGCGCTCGACTTCGCGGGCCACGAGACCATAGGCGACATAGCTGGCACCGGCGCAGCCATAACCCTCGATGGTCACGCCGAGCAGGCCGAGCTCGCCCATTTCATTCATGATTTCGCGGTGGAAATGCTCATGGCGGTTGGCTTCCATGACCCGCGGCATCAGCTTTTCCTGGCAATAGGCGCGGGCGCTGTCACGGATCAGGCGCTCGTCTTCGGTCAGCTGCTCGTCGAGCAGCAGAATGTCATCCCAGTTGGCCAGCACGCCGCTGGCTTTTGCATCGGTTTTCGCCGTCATTCGCTTGTATCCATTCCTGTGCGCGCACCACATCGGTGCCGGAGCCAAATCCGGACCATTCTACGTGACTGCCCCGCCCCGCTCCATCTGGCCAGACTAGCCCGTTGCGAGCGCTTGATCGGCATCAAACGGAAACCGCCGCCGACAGCCCGCAGCACCGAGCGAGCGCAAGGCTTCAGCAAATGCCGCCATTCAGCCGCTCTTCAGCACGGCAAACCCGGACTCACCGTCGCTTGCATGCCCTGCCCTGACGGGTAGACTGACCGACAGAAAACGGAACGGGCCCGGAGGTTCTACGGCGCCCGGCTCAAGGAGCTCATCTGCCATGCGTATCGCCAAACTCGCTCTCGGCCTCGGCGCCGCCACCCTGCTGCTGACCGCCTGCGCCTCGGTCGATCGCGGTACTGCGCTGCGCTGCGGCGCCTTTGCGCTCGGCGGCGCGGCCCTCGGCGCCGCGCTCGACGGCAAGAAGGGCGCCGGCAAGGGCGCACTGGCCGGCCTGGCGGCCTGCGCCGTGGTCGAAATCGCCAGTCGCCAGACCAAGAGCAAGGCGGAGGTTGAATCCGATTACCGCACCAGCCGCGGCAAATTGCCGGCCAAGGCGGAAGTGGTCGCCTACCAGACCACGCTGAATCCGAACCCGGTGCTCAAACGCGGCGACGCCCTCAAAGTGCAGTCCATCATCCGCGTGGTCGAAGGCACCAGCGAGCCGGTGCACGAAGTCAAGGAAGTGCTGATCGCCTACGCGCCGAGCGGCGAGGAATTCAAGCGCGGCGAGAAAAAAGCCAATGCCGCCGAAGGCAGCGGCGAGTTCCTGAACACCTTCACGCTGCGGCTGCCGGATGGCGCGCCGGAAGGTCAGTACACCATTGAAACCAAGTTGCTGATCAACGGTCGCGAAGTGTCGGCGCAGCCACAGCAGATTCAGTTGGCCGCCATTG
Organism: Pseudomonadota bacterium; assembly: GCA_049324755.1. Classification (GTDB taxonomy): domain Bacteria; phylum Pseudomonadota; class Gammaproteobacteria; order Enterobacterales; family Permianibacteraceae; genus Permianibacter. The sequence goes on from JBMOMZ010000030.1 coordinate 5,466, forward strand.
GCGAGGCCTCTGCACGCTACGCCGTCCGCTGATGGCGGGTAAATAAGAAGCCGGGCGATGCCCGGCTTTTTTGTTTCTTGAAAACAGCTCTTACGAAAACAGCTCTTGCGAAAATGTCTGTCGCGAAAACGTCTCGCGGCAAGCTCGCTATTGAAATGCGTTCGCGCTCAGAGCGTTACCACAGCCCGCTGGAACAAGCGCTGGAAATTGGCGGTGGTCTGTTCGGCCAGCGTGGCAAGCTCGACTTGCCGTTCGCGGGCAATGCACTGCGCCACTTCCACGACATAGCTTGGCAGGTTGCTCTTGCCGCGGTATGGCACCGGCGCCAGCCACGGCGCATCGGTTTCAATCAACAGCCGATCCGCCGGCACCTTGCGGGCCACTTCGCGCAGGCTGTCGGCATTGCGGAAGGTCACGATGCCGGACAGCGAAATGTAGAAACCGAGATCGAGCGCCGCTGACGCCATGGCCCAGTCTTCGGTGAAACAATGCAGCACACCACCGTACTCGCTGGCACCCTCTTCTTTCAGCAACGCCAAGGTATCGGCCTGTGCCTGCCGGGTATGCACGATCAGAGGCAAGCCCAGTTCACGCGCCAGCCGGATATGCGCGCGGAAACTGCGTTGCTGTGCTTCGGCGGTATCCGGCGTGTAGTAGTAGTCGAGCCCGGTTTCGCCGATCGCGACCACTTTCGGATGCGTCGCCGCCGCGCGGACCCAGGCGAAATCGGCGGCATGAATGCCTTCATAGAGCGGATGGGTGCCGACGCTGCAACTGACATCGGGATATTGCTCGGCAATCGCCAGCACCTGCGGAAAACTGTCCTGCTCAACACCGATGTTCAGAAAATGTTTGATGCCGCGACCACGCGCTTCGGTCAGCACCTGATCAAGCGTGACGCCGTCCGGCAATTCCAGCCGGTCAAGATGGCAATGGGAGTCAATGAAGTTCACGGCCTAACCTGTTTGCATGCAACCCGACGAGACCGGCGCAGGCTCTTCCGCCAGATGCTCAAAAAAACGGAGCAGATAGCCGTCCAGATCTCTCACAAAAAACTCGCGCTGAACAAAAACACAGCCTTCACCACGGTATCGTGCAATGTATGGCGCTTGTTCAAGCACATGATTGGTATCCCGAAGTCGTTGCAGCAACGGCTCCAACGCGTCGACCTCAATCTGGAAATGCAAACGGCTGGTTGTTACCGACGGCAAAGGCGCCGTGTCCGATGGGCGTTCCAGCAGCATGATTTGGGCACCGGCCAAGTCAAGATATCCGAAGCGATTTTCCGGCCGCTCGAAGCACAACTGAAAGCCGAGCACGTCTTGATAAAAACCTTTGGCCGCGTCGTAATCATTGACGACCAGCTCCGGTACCAACCGGCTCCACTGCATGAGATTGCCCAACCAGACCATATCAATTGACCGCTCTTGCCGGAGCAGGAGCGTGGAGACTTACATCGTATGCGTCGGCTTGTCCGACTGCAGCGCGCCAGCCAGATAGGCTTCGATCTTGGTGCGGGCCTGGCCGTTGTCCTGGTTCGAGAACTGCACGCCGATACCGGCAGCACGGTTGCCCTGGGCGCCGCGCGGCGTGACCCAGACGATGCGGCCGGCAACCGGGATTTTTTCTTTCTCTTCCATCAGCGTCAGCAGCATGAACACTTCGTCACCGACGTTGTACTGGCGGGTGGTCGGAATGAACAGGCCGCCGTTTTTGACGAACGGCATGTAGGCGGCATACAGCACGGCCTTGTCCTTGATGGTCAGGGACAAAATACCGTGACGCGGACCACCCGCGGCTGCTGCGCCGGCGCCTGCGTTTGCTGCATCAGACATTCGCGATTACCTCGTTGCGGTTGCCGACTTACTATGGCGCATGCCGGCAGTGAAATCAAACCATTGAATCAGAACGCTTTCCAGCAGCGTCTGGCCGTGCAGCGACGGGTTCGACCGCAGCGCACGCAAAGCGTCGAGCACCGTCGTGACGAACCGGTCCCAGAGCGCCGGCGGGAATTTGCTGTCGCCATTCAGGCTCTTCTGCAGGCCGCGGGCGGCAATGCGCTGCAATTGCAGCAGCGCCAGATTGAGGTCGCTCTGGCCGGCCGCGACCTGAACCGGCGACAGTTCGCCGCGGGCGATCGCGATCAGCCCCTTTTCCAGTGCCTCGACCTGACCGAGCGCGTCCTGCGCCAACAGCTCGGCGACCCGCAGCGGCGCGCCTGAGGCCAGCATCAGCGCCTGCTCCAGAGCAGAGGTCGGTTGCCCGGGGTGTGCAGTCGCCAGCCACTGCAGGGCAACGCCCTTGTCCGGCGCGGCGAGCGGCAGGCGCTGGCAACGGCTGCGGATCGTCGCCGGAACCCGCTCAAGCTGGTGTGCCACCAGGGTCAGCACGATCCGGGCGCCCGGTTCTTCCAGCGTTTTCAGCAGCGCATTGGCGGCAGCAATGGTCATGCCTTCGGCCGGTTCGATGACGACGGCACGCCAGCCGGCCCGGTGCGCCGACTGCTGCAGCTGCACCGACAGCTCGCGGACCTGCTCGATGCCGATGCTCTGCTTGTCGTCCGGAATACCGACCGTCAGCAGATCCGGATGGTGCCCCGCCAGCCGCAGGGCGCAGCCGGCACAGCGGCCGCAAGCAAACTGCTCGCCCTGAGCGTCGCGACACAGCAATCGGGCGGCGTAATGCCAGGCGAGCCAGGCTTTGCCGATACCGCGCGGACCATGCAACAGCAAGCCCTGTCCGGCCCGGCCGGCGGTCAGCGCCCAGGTGAGCTTTTGCCACGCTGGCAGCAGCCACGCCGGCAAGACCGGCAGCTGGGCGAGACTCGCATCGCCGGTCATGAATGGGCTCCCAGCCGTGCCTGCAGCACGGCAGCAATATCGCGCTGAACGTCGGCCAGCGGCTGGCCGGCATCGACAATCGCAAAGCGCTCCGGCTCGGCCGCTGCCCGCTGCAAATAGACCTCACGCACGCGGACAAAGAACGCCAGCTGCTCACGCTCGAAACGATCGGCTTCGCCGCGCTGACGGGCGCGCGCCAGCGCGATGTCCGGATGCAGATCGAGCAGCACCGTCAGCGCCGGTTTGAACCGGCCGAGCAGCCACGCTTCGAGCGCGGCAATGCGCGCCATCGGCAGCTGCCGGCCGCCGCCCTGGTAGGCAAAGCTGGCATCGACGAAGCGATCCGACAGCACGGTTTTGCCCGCGGCAAGCGCCGGCTTGATCACCCCGGCAACGTGCTGGGCACGGGCGGCAAACATCAGCAGCAATTCGGTGTCGGAATCGACGGTTTCCTCCCGCGGCGCCAGCAACAGCTCGCGGATTTGCTCCGCCAGTGGCGTGCCGCCCGGTTCGCGGGTTTGCACGACCTCGTGACCGTGCTGCTGCAACCAGTCGTGTATGAACGCGAGGTTGGTCGATTTGCCAACGCCCTCGATGCCCTCAAGGCTAATGAATGCAGGCTTAGCGGCCACGAACGCGCCTCTTCAATTGGTATTCGCGCACAGCGGCATTGTGCTGCTCGAGCGTCGCGGAGAACACGTGGCTGCCATCGCCGCGTGCGACAAAATAGAGGTAATCGCCCGCCGCCGGATTCAGCGCCGCGGCAATCGCTTCGCGGCCGGGCATGGCGATAGGCGTCGGCGGCAAGCCGCCGCGGGTGTAGGTGTTGTACGGCGTATCGGTCTGCAAATCCACTTTGCGGATATTGCCGTTGAAGCCGGCGCCAAGGCCGTAAATCACGGTCGGATCGGTCTGCAGCCGCATGCCTTTCTGCAGACGGCGGACAAAGACGCCGGCGATGTCCGGCCGCTCGCTGGCAAGGCCGGTTTCCTTCTCGACAATCGATGCCATGACCAGCGCCTCGTACGGCGTCTGGTACGGCAAACCGGGTGCGCGCTTGTCCCATTCTTCCGCCAGCACCGTTGTCATCACCCGATGCGCTTCGGCGAGCACGTCCAGATCGGTCATCCGCTCGGTGTAGGAATAGGTGGACGGAAAGAATTGTCCTTCCGGATGCAGCGCCGGTTTGCCAAGCGCCTGCATCAACTCGGCGTCGCTCATCGTGACGATGGTCTGCTTGAGCTTGCGGGCGTTTTTCAGCGCGGCGCGCACTTCGCGGATGTTCCAGCCCTCGACGAACGTCACCGAATAGTGAATGACATCGCCAGCGATCATCCGCTGCAACAACGAGCGAACCGACTCACCGCGCTTGATCAGGTAAGTGCCGGCCTTGATCGCCTGAAACTCCGGATTGGCGCGCAGCCAGAGCCGCCACCACGGCGATTGCGCCAGCCAGCGTTTGGCCTGCCACTCGCGCAGCAAACCGCTGACGTGCGAGCCACGCACCACTTCGAACTCAACCGTTTCGGTTTCCGGCAACAGCACGCGTTGGTCCAGCTCGCTGATCTGCCATACGACAAACCCAGCCGCCGCAACCGCCAGCAAAATCAACACCGCCAACAACCGCAGCAACGCTTTCATCCGTTCGGATTCCGTCCAATCAATTGTTGCAGCTGCCGGGTCGCCGCCCCGATCGGCCACTGCCGCTCAGCCAATGCGATGACGGGCCAGATCCCGATCACCGCGTTGCACAGGAACACCTCGGTCGCCGCCAGCAGCGCATCCGGCGGAAAATCCGCGACCTCGACCGGCAGGCCCTGTTGTTCGCATTGCGCCAGCAATTCCGCGCGCATGACGCCAGCTACCCCACAGCGCGCCAGGGACGGCGTACACCAACGGCCGTCAGCGGCGCGGAAAAACAGATTGCTGGTGGTGCCTTCGACGACCACGCCGCGATCATCGCACATCAGCCCTTCGGCAATCTGTGCGTCCTGCCACTCGGCGCGCGCCAGCACCTGCTCCAGACGATTGCCGTGCTTGAGGCCGGCCAGTAGCGGCTGCGCCGACAAGCGGGTGTCGCACCAGCGGATCCGAATGCCGTCCCGGCCGTGACGTTCGACATCCAGCGGCCAGTCCCGGCGCAGCAGCAAGCGCTGACATTCGCCATTGGCCGGCAAACCATAGCCGCGGCCACCGCGGCCGCGGGTGAGCGTGACCCGGACAATGCCGCGCCCGACACCTGTGCAAGCAACGGCGAGCTCGCGCTCCAGCGCCTGCCAATCCGGCTCCGGAAAACGCAGGCGCTGCACGGTCAACTGCAGACGCTCGCGATGGCGCGACCACAGCGCCGGCTGTCCGTTTGCAACCGCGATGGTGCTGAAACAGCTGTCGCCAAACAGCACGCTGCGATCATCGATCGGCAGCTGCGTCGCCGGTTCGCCATTGCACCAACTGCTGATCATGGTCGCGCTTGCCTCACCAGAAAAAACAAAACCCGGTCAGGTTGCACCGGACCGGGTTTGTTGGCGCATTCGCGCCGGCATCAGACACGCTTGAAGATCAAGGTGCCGTTGGTACCACCGAAGCCGAACGAGTTCGACATGACGATATCCACTTTGGCCTGGCGCGCCGTATGCGGCACGTAGTCGAGGTCACAACCTTCGTCCGGATTATCCAGATTAATGGTCGGCGGCACCACCTGATCCCGCAGGCTGAGCAGGCTGATGATGGCCTCAACCGCGCCGGCGGCACCGAGCAGGTGGCCGGTCATCGACTTGGTCGAGCTGATCATGACCTTGCCGGCATGGTCGCCGAAGACATGCTTGATCGCCATCGTTTCGGCGAGGTCACCGGCTTTGGTCGAGGTGCCGTGGGCATTGATGTAGTCGATCTGATTCGGATTCAGACCGGCATCCTTCAAAGCACAGGCCATCGACAACGCCGCACCCGCGCCGTTTTCCGGCGGCGAGGTCATGTGGTAAGCATCGCCGGACATGCCGAAACCGATCAGCTCACCGTAAATCTTGGCGCCACGTTTCTTGGCGTGTTCGTACTCTTCCAACACCATCACGCCGGCACCGTCGCCGAGCACAAAACCGTCGCGATCGCGATCCCATGGCCGCGAGGCCTTGGTCGGGTCGTCATTGCGGGTCGACAGCGCACGCGCCGCGCCAAAGCCGGCCAGACCGAGTTCGGTGGTGGCGTTCTCGGCGCCACCGGCCACCATCACATCCGCGTCACCGTAAGCAATGATGCGAGCGGCGTGGCCAATCGAGTGCGCACCGGACGTGCAGGCGGTAACGATGGCAAGGTTCGGGCCGCGCAAACCAAACTGAATCGACAGGTTGCCCGACACCATATTGATGATCGAGCCCGGCACAAAGAACGGCGAAACCTTGCGCGGACCACTGCCACGCAGCGCGTCGTGGTTCGCTTCAATGGTACCGAGCCCCCCGATGCCGGCGCCGACCAGACAGCCGATACGGGCGGCATTTTCCTCAGTGACCACCAGACCGGAATCCTGGAACGCCTGGATGCCGGCAGCCATGCCGAGCTGAATGAACGGATCCAGACGGCGGGCTTCTTTGGCCGGCATCCAGTTTTCCGGGTTGAAGCCCTTTACCGAAGCAGAGAAACGGGTCGAAAAAGCGGCGGTATCGAAGGCATCGATCAGCGCAGCTCCGCTGCGACCGGCTTTGAGCCCGTCCCAGCTTTCATTGACGGTGAGGCCGAGCGGCGTGAGCATGCCAAGGCCAGTCACCACAACGCGTCGTTTGACCACGTGCGGTCCTCCCTGGGAGATGTTCTACATAAAAGAACGGGATGGAAGAACGGGCAGCCAAAGCCGCCCGTTTTTACTGAATGCTATCGCGTCAGGTCAGCAAGTCTTAGTTGCTGTTGGCCTTGATGTAATCAATGGCGGCCTGAACGGTGCTGATCTTCTCGGCTTCTTCGTCTGGAATTTCGAGATCGAATTCTTCTTCCAGGGCCATGACCAGCTCAACGGTGTCCAACGAATCGGCGCCCAGATCGTCAACGAAGGAAGCGGCCGGGTTGACGTCTTCTTCTTTGACGCCCAGTTGCTCCACAACGATTTTCTTGACGCGTTCTTCGATAGTGCTCATGGAAATACATTCCTCTAGACAAGCGAGGCAGCTAGTTTATGGATTCGGCCCCCATTTGCAAGCTTGGGGACCGCCGGTCGGCTGCTGGTTCGACCAGGAATTCCACAGCATTCTTGTCGAAATGCCGCGGGTAAACAACCACTTACATCAAGTTATCTCACTTCGCACCAAAGCGGTGCGAAGCAAATTTCTGGCTTACGCCATGTTCATGCCGCCGTTTACATGCAGGGTCTCGCCGGTGATATAGCCGGCGGCATCCGAAGCCAGGAAGCCGACCGCCGACGCGATGTCCTGGGCCTGACCGAGCTTGGCCAGCGGGATCTGGGTCGACAGCTTCTCTTTCTGCTCGTCCGACAGCGCGTGGGTCATGTCGGTTTCGATGAAGCCCGGCGCCACCACGTTGACGGTGATGCCGCGCGAACCGACTTCCCGCGCCAGCGCCTTCGAAAAACCGATGACACCGGCCTTGGCGGCGGCATAGTTGCTCTGACCGGCATTGCCCATGGTGCCCACCACCGAGCCAATGCTGATGATGCGGCCCCAGCGCGCTTTCATCATGCTGCGCAGGCAGGCTTTGCTCAGGCGGTAAATCGACGACAGGTTGGTATCGATGATGGCATCCCACTCATCGTCCTTCATCCGCATCAGCAGGTTGTCGCGGGTGATGCCGGCATTGTTGACCAACACATCCGGCGCCTTGCCGAATTCTTTTTCGATATTCGCCATCAAGGCATCGGTCGACGCGGCATCGGCAACGTTGACCATCAGGCCTTTGCCTTTGATGCCATGCTCGGCGAAATACTTGCTGATGCTCTCCGCGCCACTTTCCGAGGTGGCGGTGCCCACCACGGTGGCGCCTTGGCTACCGAGCTGCAACGCAATCGCTTTGCCGATACCGCGGCTGGCACCGGTGACCAGCGCCAGTTTGCCATTCAGATCCAGATTCATCGTGATGTGTCCTTGGTGTTCCGAGTTCAGTCGCTTGATGGCGCAGCGGATTAACCGGCCAGTGCCGCGTCAAATGCCGGTTTGTCCTGCACGCTGACCGCCGTCAATTCCTTGTTGATGCGTTTGGCAAGGCCGGCCAACACCGCACCCGAACCACATTCGATCAAGCGGGTCACGCCCTTTCCGGCCAGCGCCTGCACGCTTTCAGTCCAGCGCACCGGGCAATACAGCTGGCGTACCAGCGCCTCGCGGATGCGGGCCGGATCGGTTTCGATCGCGACATCGACGTTGTTGACCACCGGAACCGCCGGCACGTTAAAGGTGATTTGTTGCAGCAGCATGGCAAGCCGCTCGGCCGCCGGCTTCATCAGCGCACAGTGCGACGGCGCCGACACGTTCAGCGGCAACGCGCGCTTGGCGCCTTTCGCCTTGCAGGCTTCCATCGCCCGCTCGACCGCGGCGGCATTGCCGGCGATGACAACCTGACCGGGCGAATTGAAGTTGACCGGCGCCACGACTTCACCTTGCGCGCTTTCAGCACAGGCCGCCTGAATGTCGGCGTCATCCAGGCCGAGAATCGCGGCCATCTTGCCCTGCCCTTCCGGCACCGCTTCCTGCATGAACTTGCCGCGCGCCTCGACCAGCTTGATGCCATCGGCAAACGCCAGTGCACCGCTGCAAACCAGGGCCGAATATTCGCCCAGGCTGTGGCCGGCCATGAATGCCGGCACCGCGCCATCACGCGACAGCCACAAGCGATACAGCGCCACACTCGCGGCCAGCAAGGCCGGCTGGGTGCGCCAGGTCACGTTCAGATCCGCTTCCGGACCGTTCTGGCAGAGCGTCCACAGATCGTAGCCAAGTGCGTCACGCGCTTCGGCAAAGGTTTCTTTCACCACGCTTTCATCGGCAAAGCTCGCCAGCATGCCAACGCTTTGCGAACCCTGTCCCGGGAAGACAAATGCAGTCGTCATTTCACACGTATCCGAATGAAAAAGAGAAAATCAGAACCGGACCAGCGCCGAGCCCCAGGTGAAGCCGCCACCAAACGCTTCCATCAGCAGGGTTTGGCCACGCTTGACCCGGCCATCACGCACCGCCGCATCAAGCGCGAGCGGAATCGAGGCACTGGAGGTATTGCCGTGCTCGCCAATGGTGACCACGACCCGCTCCATCGGCATGTCGAGTTTGTTGGCGATGGCCTGAATGATGCGCATGTTGGCCTGATGCGGGATCAGCCAGTCGATATCCGACTTGGTCATGCCGTTGTGCGCCAGGGTTTCGTCAACGATATTGCTGAGCGTGCGCACCGCGACCTTGAACACCTCATTGCCGCGCATGACAATGAAACGCTCGTTGTCTTTCGGATCTTCTTTCGGCGTATCGTTCGGCAGCGGATTCGGGCAATAGAGCAACTCTTCATACGATCCGTCGGCATGGATATGCGCCGACAAAATGCCCGGCTCTTCGCTCGCGCCGAGCACGACTGCACCGGCACCATCGCCAAACAGGATACAGGTTGTGCGATCCTGCCAGTTGATGATGCGGGTCAGACACTCGGCACCGATCACCAATGCATACTTCGCGGCACCGGTCTTGATAAATTTGTCGGCAATACTGAGGCCGTAGACAAAACCGGAGCAGGCCGCGGTGACATCAAACGCCGCAATGCCGCCGAGCCCGAGGTTACGCTGAATGAGCGCAGCCGTGCTCGGGAACACCCGATCCGGGGTCGCAGTACCGACCACGATGAGGCCGATGTCTTCGGTGCGGATGCCGGCCATTTCAATGGCCCGCTTGGCCGCCTCGGTGCCCATGGTTGATGGCGACTCGTTATCACCGGCAACGTGACGCTTGCGGATCCCGGTGCGTTCGACAATCCAGGCATCGCTGGTTTCGACCAGCTTCTCGAGGTCAAAGTTGGTCATGGCTTTCTCAGGGAGAAAGCTGCCCGTGCCGAGAATCTTGCTATAGACCGGTTTGCTGTTAGTCACGCTGTTCATACACCGCTAGTTGACATGATCGCTGCCGGAGCAACGCATGACGGTTGTCGTCATCGGAGGGTTTGTCATCCGAACCGTCGTCATCCGAATGGAAACAGGGCCGTTCAATTACGAAACGGCCCGGCTCACCAACAATGCCTCGATCTCGCTGCGGATCTTCGCCGGCACGTTGTAGTGGACTTCCTTGATGGCTTCTTCAATGGCGCAGACCGTTGCGGCCTCATTGGCACCGCCGTGGCTCTTGATGACGATGCCGTCCAAGCCTACCAGACTGGCCCCATTGTACTGGTCGGGGTTGATGCGGTTGCGAAACGATTTCAACACCGGCATCGCAATGGCGGCGCGCAGCTTGTTGAACCAGTTCATGGTGAACTCGTCCTTCAGCTTGGCCATCACCAGCTTGACGATGCCCTCGCTCGCTTTCAGCACGGCATTGCCGACAAAACCATCACACACCACGACATCGGCTTCACCGGCATAAATATCATTGCCTTCGATAAAACCGATATAACGAATGGCCGGTGTCGCGCCGAGCAGCTGTGCCGCTTTCTTGACCTGCTCGTTGCCTTTGATTTCTTCTTCGCCGACGTTGAGCAAGCCGACCGATGGCGACGCCAGTCCGTCAACCGCACTCGCCACCACCGAACCCATCACGGCGAACTGGAACAAGGCTTCGGCATCGCAATCGACGTTGGCACCGAGATCCAGCATGTGGCAGTGGCCTTTGGCTGTCGGCAGCTTGGTGCAGATTGCCGGGCGATCAACGCCGGGCAACATCTTGACGACAAAACGGGCCAACGCCATCAGCGCACCGGTGTTGCCAGCGGACACGCAGGCCTGTGCTTCGCCGTCGCGAACCAGTTGCAGGGCCACGCGCAGCGAGGAGTCTTTTTTCGAACGCAATGCGACCGACGGCTTGTCATCCATCAACACCACTTCGGTCGTATGACGTATACGCAGACGTGGGTGCTGTTCCGCTTTTCGCTGACGCAACAAAGCCCGAATCGCTGACTCATCCCCTACGAGGACGAGCTGCAGATCCGGGTGTTTGTCGAGCGCAGTCAGCGCGGCGGGGATAGTAACAGGGGGGCCATAATCGCCCCCCATGCAGTCGATCGCCAGAGTGACTTGGGTCACGATGGCTAATCTCTGTTGTTGTTTTACTAAGCGCCGAACTTAGATGACTTTACGACCGCGGTAGAAACCGTCGGCGGTAACGTGGTGACGGCGATGGGTTTCGCCGCTTTCCTTGTCAACCGACAGCGTCGGGTTGGTCAGCTTGTCGTGACCGCGACGCATGTCGCGACGCGAACGGGACTTTTTGTTCTGTTGAACGGCCATGGTTAACTCCTCACTTCAATCAGGTTCGCGCTTGCGACTGACAATTACTTGCCGGTCTTTTTCAAACCTGCCAACACCGCGAACGGATTGTCTTTGGCAGGCGCGTCGAATTGCTCTTTCGCAACCACATCAGAATCTGCGGATTGCAGTGTATCGATGGAAACACTGCATTCGCCCGGTTCGTGGTTGGCCACTACCGGCAGACTCAAAATCAATTCATCTTCGAAGATGTCGCGCAGGGCAATGTCTGCGGTTTCATCTTCCAGAATCAGCGGATCAACCTCTTCGCCGAGTTCGTCCGCCTCGTCTTCGTCGCGCACCACACAGAGTGTGAAATCGCGATCGACTGCATGCGTCATCGCTTGCAGACAGGTTTGGCATTGCAACTGCAACACCGCCTGGACATGCGCAATCAACAGCGGCCGACGCATGCCATCCAATTCGCCGCGCACTTCGCATTTGACTTCGCCGTCACTGCTGGTCAGCGAGGGCAACAACCGGTCAAAATGCGCGAGCGGCCAGGCGCCGGACAGCGCGGCGTTTTGACTGGCAAATTTGTGGGGCGCAAGGCGCTCCGGGAGCCGCTGGTCTCGCATAGGGGCGCGATTGTAGCGATGGCACATAATTTCGTCAAAACTAATTGCCAAACAGGGACTTGGGACACATGACCTCGTTTCGACTGGTACTGGCCTCCGGTTCCCGCTACCGGGCGGCCCAATTATCCCAGCTTGGACTGACATTTGAGACGGCCCGGCCCGATATCGACGAGCAGCCACTGGCGGGCGAAGCCCCGGCCGACACGGCCCGCCGCCTCGCCGAAGCCAAGGCGCGCGTGGTCAGCCCCCGCTATCCGGACGCCTGGGTCATCGGCAGCGACCAGACGGTCGACTGCGCCGGCCTGCTGCTCGGCAAGCCGGGTACAGAGGCCAAAGCCCGGCAGCAGCTGGAACAGATGTCTGCCAAAACCGCCCGCTTTCACAGCGGCCTCTGCCTGCTGGGCCCTGCCGGCCAGTGCACGGTGGACGTGGTGACGACCGACGTCTGCTTCCGGTCACTCAGTCTGGCCGAAATCGCCGCCTATATAAGGAAGGAGCAGCCGCTCGACTGTGCCGGCAGCTTCAAGGTCGAGGGCCTTGGCATCTCGCTGTTCGACGCCATCCGTGCGGACGACCCGAGCGCCTTGATTGGCCTGCCGCTGATCGCGCTGTGCCGGATGCTGCGCACGGCTGGCTACAACCCGACCGAAATGAACCCGGATTAACGAGCAGGATGCAGGAGCGGCCTTGGCTGCGATGTTTGCTCAGCGAGCATAATCATCGCGGCCAAGGCCGCTCCTGCACCGACGAGACTTATAGTGCAGCCAGCACGGCGTCGCCCATTTCCTTGGTGCCGACTTTGGTTTTGCCCGCCGAGTAGATGTCGCCGGTCCGGTAGCCGTCGGCCAGTACCTTCCTGACTGCCGCCTCGATGCGAGCCGCCGCCGCCGCTTCGTTCAGCGAGTAGCGCAGCATCATCGCAACCGACAGGATCATCGCCAGCGGGTTGGCGAGGTTCTTGCCGGCGATATCCGGCGCCGAACCGTGGATCGGTTCGTACAGACCCTTGTTGTTCTCGTCGAGCGAAGCCGAGGCCAGCATGCCGATCGAACCGGTCAGCATCGAGGCCGCATCGGACAGGATGTCGCCGAAAATATTGCCGGTGACCATGACGTCAAACTGTTTCGGGTTGCGGATGAGCTGCATCGCGGCATTGTCGACCAGCATGTGACTGAGCTCGACGTCCGGGTACTCCTTGCCCACCTCGATCACGACATCGCGCCAGAGCTGGGTGCACTCAAGCACGTTCATCTTGTCGACCGAACAGACCTTCTTGTTGCGCTTCTGGGCGGTGCGGAAGGCGACATGGGCGATGCGGCGGATCTCGCTTTCGCTGTAGATCATGGTGTTGAAACCGACCCGCTCGCCGTTGCGCACTTCGATGCCGCGCGGCTCACCGAAATATATGTCACCGACCAGCTCGCGGATGATCATGATGTCGAGGCCGGCAACGACTTCCGGCTTCAAGGTCGAAGCATCGGCGAGTTCGGCATAGACGCTGGCCGGGCGCAGGTTGGCGAATACGTTCATCGCCTTGCGGATGCCGAGCAGGCCGCGCTCCGGCCGCTGCTCGCGCGGCAGGTTGTCGTATTTCGGACCGCCGACGGCAGCGAGTAGCACGGCATCAGAAGCCAACGCCAGCTTCAGCGTTTCGTCCGGCAGCGGCTTGCCGGTAGCGTCGACCGCGCAGCCGCCGATCAGCGCGGTTTCGGTTTCGATTTTGAGACCGTCTTTCTTCAGCGCATCCAGTACCCGCACGGCCTGTGCCATGATTTCCGGACCAATGCCGTCGCCCGGCAGCAGCAAAACTTTCTTGCTCATCGTCTTTTCCTGATTGTGTTTACATGAAGGCCAGAACCGACGGCCATTAAATCCACAGCTGATCTGCGGTAGCAACGGTGCGTTCGGTTTGCCGTTCACCCGTATGCAGAGTTGAGCGGGGTTCAATCAGCATCACCCAGGTCTCTTCCGTCGCCACCGGGAAATGCTCGGTGGCCTTGGGCACCACACAGAGTTCACCCGGCAGCAATACCGTTACCCGGTCCCGGAAACGCAGCTCCAACCGACCTTTGACAACGAAGAACAGCTCGTCTTCGTTCGCATGATCGTGCCAGACGAACTCGCCTTCCAGCTTGGCCAGCTTGATCAGCTGGCCATTGCTTTCGGCGATGACGCGTGGCGACCACTGCTCATCAAATTTGGTGAATTTTTCCAGCAGATTGATTTTGTCCACGGTCAGCTCGCTGTTGCGCCCCCTCTCCCCGCCCCCTCTCCCACACGGGGAGAGGGGAAAGGATTCCTGTCTGCACGCTGCTTAGCGGATCGCACCAAACAGCCACGGTCGCTCTTTTTTACGCTGGGCTTCGAACGCCTTGATCGCGTCGACATGCTGCAGCGTCATGCCGATATCATCAAGGCCGTTGACCAGCACGTGCTTGCGTGGCGGGTCGATCTCGAACTTCAGCGTCGTGCCCGCCGAGCTGGTGATGGTCTGGTTTGGCAAATCGACGGTCAGCGTATAGCCTTCGTTGGCCGCGCATTCGGCGAACAGCTTGTCCATGACATCATTGCCGAGCACGATCGGCAAAATGCCGTTCTTGAAGCAGTTGTTGAAGAAAATATCGGCGTAGCTCGGCGCCAGAATGCAGCGGAAGCCGTAATCCAGCAGCGCCCACGGTGCGTGCTCGCGCGAGGAACCGCAGCCGAAGTTCTCACGCGCCAGCAGCACCTGCGCGCCCTGGTAGCGCGGCTGGTTCAGCACGAATTCCTTGTTCAGCGGCCGCTTGCTGTTGTCCATGCCCGGCTCGCCTTGATCGAGATAGCGCCATTCGTCGAACAGATTCGGACCGAAACCGGTGCGGTTGATCGATTTCAGGAACTGCTTCGGGATGATCGCATCGGTGTCGACGTTGGCGCGATCCATCGGCGCGACCAGGCCTTTCAAAACGGTAAATTTTTCCACGCTTTTTCTCCTGTGGGAGCGGGCTTGCCCGCGATTCGGCAGGCGCCGGAGAATCATCGCGGGCAAGCCCGCTCCCACATTGATCCGAATTAGTTGAAGGTGCGCACGTCAACGAAATGGCCGGCAATCGCGGCCGCGGCGGCCATCGCCGGGCTGACCAGGTGGGTACGGCCACCCTGGCCCTGACGGCCTTCGAAATTGCGGTTCGAAGTCGAGGCGCAATGCTCGCCCGGCTGCAGGCGGTCGGCGTTCATCGCCAGACACATCGAACAGCCAGGCTCGCGCCACTCGAAACCGGCGTCGAGGAAAATCTTGTCGAGGCCTTCTTTTTCCGCCTGCAGTTTCACCAGACCCGAGCCCGGCACCACCATCGCCTGCTTGATCGTCGGCGCCACTTTCTTGCCTTTGGCAACGGCGGCGGCTTCACGCAGATCTTCGATGCGCGAGTTGGTGCAGGAGCCGATGAACACGCGGTCGAGTTTGATCGAAGTGATCGGCTGGTCGGCTTTCAGGCCCATGTATTCGAGTGCGCGGGTGATGCCTTCACGCTTGACCGGATTCGCTTCGTTGGCCGGGTTCGGTACCTTGGCATAGACCGGCGCCACCATCTCGGGCGAGGTACCCCAGGTCACTTGCGGTTCAATGTCTTCGGCTTTCAGTTCGACGACGGCGTCGTATTGGGCATCGTTATCGGATACCAGTGTTTTCCAGTAGCCAACCGCCTTGTCCCAGTCGGCGCCTTTCGGGGCGAACGGCCGATCTTTCAGATAGTTGATGGTGGTGTCATCGACCGCCACCATGCCAACGCGGGCGCCGGCTTCGATCGCCATGTTGCAGATCGTCATCCGGCCTTCCATGGACAGACCGCGAATGGTGTCGCCACCGAATTCCATCGCGTAACCGGTGCCGCCCGCAGTACCGATCTTGCCGATCACCGCCAGCACGATGTCTTTGGCACCAACGCCGACACCGAGTTTGCCGCTGACTTTCACCAGCATGTTCTTGTTCTTTTTCTGCCACAGGCATTGCGTCGCCAGCACGTGCTCGACTTCGGAGGTGCCGATACCGAACGCCAGCGCACCAAAGGCACCGTGGGTCGCGGTGTGCGAATCACCGCAGACGATGGTCATGCCCGGCAAGGTCGCGCCCTGCTCCGGCCCGATCACGTGCACGATGCCCTGACGGACATCGCTCATCTTAAATTCGACGATGCCGAACTCATCGCAGTTCTTGTCCAGCGTTTCCACTTGCAGGCGCGAGATCGGATCGGCAATGCCTTTGATGCGGCCTTCGGTCGGCACGTTGTGATCCGGCACTGCGAGGTTGGCGTCGACGCGCCAGGGTTTGCGCTTGTTCAGTTTCAGGCCGTCAAACGCCTGCGGGCTGGTCACTTCGTGCAGCAGCTGGCGGTCGATGTAGATCAGTTCAGCGCCGGTGTCGGCGCGCAGGACGACGTGTTCGTCCCACAGCTTGTCATACAGGGTGCGGCCCATCGGTTGGTCTCCGTTGCCAGACAGGCCGCCGGTCACCGACGGCCCGATTGAAAAGATGGCCAAGCATAGACGGCCGGCCTATAATAACTCCAATTTCGTTTTTTTATGATTTGCATTCCATACTAGAATGCAGACGCTGTCAGCGAGTCACCATGGACAACGCCCAGCTGAAAGCCTTTGTCGCGGTTGCCGACAGCCAGTCCTTTTCCCGCGCCGCCGACCAGCTGCACCTGACTCAGCCGGCGGTCAGCAAGCGCATTGCCAACCTCGAAACCGAGCTTGGTCAGCGGCTGTTCGACCGGGTCGGCCACACCGTCCACCTGACCCCGGCCGGCCAGACCCTGCTGCCGCGGGCACGGCGGCTGCTGCAGGACATGGACGACACCGCCACCGCGCTGTCGAACCTGACCGGCAGAATCGCCGGCCCGCTGCGCATCGCCACCAGTCACCACATCGGCCTGCGCCGCCTTCCGGCCTTGCTGCGCGACTACACCCTGCGTTATCCCGACGTGACGCTGGAATTCGACTTTGTCGATTCCGAGCAGGCCTACCATGAGGTCGAGCAAGGCCTGCGCGAACTCGCCATTGTCACGCTGCCGGACGAACCGCAGGCGTCGGTGACCGCGGTGCCGGTCTGGCGCGAGCGGTTGATCCCTTGCGTCCAGCGCAGTCACCCGCTGGCCCGCCAGCACACGGTTGCCATCGCCGAACTGGCCGCCCATCGCGCCGTCCTGCTTGGCGGCCACACCTTTACCCAGCAGAAAGTCGATCAGCTGTTCGCCGGCCATCAGGTCGAGCTGCGCGATCGCACCAGCAGCAGTTACCTGGAAGCGATCGCGATGCTGGTCACTGCCGGCCAAGGCTGGGCACTGCTGCCGGACATCATGGTGCGTGACGAGCTGGTCGCGCTGAACGTACAGCCGGCGATTACCATCGAGCGTTCGCTCGGCGTGGTGCATCACCGCGACCGCACGCTGTCGAACGCCGGGCGCGCGCTGGTGCAATTGCTGCGTGAGGCGGCGTCGGTCTGACCTCTGCGTTTTCCGCAATAATGCCCGGCTTTTTGGCCACGGCAACTTGACAGGGCAAGCACTCGCCACCACGCTACGCGCCGTCCTTTGCAGCCCGGTTTCCCGGCCGAGAACGAAAGATGTCGATCAATACCGCGCCGGCGCCGTTGTTGCCGGCAGGCACGCTGGCCGCGCTGCGCGCCGCTTGGGCGTTGCCGGATTTGCCGGCCCAGGCCTTGGGTGGCGAAGAAAGCCGCATCAATATCAGCCTGCGCATCGGTAATGTGGTGCTGCAGCGAATTAACGCCAGTGTGTTTCCGTCACCACAGCGCGTGGTCGACAACGTGGTTCTGGTCAGTCGACATCTGGCCAGCCATGTCGCCGACCACAGTTACCACGAACAAGCCCTGCAAGTACTGCCAGCCGCCAATGGCGATTTCGGTGTCAGCATTGATGGTGGGCTGTGGCGTGCCACCCGGTTTATCGAAGATGGTGTCAGCCATGATCGGGTCAGCAGTGACGCACTCGCCCGGGAAGGTGCCCGCGCGGTTGCCTCGTTTCTGCTTGCCATGCGCGATTTCAACCCCCGCCATTACGAGCCGGCGTTACCGGAATTTCATCAGCTGTCGAACCGCATCGTTGCCCTGCGTGACGCCGTGCAGATGGATCGTCTTGGCCGTGTCAGCGCGGCAGCGCAGCTCATTGCCGGCCTGGAACAACGCATCGGCTACCTGGAACAGCTGGAGCAACAATGCGTCAGCGGCCGGCTGCCGGCACGCTTTGTCCATGGCGACACCAAGATCGCCAACGTGCTGTTCGACCGCCACAACAAAGCCATCGCCGTGATGGATCTCGACACGGTGATGGTGTCGAGCCTGGTGTTCGATTTTGCTGACATGGCCCGCTCGTTCTGCAATCCTGTTGGCGAACACAGCGTGCCCGATGCCGTCAGCGTATCGATACCGCGCTTCCGCGCCCTGGCCGATGGCTTTTTGTCGGTGCTGGACCGCGAACTGACTCGCGTAGAGCGGGAAGCCTTGTTGCCCGCCACGCTGGCGGTCACGACCACATTGGCCATCCGCTTTCTGACCGATCACCTCAGCGGCGATCAGTATTTCCGCGTTGAGCAGGCCGGTGACAATCTGCGCCGCGCTGCGGTACAACTGGCGCTGGTGCAGGCCTTCGAGCGCGAGCAAAAAAATCTGCGTCGCCATCTGCGTCTGTAGCGCCGGCAGCAATGACCTCCTCGGCCAGGAGCTTCGCGATGAAATGGGAAAAATTCCGCCGCAGCAGCAACGTCGAGGATCGCCGCGGTGTCCGCGGTGGCGGCAAAGGCCTCTTGGGTGGTATCGGCGGCATCGTGATTCTGTTGATAGCCTGGTATTTCGGCCTCGATCCGCAAATGCTGATGCAGGGTGCACAGCTGCTCGACCGCGGCGGCAGTGCGCAAGGCGAAACTCTGCAGCCGGGTCAGGATCCCGAATCGGAACTGGTCGCGCACGTGCTCGGCGACACCGAAGATGTCTGGGCTGCGCTGTTCACGCAACAAGGCGGCCAATATCGCGCGCCGCGCTTGATCCTGTTCAGCGAGGCCACCCCCACCGCCTGCGGCATGGGGCAGTCGGCGATGGGGCCGTTTTACTGCCCGCCCGATGAGCAGGTTTACATCGATCTGAGTTTCTTCCGCGATCTGCACCAGCGCTTCGACGCGCCCGGCGATTTTGCCCAGGCCTATGTCGTCGCACATGAAGTCGGCCATCACGTGCAGAACCTGATGGGCCTGTCCGGACAAGTGCATCAAGCACGCCAGCGCGTGTCCGAGGCCGAAGGCAACGCCTTGTCGGTAAAACTGGAATTGCAGGCCGATTGTTTTGCCGGACTGTGGGCGCACCATGCCGAAACGCGTTTCCAGTTTCTGGAAGCCGGCGATGTCGAAGAAGCATTGACCGCTGCCGCTGCCATTGGCGATGACCGGCTGCAGCAACAATCGGGCGGTCGGGTGGTGCCGGAATCGTTCACCCATGGCAGCAGCGCGCAGCGCGTGCAGTGGTTTCAAACCGGGTTTCGGCACGGCCAGATCGCGGCGTGTGACACCTTCAATTGAGGGATCCGGCCAATGCCGTGCTGGCGGCACGGTTATGCGATAGCAAGCTGTGGTAGAAGGCCGCAATAGAAAACCGCGGTAAAAAGCCGCTGTCGAGAAACGCTGTGGCGAGTCATTGCGAAACGAGCCGTCCTGCACCATCGCCACACCAGCACATTCTTGTACAAGCTGCCCCTCAGTCCGGTTCACCGGCATTGATGGCACGACCGGTGATCGTCAAGCGCACTTTGCGTCGGTCTTCGCCGCGCCGGTCCTGCTGCGAGCGCAGATCCGGCACCGTCATCTGGCGACCATTGACCGCGCGCCGATCAATGCCACTGCGTCGGTCGGCCAAGCGGCGATCCGGCATCGTCGGCGTCCAGGTCACCGCTTCGTCATCGGGCAGCTGTTTGTTCATACGACACACTCGGGATACAACACGGTACAAACCGTTACAGTGAGTATGACATAAGCGTGAACTGGCGCACGCTTGCCGTGGCGACCGGCGCAAAGATAAATGGCGAAAAACCGACCATACTTCAGGCCATCGTGGTTGTCGGTGGCCTGTTCCCATGCGAGTCGCAAGCCAAGCGTTGTTGGCGTTACTGCAAACCCCGTCGTTCAAGGATGGCCAGCCGCAGGCCTGCGCCGATGCCGCCCGGCAATGGCAGCAACAGCACCAACTCGACACCGCCGGCCTCAACACGCTGCTGACCCAGTTCGGTGCCCAGCTACTGCATGTGGTCCGTAGCGGCCAGCTGGCACCGCAAGCCGGGAGTGAATTACTGGCCCGGCTGATAGCACTTTCCGATCTCGATATCCCCGCCTCGCTGTATGCCCTGCAGGAAGTCCTGCAAAACCTGGCCGAACACCAGCGCCAAGTCAGCGACGCCACGGACAAGGAACAGTTCGTCCGACGGGAAATGGGTCGAATTTTGGCCAGCCTGCCCCAGCGTGACTCCCATGTTGCCGACGCCTGCCGCTATACTGGCCGGTACGCGGCACTCCGCCGCTCTGCCTAAAACCTGACTCATGGATGAAAACGAGAGCGAATCGGGCATCCCGATGATCATGCCACTGCCGTCCCGGCCGGTGGCAGGCGAGCCCTTGGTGTCGGTACAGGTCCTGACCGCGACTCGTATTCTGGTTATCAACAGCAAGGGCGGTGCCGGCAAGACAACGGTTGCGACCAACATTGCGGCCTGGCTCGCCCGACGCGGCGCCACCGCCCTGGTCGATGCCGATCCACAAGGTTCTTCCCATCACTGGTGCGAACACCGGCCCAATAGCTTGCCGGCGGTGTACGGCATCAAGGTCGGCAACAACAGCCGGTTGACCCGCAGCTTCCAGTGGCGGGCACCGCGCAATACCCAGTGGCTGATCACCGACGCGCCGCCCGGCCTGACCGGCCCTGCGCTCGATGACATGGTGCTCGATCACGATCTGATGGTGATCCCGGTCTTGCCATCCGATATCGATATCCGCGCCTCGGCCCGATTCATCGGCGAGCTGCTGCTCTGCCCGGCCATGCGCAAAAAGCGCCGGCCGATCGCCGTCATCGCCAACCGGGTCAAGCAACAGACCAAGGCTTGGGAGCGGCTGCAAAAATTCCTGCTCAGCCTGAACATCCCGTTTGTCGGCGCCCTGCGCGACACCCAGAACTACGTCCGGCTGTACAGCGAGAGTCTCGGCGTTTGTGATGGCAAGGGTGAGGTGTACGGCCGCGACCGCGATGACTGGAAAATGTTGCTGCTGTGGCTGGACGCACAAATCAACCATACGGCGTGGCCACCGGTTGAACTCAATCACGAGCAGAGCGGCGCTGCCGAAAGCGCATGAGCCGTGCCTTGCCTGCCAACAAAAAAGCGCCGTCTGGCGCTTTTTTGTTGATGTAATGTCCCGCCGCCGATTCAGCGACAGTACTTGGCAACGTGTTCGGCATCGACCAGCCGCAATTCCCCATCCACTGACTGCACGGTCAACAGATAATCGGTGCGCACCGGCTGGCGCACCGGGTTGCTTTCGGTCGGCACAAACTGCCAGTCCTTCACCCACGCCAACACCGGCTCGACAAACCGGCCCTGCGGATAGGACTTGCGCACCTGGACATCAAAGCTCTGGCCTTCGGCATCAATGGCGAAATGCACGGCGACGCAGCCGTACTGCAAATTGCGTCCGGCGCTGGCCGGCGCCTGCACCGACAGCGGTTCCTGCCACTGCCAGTAATCGCGCAGCTGCGCGGGCGCGACAGCGATCATCGGCAAGCTGCGCAACAACACCGGGCCCCCGTTGGCAGCGTCAGTGGGCTCCGGTGCCGACGGCGGTGCAACGCAGCCAGTGACAGCGAGCCCCGCCACGCCCAGCGTTGCCGCCAAGCGAGCGCCGAGCCGGGTAGCGGCAGTTTTGTTCCGTGTGTTCCCCATGACATCCCCCTCAATTCTTGTGCTGCCATCTGGCAAACTGGCGTCCGATCAAGGTCGCGCCTGCACGGTGCAGCGCGACAGTTTCAGGAGCTCACCATGTCCGCCGATTTGCTCGGCTATCTCGCCGCCTGCTGCACCACCGGTGCATTCCTGCCGCAAGTCATTCAAGCCTGGAAAAGCCGCGATACCCGCGCCATCTCGATGCCGATGTATCTGGTGTTCGTGACCGGTGTGCTGCTGTGGCTGGCATACGGCCTGCAAATCAACAACTGGCCGATGACCATCGCCAACCTCGTTACGCTGGTGCTCGCCGGCACCGTCTTGGTACTGAAACTGCGTTACGGCTGAGCAGACGCGCCCAGCCATCAGCACTCACAGCCAGAACCCGCCGCCAGCATTCGCACTGCGCTCCCGCGCCCGGCACCGTTCAAACACCGTGCCGGGCAAACAGTGCCAGCAGCTGCGCTTCGTCCCACACTTCGATACCGAGTTCGGTCGCCTTGGCGAGCTTGCTGCCGGCACCGGGGCCAGCAACGACGATCGAGGTTTTCTTCGACACGCTGTCGGTCACTTTGGCACCGAGTGCCTGCAGTTTCTCTGCCGCGACATCGCGGCTGAACGCTTCCAGCGTACCGGTCAGCACGTAGATCTGACCATGCAAGGGCAGCGCCGATTGGTCGACCACGGCAATTGCCGGCCAGTGCACGCCGGCCGCACGCAACGCCGCCACCGTCTCGCGGTTGGCCGGGTTGGCGAAAAACTGGTGCACCCGCTGCGCGACCACCGGCCCGACGTCACGAATCTGCTGCAATTGCTCGACATCGGCCGCCATGATCGCATCGATGTCACCCAAGGTGTTGGCCAGCGTTTGCGCCGTCACTTCACCGACATCGCGAATGCCCAGCGCAAACAAGAAGCGTGGCAAGGTGGTGGTTTTGCTTTTCTCGATAGCCGCGTGCAGCTTGGCGGCCGATTTTTCGCCCATGCGATCCAGCCCGGCCAGATCTGCCACCGTCAACCGATACAGATCGGCTGGCGTATGCACCTGCTCGCGCTCGACCAGCTGCTCGACCAGTTTGTCGCCCAGGCCTTCGATATCCATCGCCCGCCGCGCGGCAAAATGCAGAATGGCTTCGCTGCGCTGGGCCGGGCACGAGATGCCGGCTGAACAGCGAACGGCCGCCTGGCCTTCTTCGCGCACGGTTTCCGCGCCGCAGACCGGACAATGATCCGGCATGCGGATGTGCGCGGCATGCGCCGGCCGCCGGTCGAGCACGACGCTCGCCACCTGCGGGATCACATCGCCGGCGCGGCGGACAATCACGGTATCGCCAACGCGCAGATCCAGTCGGTCGATTTCATCGATGTTATGCAAGGTGGCATTGCTGACCGTGACGCCGCCGACATACACCGGTTTCAGCCGCGCGACCGGCGTCAACGCGCCGGTGCGACCGACCTGAAAATCGACGCCTTCGAGTACGGTCAGCTCTTCCTGCGCCGGATACTTGTGGGCGATGGCCCAGCGCGGTGCCCGCGAGACAAACCCGAGCTGCTCCTGCCAGTCGATGCGATTGAGCTTGTAGACCACGCCGTCAATCTCGAACGGCAAGGCATTACGTCGCTCACCGATCTCGCGGTAATAACGCAGACAGCCGTCATAGCCGATACGGACGGCAATTTCGCGCGATACCGGCAAACCCAGCTGCTTCAGCATCAACAGCCGACCGGAATGACTGCGTTCGGCAAGCAACGACCACGCCGGGGAATCGATCACCTGGCCAACACCGTAGGCATAGAACGCCAGCTCGCGACCGGCCGCCACTTTCGGGTCGAGCGAGCGCAATGCGCCTGCCGCGGCATTGCGCGGATTGGCCAACATTTTTTCCCCGGTCGCGCGCGCTTTTTCATTGAACCGTTCGAACGCCGCGCGTGGCATGAACACTTCGCCGCGCACTTCCAGCAGCGGCGGTGGTGACCGTTCCGGAAGCAAACGTAACGGAATCGACTGAATGGTACGAACACTGTGAGTGACGTCTTCGCCGGTTTCACCGTCACCACGGGTCGCGGCCCGCATCAGCACGCCCTGCTCGTAAATCAGGCTGATCGCGAGGCCATCGAGCTTGGGCTCGCAGCTGAACTCCAGCTCATCCGTCGTCCCGAGCCGCTCCTGAATGCTGCGGACAAAGGCCTGCAGATCCTCTTCACTGAAGGCGTTCTCCAGCGACAGCATCGGAATCGCGTGTTTGACTTGTTTGAATGCCGCAATCGGCTCGCCACCGACCCGCTGGGTCGGCGAGTCGGCGGTAACCAGCTCCGGATGGGCCTGCTCAAGCTGACGCAGCTGCTGCATCAGCCGGTCGTATTCGGCATCCGGAATGGTGGGCGCATCGAGCACATAGTATTTGTAGTTGTGCTCGCGCAAGGCGGCGCGCAGGTGTTCGATTTGCTGTTGAACGCTGGACATGAGAGCGACTGACCTATAACGGTGTGGCAGCGGCGCAAACGGCCCGGACCACAATGCACAACGGCGTCCGCAGACGCCGTTGCAAGCAGAAAACTTTCCTAGACGCCGGCAAACAACTGGCGTTCGTGTTCAGCCAGAATTTCCTGGTGCCGCAGACGCACTTCCGTGCTGAGCGGCCGACGGCTGGCATCACGCACTTCACCGCCCATGGCATGGGCGATCTGTTCCGCCGTCGCCAGCATCAGATTGTACGCCGCACGCGGGTCCTGCGGCCCGGGCAGTTGCATGAACATGCTGATACCCGGGCTGGAAAAATTGTCCATGTTGTCCGGATCAAATGTGCCCGGCTTCAGCGCATTGGCGACGCTGAACAACACCGCGCCCTGACCGCTGGCATCGGCGTGACGGTGAAAAATGTCCATCTCGCCAAAGCGCAGATCGTGTTCCAGCATGCACGGCACCAGATCGGAGCCTTTGAAGAACTGGCCGTCACTGGCAAGCACCATCAACGCGATGACATCGGGCTCGGCCTTGCGCGCCGGCCGCTCATTGCGGCTGTCACGACGACTGGCCGGCGGGCTCGTGCGCGACGGCCCCAGCTCATCATCACCAAACAGGTCCGGGGTCACGCCACGGGCCGCCATCGGCCGGTGGTCGGCATTCGCAGGAGCCGCTTCATCAAAGGTCGGTTCTACCGGCTCGGTCCGTTGACCGCTGCGCGGCGCCGACACCAACTCGTCACCAGTATCGAAAGCGCTACCAAAATCCGTCTCTACAGCCGGACGAAAAGCCGATTCGGCGTGGCCACGCAGACGTGGCTTGCCGACGCCATCTTTGCTGAACCCCTCGCGGTCCGGCCGTTCCGGCAGATCCGGTGGCAGATTCTTTTCCAGCTTGAATTTGTAATTGTTGCGCGCACGATTGCGCCAGCCATCCCAGGCCACGTATCCGACCAAGCCCAGGCCGGCGGCTGCCAGCAACAGGCGAAAATCGAAATCCATTGTTCACTCCACGGCCGGGCGTCGGGCTTGCCCGGCCTTCGTTCAGGGGTGGATCGGCGCGACCGGGCTCAAGCTTCCGCCAGCGCCGCCGCTTCCTCGATGTCCACTGCGACAATGCGCGACACACCCGGTTCCTGCATGGTCACACCGCACAGCTGGCTCGCCATCTCCATGGCAATCTTGTTGTGCGAAATATAAATGAATTGCACCTGCTTGGACATGTCACGTACCAGATTACAGAAGCGGCCGACGTTGGCGTCGTCCAGCGGCGCGTCGACTTCGTCCAGCATGCAGAACGGCGCCGGATTGAGCTGGAAGATCGAGAACACCAGCGCAATCGCGGTCAGCGCCTTCTCGCCACCGGACAGCAGGTGGATGGTGCTGTTGCGCTTGCCCGGCGGCCGCGCCATCAGCGTAATGCCGGTATCAAGCAGATCTTCGCCGGTCATTTCCAGGTAGGCATGGCCGCCACCGAACACTTTCGGGAACAGTTCCTGGAAGGTCTTGTTGACGAAGTCGAAAGTGTCCTTGAACTTCGAACGGGTCTCGGCATCAATTTTCTTGATCGCGTCTTCGAGTGTTTCCAGAGCGGCGTTCAAATCGTCATGCTGGGCATCCAGGTAGGTCTTGCGCTCGGACTGCACCGAGAACTCGTCGATCGCCGCCAGGTTGATCGCCCCGAGGCGCTGGATGCGTTCGGCAATTTCGCTCAGGCGGCCGGCAAGCTCGTGCTCTTGGTCACCGTCGCTGAGCAGCGCCAGCGCTTCTTCCAAACTCTTCTCTTCCTGGGCCAAGAATTCGAGCTGGTGATCGCGGCGGGCAATAAGCTCGCCGCGCTCGATCCGCAGCTGCTCCAGCCGGCTGCGCACGCCCATGGCATTCTGTTCAATCTCGTGCCGGCGCCGTTCGTGGGCGCGGACGATCTGATCGACTTCCGACAAGGCTTCGCGCGCGGCAGTCAGCTCGGCTTCGACTTCGATACGCTTGTTCAGCGCGGTTTCGAGATCGGCCTCCATCTGCGCCAGTGGCTCGACGCTGTCTTCCAGTTGCATTTCCAGCTGTTCGCGCCGCTCGGTGATCGCCGCCAGCTGTTCGCGTACCCGTTGTTCACTGTTGCGGGTCGAGGTCAGCTCGGCGCGCAGCGCTTCCATCCGCAGCGCCAGCTTGTGGTAAACATCCTTGGCATCGCGCGCTGACATCCGGGCGGTATCGACCAGCTGGCGCAGCTCTTCGCGCCGCGCCTGCAGTTCTTCCCGGCGATCGGTGTCAAGGCCCATCTGCTCGACCGCGGTTTGCAGATCCAGCCGGCTTTGCGCCAGCTTGGCTTCTTCATCGTCACGCTGGCGATTCAGATCATTGAGTTCATTGACGAGCTGCTCGCGCTGGCGACGCAGCTGCTCGTTACGCGATTGCCGCTGCTGCAGCTGCGAACGGCATTCGACCACGCCACGCTCGGCTTCGGTCAGCTGCTTCTGCAGCTCGCCCCAGTTGGCTTCGGCCTGGCGCAGCTGTTCGCGCAAGCTTTCGCTCTGCTCTTCGAGCTCGGCGAGTTGCAGTTCCTTTTCTTCGATTTCAGCGGCCAGCGCTTCGATCTGCTGACCACGTTCCAGTACGCCGGCCTGGCCATCGGCACCGCGACCGGCTTTCAGGTAATTGCGACCGACGACAACGCCGTCGCGGGTCACGAACGCTTCGTGCGCCGCCAGCTGGTCGCGCTGCCGCAGCGCCTCGTCGAGCGAGTCGGCGGTGTAAACGCCGTGCAGCGTCGCCGGGGCATTGCCGGAAGTAATCAATGAAGCCAGCGTCGTGCGCGTGCCGGACGAACTGACGCTGCGCGCTTCAACCAGGTGAATGCGGCTTTCCGGCCGCTCGCGCAGCGCGCTCAGCAGCGAATCCAGATTGTCGACCACCAGTGCTTGCAGCTGCTCGGTCAGCACCGATTCCACGGCCGCTTCCCAGCCGGTTTGCACGCGCAGGCTGTCGGCCACGCGCGGCTTGCCGTCGAGCTGGTGTTGCTTGAGCCAGCCGACGTATTTTTCGTCATTGCGGCCCTGAGCGGCTTTCTGCAGTGCCTCCAGCGCGACTTTCTTGCCGCGCAGCTGGTGCAGTTCGCTCTTGCGGGTGTCGATGCTGCTGCCGATCTCGCGGCGCTGATCGCGCAGCCGGTTGATCGACTCCATGCCGGCGACGTGGGCAGCTCGCACCTCTTCGGCGCGGATCTCGGCTTCTTCGAGCTTTTCTTCCAGCAGCAGGATCTCTTCGCTGCCGGGCTGGGCATTGAGAGCGTCGAGCTCTTGCTGCACGCGCTGGCTGCGCTGCTGCATGCGCGCGAGCACCGTTTCGTAATGGGTGACACGGGTGCGTTCGACCTGGGCCTTCTGCGCCGTTTCCGAGGCGGTACGGTTGAACTCATCCCACTGCACTTGCCATTCGGCGATCGCCGCTTCGTGCTCGGCGAGGTTGCTCTGGCCGCCATTGGAAATCTCTTCCAGCCGCAGCAGTTCCGGCGTGTTGTCT
This sequence comes from Pseudomonadota bacterium, assembly GCA_049324755.1. Lineage (GTDB taxonomy): Bacteria > Pseudomonadota > Gammaproteobacteria > Enterobacterales > Permianibacteraceae > Permianibacter. The sequence goes on from JBMOMZ010000030.1 coordinate 33,271, forward strand.
TCGATTTCCATGCTGAGCTGGGCGATCTTCTCGCTGTCCAGGCTCAGGTGCTCATTGGCGGCGCGCTGGCTCTGCTCCAGACGGACCAAGTCATCACGCAGGCGGTGACGGTTCTCACGGGTGTATTTGATCGACTGCTCAAGCCGGACGATCTCGGCGTTGACGCCGTGATACTTGCCCTGCACTGCGTTGAACGCGTCAGTCAGTTCGATGTGTTTGCTGCGGGCTTCTTCCATGCCGGCATCAAGCGCGGTCACTTCCGACATCTTGGCTTCGACTTCAACGCTGAAGTGGCCAATCGCCTGCTCGTGCTGCTGAACTTTCTCATCCAGCTCTTTGTAGCGCAGACCGGCCAGCTTGGCTTTCAGGCCACGCTCTTCTTCGCGGAATTCCTTGAACTTGGCGGCGGCCTGCGCCTGCCGTTGCAGGGTGTTCAGCTGGCGGTCCAGTTCCTGACGGATGTCACCGAGACGGTTCAGGTTTTCCCGCGTCTGCTGGATACGGGCCTCGGTTTCCTTGCGGCGTTCCTTGTACTTGGAGATGCCGGCCGCTTCTTCGATGAAAACCCGCAGTTCCTGCGGTTTCGATTCGATCAAACGCGACACCGTGCCCTGCTGGATGATCGCGTAGGAGCGCGGGCCGAGACCGGTGCCAAGGAAAATGTCGGTGATGTCTTTACGACGGCAACGGGTGCCGTTGAGGAAATAGCTCGACTGGCCGTCGCGGGTGATCAGACGCTTGATCGAGATCTCGGCGTAGTTGGCGTATTCGCCACCGAGCGAACCGTCGCTGTTGTCGAACACCAGCTCGATGCTGGCCTGGCCGACCGGCTTGCGCGCCTGTGAGCCGTTGAAAATCACGTCAGTGGAATCTTCACCGCGCAGGTTCTTGGCGGAGTTTTCGCCCATGACCCAGCGCACGGCGTCGATGATGTTCGATTTGCCGCAACCGTTCGGGCCGACGATCGAGGTCAGGTTGGTCGGGAACGGCACCGTGGTCGGATCGACGAACGATTTGAATCCCGCCAGTTTGATCTGCTTCAGACGCATGTTGTTGTGTGGTTCCAAGTCCGGGCGCCGGGCAGGCGTTGCCGGGTGTGCTGGTCTGAGTCCGGGCCTCCGTGCCCCCTCACGGGTGGGCATAAAGAGGTCGGCTGCGCCGCGCCCGCTACCCGATCCCACAGGCAGCGTCGCGCCGGGGCCAAGCGCTTATCCACAAAGCGCCCCAACGAAAGGCGGGTAGTTTAAAGGAAAGGGCCGCCCCGTCGAAGGGACAGCCCTGTGTGAATAACGCGGGATGCCTGTGGATAACTCGGTCAATCGGCCATTTTGTGAACAAGCGCGACCGACCGAGTCCACAACGGCGGTCAGGGCCGGCTGTAGGTCAGCGTGTAGGCACCAGTACCGCTGTAATTGACGACCCGGTAGCGGTAGTAGCCGGCGCTGCCGTTGTAGCTGATGCTCTCGCTGCTGCTCGGGCTGTCGCTCTTGGCCACCTGAACCCAGCTGCTACCGTTCCAGCGGTCGAAGTACAGGTCAAAGTCGGTGCCACCAGCCCCGCTCAAACAGGCGGCATGGACCCCGGCCGACGCGCTCTGGTACCAGCTGCCGCCCGGCTGGATCTGGGTCTGGCCATTGCTGCCGCTGAAGCTGCCGTTGAGCGTGGTACCGGGACAGCCGGAACCCACCGTGACCGTCTTGCTGGTGCTGGCGCTGCTGCCGAGGTTGTCGGTCACCGTCAGCATCACCGTGTAACTGCCGGCGCTCGCGTAGCTCTTGCTCGGATTGGCCTGGGTGCTGCCGCTGCCATCACCGAAATTCCAGCTGCGTGATGCAATGCTGCCGTCCGGATCGGTCGAGGTATCGGTGAAGTTGACGGTCAGGCCGCTGACACTGTGGTTGAAACTCGCCAGCGGCGCCTGATTGCCACCGCCGCCACCGAGTTGCGCGCGCCAGGCGCCGCGACCATAAGTGCCGGCGACGAGCACATACGGATCGTTGTCGATTTCCAGATCGCTGACCACGATGCCGAGCGGCAGACCGGTCGAAAACGCCGTGAAACTGTCGCCGCCATCAGTGCTCTCGTACACCCCGATATCCGTACCGACGAAAATGCGATCGCTGTCGAACGGATCGATCGCCACGGCATTGGCTGGCACGTTCGGCAAACCCGCCCCGACCGCCGTCCAGTTGCCGCCACCGGTCAGTGAACGATACAAGCGGCTGGCACCGAAACCGGCGCGCGCGACAAACACCCGCTGCGGATTGCCGGCGTCGATCGCGATGTCGGCAACACGACCACCAACATAATTGCCGCTGACATTGCTCCAGCTGACACTGCCGGCTCCGGCATCGGCGCTGTAGTAAATCGCGCCGCCCGAGGTACCGACATAGGTCGGATAGGCCGCGCCGCGTTGCAGCGGCGCAATCACCGAGACCGCACTGCCGAGGGCTCCGGAAATGCCGGTCCAGCTGAATGAACTGGCCGATGTCGTGCCGCGATAAACGCGATCCGAAGCAACAAATACTTGCGTGCCGGCCGCGGCCAGCGGCGTCACCCACGGGAAATTACCGGACGAAAGTCCGGTGCGCGACAAACTGGCAAACGTGCCCGGTGCGCCACCCGACAACGAGCGGTACAAATTCGGATAACCGCCGGACGGATAGCCCGCTTGCAACACCGTATTGCTGTTCGACGGATCGACCACGTTCATGAAACCGTCGCCATTGACGATGGTCAGATCCCAAACATCGCCAGTCGTCCGCCGCGACGACGAATTGTCCTGGGCACCACCGAAGATCGTGTCACTGTTACTCGGGTGCACGGCGATATCGTAAAACTGGGTGACGTTCAGATTGGCATTCAGGTTGACGTAATTGCTGCCACCGTCATCGGTGCGCCAGATCCCGCCGTCACTGCCGACCCAAAATCGGTTGCCGTTGCTGCGCGAATAGACCAGCACATGGGTGTCCTGGTGCACTTTCTGGCCGCTGCCCCAGGTGGTCGTCAGATAACTCAGATTGCTGCCGCCATTGGTCGAACGCGCATAGCGAATGCTGCCGACCAGAATCGTATCCGGCTGGGTCGGATGCACCGCCAACGCGAGGTTGTACGCGCACTGACCTTCGCAGGCGCTGCTGTTGCGCAGTTGCCAGCTGGCGCCACCGTCCGCGGTGCGATAGAGATTGGCACCATTGAGCGCGTACAGAATGTTCGCATTACTCGGCGCCATCGCCAGCCGCAGGCGCGTGCCGCCGGCATTCAAGCCGCTGCTGACGCTGTTCCAGTTGGCGCCACCATCGAGCGAGCGGTAGACACCGCTGCCGGCCACCGCCGCGTACACCGTGCTACTGTTCGGCACAAAGAACATATCTTCGACCCGGCCATTCAACACCAGTGACCAGCTGCCGCCGCGGTCGACACTGCGATACAGGCCGGCATTCTGCAGATTGCCAGTACTGCTGCAGCTGCCAAAACCGCCGACCAGCACCACCTGATTGTTGTTCGGCTGCACCGCGACGCTGTTGATGATCGACAACGGCATCGCGCTGCTGCCACTGCCGTTGCGCATTTGCCAACTGTTGCCGCCATCGGTGCTCAGGAACACGCCCTGACCAAAATAACCGGCACAGCCACCGCCATTGCGATCACCGGTGCCGACCCAGACATGATTCGGATTGCTGCTTTCCAGATGGATTGCGCCGATCGGCAAGGTACCAACCTGATCAAATACCGGCGTCCACGAGGCGCCGCCATTGATCGTTTTCCAGACACCACCGGCCGCGGCACCAAAATAGAGAATGCTTTCATCGCTGGGATGCGGCACGATGGCGTTGTTGCGACCCGACACCCGGCCCATGGTCCAGTTGCCCATCAGCATTGACGACGGGCCCATTTCCTCCCAGGTTTCACCGGCCAGCATCTGGCTGAACTGCAAGCGCTCAACCTGCAGCCGCAGGGCCTGAACAGCGTTCTGCCGCAGCTGCGCGGCATCCGTCTGCTGCTGCAAGCCACGGGTTTCAGCAAACCAGCGTTGCCGTTGCTGGATCTGCCAGCTTTCTTCGCGTGGCTTGCGCGCGGCCTCCAATACCGTTGCCGCGGTATCGACCTGGGCCGCCTGCGCCGTGAACGTCACCGCCACTGCCAACAACGCACTACACCAAATCGGAAGTTTCTTCCGCATGAGTTCCTCCTGACCATTGCCAAAACGGCGACCGCACACTGCCGGAAAAAAGCATTGCCGACTGCGGCGGGCAGGAACCCGCACCAGCGTGATTGTTGGGAAAATTCGACGTGTTGCCAGAACAGCGGAACGACAGGGTGAGCACCCGAGCCGCTGCGGCCGGTGCGAACACCAGCACGCACAGCTTTACCGTGTTGCCGCGGCTTTGGCAAAGGGCAAATGCGAGAATTTTGTAGTGTTTCGCAGCAGTCAGCTGAGCCCGTCTACAGAGCGAAACAGTCAGACAACTGCCGATACCTGACCGGCAGTTGGTTGCAATGGCGAGTGCTGGTCCGGCCAACAGCGGAAAGAAAAAAACGCCTGGTCACACCTGCTGTCGGTGTCAGCCAGACGGCATTCTGCAGGGCAATTTTCAAGGCAGGTTGCGTTGGTGCAAACGGCGTCAGCACCAACGCAACCCGCAGCGCATCAACCAGCGCGCAGCAATACGCTGCCGGCGGAATAACCTGCGCCAAAGGAACTGATCAACCCGAGCTCGCCTTTGCCAAAACCATCGCGATGGAAATGGAACGCGACAATCGATCCGGCCGAGCTGGTGTTGGCGTAACGATCCAGCACCACCGGCGCCTCGATCAGATCCGGATCACGTCCCAGCACCTTGCGGGCGATCAACTGGTTCATGTTGATGTTGGCCTGATGCAACCACAGTCGCTTCAACTGCTCCGGTTGGTAGCCCTGCTCGCTGACATGGCTGACGATGAGATCGGCCACCATCGGACAGACTTCCTTGAACACCTTGCGACCTTCCTGCATGAACAGTTTGTCGCGGGCATCGCGGGTTTCCGGATGGGTACGGTTCAGGAAGCCAAAATTGTTGCGGATATTGTTCGAGAACTGGGTGATGAGCTTGCAACTGACGATCTCGAACGCTTGCTTGGCCTTGCTGTCTTCGGCGCGTTCAATCACCACCGCCGACGCGACATCACCGAAAATGAAATGGCAATCGCGATCACGGAAATCGAGATGACCGGAACAAACTTCCGGGTTCACCATCAACACCCGCTTGGCGGTGCCGCTTTGCAGCGCATCGAATGCGGTCTTGAGTCCGAACGTGGCCGACGAGCACGCCACGTTCATGTCAAAGGCGTAGCCCTTGGTGCCGAGAAAATGCTGGATCTCGACCGACAACGCCGGATACGGCCGCGGAAAGTTTGACGCGGCCGCAATGACAAAATCGATTTCACCCGGCTCGCGACCGGCCTGCTTCAACGCTTCGTTGGCAGCGTTGATTGCCATTTCGCACAGCAGCGACGGTTCATCATTGCTGCGCTCGGGCAGCCGCGGCGCCATGATGCGCGGGTCGAGCACGCCAGCCTTGTCTACCACGTAGCGCGACTGGATACCGGAAGCCTTGACGATGAACTCGGCGCTGGATTCGGCCAGCGCTGCCACGGTGCCGGCGGCGATATCGGCGGCATGATCGGCATTCCATTGCTGAACATAGGCGTTGAAGGAAGCCACCAGCTCGTCGTTGCTGATGGAATGCGGCGGCGTGTAGACGCCGGTGCCACTGATGACAATGGAGCTCACGAAATCCCGTCCCAAACTGGAAAGACCGCTATAGGGTAGCCCGGCGCGTACAGCCGGCATAGGCTTGACAGAAACGGCTGGTCCGATCTCAGAAGCGCTTGCTGACCGAAATCATCACCAGCTGGCGGCGGATTTCCCGGTCGCGGATACGGTCCAGTGAAAGGAAATCCATGCCGCGGTCACTGTTGCTCTCGAACAGTTCCCAGCCACGCAAGGTCACACGAAAGGTCAGCGGTTCTTCCGGCGACAAGCCGATCAGGGCGGCCGGTTCGGCCAGGAGATGCGAGGAATAGCTGAGGGAAAGGCCGGCGACCCGACTGCCCTGCCAATCCAGCGACAGACCCACCCGCTCACTGAGCTGCAGATCATGCTGATGGTAGGCGCCGGACATCCAGTCGCTGCCCCAGAGACCGTCTTCGAACGGCTGCTCCGCCATCGCCGGTAGCGACGACAAGACACAGAACAGCAAGAGTACGCGACGCATGACTGACCTCTTCTCGCCGAGCCCATCCTGCCTGGCCGCCGAACATCAAGAGTCCATCTGTCAGTCAGTATAAGCGCGCCCGCTTTCATTGCCGTGATAGCCGCCGCAGAATTCGCGCCACCCATCGGAAATGGCAGGCGACAAAACCGCTGATCTCAAACTAAACTTCACAACAGATACGGTTCTGATAGCAAAACGTATAAGACGAACGGTCACATCGCCTCGGCGATCACAACCGTCAACGCGTACAACCAGACTTCGCACAACGCAGCAGCCTACTCGCCATGACCCAGAGCAATGAAACCGCACGCGCCCGCCTGCCAAAGCGCATCGACGGCAAGGCCCGACGCGAACAGATTCTCGCCGCCACCTTGCGCGTGATCGCCCGCGAAGGCGTACGTGCGGTCCGCCACCGCGCGGTCGCCAAGGAAGCCGGCGTGCCATTGTCGGCGACCACCTATTATTTTCGCGACATTCACGAACTGATTGCCGAAGCCTTTCACTCGTTCGCCGAACAGGGTCGCGCCGAAACCGGCCACATGACCCAGGCGATGGAAGCGGCACTGGCCCGGCTGGCTGATGGCAGTCAGGCGACCGGCTCGAAAGAAAGCCTGGTCGCGACCGTCACCGCCATTTTGCTCAGCCACATCGACAATCAGGTGAAAGCCGAAGAGCACCGGCTGATTGAAAATGCCTTCCGCCATGAAGCGCTGCGCGATCCACCGCTGGCCGAGGCGCTGCAGAAAAATAATCAGCTCACTTTGAAAGCCGCCGAGCAACTGCTGGCCGCCGCCGGCAGCGATGAGCCGGAAACCGACGCCGAGCTGTTGTTCGCCATCGTACTGCACCTGGAATACAGCCGTTTGCTCGCCCATGACAGCCTGGAACAGCGCCAGAAAACGGCCCGCATGGTCCGGCGCCTGTTCGAGAAATTTCTGGTCTGACGCGCCGCGCCAGCAAACAGAAATCCCCGCCACGGCGGGGATTTCTGTTTGCACGACACACACGAGAAACGGGTTGTCGGTATCGCGGGCGGTTACTTGTCGATGGCCAGCATGAACTTCGCCACTTCCAGGCGCAGCGCCGGGTCCAGATAATTCTGCGGTGGCATCGCCGGAAAATCTGGCCGCTTCTTGACCGGATTGGCGATGTAATCGGCCAGCGCCTGCGCATCACCATCGTAAAGCGCCTGGATGGTCAAGGTCGGCGGGCCAATCATGCGGGCGTTGTAGGCATGGCAACCGGCGCAGATCGCGTAGTACGCGAGCTTGCCCTTGTTCTCGATATTGGTGTCACGCGCCGGCGCCGGCCCGGCCAGCAGATAGCTGCCGACATCCGCCGTGCTGGTGCGGCTGCACACGCCGTAATCGCCGAGGCCGAGCGTGCGGTAGCGGCTGATGTCGAGCACGCAGCTGTCTTTGCCGCCACCGACCGCGACAATATCCGGCGCTTCGGTGGTCAGGTTCAGCGCCATCAACGCCTTGATATCGGTGATGGGCTCCGTGCCATTGCCGGTCATCAGGTTGTTGAGGATCTGCACCCGATCCGGGTTCGGGTCCGATTCCGGATCGGCGGTGACATTGGCAAACGAGGCATGATCGGTGATGACGATGCCGACGTTCTTGTTGTCGCGGATGATGTTGTTCTCAATCACGACATCGTCCGCCGCCATCACCACCATGCCGGTTCCCGGTGGCAGACCGGCGACAATCGACCCCGGCGCGCCGAAATTCGGATGGTTGTTGCTGTAGACAAAGTTGTCGCGAATGATGACATCAAAGGCCGTCTTGATCGGCAAGCCCGGCGTGATGAACACCAGAATGCCGCCGGTATTGTTGTAGGCGATGTTGTTCTCGACCACGACATGCCGGCTGTTCTCGATCTCGATGCCGGCGACGTTCTCGAACACTTCATTGTGGGCGACGTGAATGTTGTCGCACATGCCAACGTAAATTGCCGCATCCTCGATACCGCTCAATACGTTGTACTCAATCAGACCATTCTGGCCGAACTGCGGAAAAATGCCGTACACGCCGGTATCGACAATCCAGTTGTGCCGGATCACGAAGTTGTTGCCGGCCTGGCCCATGATGGCGTTGCCTTTGTACTTGGTGATCTTGAAGTTCTCGATCCGGATGCCGTTGCCGCTGTACAGAATGGCGTCGTTGCGAAAGCCTTCGCCATCGAGTATCGGCCAGCGACCACCGCTGATCACCCCCACCAGCGCGATGTCGTCCTTGTCGACATACACCACTTCCTTGTAGGTGCCGGGTAGCACGCGAATGGTGTCGCCCGGTTGCGCGGCGGTCACCGCGGCCTGAATGCTGTCGCCGTCCTTGACCGTATGCACCTGACCACCGGTTCGCTGCTGGCGCAGCACGTTGTCGGCAATGGCATCTTTGCTGCGGCCGGCACTGAGCAGATCTCTGGCTGAACCGACCGCCTCGCTGCCGCGCGCCGTTTCGCTGCCGCTGCGCCCTTGCCAGTACCCCAACGCCAGCGCGAGCACGATCGCCATGCCGATGGTGAGTATTTTTTTCATCGTTGTTCTCCGTTTTGCGCCACGGCAACCGGCGCAGGATACTCCGGCGTGAGCTGCTCCGACGTGAGTTGCGCCGGGGTGAGGTATACCGGCGCGAGACCGGACGGCAACGCCGGTGGCACCGCCGGCAAAAACTGTTCATCGGTGAGCGCGCCGAGGAACGCGACGATCTGATCCAGTTCCGCATCGGTCAGTTTCGGTTCCCAGATATGCCAGTGCAGTGTCAGATGCTGTTCCGGTGGCACCGCATGGCCACGACCCTTGCTGTAGAACGCGGCCGCTTCCTTCAAACTGGCAAACCGGCCGGAATGCATGTACGGCGCGGTACGCGTGATATTGCGCAGGCTCGGCACCTTGAAACCGCCGCGCTGGCTGTCGATACCGGTGATCGCGCCCGCACCGGCATCGAACGGCATGCCGGCCGGTTCCGGCGTGCCGATCACGGCAATCTGCTGATTGCTGAACAGCGGCGGCGTGTGGCACTCGGCGCAGCGGGCCACGAACGAGCGGAACACATTCATGCCGGCAATTTCATCGGCGTTCAGTGCCTGATGAAAACCGTGGGCGTACTGGTCGTAGCGACTGTTGAGCGAGATCAGCGTGCTTTCGAACGCCGCCAGCGCCTGATAGATCTGGCTCAGACTGATGCCATCCGGCGCCTCCGGAAATGCCTGCCGGAACAGCTGCCGATACTCACGGCTGCCATTGAGGCGTTGCAACAACTGCTCGCGGCTGTTGCCCATTTCGTCCGGCGAATACAGCGGTCCCTGCGCCTGCTCTTCCAGCGAGTGGCCGCGGCCATCCCAGAAAAATCGCTGCAGGAACGCCACGTTCCACAGGCTCGGCGCCGATCGCGACAAGACTCGGCCACCGATGCCAATACTGCGACCGCGGCCATCGCTGAAGCCCTTGTCCGGTTGATGGCAGCTGGCGCAGGCAATCGAACCGTCAGCCGACAGCAAGGGATCAAAAAAGAGATAACGGCCCAGATCGATTTGCTGCGGCGAGAAGCCGTCACGCGCCGCCGGCAACGCCGTCTTCAGTCCGCCGACCCCTTTGTCGCGCAGCGACTGGTATTGCTGATAGAGCGTGCGCAGCTGGCACCGGTTGTCATCGCTGCGCTCGAAACTCGGCGGACAGTCGCTTGCCAACTGCCAACGGCTTTGCGCGCGCACCTCGTCGTTCGCCAGCAGTGCCAGCGCGGCAATCGCCATCCCAAGCAGCCGCTTCATGGTGTCGGCGCCAGTTGACCGATGTAGGCCGAGACATCGTGGATCAGTTTTTCGTCCGGCAGCGCCTTGGTGATCTTGACCATTTGCAGACCGAATTTGTCGGCCGGATGACCACCGCGCACCTTGTCGCGAAAATGCAGGAACTGTCGGGTCAGATAATCCGGATGCTGGCCGCTCAGCTTCGGCGCATTGAGCGCGGCAATGCCCTCGGCTTTGCCGCCGTGGCAGGCCGAGCAGATGCCGTTGTAGTAATTGCGACCCGCCGTGAGATCGGCGCCGGCCATTTTTACGGGCGCCGGTTTTGGTACCGGCATTTTCCCGATCGCCTCGACCAGTTCCCGCAGCGCGTTATCGTCGAGCGAACGCACCGAGGCACGCATCACGGCACCGATGGGATCTTCCGGGTGCGCGCCGCGGACGCCGTCGCGAAAATGCTGCAGCTGGCGCAACAGGTATGGTGCATCGAGCCCGGCCAGCGCCGGGGCATTGGCGCCGGCATTGCCCTCGCCCTGCTTGCCATGACAGCTGCTGCACGTGCTGTACAGGCGCATACCGGAACTGTCGGCGCCGACCGGCCCTGCCAGCAGCGCCAGCAGCAGCAAGCCCGGCCACCAACCTGACGCCGGCAGCCTGCCGCGACGCTCCGCCCCGCCCCGTGCCGCTTCCCTCCGCATGTTTCTGCCCCGATTATTTAGCTCTTTAGTGCGAGATAATAAGGGGCCGAACAAGCCTCGGCAAGCGTTATGGCCTCTTGCTGCACCGCAATAAATTTTCCCGGCGCGACAATCACTTGGCCTTTGCATTTGATCAAATGAGCAAGAAATGGTCTGACCTCAGACATTCCGATTGCGAAAGCGCAAACACATGCGGTATCAAATCAGGACTTAAGTCCTAATAAAAAACAACAACGCAGGAGCCTCGCCATGTCGAAGAACAAGAGCCACCGCCAGCTGTCGGCCACGTCCCGGTTTCGCCCGTCCACACTGCGCCTGGCCATATTGACCGGCCTGTTGCCCCTGTCTGCGCTGGCCGCGGAGCCGGAAACCACGGACAGCGAAAGCGCCAGCAAGAACGCCGCCGATGCGGTCATCGAGGTCACCGCACAGAAACGCACCGAACGCATCCAGGACGTGCCGATCACGATGAATGCCTACTCGGAAGAAACCACCCGTAACCTCGGTGCGCTGAACATCAAGGACCTGGGCGACATCACCCCGGGCATGGATGCCAGCAACCTGTCGGTGACCCAGCCGCGCTTCAACTTGCGCGGCATCGGCACCACCGATTTTGGTATCGGTTCCGATCCAGCGGTTGCGGTCTACATTGACGGCGTCTATGTCGGCCGCAGTGGCGCCGCCCAGATGAATTTCAACGACATTGCCCGGGTCGAGATCCTGAAAGGTCCGCAAGGCACGCTGTTCGGCCGCAATGCCGGTGCCGGCGCCATCCACATCATCACCAAGAAACCGGGTGAAGAAACCGGCGGCAACCTGCGCGCGACCATTGGCGAATACGGCCGCCAGACCATCGAAGGTGCGGTCAATTTCTCCAACGACAGCGATCTGCATGGCCGGGTGTCGTTTGTCGACCACCAGCGTGACGGCTACATCGACCAGCAGGACAGCCAGGACAAGCTCGCCAACGAGAACAGCAGCGGCCTGCGCGCCCAGCTGCTGTGGAATGCCGGCCCGGATACCGATGTGCTGTTCCGCGCCGAGGCCGAAGCCACCGATCAGGACGCGATTCAGGGCGCCAGCACCAACTGCGTGATCTCGAACTGCGATCCGTTTGGTGCCATCGCCACCGATCTGCCGCAGGAAGAAGTGCGCGATCTGTGGGGCACCAGCGTCGAGATCGAACACCGGATGGAAAACAGCACGTTCACCTCGATCACGGCCTACCGCAGCTTCGATAGCAACAATTACGAAGAGGAAGACGGCAGCGCCGATCCGCGTTTCAACCTCGCCACCAACAACGTCGAGGAGTTCTCCGCCTTCAGCCAGGAACTGCGCTGGACTGGCAGCAACGACAAGCTCAAGTGGTCACTGGGCGCGATGTTCGCTGATGAAAAAGCCAAGCAGACCCACAACGTCCATGCCAGCACCGATGCCCTCGACTCGTTCTTTCTGTTCGAGGCACTCACTGGCAACGGCGTTCCGATGAATGTTGCGGGCGAAATGATCCCCGGCGTTCCGGCTGGCTTCGGCATCGGCGGTTTCCTTTACCAAGCCTTGAATCCGCTGCTGATTGCCAATGGCCTGCCCAACGGCTGGGATGATCTGGCGGCCATGATCGGTTTGCCCACCGGGCTTGCCGCCGCCACTGCTTACGCCAATCTCAATCTCGGTGTGCCGTGGCTGGAACAAATGCACGATGAAGGCAATTTCAGAAGCTACGCCGTTTATGCCGACTTCACCTGGTCCGTCACCGACAGGCTCGACATCACGCTGGGTGTGCGCCATACCATTGACAAGAAAACCTTTGAAGTCGAATCCGCCTATACCAATTTTCTGGATCTGACCGGTGGCGAAGTCGGCCTCGGGACGATCCTGAATTGCGGCGGCCCAGCCGCTGGCTGCTTCGATGCCGGCGGCGGCAATTATGTCTATCTGGTTGACAACCCGCTGAACCTGTCACCGCTGGCGGCGCAGCCCATTCCGTTCGGTTTGGTGTTTGCCGAAGAGATTCCCGGCATCAAAAACAACAACGACTGGGAGGCCACCACACCGCGCCTGGTCATCGACTATGAATGGTCGCCGAATGTCATGACCTTCATCAGCGCCGCCAATGGCTTCAAATCCGGTGGCTACAACAGCCTTGGCGCGGACACGGTCAACAACCGGCTGGAAACTTTCGACCCGGAAGACATCTGGAATTATGAAGTCGGTTTGAAATCGAGCTGGGCCGACAATGCTTTCGTATTCAATATCTCGGCTTTCCAATACGACTACACCGACATGCAGGTGCTGATCCTGTCGGGTCTGCCCGGCACCATACCGACCTACAACATCGGCAATGCCGATGCCGAAGGTGATGGCTTCGAAGCCGAATTCCGCTGGCAACTGACCGACAGCTTTGCACTGCACGGCAACTTTTCCGAGTTGGATACCGAGTACACCAAGTACGACATCAACCAGTTCCCGGGCCAAACGCCAGAAGATGATCTGACCGGCAAGCCGATGAGCGAAACGCCGGACAAATGGAACCTCGGCTTCAGCTATTCAACCAGCCTGGGCGATGGCGATCTGGTCTGGTACCTGAACAACACCCACACCGGCGAACAAATCAGCCGCAGCGGTGGGTATGACATTGAGATCGGCGGTTACGATCTGGTCAACACCCGCATCAGCTACATGCCGAGCCATGGCAACTGGGAGCTGGCCATCGAAGCGCAAAACCTGCTCGATGAGGAATACATCATCAGCGCCGGCGGCCTGGGTGATCAGCTCGGTTCGCCGCTGACCCGGCGTGGCAAACCGAAGATGATTGCGGTCAGTGCCAACTTCCTGTTCTGATTGCCTGTACAGACACAACAAGGGCCGCTTCAGCGGCCTTTTTTTTATTGCCAATGCTTAGCGGCGAAGCGCCTGCAGCCACGTCGTGTAAATCCTGTCCGCCACCTGCTGACTGGCCTGCAGACGCGCCGCCAGCGCTTCCAGAATCTGTTCGCCATGCTGGACACTCGGCACCCCGGCGCAGGCATCAATTTCATCGTGATGCTGCTCGACCCAGATTCGCACTTTCTCCGCTTTCACCTCGCAGTGAAACTGCATGCCAAAATGAATGCGGTCATAAGAGTAGGCTTGGTGCGGGCACGCTTCCGTCTCAGCCAGCCACTGCGCACCGGCGGGAATCGAAAAGCTCTCGCCGTGCCACTGAAACAGCGGCAGTTCCACCAGATGACCAAACCAGCGTGCGCTCTCGGCCGATGGCCGCACCGCGACCCGACTCCAACCAATTTCCGGTTGCGGCGAGGCTTGCACCGTACCGCCAAGCGCCTTGGCCATCAACTGACCGCCCAGGCAATGCCCGATCACCGGCACCGCGGTGTCAAACGCATCGCGTGCCAGCGCAATCTGCTGATTGATCCATGGCAAGCGCGAACCGTCGTTGGCACTCATGGGCCCGCCAAGCAAGCAAATGCCGGCGTAGTCGCGCGCACGCTCCGGTACCGGCTCATCCCTGTCCATGCGCCGCAGTTCATGCGCCAGTCCTTCGCGCTGCAGAAAATCCAGAAAATGATCCGGCGTGTCATGCCAGGATTGCTGCAAGATCAGAACCGGTTTGCCTGACATGCGTGTGCCTCACTGCTGCGCCGGTTCCGGCGGATGCGCCGTACCCGCCAGCATGCCTCCGTCGATCGAAAGCTCGCTGCCGTTGATATACGCCGCGTCATCGGAGGCCAGCAACACCGCGAGCGCGGCCACCTCCTCCGGCTGACCAAAGCGCCGCATCGGGCAATCGCTGACAAAAGCCTGCATGCGCTGCTCGCGATCCGGGCCGTTGCCGAGCATCGCCTCCCACATCGGCGTCAGAATCGCCGCCGGGTGGATCGAGTTGCAGCGGATATTCAATTGCTGTTCGGCGCAGTACAGCGCCACCGATTTGCTGTGATTCCGGATCGCCGCCTTGGACGAGGCATAAGCCGCGGCAGCCGGAATGCCGACCAGTCCTGAGCGCGAAGAGATGTTGATGATCGAGCCGCTGCCGGTGCGGCGCATCGCGCGAATCGCGTACTTGCAACCGAGAAACACGCCATCGAGATTGGTTTCATGGACGGCGCGCCAGGCGGCAAGCGCCGCATGCTCGGGATCATGCGCGACCGGTCCGTTTTCAAAACCGGTAATGCCGGCATTGTTGACCAGCACATCGAGCCGGCCTTGTGCAGCCAGCAGCGCATCCGTCACGGCCTGCCACTGCGCTTCATCGCGCACGTCCAGTGACTGATAGCGGGCGTTGCCGGCAAGCCGAGCCGCCCGGGCACGGCCCTCGTCATCGCGGATATCGGTCAGCCAGACATGGGCGCCCTCGCGCACAAACGCCTCTGCAATCGCCGCGCCGATACCACGCGCGGCGCCGGTGATCAGCGCCACCTTGCCCGCAAGCCGTCCCATCCGCACCTCCTCGACAGACAACGCCGCAATGATAACGGCAAAGAACTACGGCATGGCGACCGTTCATGTCATTGTTTTGCCGGCGGTCTGCGAATTCTTGCAGTGCGATGGTGTGCATTCTCCGCCGCCGCAGGACATGCCATCTCACATTCCCGCGACTATTACCGCAGCACTCACCGTTACAAGCGCCGGCGCCAGTGCAACATCAGCAGCACACTCGCGCAAGCCGCTGCTGCGAGCAAATGCTTGACGGTATGTCCGCTGATGCCAGCCAGCGCATAGAGACCGGCATCGTGAAATTCAGCGTACTTGGCCGACAGGTACAAGCCCAGGGTTACCAGCAGCACGCTACGATGACTGTACGCCGGTGCAAACAAGACTTGCATCGCGACAATCACCAGCATCGGCGCAAGTTGCACCCAGTAGTACCAGCGCAAATCATCAAACCAGAACCAGTAACCGACACTGGCCACGCCAATCAGCACCGCCGGCCACAACAGCCAACGCGCTGCGCGCTCACTGACCTGCTCGGCCAGCAATGCCATCACCAGCCCCATGAACCCGACGGTCATCGGAATGCGGTCCCAGACCAGGCGATCGTTGTCCGGCGCCCAGTGGTAATACGCCGACCCGATACCCACCAGCGCGACGCCAACAAAAAACACCTGCCACGGCAACCGCCACGACAGCGCCGGCAACTGTCGGCACTGCCAGATGCCGAGCACGCCAATCAGCAGAAACGGCAGGTTGGACAGCACATCGAGCGCCCGCGGAATGCCAAAATAGCTTCGGGTATCAACGAACTGGTGATAAGCCAGTTCCTGCCCGAACGGCGGCCACGACAACAGATAAAGCAATGATCCCAGCAACAAGGCGAGCAAAACCGCCGCCCGCCAGCGTGATACCACGTGGGTTTTGCCAGAGTGGATTGCGTCCAGTCGCGGTCCAGCTGATTGCATCATGCCCCCGCACCCGCGCGATACCGCCGGGCAATTGCCTGTACGAGGCAGCACTTCGGCACCGACATCCCGTCACTGCGCGCCCTTGACCGATTTTGCATACAGCTGGATCGCTTCCTGTACATATTTGACGTCCCGGTACTTCGCTTCCACGCGATCATAAATGCGCGGCATGATCACCGGCGCGGCATCTTCGAGCACATCCAGCACCGCGCGCAGCTCATTGAGCTCATCCTGACTCAGCGTTTCCCCTTGCGAGCGCCGGACGCACAGCTGCTCCAACTGGCGAATCGCCGTCTTGTACTTGACGCCCGCCGTACGGTGCTTGTCGGAGCGACCACCGAAATCAAGAAACGTTTGCAGCGCGGCGAGCACCGCCGCCGTCATGCTCAGCACACCGACCGCCCAATGCGGTGTCGCGTTCGATGACAAAGCCGAAAAGACCGAGGTACCAACGATGGTTGAAACAATGAGCGACGGTATGCCCAGCGCATACTGGCCCTTGGCATAAAGCCGTGCCGCTTCGTCATGCCGGTCGCGACACTTGTGGGCATGTATCAACCAACCATTGAGCAACTCGTCGATGCCGGTGGGTGCAAAAACCCGCTTTTCGATCGCCATGGTATTGCCTCCTTGCCGTGGCTGGCAGGCTGAAGCATAGCAGCCCCGCCAACGCAGTCATCGCGGCATCGCCAGCCGATGACATCACGCTCGGCAAGGCTGCGGCGGCAACGTCCTGCGCCCGATCCGCCAAACCTGTCAGCCGGTCACGGCGCCGCGGCCACTGTGGCCCGTGCACGCCGCTCGGCCAATGCATGCAATGCTTCCATTGTGCAGAGGGCGAGCAACACCAGCACAAACAGATAGACGCACAGGCAAAGCCACCACCACCAGCCGCCGAAGGCCAGCCACGGGCCTTTGCCCATCAATCGCGTCAGCCCGTAGAACAACGCCGGCCAGATCAGCGAGACAAAGAAAAGCGCGCTGACATGACGGCCCTGCTCGGTCCCCGCAACCGACAGCTTCCTGTCCTTCGCGGTCGGTGGCGCGACAAACTGCCGCAACGTCGCCTGCACGCTGGCCGGATCGCGTCGCAACAGCGGATACACCGCCAGCAACGGCAGCAAAAACACCAGCACCGGCGCCAGCCAATACGGCGCCGTCCAGATCACACCGAACAACCAATACAGCAGAACCAGCGCAGCCATGGTGCCGGCGCCGGGACCACGAACACCGTTCAACTGCGCCACGAGGTCTTTGATGCCATGCCTCGCCGCCGGGAAAAACCAATATGCCGCCAAGGCACTGGCGACTGTGGACAACTGCAACAGCACGATGACCGTGGCCGGGCTCAGCGTATTGCCAGTGGGCGCTGCGGGGTTGATCAACACGATGCCCTGGTTCCGGTTATTGCTCAGACGGCTGGCAGGATAGCGAATTGTTTGTTCCGATGGCGGGCGCGCAATTGGCTTGTTCCAGGCTTTTCACGACCGCGGCACCGGTGTGACTCTGATTCTGCGCCGGCATCGGCGATTCAATCCACTGTAAGGGCGGCCTTGACCACGTTGCCTGTTGTTGTGCGGCGCATGCCGGAACCAAATCTGATCTTGACTCAGGAAAGAGGGATACCGGCATTCGCCGGGGTGACCGTCGTGAGCGCGATACCGAAACAAGCGGACCGAGCCAGGACGGTAGCGCCTGAGGAGCTCACCATCGCCCCGTCGCGCCACCACCACCCGAGCGGCCACCACCAAAACCACGAGAGGACGCTGAGTTCTGCACGGCAGCATAGGTCTTCTGGATATGCTGGCAATGCCGGCACCGGTAAGTGGTCACCACCCGATCACCGAGGACATGACGCGATTGTTTTTCACACGCGCGCCGCCTGCAGCGGTCGCAGCGTCGGTGCCGGCTCAGCAGCGCCGGGTATTCGACTACTTCATGCTCAGCACACTGGGTGCATTTCCAGACATCGTAATCAACGGAGCCGACCCGCTCTTCCGTACGCTGCCCAGGATCGAGGTAACGATCATCCAGCACTTCTGACAGTCGCACCATGTGACTGCCACATTGCTGGCAGTTTCGCGGCCGGTTGCGGTGCCAGCGCCGGAACAGCTGCCAGCCGATGCCACCGGCGGTGAACAGCGCCGCGAACTGCGTCCAGCCCGAGCGGAAGGCACTCTTCAGCTGAAACCAGAATCGCTGCAGCATCGAATCGGATTGGCGCAACGTATGCCAGTCATGGGCAAAATCGACCAGGGCTGCAACGCCGGCAAGCAGGCCGATGCCATAACGGCCTTTCTTG
Organism: Pseudomonadota bacterium; assembly: GCA_049324755.1. Lineage (GTDB taxonomy): Bacteria > Pseudomonadota > Gammaproteobacteria > Enterobacterales > Permianibacteraceae > Permianibacter. The sequence continues at coordinate 51,680 of JBMOMZ010000030.1, forward strand.
AATGACGGCAGCATTTCGTCATCGATGACGCGCTGCATCGCCGCGTCGTGATCATGACCATAGCCAAGGCCGAGCTCGATACGGACTGCGCGATCGTCGCGGGCCAGCAGCAACAGAATGCCGTCCTGACGTTCAGTGTTGCCGACACCCCAGTCATCAAACAGGCGACGGGCGAAGCCTTCAATGCTGGTGTTTTCCTGAAAGGTCGCAACGCGGTCAATCAGCACGATCGTCAGCTCGACACCGGTGTCCTGCTCCAGTTTGGCCGCAGCAGCCTGCAGCTGTTGCTGCTCGGCTACCGTCAAGCTGCCGGTGAAATCATTGAGGTAGTTATCAACCGGCGCCGGCAGCTCGGCACGCACGGAGCAAGCCAGCATCAGCACCATGAACCACGCCAAGCCCTTACGCAGCGCAGGTTTGCACAACGACTGCAGCATTACTCCATCCTCAGCGTTGCAACATGAAGGTTTCGTATTCCAGCCGGCGCAGCTTGCGCGCCAGGACAAAGAACCCGAGGAAGGCAGTCAGCGTCACCGACAAGGCAAAGCCATAGCCAAAGGTTTCGGCGCCAAGCAGCAGCGTTGCCCAGGTGAACAGGATGTTGGTCAACAGGAACACCACCGACAGCATCAGCACTTCGCGGCGGGCATCGAGGTAGAACATCACGTTCAGGATGGCCATCAGCAGCACCTGCACGCTGACTGCGACCACATCGATGTAGAACAGGTGTATATAGAGCGGCGAGATGCCGATGGCCTGCAGCAGATCGCGGCCCCAGAGCAGGCACAGCACCACGGTCAGGCCCTGCACCTTGAAGATTTCGTAAATGCCCTGACGGGCGGTGTAGACCATCTGGTCCTTGCGATACTCGATGTGCATCAGGGTATCGCCTTCGCGCACGGCGCGGTAAAAGCGATCGTACTGTTCGGCGAAATCGGCTTCCATGCGGACCAGGAACACCGCCATGCCGGGCAGAATGAACAGGTAGGCGAGGAAAATCGGCAGGTCGTAAATGATCGACGCGCGCAGCGGGCCGATGATCGTTTCCGAGGTATACGGCACGAACCAGAAAATGAATTTGTCGACCCAGACCGCGAGGTTGTACAGCATACCCATGGCGAACAGGCTGTAGAACGCCTTGCGCCGGTCGAGGAAATCAAAGCGCAGCAGCGCTTGCCCGGGGTATTCGCGCACGACATGGTGCAGGAAGGCAAACAACAAGCCGGCATGGCCGACCAGAATGCCGGTGAGCAAACCTTCCAGACCAAAGCCGGCCAGCAGCATCGATACCAGTATCGCCAGCAGGTAACCGGCCGCCAGCGTCCGGACAATGCGCTGATAGGCTTTCATGCCGGACAGGAAAATCAGCACCAGCCAGAGATTGCAGACCACGACGAAATTGGCGATCAGCAAGACGCGCAGAAACGCGCTGCCATCGAAGCTCAGCAGCACGAATGCGGCAGACAGCAGCGCCGACACGACCGTGGTCAGCAGCAAGGCGCCGAGTAAATTCGGCAGCACGATGCGCGGCTCGTGCGCGTACAAGCGGTCGGCGACAAAACGGGTGAACATCAGCTGCATGCCACCGGTCAGGATCAGCGAACAGGCCATCAGATAGGTGACGCAGATCTGGAACTGGTTGACGGCCTGCTGTTCGGTGCCGAGCGCGACCGACAGCAAACCGATCGCCATGACACCAAGAATCGACAGCACCCAGGGCCCGCCGCTGATAAGACCGGCATAACCATAGGCTTTCAGCACGGCAAAAAAGCTGTCGCGCTCCAGAATGCGGCGAATCTCAAACCCGATACCGGCCATGGTTCAGCGCTCCACCGTTGGCGTCGCATCGCCCGCCTGGCCGGCGAGCGTCTGCTGATACAGTTCGCGATAGGCGCCAAACATCATCCGATCGTCGTAGTACTTTGCCACCCGCTTCAAACCGGCCTGCTGCGCCGCCTGCCAGCGCGCCGGATCGTTGAGCAAAGCCAGTGCCGCGTGCGCCGTGCTTTCCGGATCGGCAATGGTGACGACGGCACCAGCACTGCCGAGCGCCTTGTCTTCCGGCGTGCTGCCCTCGATCAATTCGCGGCAGGAACCGACATCGGTGGCGACGCAGGGCACGCCGCTGGCAAACGCTTCCAGCAGCACCAGCGGCAGCGCTTCGCTGATCGAGGTCAGCATCATCAGACCGAGCTGCGGCAGGATCTCGGCCACATTCTGGAAGCCGAGAAATTTGACGTTGGTCTGCAAGCCAAGACTCTCGACCAGATCCTTGCATTCCTGCACATAGGCCGGATCTTCGTCTTCCGGACCGATCAACCAGCCTTCGGCGTCGGGCCGCTCGTTGACGACGACCCGCATCATCCGGACGAAAGTCTTGATGTCCTTGATCGGCACGATGCGGCCGATGAGCCCGAGCACCGGCGGAATGCCGTCCGGTCGCTTTTGCAGGGCGGTCGCATAGCGTTGCAGGTTGATGCCGTTGGTGATGACCTGGGTTCGCTCCGCGAGCGCACCGTCGGCGATCTGGCGCAGCCGGTTACCTTCGTACAGCGACACGATCGGTTCGGCCTGCGAATAGGCGATGCGACCGATCTGTTCGAAGAATTTGATCCACAGGCCGCGGATGTAGCCCATCTCGTCGTGCAGGGTATTGCTGACGTCGTCGTTGTGATCGCGGATCCAGGTGGCCTGGGCCAGATCGATCTTGCGCTCCTTGGTGTAGATACCGTGTTCGGTCAGCGCAAACGGGATATTGCGTTGCAAGCGGATCATGGCGCCCAGCAGGCCGGCGTAACCGGTCGAGATCGAATGCACCATCCGCACCGGCGGCAATTTGCGGGCGATGTCGGCCAGCACGAACAATGGCGTGTGCATCGTCCGCACGGCCCAGAAATAGTCAACGAAACTCGGCTCGGTGCAACGCTGGCGGTATTGTTCGGAAACGTAGTCGTACGAAGCTTCCGAGAACAGGAAATCGCTCTTGCTGATGCCGTCGGGACCGCCAAGCGTCGCGAAAGCTTTCAGCATGTCGATCATCGACAAGGCATTGCCGCTGGTCGGTGTTGCCCGCATCTGTTCGTGCAGCGCTGCCATGTCCGCGAAAGCAGCCGGATCACCCTTGCGCGCCTTCGGCGTGTGCTTGGTGTTGTCGAGCAGGTAATGCGTTTCAAAATGACTGACGTTGGCCGGAAACTGGTATTGCGCCTTGCCGTACAGCGACGGTTCACCACCGATGAAAATCACGGCAAAACGGAATTCCGGCAGCCCGGAAATAATTTGATGCACCCAGCTGGAGACCCCACCGCGGACAAACGGATAGGTGCCTTCGAGCAACAAGGCAATGTCAGCCACGGGGTTGGTGTGCGCTGCCGCAGTCATCGCCGTACCTCCGCCGATTCCGGCAACCACCACGCTCGCACCGACGCCAGCGCACTGCCCTGCTCGGCTGGCCGGCTGTCGCGCGCCAGCAGCGCAGCGATGTCGGCAAAGCGGCGCTGACGAAACGCCAGCTCAGCCTGCCAGGGCGCCAGCACCGCCGGCGCGACACCGAGTTGCTCGGCCCGTTGCAGCGCCGCGACCGCCGCGCCATCATCACCCTGCTCGAGCGCAATGCGTACGGCAAGCAAGCACAGATCCGCGCTGCCGTGCTGCGCCAACGCGGCATCAACGTGCTGGCGCGCTGACTGCAGCCAATGGGTGCGCACGGCGCCCTGCACCAGACCGTGGTAAACCAGCTCCCAGCAATAGCCGGCCAGTTGCCGGTGCAGCTCAGTCCGTCGTGCCGGCGGCGTGTCGTCGAGTTCAGCGGTCAACTCCTGGATGCGTTCGGTCAACTGCTTTTCCCGACCATCGAGCATCGCATAGGCAAGCAGACGCACGTCATCAACCCGGTCTTTGAGCGCGATTTGCCACACCGGCACGGCATCACGCACCGGCATGTGGCGAGTCGCCATCACCGCCTTCAAGCGTTTCAGCGGCTTGTCGGAAAAGCGCAGGATCTGGCGCAGCGCACCGCTGCTGTACGGAGGCGTCGCGAAGACTTGCGGCGGTTGAAACGGCAATTCGGGGACGCCAACGAGCCGAAGATTCAGCTGCCGGCGCGAACGCGGCAGGCGCAAGGCGCCGACCAAGCCCCACAGCAAACCGATGGCGCCGACCAGCGGCATCAACAACAACATGCCCTGCAGAAAACGCATGCTGTCGCGCGCCGGCACACGGTAACGCCGTGGCAGCTGGTGCCAGCAGGCACGCGCCAGAATCGGTGTTGCGGCCGTGTGCAGCAGCGCATAAACGAGCAGCGCCAAACCGGTTGGCTGCAGCAGGATCAGAGCGGCAACGCTGACCAACTCCAGCGCCAATGCCAACCACCACCACGCACGCGACATGTCACTGGTTTCCTGATGGGGTCGGCAACAAGGCCCGTGCCGCGGTTGCGTTCGTCACGGCTTCACAATGCGCCGCCATGGCAGATGCGCCATGGGCTTGCAGGCGCTGCAGCCACTGCTCAGCTGCCGCACGTTCGGTCAGCGGCATCAGTATCGTCAACTCCTCGCCACGCTCACGCCAGCAATCCAGCGCCCGGCGCTCACGCCGGGCCAGCGCGCGCCAGGCATCGGCGTGTTCGCCGCGCAAACTGACCCGCACCAGCGTAGCGGGCAGATCAAAGCGCTCGCTGTCACTGACCGCACGCGCCAGTTGCCGCGCGAAGCGTTCATCACTGCCGGGCTGGCCGGCGCCCGTGAGCAAGTCGGCGGCATGCGCGCACAGCACCGCCAGCAAGGTCAGGGTGTTGTGCTGGAAACTGAAGAACGGCATCGCGGCAACCGCGAGTACCGCCCGAATGTTGCCGCTGGCATCCACCAGCGGCACCGCGGCCAACAGGCGACTCTGTCGGCTCGCTTCCAGCTGGGCGCTGTCAGCGTGAATCGCCGCCAACTCGCCACGGCTGAGCACCTGCCGCAACAACGGATCATCCGCCGACAACGGCTCCGGTTTGCCCCAGCTCGCCAACGGCTCACTGCCGATCTGGCTGTCGTTGACCGGATACAGCGCGGCCTGTTGCAAGGAGCCGTAACCGGCCAGCAAATCAAGCAGGCGTTGCGCGCTGACTGGCGTCAGGCCCTGACCCGGATCAAACAGCTGCGCCAAACGCGCCAAGGCTTCGCGCAGCGACAGACCGGACCCGGCCAGCGCCTGCTCCAGACGATCATGCGACACCCGCAACAAGTGATAGCTGCGGGTGAATTCTTCCAGCCGCTCGCCACGGTATTGATTGGCGCCACTCAGTCGGCGCAAACGCCGCTGCCAGGCATCGCGAAACTCACCGCACAGCATCGCCAGCACGACGATGCCGGTCGCCCATGCCAGCGGAAACGTTGCGGCCGGTTGCCATTCGCGGTTGATCGCGACGCCCAGCGTCGCCAGCACCAGCATCGCGCTGACAAAACCGGCCGCGAACCCGTAACGCAAACCGGCCAGCACCGGCCCCAACACCGGCCAGGGAAATCCGCTTTGAATGCGCAGCGGATCGGCCGGATCGGTCCAGGCGGACAGCGCCAGCGCGGCCGCCGTGAGCAGGAAAGTTTCAAACCACAACCAGGGTTCCGACGGCGCCGTGCGAACGTCCAACCCATCAACGGAATCAAGCCAGGGCAATTTCATGGTTTCACCATCGTGCTGGAGCTGTTACCGCTACCGGTTTCCTTGACCGGCGCCTGCCATAACGGCAAGGCCAGGGCGGAGAACTGCGCCAGTTGCTGTCGGCACACGGCCAGTTCGCGCGCCGGGTCGGGTTGGGTCTGCGTGCCGCGCGCCGCGCCGGAACGGCGGCTGCGCGCGGCGACATCGTTCAGGCTGAGCGGCAGCACCGCATCGGAAAGCGGGCCTTCCGGCGCCAACGTGAGCTCGGCCTGCAGCGCCGACAACAGCACGGCGATCGCCTCGCGATTCTGCTCCTGCCATTCGTCGGCCAACTCTTCCCAGTCCGACAATTGCAAACGCCTCTGCTGCCAACGCAAGGCAAAGTAACGGGCGTTGTCGAGCCCCTGCTGCAACTGCCATTGCGCCACCAAATCCTGCAGCGCGTCCTGATCGGCAAGCCGGCTGTCGAGCGCGGTGGCAAAATACTGGCGACCGTAAAACTGATCCGCCAACCGGTTCGGATGCCCGACTGCTGGCAACGGCACCGTTTGCACCTGCAATTGCTGCAGCACGCGCAGGCGGAACTGATTGGCGGTCACCGTGCAGCCCAGCCATTCCATATTGTCCGCGACGGTCAAGAGCCACGGCAGATCGCGGGCCCGTGCCGGCAAGGTCAGCCCATACCAGCGCGCCGCTTCGGCGGGCCGGCCGAGCACCTGCTCGGCCGCTGCCATCACTTCGGCCAACACCGGATCGGCTTCGGCCAGATTGGCGTGGCGTTCGACCAGCAAATTGATCTGCGTCGCCGGCGCCGGCTGTTCTGCCAGCAACAGCCACAGCAAGGCCTCGATCACTTCCGGATCGTTGGCGCGCAAACTCGCCAGCTGCTCAAGCGCGAGTCGCGCTGCCTTGCTGTCACCGCGCGCCATTGCCCGTTCGGCCCGGAACTGCCAATACAACGGCTCCTTGCGAAAGCGTGCTTCCTGCTGCTGCGCCTCGGCGAGCAGTTGATCGATACGCTTGCTGTCGCCGCTGCGATGCGCCGCGTCCAGCAGCACAACAAAATACTCGCGTGCCCGCAGCCGACTCCAGCCATACAAGGCCTGACGTTCGATCACGGCAACATCGCCGCTTTGCTGCGCCAACTGCAACAGGCGATCGATGGCCAGCTTGTTGTCCGGCTCATAGCGCGCCAACACCTGCTGATACGCCGGCCGCGCGACGTTCGGCCGCTCGAGCGCCCAGCCGAGCTCTGCCAGCAATTGCCAGTAGCGCAGTTCCTGGCCGGCCGGCGGTGCGGACGACAACGGCAGCAAACTGTTCAAGGCGGGTTCCGGCTGGCCGCTGCGCCAGTAATTTTCCGCAATGGCGAGCCGCTCGCTCGGCTTGAGCGGCGCCAGCTGCTCGACGCGCTGCCAGGCCTGCAACGCAGCGGCGACCTCACCAGCGGCCTGGCGCACCTGGGCCAGCGCCATCCAGCCGGCACGATCCGTCGGCTGCCGGGCCAAATATTGTTGCAGCGTCGCGATCAGCTGCGCCGGTTCAACCGAGCGCAAACCGCTGCGGACATAAGCACTGGCTTCGGCGGCAAGCAACGGACGCCGCTGTGAGGCGGCTTCGACCAAGGCCACGACATTGGCATCGGCCTGCAAGGCGTCCGACAGCGCGAACGCGCGCGCTTCGTTTTCCGGATTCGGTGTGGTCATCGCCAGCGCAAACCAGTGCGGCAATGCCCGCGCGCCATCGCCATTCCAATCGAAAGCGCGGGCCAGCAGCAGTTGCCGTTCCGGCGTCGGCATCGGCAGGGCATCGAGCGGCTCCGCCAATTGCAGCGCCGCCGGCAGATTGCCCAAGGCCAGTTCCAGCGCCAGCAGGCGTTCGCTGAGCGCGACATCATCCGGCTGCCGGGCGCGCAAACGGTACAACCAGGCCAGCGCTTGCCGATCCTCACCGTTCTGCTGTGCGATATCGGCGGCCAGTTGCAACAAGGCCGGTGCATCTTCGTCCGGACCGACTACATGCCGCGCCGTTTTCAAGGCATCCGCGACGCGTCCGGCAGCAAGCCAGGCCTGCATCGCCGACACCGCGACCTCGCGCCGTTCGGCCGGCACCAGCAACAGATCAAACGCTTCGCGCCAACGCGCTGCCGCCTGTGCCGGCTGGTTGGCTGCCAAATGAAACGCGGCGGCTTCGCGCAGGATCTGGCCACGACCGACACCGACCAGATCGGTGCGGGTCAGCAGGTTCTCAAACAGCGCCGCCAACACCACCGGCTCACCAAATTTGCGCGCCTCTGCCAGCAGTGCGGTTTGCTCATTGACCGACAGGGCCAGCGACAACACGGAGTCAAAACCGCTGCGAATCGATGCCCGCAAAGCTGCGGCCTGTTCCGCCTGCGGCGCCCGGAACAGTTGCTGCAACTGCAGGCGGATTTTGGCCAGGGCAATTTCAAAGGCATAGCGCGGTTCCGGCTCAACGAGCAGCGGTGCCAGCGCCTCGACGGCCTCAGTGAGGCTGCCGGCTTCGGTGAGCAGCTGCACAAACGACAGCCGCAGCGGCACGTTGTCCGGGTCGGATCGCACCAGCACCCGCAGGTACGCGATCGACAGCGCATCACTGGCGCGCAGGTTCTGCGGATCGCGAAACGCGGGCTGACGCGGGAACAGCACCCACAGCGCGACCAGAATCACCGCCGACATGATCAGCAGGGCTGGCCCGTTCAGCAGCGCCTCGCGCGGTGCTGCCTGCGGGCGGCTTGTTTGGCGTGACGACGGTTCAGCGGCAGACAAGCTGCACCTCCGCCTGCGCGGCTGCACCGGTCAGCAGATAACGCGACAGCCCGCTTTCGGTGCGCGCGGGCAATGGCTTTTGTTGCGACAGCTGACAGCCGGCCGGAACCCGAGCCCGGAATTCCACCCGGTTGCGTTTGGCAAAGCGAAAGCGCAGCGTGCCATCCGAATCGGACTGCCAGCTTTGCAGCGGTGCGCTGGCATCAACCAGCAAGGCATCCGGCGCACGCGCACCGAATCGCAGTTGCACCCGGTCCTGGCCCAGTTGCAGGTAACGACCGCTGCTGTCTTCGCGCGCGCCCGCCACCGCTGGGTTGCGCGCCGGCCATCCCAGCTCGACCGGCAGGCGCACGCTGTGCAGACCGTTGCCATGCACCGACCAGTTGCCGTTCAAATCTTTGGCCAGGCTCGCCTGCTGGAAAGCGCGTACGCGCTGGACATATTCGCTGACATACAAACCATTGAGCGGTTCTGCCGCTTGCGCCCGCAGCAATTCCTGCAACAACGTGACGCCGGCCGGCCGCAGCACGGCATCAGCATGAAAACTGAGCGACCACGGTTTCAACCGGCGCATGCCAAAACTGCTGTTGCCGCCGAGCTGACGATTCCAGTCCAGCACTTGCCGGTAATTGAGCGCCTCGCCATACCAGAGCCGGGCAAACGTGTTTTCATCCACGAGCGGCGCCAGCACTTGCGTGCCCCACGGTGTCGGTCGTGCTGCCGGTGCCAACTGCGCCAGCTTCAGCGGCCCAAACCGCCAGTCGATGCCGCCGCCACCGTAATGGCTGACGCCCGCTTGTTGGGCGATGGCAAGTGCGGCCGGACCGGGTTTGCCATCACCGGACCAGATCAGCAACGGCGGTTGCAAGGCACTGTTGTCGTGACGCAAGCCCCGCAGCCAATCGAATGGCGCGGCGATTTCACGTTGCAGCTCGGCGGCGTATTGCGGCAACGAGACGCTGTAACGATGCGCTGGCGCCGCGTAATCGCGTTCGCCATCAAACACCGGCCAGTAATACGGATGACTGTAGGTATGGCTGGCGAGCTCCAGTTGCGGCAGCGCCAGCAGCGGATCGAGCGCGCGCCGACGGGCACGGCGCTCATCGTCAGCCAGTGACGGCGTATCGAACTCGGCTTCGATCAAGGCCAAGGTTGCCGGCAACGGCTGGGTTTGCAGCAGCGGCAGCAACGCGGTCGCCGGCCGCTGGCCAGTGCTGTCCGCCAGCGCAAGCCTGTCACCACGAATATCGACCAGGCCAATGCGACGGCCGTTGTCCGTGCTGAGCTCAAAAACCGGTTGTGCCGGCAAGCGCAGCGCCGCCCGCAAAAACGCAAACGGATCCAGCAGCCAGCTGGCGCTGCCATCGGCACCGTATTGCATGACATACGGATCGAGCGCGAGGCCACCAAACGCGCCGATCTGAATCGGATCAAACCGGGCGCCGCTGCGATCACGCAATTGCAGCCAGGCGGTGCTGCCGGCGCCGGCAAAACTGTCCGGCAGGCCCCAGCTCTTCAGTGCCGGTGCCGTGCCGGGCCGACCCATCGCCGGTTGCTGGGCAACCACCTGCAAACCCGCGCCCGGCGCGCGGCCGTTTTGCTGATCACCCAACAACTGCCGACAGGCCGCCCCCGCCGGCAAGCTGCCGAAGAACGCCACCGGCAGACCGGCGCGCACTTCCGGTTGCAGGCGCGCACAAACGCCGGCCTGCTGACCGCTGGAGCGCGCCGATAACCACGCAACAACGCCGGCGTAGCGGCCGCTGATCGGCTCGTTCGGCAAGGCCTCGTGTTCAATGTTGCGGTACTCGAGCGCGTAGCCCTCGTACTCCAGCGGCATCGCCAGATGCTTGAACAAGGGACTCGCCAATTGATCCTGGCCATGACCGTCACCGGCGCCGTCGATCAACGCCAGCAAGGTGCGCGGCACATGGCGCAAACGGCCCTGGCCGAGCCAGGTCAAATCGCCGTTGGCAACCCACGGGGTGAAACCGAGCGCCAGAATCTCCTTCGCCGTGGCTTCGGCTGTTGCCCAATCACCGGGGTCGACGTAATCGAGCACGATCACCGACACGCCGAACTGATCGCGCGTGCGGCGCAGTTGCTGGATCAGCCATTGCCGGTTGGCCTCCGGCGTCGGCGCGTGTTTCTTGCTGACCGGGTCGTAACCGTGGAACAGCGATTCCGCCAACAAGGCGTCGGCGTATTGGGCATGGCGCTCCAGCAATTCGAAGCCGCGGTTGTAGATGAGTTTGACGCCAGGGAACCGCTGTTTGATGGTCGCCATCAGCGCGACCATGCCGTCCTCCTGCCGCTGCCGTGCCGGACCGTCCTTGGCCGGGATCAGGTAGCTGTCCATGGTGTCGAGGAAAAACGCGCGATACCCCTGTTGCCAGAGCACACCGAAATGCTCGCGCAGCAGATAATCGCGCCAGCCGCTGCCGGCAAGATCCATCACCAGACTGTTCCAGGCGGTGTTGGTGCCGATCACCCAGCGCTGATCAATCTTGTCGACATCGACCGCGTTGCGCGCGACCTCACCGACCGAGACATAGGCGAAAATTTCCGGACCGCTGGCGAGCAGCGGCGGCACTTCTTCCGGACGCAGCTGATTGGGCTGGATGACGACCTGATCGTAATGGCGCAGAGCATCCAGCGGCGGTCGGGTGCCGTAATAGAACGCGATGTCGGGCGCGTCGGCTGCGGCGCAACGGCCAGCCAGCAACAGCAGGCCGGCACAACAGGCCAGAAAACAGCGGGCGACAACCGGTGCGAACATGTCGGAATCGAAAACCTGAAACCCCAGCCCACACGCGAATGGCGCACAAACTGCGGCAAAGAAATGGTCGGCTGATTGTAGCGGAATTGCTGCGGGCGTTGCCGGCGAAACTGCCGGCATACCGGGGTGTCTCGTCTTGTGCACGCACACGCCGTTGCTGACCACCCTTGGCCTGCTCCCCGGCGCTATGCCACCATAGCGGACGCCACTGCCATCGGCGCTGGCGCCGTCTCCCTGCCGGAAGCTCAGATTTTGAACGGATTACTGCTGCTCGCGCTGCTCACCGCCCTGTTTTACCTGCTGCAGGCGGGTTGGATGTTTCTGCAGCTGCGCCGCGGCGTTCAGGTTCCGCACCGGTTGCTGCTGCTGGCGCTGCTGCCGGCCCTGTTGCAAGCCACCCTGCTGCATCTGGTGATCGACACCCCGGCCGGACAGAACCTCGGCTTCCTGCCCATTGCGGCGCTGGTCAGCTGGCTGATTGTGCTGCTGCTGATGATCCCCGGTGGCCAGCTGACCACACCGCTATTGTTGTTCGCGCTGCCGCTGGCGGCGCTGTTCTCGCTGGCGCTGCCGCTGGCACCCGCCCAGTACATCAAGCCGCTGGCGGGCGCCTGGCCCAGTCTGGTCCACATTTTCTCGGCGCTGCTGGCCTATAGCCTGTTGATGGTCGCGGCGGTGCAGGCGCTGCTGCTGTGGTGGCTGGAGCGCAAGCTGCGGCACGCGCCGATGCAGGTGTCGCCACTGTTGCCGCCGCTGCAATTGCAGGAAAGCTTTTTGTTCCGGGTGATCGCGACCGGTTTTGCGTTGCTGACGCTGGCGCTGCTGGTCGCGGCAATTGGCTTGCCCGGCCTGTTCGCCAGCCAGCCACTGCACAAGCCGGTGTTTGCCCTGCTGTCCTGGCTGGTGTTCGCCATTCTGCTGTTCGGCCGCTGGCGCCAGGGCTGGCGGGGTCGGGTGGCGGTACGCTGGACGCTGGCCGGGTTCGCGCTGCTGGCGCTGTCTTATGCCGGCACCCGCATCGTGATCGAATACGTGCTGCAACAGCCCTGACAAGGAGGTCCCCGTGGACCAGCTCTCCACCGGAGAGGTGCTGCTTTTCCTGCTGTTGCTGTTTCTGTTCTCCGCCTTCTTCTCCAGTGCCGAGACCGGCATCATGTCGGTCAACCGCTATCGCCTGCGCCATCTGGCCCGGCAGGGGCATCCGGGCGCCAAGCGGGTCCAGGCCCTGCTCGAACAACCCGATCGCCTGATCGGCGTCATCATCACCGGCAACAACCTCGTCAACATCCTGGCTTCGGTCATTTCGGCAGTTTTGGCGGTGCGCTTGTTTGGCGAAGAATGGGGCGTTGCCATCGCCACCGCGCTGCTGACGGTGGTCATGCTGGTGTTCTGTGAAGTCGGCCCGAAAACCTTGGGCGCGCTGCACCCGGAACGGGTGGCCTTTCCGGCGTCCTGGCTGCTGCAGAAACTGCTGCGCGTCTTGTTGCCGTTGGTCTGGCTGATCAATTTGCTGGCCAATGGCGTGCTGCGGCTGTTCGGCATACGCATGAACAAGAAACAGCAGGACGCGCTGTCCAGCGACGAGTTGCGTACCGTGGTCAATGAAGCCGGCGCCTTCATTCCACGCCGGCACCAGAAAATGCTGCTCAGCATTCTCGATCTGGAAAAGCAGACGGTCGATGACATCATGGTCTCGCGCCATGACATCGTCGGCATCGATCTGGACCTGCCGCAGAGCGAGATCATGCCGATCCTGCTGCATTGCCAGCACACCCGCTTGCTGGTCTGGCGCGGCGACATCAACAACGTCGAAGGCTTTCTGCACGCCCGCGATGCCCTGCACCTGCTCGCCAAAGATGGCTTCGATTACGACGAGCTCAAGCAGGTGCTGCGGCAGCCGTATTTCGTGCCGGTCGGCACGCCACTGACCACCCAGCTGGTCAATTTCCAGCGCAACCGGCGCCGCATCGGACTGGTCGTTGACGAGTACGGCGACATTCAGGGACTAGTGACCCTGGAAGACATTCTGGAAGAAATCGTCGGCGAATTTACCACCGATGTCGCCAGCCAGATCAGCCGCGAAATCTCGCCGACAGCGGACGGTCATGTCGTGGTGGAAGGCGGCGCCGCACTGCGCGATCTGGTCCGCAGCCAGCACTGGCAGCTGCCGCTCGATGGCCCGAAAACCCTGAATGGACTGTTGCTGGAATACCTGGAAACGCTGCCATCGGCAGGCACCTGCGTGCGTCTGCACGGTTACCCGATGGAAATCCTGCAGGTCAAAGACAACATGATCAAAACGGTGAAAGTGATGCCATCGCTGTATCGCGCAGCGGGTAATCGCTGAGCCGGTACCGTCAGGTGTCGAGCACCGCCCGCAGCATCTGCCGCACCGCGTCCGGCTCGAACGGTTTGTCGCACAGCGCCGACACGCCCGCCTGGGCAACCAGGTCGAGCCGCGCGCTGTCCTGCTCGCTGGTGACCATCAGAATCGGCACGTAGGCACCGTCGGCACGATTGCGGATCGCGGCGACCAATTCACGACCATCCATTTCCGGCATGTTGTAGTCGGTGACCACCAGATCGAACGTGGCGCTGGCAAACATCGCCACTCCTTGCTTGCCATTCTCGGCCGTCGTGATCTGTTCGATACCCATGTCACGCAGCACGCGCGAGATATGCTTGCGGGCCAGCGGACTGTCATCGACCACCAACACCCGCAGCGATTTGACGTCCCACGCCTGCAGCTGCAACTCGTCGGGTTCGATGTAGTGCAGGCTGGCGCGCAAGGCCCGGGCAATGTCATCGGCACTGAACGGCTTCGGCAGGATCGCGACCACCCCCGCCTGCCGAAGCGGATCCAGCCGCTCGAACCGGGTTTCACTGGACACCAGCATGAACGGCAGGTTCTGCCAGGCCGGCTGCTGGCGGATACTGAGCAGCAGCTCGGCCGCGGTCATGTCCGGCAGATAGAACGTGCTGATCACCACGTCCGGCAACTGCCGGGTCAGCGCCGCCAGGACCTCGGCGCCCGATCCGGCCACTTCAATCTGGCGCACCGACGCATCGCGCAAATGCTGCAACAGGATTTTCTGCTGGGTCTGCGACGGCTCAACCAGCAACAAGCTCAGATCCGATATCGCTACTCCGGCCATAACAACGCTTCACTGGCCCACCGTTCCTGCAGTGTAGGCCAGAAACGCCGCGGCCCCGAAAAGCGGCAGCGGTTGTCGTGTTCAGCTGGTCGGCAACAGGCAATACGGCGCCGGAATCCCCTCGGCGGCAAAGGTCGCCTTGACTGCCTCCCGCTGACTCAGCAGCTCCACCAGCCGCTGCAGCGACGGATGGCGGGTGACCGGCGGTGCGGCAAACCAGCGGCCCCAGCGAATCAGCATCAACAGATAGAGATCAGCCACCGAGAATTCGGTGCCGAGCAAATAAGGACCGTTGCTGTCGAGATGTGCTGCCAGCTGCTGGTAGATCTGCTGGGCGTTCTGTTCGGCCCGGGTCTTGATGGCGGGCGCATGCGCGGCATCGATACTGAGCCGGTCGGGATAGAAATAGGCAATCAGCGCCGGCTGCAGGCTGTTGGTCAGAAACATCAGCCATTTGTACAACTGGCCACGGGCCGCTTGGCCCAATGCCGGCACCAGATGACTGGTCGGGTGGCGATCGCACAGGTGCAGACAAATTGCGGCCGCCTCGTACAACACCTCATCCCCGGCCACCAGCGTCGGCACCCGGCCGTTCGGGTTCAGCCGCAGATAGTCCGGGCTGCGGTGCTCGCCTTTCTCGGCATCGAGCCGGATGAACTGATAAGGCAGCTTGAGTTCTTCCAATACCATGCGCGGCGCCAGACTGGCCGAGCCGATAAAACCGTACAGCTGATACATGAGCAACCACCTCAGACCGGGATGCGATGACAGAGCGCCGGCATTGTGGCGAGCCGGCATCGTCCTGACAATCCGGGTCAAGAAACTGGAATTCCCTACACGCCTGTAGTGGCGTGATCTGTCGTCAATGCATAGAATGAGGCATAAGCACCAGCAACTGGTGCACAGAATTCATAACCAGCACACGGGGACGCCACAGTTGCGATTGTTCGGACGCCGCTCCAGCCGCGCTGGCGCCAATGCCATTGGTCTGATGCTGACACCACAGAGCTTCACCCTCGCCCGGTTGACTCCGGCGATGGAGGCGCCCCGTCTGCTCCAGTTGCAGCAAGGCGACTACGGCAATCTCGGCGAATTCGCCGCTCACATGCAAAAGCTTGCCGACGAACCGGCGCTGCAAGGTCAGCAGCTGGTGGTGTGCCTGTCGCCCGAGCTGTACCGTCTGCAACAAGCCGACGCGCCCAATGTACCGCTGGCCGAACGCAATGCCGCCTTGGCCTGGGCGCTGCGCGACGTGCTGGATTTCCCGGCGGCAGAAGCCGCACTCGACAGTTTTGCCCCGCCGGCACTGCCCAACCGCAGCGGCCCCGAGCGGCTTTTCGTCGCGGTCAGCCACAAGGCCAAACTGAAGCCCTATGTCGAGGCCATACTGGCGGCCGGTTTCGAGATTCGCGCCATCGACATCCCGGAGCTCTGCGCGCGCAACCTGCTGCTGCGACTGTCGCCGGCGCTCACCAGCGCCGCCATTCTGGCGCCCAGCCAGCGCGGTTGCAGCCTCTACGTCTATCTCGGCAACGAGTTGGTGGTATCGCGGCAACTGGCCGGCATCGGCGATCTGCGGCTGTTGTTCACCGGCCTCGACAACAGTCAGGCACAGGAGCAATTGCTGCTCGAAATCCAGCGCACACTGGATTACTTCGAAAGCCAGATCGCCCGTCGACCGGTCGCGCGTTTGCTGTTGCCGCCGGTCAGCGACGAACTGAACGGGCTGCTGCCGCTGCTGCGTGACAGCCTCGGTGTCACGGTTGCCCCGCTGGATCTGCCAACGCTGGTGCCGATGGACAACAGCGTCGCCCGCGACAGCCTGGCCAGTGCCTGGTTGGCGGTGGGTGCCGCCCTGCGTCGGGAGCTGACCGATGCAACAAATTAACCTGTTCCTGCCGGAGTTTGCGCCAACGCCGCAGCGCTTTGGTCTGCGCGTGCTGCTGCGCTCGCTGCTCGGATTGCTGCTGCTGTTGCTGCTGGTCGGCGTGTTTCTGGTGCAGCAGTTGGCGCAGGAACGCGAGCGCACCCAGGCCGCGCGTCAGGCACTCGATGCCGTGATCACCACCATCAGCGAAACCCGCGGCAACGAGCAGGCACGGCAAAACGTCGCCGCGCAGCTGGAACAACTGCGCGGCCAGCTGGCACAGCGGCAAGCGTTGCTGCAGGATTTGCAGCAACGGGAGGCAAAACAAACCAGCGGCTTTGCACCGCTGCTGCAAACGCTCGCCGAAACGCACGATCAGCGCCTCTGGCTGACCGCGTTCAGCCTGAAAGGCGAACACCTGCAATTGACCGGCGAAACCCTCAATGCCGCCGCAGTGCCCGCCTGGTTGAACCGCTTGCAGCAAAAACCACCGATTCAGGGCCTGCGTTTTGCCGGCCTGCAGATGCAGCGCGTCGAGGCCAAGCCCGGCGTGCTCGCGTTCAGCTTGAACCCCGAGCTGCCCGAAACAGGAGAAGCAGCCGATGCTGTCCTTCAGCGTTAGTTGGCGCCGGCTGGAGCAACGCTTTCAGGCGCTCAGCCTGCGCGAGCGCGTGCTGGTCATCGTCATGTCGCTCGCCGTCATCGCAGCGCTGGCCAATTTTCTGTTTTTCCTGCCGCTGCAGGATCAGCTGCGCGCCGAACGGCAACAGCAGCAGGAACATCAGCGTCGGCGTGAACAGCTGGAAAATGAATTGTCCCAGCTGCAAGCCTGGCAGGCGCGCCAGGAAGACGGCAGCGGACTCGTTGTGGTCGAGCAACAGCTCGCCAGCATCAACCAGCAAATCCAGCAGCTGTCGCAACGGATGGTGCCGCCGCAGGAAATGACCGCACTGTTGCAGCAGCTGCTGGCGCGCGAGCAAGGCATGCAGGTGATCGCACTGGAAAAGTTGCCACTGGAACAACCCAGCGAGAGCGACGCCGACGCCGCGATGAGCGCTGAAATGCCGTTGTACCGGCATCGTTTGCGGCTCAGCCTGCGCGGCAGTTACTTCGACAGCCTGCGTTACCTGCAAGCCATGGAAGCGCTGCCATGGACCGTCTACTGGGACAGTCTGGAATACCGCGTTGAAACCTATCCGCAAGCGATCCTGACGGTGGAAATTGCCACCTTGGGACAAGAACAGGGGTGGCTCGGTGGTTAAGCCGTTGTTTGCATTCGTGTCGCTGATCGCGCTCAGCCTCGGCAGCACTGCCGAGGCTGCCGAGCGGCGTGACCCGACCCGGCCGGGCTGGCAGCCAGCCAGTACCGAGCCGGCGGCGAACAAGCCGTCGCCGCAACTGCTGACCGCCATCGTGATCGGTCCGGCCGGCAAACGCGCACTGATCGGTGAGCGCTATTTGCAGGTTGGCGATCGGGTCGGCGATGCCCGGCTGGTTCGTATTGATTTCGATTTTATTGTGCTGCAAAGCGCAGCCGGTGAACGCATTGTCCGGTTGACTCCCGTGCTGGAAAGTCGCTCGGCGACCAAGGTGAATGGCTCATGATTCGACACGCTGCAATGACTCGACGGACCCGCCCGCTGACCTTGGCGCTGCCGCTGGTGGCCGTACTGGCCGCCTGCCAGTCGGTACCACCGCCGGCACGCGAACCCGGCCCGGTCAACGATGCGCTGCGCGAAAGTGCCGCCGCCAGCCGGCAACCGCCGACACCGCCGCCGACCGAGGTGTTGACCGCGCTGTTGCCCGACGGCAAAACCGCCAGTGCCGAGCCGCGTTTTGATTTGAACGTCAGCAATGTCGATGCCCGCCAGTTCTTCATGGGTCTGGTCGCCGGCACGCCATACAATATTTTGCTGCGTCCCGATGTCAGCGGCAGCTTGAGTCTGACCGTGCGCAACGTCAGCGTACCGGACGTGATGGAAATGGTCCGTGACGTCTATGGCTACGATTACGAGCGCAAAGGCAATGTCTTCACCGTCAGTGCCGCCGGTCTGCAAACGGCGATCATTCCGGTCAATTATCTGAACCTGACCCGCAAGGGCGAATCGCAGACCCGGGTCAACTCCGGCCAGGTCGCCGACGCTGGCACCAGCGAAGGACAAAGCGGTAACAACAACAGCAGCACCGCCGGCTCGCAGGCCGCCACCATTCCCGGCACCGTGATTGAAACCAAATCGGAAGCCAATCTCTGGAGCGAACTGCAGAATACGCTGCAAACCCTGATCGCCGGCAGCAATGGCGGCAGTGTCGTGGTCAATCCGCAAGCCGGTCTCGCCATCGTCCGCGCCCTGCCCGCCGATCTGCGCATGGTGCGGCAGTATCTGGACCGGGCCGAACTGCATCTGCAGCGGCAAGTCATTCTGGAAGCCAAGATCCTGGAAGTGACTTTGAACGACGGTTTTCAGGCCGGCATCAACTGGAGCGACATCGCTTCCGCCGGCGGCACGACCGGCAGCATCGGTCAAACCGGCCAGGAACTGAACCTGCGCACCGAGCCGAACGACATCAACGGCTTTTTCACCGGCGTGTTCACCGGCGGTGATTTCCAGGCAACGCTGGAATTGCTGCGCACGCAAGGCACCGTGCAAGTGCTGTCGAGTCCGCGGGTGGCCACAGTCAACAATCAGAAAGCGGTGATCAAAGTCGGTACCGACGAGTTCTTCGTCACCGGCATCTCGACGACAACGACCACCGGTGCCGGCGGCAATACCAGCACCCCGAACGTCACGCTGTCGCCGTTCTTCTCCGGCATCGCGCTCGACGTGACGCCGCAGATCGACGAGCACGGCGAGATCACGCTGCATGTCCATCCGAGCGTGACCGAAGTGCAGGACCAGACCAAGCAGATTGACTTCGGCACCGCCAACCCCTTGATCCTGCCGCTCGCGCTGTCGAGCGTGCGCGAAGCCGACAGCATTGTCCGCGCCCGCAGCGGCCAGATTGTGGTCATCGGCGGTCTGATGCAGGACAAGTTGAGTCAGGACGATGCCGGCGTGCCGTGGCTGTCGGAAATCCCGTGGCTCGGCAAGCTCTTTACCCAGCAACGCGAAGGCAGCGCCAAGAGTGAGCTGGTGATTCTGCTGCGCCCGGTGGTAACCGATGACAGCACCTGGCAACAGGAAATCGATCGCAGCCACGATCGCGTTCGCCGCTACACCGGCGACACGCCCTGAACAACGGCTGCGGACAGGAGAACCGGCAATGTATCTGCAGTACTTCGGTCTGCGCGAGTTGCCGTACACGTTGACGCCGAACACCGCGTTTTTCTGCGACCTGTCCGGCCACCGGGAAGCACTGAATGTGCTGCTGGTGGCACTGGCGGGTGGCGAAGGCTTCATCAAAATTACCGGTGAAGTCGGCAGCGGCAAAACCCTGCTCTGCCGGTTGCTGCTGAACAACCTGCACGGACGGCAACCGTATGCGTACATCGCCAACGCCAACCTGTCGCCCGCCGCCCTGCAACGCGCCCTGGCCAGCGAACTCGGTCTGTCCGATCAGCTGCGCGATGACGAACTGCCGCGCGCCATCGAACGACAACTGCTCGCGCTCGCCCGCGCCGGTCATCCGGTGGTGCTGATCATCGACGAAGCGCAGGCGCTGCCCGATGCCAGCCTGGAAACCCTGCGCTTGTTCACCAATCTGGAAACCGAACGCGGCAAGTTGCTGCAGGTGGTGCTGTTTGGCCAACCCGAACTCGACAGCCGACTGGCGCTGCCGCATCTGCGTCAGTTGCGTCAGCGCATCGCGTTTTCCTACCGCTTGCCGAAACTGAACTGGCGCCAAAGCGCGCAGTATCTGCAGCACCGGCTCGACACTGCCGGCTGGCGCCATGGCCGCGCGTTCAGTCACGGCGCGCGGCTGGCACTGCACGGTTTCGCTGCCGGCACCCCGCGCGTGCTCAACCTGCTCGCCCATAAAACATTGATGCTGGCGTATGCCCGTCAGCGCACGCACATTGGCTTGCGAGAGGTTATGCAGGCAGTCGCCGATACCGATGCCACCCAGCCGCGACAACGCCGCTTGCAGCGCCTTGTGCTGTTGCTGGTGGGCGCCTTGAGCACCGGCCTTGCGCTGGCGTGGTGGTTGCCATCATGAGTGTGGTCAATACCATGCTGCGCGAACTGGCCGAACGGCAACAGGGCGCGGCGAATTCCGGACCAGTGCCAAACGGACAAACACCGAGCGGACAACCGAACCACGGCCAATCCCCCACCACAGCATCAACCGCTGCGCTTGGCGTGGTGCCGGCACCGGCGCGGTCGGCCTTGCCGTGGTGGTTCCTGAGCTTGCTGGTGCTGGCATTGCTCATCCTGATTTGGCGACTCTGGCTGTCCGCCAGCCACGTCCCGAACGACGACAACGCTGCCGCCCCTGCGCAAGTACCGGTATCGCTGCCGACACCCCCTCCGACGACAGCGGCAAGCGCTGACACGCACCTGACTACGCGCACGATCACCGTGCCTGTTGTCGCAGCGCCAACTGCAAGCCGCGGTAGCGAAGCAGAAACGAATGCGGCCGTTGCGTCACCGCGCGCGGATACGATGCCAGCGTTGGCAACCGGCACAGACAGCACAACGGCCGAACCTGCCGCCGCAGCCAGCATCGGCTGGGAACTGGTCCATCAGGAGCCAGCAAGCAGCGACGAATGGTCCGGTGATTTCGATACAACCGAGCCAGAGATCCGCCGCAGTGAGCCGGCAGCCACCTCGGCTACCCGGTCCGCGGACACCTCGAACACGCCGCGCACCGCGCCCACCGTGTTTGAACGCGCGCCCGCCCAATTGAGTCATGCCGAGCAGCTCGAACAGTTGCGCCTGCAGGCCCGTGCCGCACTGGCTGCCGGCGATCTTGCCACCGCCGGCCAGGCGATCGACCGCGGCTTGCAACTGCAAGGCGAAGACAGCGAATTGCACACGCTGCGACTCGACTGGCTCGCCCTGCAATCGCCGGAACAGGCGGTGCAGCATGCCCGGCAGCAATTGCAGGAGCGGCCCGACCGCATTCCGGTCCGGCAATGGTTGGGCTCGCATTACCTGCAACAACAGCAAGCGCCAATGGCACTGGACGTTTTGCAAACGCAGACACCTGCATTAACCCAGTCACCGGATTATCACGGTGTGCTGGCGCTGGCAGAGCAGCAAACCGGCCAGCATCAGGCGGCCGCCCGACGTTATCTGCAACTGACGCAGCTGCAACCGCAGCATGGCAGGCACTGGGCGGGCCTCGCCTTATCGCAGGAGTCACTCGGCCAACGCGCCGAAGCCATCCGCGCCTGGCGTCTGGCGTTGCGCGATGCAGCCCTGCCGGCAGCATTGGCACGCTTTGGCCAACAACGTTTGCAACAGCTGCTCGCCAGCGCTCCGACATCACAGGTCTCGCCATGAAACGACAAAAAATTCGACTCGGTGATTTGCTGGTCGAAAACGGCGTCATCAGCGCCGAGCAACTGCAGGCAGCGCTGAAACAGCAAGCCGGCACCGGCCAGCGCCTCGGCACCACGCTGATTGACATGCAGGTGGTCGAGGAAACCCAGCTGCTGAAGTTTCTCGCCCAGCAACTGCAGATCCCGTTCATCGAACTCGGTCGGCACAAACTCAACGAGCAGGTGGCACAGAAACTGACCGAAGTGCAGGCCCGCCGCTACCGCGCCCTGCTGATCGAAGAAGCGGCCGGTCATTATCTGGCGGTGATGTCGGATCCGACCGATCTGACCCGCATCGACGAGATGCAATCGCTGCTCGACAAGCCGCTGCGCATTGCGGTGACCCGTGAAAGCGAACTGATGCGGGCCATCGATATCGTCTACCGCCATACCGAGCAGATTGAATCGCTGGCGCAGGAGCTGAGCGAAGCCAGCGGCGATCAGTTTGATCTGGCGCGGCTCAGCGACAGTGTCGATGTCTCGGAAGCGCCGGTGGCGCGGCTGCTGCAAACCATTTTTGAGGACGCCATCAAATACGGCGCCTCGGACGTGCACCTCGAACCGGAAGAAAGCAGCCTGCGCATCCGGCTGCGGGTTGACGGCGTGCTGCAGGAACAGGTCGTGCGCGAAGCCCGGATCGCGCCAGCGGTGGTGCTGCGGCTGAAACTGATGTCGAATCTCGACATTTCCGAGAAACGCCGGCCGCAGGATGGCCGCTTCAA
The DNA here is from genome assembly GCA_049324755.1 of Pseudomonadota bacterium. Taxonomy (GTDB): domain Bacteria; phylum Pseudomonadota; class Gammaproteobacteria; order Enterobacterales; family Permianibacteraceae; genus Permianibacter. The sequence goes on from JBMOMZ010000030.1 coordinate 74,117, forward strand.
CATCAATGTTCAGGGCCGCAACATCGATGTCCGTCTGGCCACGTTGCCGGTCCAGCACGGCGAGTCGGTGGTGATGCGCCTGCTCGATCAGAGCGGTGGCCAGTTGCGCATCGATCAAATCGGCATGCCACCGGCGCAGGCGGAAGAGCTGCGCAAGCTCTTGCGCTGGCCGCACGGTATTCTGCTGGTGACCGGTCCGACCGGCTCCGGCAAATCAACCACGCTCTATGCCGCCCTCAATGAACTGAACAAACCCGATGTCAAAATCATCACGGTCGAAGATCCGGTCGAATACCGGCTGCCGCGCGTCAATCAGGTGCAGGTCAACACCAAGATCGATTTGAGCTTTGCCGCCGTGCTGCGCACCGTACTGCGCGCCGACCCCGACATCATCATGGTCGGCGAAATGCGCGATCAGGAAACCGCGACCATCGGCCTGCGCGCCGCCCTGACCGGCCACTTGGTGCTGTCGACACTGCACACCAATGACGCCATCCAAAGCGCTCTGCGCCTGACCGACATGGGTGCAGAACCGTATCTGGTTGCCAGCACGCTGCGCGGCATCATTGCCCAGCGCCTGATCCGGAAACTGTGTCCGCATTGTTCGCAGGTCACCGAACTGACGCCACAGCAGAAAAGCTGGCTGCATCAACTCGGCGAAACACAAACCGACGGATTCAAGACCGCACGCGGCTGCAACCACTGCAACCAGACCGGCTATCGCGGCCGGCTCGGCGTATTTGAACTGCTGGTGATCAACGACGAACTGGCCGAAGCACTGCGCCGTCAGGACCAGAGCGGATTTGTCGCCGCCGCCAAACGTGCGCCCGGCTACCGGCCGCTTGGCATGGCCGCGCTCGACTTCGCCCGCGCCGGCGCCACGTCGCTGGATGAAGTGACCCGGGTCAGCGAAGTCAGTCTGCTGGAAGAATGAAGCTCACGATGACCGCGATGTTGCCGCCACGATTCGCCACAGGAAGCTGATGCCATGCCCATGTATTACTACAAAGGCCGCAACAGTGCCGGCGAACTGATTGAAGGCCGCAGCGAAGCCGGCACCGCCGATACCCTGGCATCGCGGCTGATGGCCGACGGCATCATGCCGACCAGCATCGAAGAGCAGCTGGCGGCGGTGCCGGAGCGCAAGCGCCCCTTCCAGCTGTTTGTCCGTCAGAAAGCGTCGTTGCCGGATCTGATCATGTTCAGCCGGCAGATGTATTCGCTGACCAAGGCCGGCGTGCCGATCATCCGCGCCATTTCCGGTTTGGCCGAAACCAGTGCCAGCACCGAACTGAAGCAGGCCTTGCTGGCGGTGGTCGATGATTTGACCTCCGGCATTGAGCTTGCCGCCGCCATGGGCAAACAGGGCCATGTTTTTTCGGCGCTGTATGTCAGCATGGTCCATGTCGGCGAGAACACCGGCCGGCTCGATCTGGCGTTCGAACAAATCGGTCACTATCTGGAGCTGGAGCTCGATACCAGCCAGCGCATCAAACAGGCGATGCGTTATCCGACCATCGTGCTGATCGCCATGGCGGTCGCCATCACCGTGATCAACCTGTTCGTCGTGCCGGCGTTTTCGTCGATGTTCGCAGCATTCAACGCCGAGCTGCCGCTACCAACCCGGATCCTGATTTTTACCTCCAACTTTTTCGTCAGTTACTGGCCGTACATGCTGGTGGCGGTAGTCGGCGGCATTTTTTTCTTTCAGCACTGGAAGCAAACTGCGCCGGGGCAGCTGGTCTGGGATGGCTTCAAGCTCAATATTCCGATCATTGGCAAAATCATTTACCGCGCCCTGCTCGCCCGCTTTGCCCGCTCGTTCGCCATGTGCCAGCGCGCCGGTGTGCCCATTTCGACGTCGCTTGCCGTGGTCGCCAATGCGGTCGACAACGCCAAGGTCGCCGTTCAGGTACGCAAGATGCGCGAGGGAGTTGAGCGCGGCGAAAACATCAGCCGCACCGCCCACAGCACCGGCATGTTTTCGTCACTGGTCCTGCAAATGCTGGTGGTCGGCGAAGAAACCGGCCAGCTCGACAAGCTGTTGGATGAAGTGGCCGACTTCTATGAACGTGAAGTCGACTATGACCTGAAACGGCTGGCGCAGAACATCGAACCGATTCTGATTGTCGCGATGGGCGCCATGGTGTTGGTGCTCGCGCTCGGCATTTTCCTGCCAATGTGGCAACTCGCTTCCGTCGCGCGTGGAACCTGATGCATGCGAGCAGTGAGAGGGTTCAGCCTGCTTGAGTTTGCCGTCGTGGTGCTGATCATCGCCGGCGTTGTCTACGCCCTGATTCCGCGAGTCGGCGACAGCTTGAAGCTGGCGCATGAAACGGTGGTGACCCAGACCAGCGCAGCGTATCGCGAAAGCCTGAAACTGGTTGCCTTGAAGCACAAAGCGCTCAACGCTGGCTCGGCCATATATGACCTCGCGGGTGCCGGCAATGGCCAGCTGGATTTGAATCAATCCGGTTTCCCGGTCGGGGTCGATCGCACACCGGGCGAAGAGCGGCCACTGCAGGCTCAGGACTGCGAAGCACTTTGGTATGCCCTGCTCGGCGGCATTCCCCCATCGGCCAGCGTTCAGGGCGACAGCGATTTCCGGGTCCAGACCCGTTTTGACGCCAGCCATGGCCTCGGCTGCCATTACCGTTATCGACGCGGTGGTGAAATGGCGATCCAGTATTTTCCGACAGATGGCACAGTGACTGCCGATGTCCGTTTCTGACGGAATACGGCAGCTTGATACGCGTCAATGTGGCAATCGATCCGCTCGGAGCGTTGAGATTTCCCGACTGGCGCGATGCAGCATTTCGGCATAAGCTTTGCTATACCGTACCGGATCGTCCTGATGCCATCACCGTGGCAACAGGGATAAAAGGAATGATGGACGGCGTCAGCAGGGGGTCGGGGGCTGGCGGCGCGGTGAGGGATTGTGAACCGATTAATCACCCGACCTTTTGGAGCCTGACTCATGAAGCAACGTGGTTTTACCCTGATCGAACTGATCGTCGTCCTGGTCATCCTCGGCATTCTGGCCGCCACCGCCGCCCCGCTGTTCGTCAACCTCAAAGGCGATGCCAACAAGGCCGTGCTGCAGGGCGTAGAAGCCTCGATGCGCAGCGCCGCCACCATGGTGTATGCCAAGGCCGCGATTGCCGGCCAACTCGGCGCTACCGGGAGCATTGAGTTGGACTTGAACAATGACGGCGATACTGGCGACGCTGGTGAAGGTACTTTTGCCGTTGTCTACGGTTACCCGACCGCTGCCAACATCAACAGCCTGCTCAACCTGACCCCGGCAACGGATTTCAACACCGCAACCGCCGGCACCGTCCAGTTGACCAAAGCCACCACGCCAGCAAGCTGTGCGGTCGCTTACACCGCTGCCGCTTCGGCCGGCGCGGCACCGACTACGACGATCACCAGCACCGGTTGCTAATTCCCAAGCGAGTTAGCGCCGTGCTGCGGCAACGGAACAAAAGGCAGCCATCCCGGATGGCTGCCTTTTCGCTTTTGGAGCTGATCATCGTGATGATCTTGCTCGGCGTTCTGGCCGTCACCGTCATACCGCGGCTGCCGCGCAGCAGCGACGTCGCGGCTCGTGCCGCCCGCGATGAAGTGCTGGCCGCGCTACGTTACGGCCAGCAGTTGGCCATGGCCGATGCCTCGCGCACCATCAAATTCATCAGCAGTGGCAACAGCTACAGCCTGACCGCCGATGATGTTGCCCTGTTGCTGCCGGAAGGTGGCGGCAGCTATCCGCGGGCATTGCCGAGCGAGGTCAGCATCAGTCCGGTGACGACGCTGGTTTACGACGCCCTGGGCGAAACCACTGCCACCACCTTCACGTTGACGGCCGGTGAGAGCTGGCAAGCCTGTGTCGAATCCACGGGGTATGCCCATGCCTGCTAAAAAATCGCATCGCGCGCCGCCAACACGCCGTGCCCTGCGCGTCGTCAGCAGATTGCCACGCGGCTTCAGCTTGGTGGAGCTGATCGTGACCATTGTGGTCACCGCCATCGCGCTGACCGCCTTGGGCGTTGGCCTGCTGGCGGCCAATCAAGCCAGCGTGGATCCGGTGGTGAGCATGCGCGCCGCTGCGCTGGGGCAGGCGTATCTGGAAGAAATTCTCAGCAAGCGCTTCGACGAAAACAACGGGCTTGGTGGCGTCAGCCGTTGTGGCGAAAGCGGCCAGCCGGCCTGCTCGGGCAGCTTTGGTCCGGACAGCGGCGAAACCCGGCAAAGTTTTGATGATGTCGACGATTACCACGGCCTTGATGAAATGCCACCGCAGAATGCGCTCGGCGAAACCGAGAGCCGTTATGACGGGTTTCGGGTCCAGATCGCCGTGGCCTATGCCGGCAGCGATTTCAGTGCCTGGAGCCTCGCCGCTGCCGACAGCAAACGGATCACGGTAACGGTCACCGCTCCAATTGGCGGCCAGTTTGTGTTCAGCGCGCATCGGGGCAATTTCTGATGCGCCGGCCACCGCACCGATGGTCACCAAGCCGGCAGCCGCGAGCGCACGGTTACAGCCTGGTTGAGCTGGTGATTGTCATCGTCATTCTCGGCATCATCGGTGTCGGCTTGTTTTCGATCTATACCACCAGCATACGGCAGTACATCGATGCCAGCCGGCGCGCCGAAATGACGGCGAGCGCCCGGCTGGCCCTCGAGCGCATCAGCCGCGAACTGCGCAATGCCCTGCCGAACAGTGTGCGCGTGAGCAGCGACGGCAACTGTGTCGAGTTCCGGCCGGTACTGACTGCTGCGGTCTATGCTGAATTGCCAATCAGCAGCCCGGCCAGCAGTTTGACGGCATCGGCGTTCACCTTGCCGGCCGGCAGCTGGGCAGTGTCGGTGATGCCGCTGCAAACCAGTGACGGCGTCAATTCGGACATGTATGGCAGCACGCCGTTGGCAACCGTCGGCATCAGCGCGGTCAGTGCGCCAAATGCCAGCAATCTGGTCACCGTGAGCCTCGCCGCCGCTCATCAGTTCCCGCGCACGTCGCCGAGCCGGCGCCTGTATGTTGTCGGCGGCGCCAGCAGTTTTTGCATCACCGCTGGTGGCCAATTGCGCCGCTACAGCGGCTACAGCAGCACCGTGAATCAACCGCCATTGGCCAGCCTCGGCAGTGGCGATTTGCTGGCCGAGAACATCAGTCCCGGCGACAGCAGCGCGCCGGTGTTCCGCTATTTCCCCGGCTCGCTGGAACGCAATGCCGTGCTCGACATCAGTCTGCTTCTGCGCGTCGGCGACGAAAGCCTGCGTTATGCCCATGAGGTGCAAATTCGCAATGTGCCGTGACGTGCGCTCCGTTTGCTCATTCCCGTTCCGGCAAGCCGGTTTCAGCCTGCCGCTGGCCTTGTTCATCATTGTCGTGCTCGGTTTGCTGGCCACTGTACTGTATCGGGTGGTCGCGCTGAATCAGCTAAGCGTGGTGCAGGAGACGCTGTCGGCACGGGCCTTTCTGGCCGCCGAAAGCGGCGCCCAGGCCGGCATGATGCGGCTGTTCCCGATCAGCGGCGCCGCCGCCAGCTGCAGTGGCAGCCCCGGCATCAACCAGAGCTTCAGCAGCAGCGGCTTGGTCGGCTGTGACGTCACTTTGGTCTGCAACGGATTGCTGGTTGACGGCGAAATGTATTATCAGATGACCAGTACCGGCGTCTGTCGCGCGGGCAATTTGCGCGCGAGCCGGACCATTGAAGTCAGCGCCCGGCAACTGCCGGAATGATGGTGGGCAAAGGCGCCATGAAAACCGGTGAGTACAACGACACAACCACGGCACGCGGCAACGCGGCGCTCATGTTTTGCCATTTGTCTCGTGGCTTGCAGCGGCGGCTTGGCCATGGCCGCTCCTTTCGTTTGTCTGGCTGGCTCCTGCTGGCGACGCTGTGGCTGCTCGGTGCCAGTCCGGCAACCTGGGCTGCCATCGAATACGTCAGCGACAGCAGTGCCGGCAACAGCACCAACCTGTCAACGCTCACCCTAAGCCGCCCTGCCGGCGTGCAATCCGGCGATCTGTTGCTGGCCCAGATCAGCTGGCGCGGCAATCGCAACCTCAACGTGGTACCGACCGGCTGGACACTGCGCCAATTCCAGATGAACGGCAGCTCGATTCGGCAAGCGGTGTACAGCAAGCTCGCCACCGGCAGCGAGCCTGCAAGTTACACCTGGCAATTCTCCGCCAGTGGTCGTAACGCCGGTGGCATTTCAGTCTGGCGCGGTGTCGACAGCAGCGATCCTGTTATCAGCAGCGCGGGAAATTCCAGCAGCAACAGCACCCTGACGGCACCGTCGCTGACCGTCAGCACGGCCAATACCGTTGCCGTGGCCCTGTTTGCCAATGCTTATGGCAACTCCAATATCAACACCAACGCTGCGCTGAGCAATCTTTACAGCCTTGCCACCACGGCCGGCAGCAATGGCCTCGCGGTGGCCGCCGGTTGGCGTAACGAACCGGCCGCCGGCACGCTGGGTCCCTACTACGCCAGCGCGTCGGCAAGTTATTCTTATGTAGCCAGCACCATTATCCTCAAGCCGGCCGCCACCGTCACGCTGACCTGCCTGCCCGATAACTTCAACCGCAGCACGCTTGGCAGCGATTGGGCAACCGCATCGATCAGCGGCAGCTTTGGTCAGCCGCGCATTGTCAGCAACCGCATGCGCATCACGGACAGCAGTGGCAACGTTTCCACCGCCGCCACGTTGCAGCGACAGTTCCCCACCACCGGCAATCTGATCGTCGTCGAATTCAAGTACTACGCCTACTCCAGCAGCAATGCCAGCGGCGCCGACGGCATTGCGGTGATTTTTTCCGACGCCAGCATCTCGCCACAACCCGGTGGTTTCGGTGGCTCGCTAGGCTATGCCCAGCGTAGCGGTATCGATGGTTTTGCCGGCGGCTGGCTCGCCGTTGGTCTTGATGAATACGGCAACTTTTCCAACCCGACCGAAGGCCGGCTCGGCGGCCCCGGTTTTCGCGCCGATGCCATCGCCGTGCGCGGGTCCGGCAGCGGCACCAGCGGTTATCGCTACATCAGCGGCACCACCAGCCTGAGCCCCGGCGTCGATGACAACAGTTTTGGCAGTACACCGGCGCCGGGCCACAGTTACCGCATCACCATCGATGCCCGCACCGCAGGCATCGTGCCGGTGACCATCGAGCGTGATACCAGTGGTGGCACCGCCTACAGCACCGTGCTGAGCATTGCCAACGTGCTTGCCGCGACCGGACAGGCGGCGTTGCCGGAGGATCTGATGCTGTCCTTCACCGGTTCGACCGGCGGCTCGGTCAACGTGCATGAAATAGATGATCTCGGCGTCTGCGCGATCAACATGCAGCCGTTGACCACGGTCGATCATTTCCGCTTCATCACCGATGGCGAGGGCCTGACCTGCACACCGGAAAGCATCACCGTGCTGGCCTGCGCAGACGCCAGTTGCAGCAGCCAGGTGGCCGAAGATGTCGAGGTGACCTTGAGCCCGACCGGCTGGGTCGGTGGCGACAGCCAGACGCTGAGCAATGGTGCCGGTTTGCTGCAATTGCAGCGCACCACACCGACCGCCACCGCCCTTGCCCTTGATGTGCTGAGCAGCGACCCGCCATTGAAAGCGTTTGCCAATTCCCCGCAATGTTTCACCAGCGGCAACACGCCCATCGCGTGCGCGATCATGTTCCGCGATGCCGGCTTTGTCTTCGATGTGCCGACGCTGACCGCCAATCGTACCGCAAGCAACATCAGCATCCAGGCACTGCGCACCGCGCCACCGAGTGGAGTCTGCGTCCCGGCCTGGGAAGGCGAGCACAGCGTGAGCTTTTATTCGGGCCATGTCACACCGGCAACCGGCACCATGGCCGTCAGTGTCAATGGAAGTGCCGTGGGCGCATCAGCAGCGGCCGCGACACCGGTGCTACTGGATTTTGACGCAACCGGAACGGCCCAGATTTCGGTGCATTACGCCGATGCTGGCGCCATGCAATTGAACGCCCTTTATAACGGCAGCGCCGGAACCGGTGATGCCGGTTTGGTGCTCACCGGCAGCGATCAATTCATCTCCCTGCCGGCTGGATTCTGCGTGCAGGCCAAGACGCTGGCGAATAGCGCGGTGGCACAACCCAATTGTGCCGATAGCAGCTGCCCCATGTACCAACGGGCTGGCGTCAATTTCCCCTTTTCCGTTACTGCGATGGCGTGGCAGGCCGATGGCGAAACCGACACCGCCTTCTGCAGCGGCAATGCCAGCACACCGAACTTTGCCGGCACCGTCAGCCTGAACCATGACATGCTGGACAGCACGATCGAGGGCAGTTTTTCAGCGAGCAACGTGACCCTGGCAGCGGGAAGTTTCAGCGGCAACGGCCAGTTCAGCGAAGTGGGCCGCTTCACGCTGACGACTGCCGGCAGCTACCTCGGCGAAACCTTGCCAGGCAGCAAGAGTGCCGCGATTGGCCGCATCGTACCGGATCGTTACGAGCTGGTTGTCAGCGGCTATGAAGCACATTGCACCGTCGGCGACGATTTCAGCTATGCCGGTCTGAAAGACAGCCATGCCGGCGAAGCCTTTGCCGTTGCCATGACCGTGAATGCCGTCAATGCCGGCGGAGCGCTCACCCAAAACTATCAAGGCAGTTATGCCAAGCTGCAAAACACGGCGGTCAATTTCGTTGATCGCAATGCTGGCGCGGACGCCGCAGACGGAGAGTTCGTCAACGACGGCCATCAACTGGAATTTACCGAGGGTGTTGGCACGCCCAGGCTGACCGCTACCGGCGTGTCGGGCAATGTGCCTGCGTACTATCAATTCCTGAGCGCACGCGCGCCCTACAGCATCGCGCTGCGACTCGATGTCAGCGACAGCGACAGCATCAGCGGCAGCTCGCCAGAGCAGGGACCGGTTGAATTCCGCCTTGGCCGGCTGGCCATGGACAACGCCTACGGCCCGGAACAATTGCCATTGCCGATTCCGCTGCGCGCCGAATACTTTGACGGCAGCCGTTGGCGCCGCAATAACGCCGACTCCTGCAGTGAGTACATTCGCACCGCCGCCAGTCGCGACCAGTTCACCGGCACCCTGACCGATGCGCTGACGACCGTGGAAAACCCGATCATCTCGACCAGTTTGCAAAATGGCCTTAGCCAAACCGGTGCGCCACTGCGCATCCGGGCGCCGGGTTTGAATCAATACGGCAGTCTGCGGGTGCAACTCAGCGTGCCAAGCTGGCTGCAGTTCGATTGGAATGGTGATGGCAGCGTTGACCTGCCCACTGCGACCGCCACGTTCGGCCGTTACCGCGGCTCGGACCGGGTGATTTACTGGCGTGAACAGATACCAGCCAAACCCTGAGCAGGTCCTTTTCGAGCAGATCTTCTTCGAGCCGGTCTTCCTCCGCACTTACGGAACAGAGAATAAAAGAGATGGACAGGGTCATGCGCGCCTCCGCACCAGCAGCGCCAGCCGCACCACAATCGGACAGGCGCTCGCGCTTCGCGATCACGCTAACGCTTGCGCTGGCGTTGCTGGCTTGCAGCGATCAGCCGTCGCCATCGAATGAAGCGGGCGAGCCGTCAGCGTCGTCGCTGACACGCGGCGCGTCGCTCACCGCCATTGGACCGACGGAAGGGGAACTGCGCATCCTGGCGTGGCCGGGCTACATCGAACGCGGCGACAACGATGCCAGCGTCGATTGGGTCACGGGTTACGAGCTCAGTACCGGCTGTCAGGTGCGGGTTACCACCGCCGGCTCATCCGATGAAATGGTGTCGTTGATGCATCGGCACCGGTTTGATCTGGTGACGGCCTCAGGCGATGCCAGCCTGCGGCTGATCGCCAGCAAGAAAGTGCAACCCATCAATATCGAGTTGCTGCCGTCCTACAAACTCATCGATCCGCGCTTGCAGCACGCGCCGTGGCACAAAGTGGATGGCCAGCATTACGGCGTGCCTTATCAGTGGGGACCGAATGTGCTGATGTACAACAGCGCCGTCTTCACTACCGCCCCCACCAGCTGGTCGGTGGTTTTCGACGAGCAGACCCTGCCCGATGGCCTTTCCAACAAAGGGCGCGTGCAGGCCTTCGACAGTCCGATCCACATTGCCGATGCCGCGCTCTATTTGATGCACAAGCAGCCGGCACTCGGGATCCGCGATCCGTATGAATTGACCGAAAGCCAGTACCAAGCCACCCTGCAATTGTTGCGACGGCAAAAGCGCCTGATTCATCGTTACTGGCATGATGCCTTGGTTCAGATACAGGATTTTCGCGAGGAAGGTGTGGTGGCGTCCGGCTCATGGCCGTTTCAGGTCAATGCGCTGAAAGCTGCCGGTGCGCCGATCGCTGCCGTGGTGCCTCAGGAAGGGGCAACCGGCTGGGCGGACAGCACCATGCTGCACGCCGAAGCCGCGCATCCCAACTGTGCCTATCTGTGGCTGGAGTGGTCGCTGAATCCTGCAGTACAGGCTGATGTCGCCAATTGGTTCGGCTCACTGCCAGCGGTACCTGCCGCCTGCGACAATAGCACCCGGTTGGGCCAGGCCGGCTGTACCCGCAATGGTTATGCCCTGTTTGATCAATTGCGGTTCTGGAAAACCCCGGTCGCTGCCTGCGCCACCCAGCAAGGTAATTGCGTGCCTTACGCACGCTGGAGCAGCGATTACACGGCCATCATGAGCGGGCGTTGAGCCCGACAAGGATCGGTTTTCGGAGCGGCGCCAGCGCGCGTGGCAGCAGCCACCGCAGGCCATAGCCCCCGGCAAAACCAAAAGGCCGGAAACGGCCTTTTGGTTTTCATGCATGTTACGCGCAGAAGTTGTGGGTGAACCCGACACGCAGTGATTATGACGTCGAGCGACGGCAACAGCGTCGCTCGACGTCAGCCATCATCAGAATGCCATGCGCACGTAGATCGCGGTGGTTTCGACATCGCCTTCGGTCAGGCTCAAGCCTGCCGACAACTGGCGGTTGAAATGCCAGGCGCCATAAACATTGACCAACATGTCGATATCGTAGGCATCTTCATAGCTGGCGCCAGCGCCGAGCTCCAGATTGTCATTCAGCATCGAACGGATACCGGCCGTCAGCAGCAAACCGCTGTCATCGTCATCAACACCGTAACGGCTGCCGACGTCATAGCTGACAATGCCGGCACCGAAGTTCAGATCGGTACGGACACTCAGCGGCATTTTGTAGGCAGCGCCGATCGCGAACCGGTCGACGTCAAAGCCGCGATCATCGACGTTGGCATACTGCGCGAAGGCAAAGAACTCCTTGTTCAGATCGATGCTGCCGGCAGCGCCAAAACCGTCCAGATCCGCAGCACTGTTGTCGTCCCATTCCGATTCCTGCCACTGGCCCTGAACATAGGTGTACTGCGGGCCAGCGGCCAAGGTGGCCGAACTGGCGGCCAACACCGCCGTGGCAAGCAACAATTTTTTCATCAGTGAGCTCCGTTTTATCGCTAGACCTCTGCGAAAGAGGCGTCGTTATTGTCTTGCGTGAGGCTGAATTGCAGCTGAATCCAGCCTGGCAGCAAGGTCGAATTTTGTTCATTCCGTCGCGCAGTTCAGGAGGTCGGCACCGCGGCACTGAAATTCACCGTCGTGGTGGCACCGGCCGTCACATCAATGTTCTGCGTACCGAAGAAATCCAGGGCATCGTCAGCTTCCGGGTTATCCAGCGCGGCGTCACAGGTGTAGCTGACGGTATAATCGCCGGCCAGCAGAAAGCCTATACGGTAAACATAGGCGCCCTGCTCGTCGACACTGACCAGCCCCGACGCCAGCGGCTCGGCCGCCGCGCCATCGACATCATCGACGACGACGTTGTCGCCACTGAACACGTACACGGCGCCGAGTGCGGTGCCCTCGCACTGACCGGCAATGATCGCGGAATCGATGGTACCCGCGACACTGCCGACCTGGATGTTATTGACCATGCGCAGCGACGGCTTCAAAAAATAGCCCGGCTGACCATTCGGCTCGACCACCGACTTGCGCAGATCGAAATCAATGGTGTAGTTGGCGACACTGCCCTGCGGCACAACAAAGCCACTGTTCAGTTTCAAACCCGTTTGCGAACCGCTCGGCACATACAGCTCATGCTGGCTGCCACGGATCTCGATGTAGGAATCCACGACATTGTCAAACTCGGCCGACACGATCAAACGCAGCCACTGGTATTCGCCAGCCGGCAATTCGTAATCGCTGATCAGGGCAGCCGCATTGCCGCCTTGCAGCGCCAGCAGATCGATGTCTTTCGGGCTGGCGAATGTGATCACGGTCGCGTCACCACTGGCCGGTTTGACTTCGATACCAGTGAAGCGCACGACGACTTTATCGGCCTCATCGACCGGCGCATCGGTGACGCCAATACCCAGTTTGCCAAGCGCGACATCATCGCTGTCGCCAGTGCCGCAAGCGGTCAGAACGGCCACAGCGGCGGCCGTCATCAACAGTTTGCACATTTTCATGGTGGCTCTCCTCTTGCGCTATTTTTCACAGCAGCCGCCTGTCATCGCGGCTTGTGCGCGGAGCAGAATCACCCGATCGTCTGGAAAGTCTGCTCAGCGCGGTACGGAAACATTGCGTACGACGGCAGTGCCCGCTTCGCTCGCGCCGTCGCTGACCGTAATCGCGGCGGCGGCACGCACGGCCTTGGCACGGGCCTCGGTCAGCGAATCGGCCCGCGCCAGCGTCACGCCCATCCGGCGCTTGCCTTGTACGGCGGGCTTGCCGAACAAGCGCAGCTGGGTATCCGGTTCAGCCAGCGCCGTGTCAATGCCATGGAATCGCAGCCGCTCGCTGTTGCCTTCGATCAGCAGTGCACAGGATGCCGACGGTCCGTGCTGGCGAATGAGCGGAATCGGCAGACCCAAAATGGCGCGGGCATGCAGTGCGAACTCCGACAACTCTTGTGCGATCAACGTCACCAGGCCGGTATCGTGCGGGCGTGGGCTGACTTCACTGAATATCGCCTGATCGCCTTTGATGAAAAGCTCCACGCCAAAGAGGCCGTAACCGCCCAGCGCGTCGGTGATGGTGCGGGCAATATGCTCGCTTTGCGCCAACGCGGCGGGCGACATCGGCTGCGGCTGCCATGACTCACGGTAATCACCGTCAATCTGGATATGCCCGATGGGTGCGCAAAATTGCGTCCCCTGCCGGCTGCGCACGGTCAGCAAAGTGATTTCGTAATCGAAGTCGACAAAACCTTCGACAATGACCCGACCTTTGCCGGCCCGGCCGCCTTCTTGGGCATACTGCCACGAATGGGCAATGTCGGCCGTGCGACGGATCACGCTTTGGCCTTTGCCGGAGCTGCTCATGATCGGTTTGACCACACATGGCATGCCGATTTCCTGCACCGCCGCCTGAAAACTTTCGAGCGTGTCGGCGAAGCGGTAACGCGAGGTTGGCAACGAAAGTTCTTCCGCTGCCAGCCGGCGAATTCCCTCACGATTCATGGTGAGTTTGGCGGCGCGAGCCGTTGGCACCACGGTGAAGCCTTCTTGCTCCAGTTCGACCAGGGTATCGGTTGCAATCGCCTCGATCTCCGGCACGATCAGGTGCGGCGATTCGCGCACAATCACCGCCCGCAGCGCTGCGCCATCAAGCATGTTGATGACGTGATGGCGATGCGCCACCTGCATGGCAGGCGCGTTGGCGTAACGATCCACCACGATCACTTCGCAGCCCAGGCGCTGCAATTCAATCACCACTTCTTTGCCCAGTTCGCCACCGCCGAGCATCAAGACACGCGTCGCGGTTGCTGTCAGTGGAGTGCCGATAGCCGTCATCATCAATTCCTCAGCAGCCAGTGTCGACTGGCCGCACGTTCAGTGTGGTAAATGTGCCGGCGGATGCAGCACCAACAGATGCTGCGCCTCACCCGGTAGTAGCGGTGTGCTCTCGCCGTTGGCCCAGGCATCGTGACCAGCCAGGTAAAACGGCGACAACGGGTGACCGCTCTGGCCACCCGGCATGTGGAAAATGCCGCGGCTTTCGTGGCCCGGCGACACAATCAAACGCTCGGAGGCGCCGAAATTGGGCGCCTGCACGCGCGGCATGTTGGCATCACCCGGCAAAGGCTGGGCCGGTGCATTCAAATACTGCCCCAGCACCGGCACGAATTTGCTCAAGGGATGCTGGATCGCGGCACGATTTTTCTGGCCCCAGTTCTGCGCGCTCAGGTCAGCACCGTTTGCCGTCAAGCCTTGCAACAAGGCATCGACCACAGCGAGTTCGAATTCCCGCCAGCTCGCATAACCGCTCGGCAACAGGTGCGCGGGCTGCTGTTGCAACACCGGCCAGACCACCGCTTCCCAGTGATTGGAAAGTGCCGACGGTCGGGTCTCCGGATCGATTTCATAGAGCGGATGCAACCAGGCCCGATAGAGCGCATCACGCAACAGAAAGCGATAGCCGCGCACCAACCGGTAATCGACGCTGTCGATCGTCGCGCGGCCCTGCCAGTGACTGATCAGCGCGCGCGCCTGCGCGCGCAGCGGCTGGTCGGCAATGGCGTTGTCATCAAGCAAGGCCAGCAGATGCTGTTGCCAGCGATTCAGCACCGGGGCGCGATCATCCAGTGCCACGTTCAGCAAATCGGTTTCCGTGAACTGTTCGCGCGCGAACAAACCGGCGCGGATCTGACGTGCCCGCGCGCCGAAGTCATACCCCCCATCGCCAATCACCGCCAACGCCTCGCCGCTGACAACACGGGCATTGGCAGTCCAGATACGACCGTCGGCAGGATTCAGCACTTCCGGATATTCGTCAGGGTCGCGGTAACCGTCCCAGCGCCGCTCGCCGGATGCCCAGGACACCGGTTCCGCACCGTCATAGCCCACCCGCCGCGGAATGGCTCCGATAACCGTCCAGCCGATGCTGCCTTCACGATCAGCCACGACAAAGTTCTGCGACGGCACCCGGGTCTTTTTCGCCAGATTGAGCGCCTGCAGTACATTGTCGCTGCGCTCGATATCGAGCAGGCCCAGGTTGATGGCCTGCGCCGGATCGTGGGCCACCCAGCGAAACACGTAGCGCTTGCCATCGGCATCGGTGTGGAGCACCGGGCCCCACACGGTTTCCTCGACCGCCAGCGTTTCCGCCGCCTCGCCTTTGATGGCGATAGTCTCTTCGGCCACGGTCAGTGCGCGGAGGCCATCCGGCGTCTGGTAACGACCGGTCTCCGGCTGCTCGAGCACGATCACATCGCTGTAGTCGCCGTAGCTGTTGGTGAAGCCCCAGGCGACCCGGCCATTGCTGCCGACGATCAGCATCGGTGCACCAGGCAAGCTGACGCCGACGACATCCTGATGCTGCTCCGCAGCACCATACTGCAAGCGGGTGCGGAACCAGATATTGGGGACCTGCAAACCGAGGTGCATGTCGTTGGCCAGCATCGCGGCGCCGGTTGCACTGTGGCTGCCGGCAACAGCCCAGTTGTTGCTGCCCGGGAACACGACATCAGGCTGCTGGCTGTCCCAGATGGGCGCCGACAACTGCGGCTGCCAGCTGGCCAGCGCATCGACCGGCGGAATGGCCGTCGCCGCCAGCGTCTCGCCGAACAGCGGCGCGTCCCACTCGCTGCCCGGGGCGCGCAAAAAGCGATAGAGCGCGGGCGGCAGCAGTTGCCGCGCACGCTGACGAGTCAACTCGGTGCTGCCGTCAGAGGCCTGCAGGGTCAGATACATGGCATAGGCGGTCAGCAGGGTGTCTGCCGGCCGCCATGGCTCAGGCTCGGTCCGCAGCAGAAAATATTCGAACGGCTTTTCCGCCAATGCCGCCAAGCCGGCATTCACGCCTTCGACATAGGCCATCAGCAAGGTCTGCTCGGTCGGTGACAGCTGAGTCAGGATCTGCTCGGCCCGGTGACGAAACCGGTGCACCCGCACGCCTTGGTCGGTGGCGAGCGCCGCCTTGCCCACCAAGGCCGACAATTCGCCGGCCGCGCGCCGGCGCAGCAAATCCATCTGGAAGTAGCGCTCCTGGGCATGCACAAAGCCCAGCGCGCGGGAAACGTCGATACGGTCGCGCCCGCGTACGGTGACCGTGCCGAGGGCATCACGGCTGATGCTGACGTCAGCACCGAGACCGCTGAGCGGCATCCGGCCGTCCAGCTGCGGCAGGCTGGCCTCCAGCTGCCAGTAACCCCATAAACCGATCAGTCCAGCCAGCACGGCAAGCACTGCTGCAGTGGCGGCACCGACCCGAATCAATCGCTTCATTTTTGTCTTGGCAGAGCGGCTATCGCGAGGGTGAACAGGATAACAATCCGGGTCGCTGCTGCGCAGGCCCGCCAGCAAACAAAACCCGCTCACCGAACCGGCAAAAAAAAACCGCACCCGGTTGCTGGTGCGGTTTGCTAACCCAAGGAGTGCGCGAATAACGCGGTTCAGGTCGGCGTAGCGATCGTGCCGTTGCAAATCGGTTGGAATGCCACCAAGGCATCGCGGGCGCCGCCGCTGCCAAGGCCATGGGTCGGAAACAGCGATTCGAACCGGCCGAGCTCGTTGTGCAGCGCCAGATAGTTCAGCGCCACCGTCTCGACCAGCAGGTTGACGTTGTTGGCGGCCGGGCTGGACGAGGTTTCCACATCACCGCTGTCCCGGTAATGACCGATCTGCTGGCTCATCGCCTGCGCTTCCGGGGTAGCGCCCATAAGCTGCGGCCGGCCGTTCGGGTTGTAGACCAGGAAGAACGAGGCGGCGGTCGACTGGTTGTCACCGGTCCACTGCCCCTTGCCACGGCCTTCCTCCGACATGTCGAGCGCGCCGTTCGACGACAGCGAACCGTCGCTGAACACGTACAGCATCAGCGGTACGCCGACCCGGTGCGCATATTCCAGACAGGCGCCCATGCAGACACCGGCGCGGAAATCGCGACGCTCGCCGGTCGCCCGCTCCCCGGTGTGGTAATCGAAGCCGCCCATGGTGATGGTGCCGGCACCGGCAAAGCCGTTGACCACCAGCTTCATGATCGCGGCGGTCTTGCGCAGTTCACCATCGCTGGCGAACGCTGCGGTATCAAAAATGCCACCGTTGATCACCGGATCCTGGACCGGATCGAGCGTGGCCGGATTGCCAAAGCGTTCGGCCAGATCCGCGCTCTTGAGGTAACCGCAGCGCACCAGATCCTTGACAACGGCATCGGTCATTTCGGCACCCGAGCCCGGCATGCCGGTATTGACCTGGGTCATCTTCCGGGCGCTGATGCGATAAATGGATTCCATCACGGCAACCGCGTCGTCCTGGCCGAGCAAGCTCGTCAGATCACCGACATCAACCAGACTGGTGACATCGCTCGGACGGTCCACCTTGGTCGGTCGCTTGGACGGATCGATCATCGCGAACGGTGCCATCGAGTTGCCGCCGGAGTCCGAACTCTGCGAGCCGATCAGGGTCAGCAGGGAACCGTCTGCACCGATCTTGTTGATCGCGTACATCGGGTTGTGCGGGTTGTTGCCGGTGTCGTTCTCCGAACGCGCTGCGATGACGGCACCGTTGGTACGTGCCATCGCTTCCGCGCTCATGGTCGTCAACATACCGCGCAGGAACGCGCTGTCGGTATGGAACAACAAACCCAGGCGGTCATCGATGTGATCGACACCCGTGCCGGCGTTGACGACCGGCGGAATCATGTCGCCCGGCAAGCCAAGCTTGCTGTAACCCGCAGTCGACAAAAAATCACGCTGTCCGCCCTGCTTGCCGACCAGGACATTGGAGCCGGCGATATTGGCGCCACCGGCCAGGTCAAAGCAGATGAACGGAATCTTGCCGGCGCCTTGAGTCGCAATGCCGCACTCCGACAACAGTGGGATCAGATCCGGCGACAGCGCATGTGCAGTGCGTGGGTTGGCAAACAGACTGAACAGCGTCGTCCCCATGACAGCCGCGCCACCGGTCAGCAGACCCTGACGGATGAAATCGCGGCGCGTTCTCGGCAGCGGATGATCCGGGAACAGCAACGGCGCGTCCGGATGCAGGTTGCGGGTCTGCTTCAGATTACGAATACGTTTGGTCATATTGGCCGCTCCCGTTACTGCACCAGCATCGCCGCGTTACCAATCGCGGCAGCGCAGACGGCTTTGACTATGGTTTGGGTACGCGTTGCAGTGGCACCACCGCTGTTCACCAAGGTGGTGATCAAGCTGTCGAGCTCTGCCCGCACATCCGCATTGCTTGGCTGGGTGCTGAGACCGCTGGCCAGGATGCGATCCAACAGCGGATCCAGAATCTGCGCCCGCCCACCGGCAGTGAACGCCGACGCCGGTGTCGCCGTGAAGTTGAAGCCAGGGAAATAACTCGCCCGGCGACTGCTGTCTTCGACCAGCGCATTGCAGTACTCGATCGACAACTGGGTGATCGCCATTTGCTGCGCCGAGTTGAACGCGGTGATGGTTTCCACGCTCGGCATGGCCTGCCGGATCTCGGTAAACAGCGCAGCGACATCGGCGTTGGTGGCCGGAATGGTCGTGATCTCGGACAAGCTGGCGTTGATCTCGTCAAAGGTACGGACACCGATCACCGGTTCCGGCTCGCCATCTGCCGGAGCGGACGGCGGCGGCGGATCGGCTTCGACGTAGGACTTGCTGCGAGCACCAATCTGCTCGAACGCCAGGAAAAACTCGTCGTTGCTCGGACCTTTCTCCAGGCCAATCACGGTGCCAAGCGGCGACAGGTTTTGCCGCTCGCCGGCCAGCGTGGTATTGAGTTTGGCAAAACTCTGCCCGACATCAGCTTCGCGACCGTTGATGCCAATGCGGATGCCACGCAGCGGAATACCGCTGATATTGGCCGCACTGTTCAGGCTGACAAAGAACGGATCCTTGAACAGATAGCCGTAGCTGTCATAACGGGCGACTTCGTACGCGATGTAGCACTGCTGGGTCGTGCCGATGAAGCAGTCCGGGTTGTCCAGCAGATGCGAGATACCAAACAACAGGTAATAACGCTCGCCGACGCCGACACTGAAGTTCTGGGCGATTTGTTCCTGGTTGAGGGCGCGGTCATGCACTGCGACCAGCTTGACAATACCCGACCACGGCCGATCACCCGACACTTCGTTGCCGATCACGAATGCGAAGGTGTCATCCCAGTCATTCAGGTTACCAACCTCAACGTTGTCGGCATCTTCGGTGTACTCACCGTTGACATAGATCCGGCGACCGCGCACCGGATCATAGGTGATCACGACATGCTGCAGCGCGGCTTGCAGTCGCTCATCGGCATCCGCGGTCGACAACGCCGGGTTACCGTCGGCACCGGTATTGCTGTGGCGCATCAGGAAGTCGTAGTTGTACAGCGTCTGGCCCAGGGTGAAGTTGCTGGCTTCCGTACCACCGGAATAGCTGATGATGCGGGCCGGACCGTCTTGCGTGACGTTCGCCGGAATCACCCAGGCTTCGATGGAGTACTCGCCGGTCGACTTGATCCGATCGTGATACTTTTTCGAACTGAGCGTGGTCGCCTGGGCTTTGCCGCCGGCAAACTGCAGGCCCCAACCACCAACCCACTCGACGTTACCGCTCAGCGTCAGATGCGCTGACGGTTCCACCCCGCTGGTGTCAAACGCCGTCGCGCCGGTGCCGGTTTTGAATTCATACAGGCCGACGACGTTGGCTTCGTAGCGTCCGCCACTGCTGGCAACCAAACCATCGACCAGACGCAACGACCGCGAGATCACCAGCGAAGGGTCCACCGAAGTGGGCGGAATGCCGTTGACGAACGCCTGAATGGCAGCTTCCATCTCGTTGGCATTGTTGGTGCAGTTATCCCAGCAGTTGTGCGACTCCTCGCGCAGCCGGACCACCAGACGCGACAGCTCGACATTGTCCAGATTGATTTTGCTTTGTGCCGCCAGATACGCGACATCGACATCAGCGCTGGCAAAATACGGCGACTGCGGATTGGCCGAGGTATCGCTGTGGCAGCCCGAGCAGTACTCGGTCAGCAGCGGCCAGACCGTGGCAGCAAACCCGGCTGACGATTCCGGGAAGGTCCGGCTCTCGCCCGGCTCCCGCTCCACCGGCGCTTCCAGTTCCACTTCGTTGGCGCCACCACCACCGGAAATGCCCGCCCAGCCCGCAATATAACGGGTCAGCGTTTCCGCACAGGCTTCCAACTGGCCTTGCTCGTTGCCGAGCCAGCAGTTATGGCCACCCGCCACTTTCTCGACGATGCGCGAGGCTTCCGGTTCGGTAAGATTGGCCACCGTGCGGGCAGCGTCGTAAGCCAGGTTGACGTCATCGCTGCGAACAAAACGCGGCTCCTGCATCGGACCACTGTTGCCATGGCAGGCGCCGCACCGATCGCTGCCAACCAGATTGTCCCAGACGTTCAGTTTGAAGCGCTGGACGTCATCGTTGGCCGGCGGCGGGCCATTGTAGTTGCCACCCGGGTTGGGCGGCGTTTCCGGATTTTCTTCGGTGCCGGCACCACCACCACTGCACGCGGCCAAGACCGCCAGGGTGGCTGCCGCAAACACGGTTTTCAGCCAAGGCAACTGCGACCGGATCATCTGCGTATTCATCATTCCGTCTCCGCTTCCGTCGCTCACTCGCCAGCACAATAGGCGGCGGTTTCAGCGAAGATCTGCTTCATCTGATAACCACTGGCTTTGAAACTGTCAGTAATGGTGGCGATTTCGCTGCGATCGGCAGAATCAACCGGATTGCGCAGGCACACCGCCTTGAAGACCTTCTTGACCTGGCACTGGGCAAAGGCTTCGGAGTGGGCCAGTTCCTGGCCCATGGTCTTGGCTCCGTTACCACCACTCGGCCGGCTCTCATCCCAGCCGAGCAGCTTGTTCGGACCGGCACGCCAGTAGTTGTCCCAACGATCATCCGGGGTGACGTAACCCGGCTTAAAGTTGTTTTCGTTGATGTGATACTTCTTCTTGACGCGAGTGCCGGTGAACGGATCGGTCATGCCGACATCGTTGTAAACCAGCTGACCATTGTTGCCGTCCGGATCGGCGGCGGTGTCGTATTCGAAATCGTAGTAAGCAAAGGCCTGCGCCAGCGGATCCATGCCGTTGTGACAACCAATGCAGGTGTTGTTGAACAAGCGGCTGTCGCCACCGGGACTGCGGGTAACATCCTGGCGGATGCGGTCGGGCACACGGGTAACGTCCTTGACCTGCTCCAGATCGTTACAGAGGTGATTCATCAGGGTGAACCGGAACATCGCCCGGTTGGTACCGGCGATGAAAAATGACTTGGCCGCCGCGCGGGTGGTCATCAAACCGGCCGTGGCATCGGCACGCAAACCAGTCACCGCCGATTGCTGGCGGCGAACCAGCACATCTTTCAGATTGGCGTGGTTCTGTTCCAGGTATTCGTAATGGGCGTTGTTGCTGGTCGAGTACCCGGGCGCACTCGTGCCATTGGCAACATAGATGATGTCGTCATACAGCGCGGTACGAAAATCCACATCGTCACGGACCATGCCGATGACCGTCGCGGTGTAATCGTTCAACGGCGCGAACACGTTGGCGTCGCGATTGGTCCACGGCGTGACGAAATTCTTCAACGTGACGTTGTAGAACGACGGATGCTCCATTGCCTCCATCGCGGCGGCAACCCGTCCTTCGCGGCCGCCGGCATCGGCGTCAATCAAGGCCTGCAGCTGGTCGATGGTGGCTTCATCGGCCGGCACCCCAGCAATGCGGTCAAAAATCCTTTTGGCCTGTTCACGGCTACCGGCTTCCGCCAGCGGTGACAACACGACCAGCGCAGCCAGCGCGATGGTATGCCAGAGCAATCCGAGCCTGGATTGCCGGCAGGGCGCGACGACAGTCTTCATGGCGAGCATCCTGTTATATAAGCTAGGGGTCAGTACCGGACACGAAAGATGTCAACGGGCGACCACAAATGGCCGCCCCACGGTTTGAGCCGAGTCAAATTCTAAGCCTATGCCAGCCCGGCTTTCGTGACTGCCTGCGCAGAAACACCTACCGTTGGTCGGGATAATTGTGAACCATGCGGCGTTGCCGGTTAGATCAATGCCTGCGGTATCTCAGGGAAACTTTCTCCATGATCGTTCGAAACTGGTCAGCGCGGCTCGTGATGCTCTGTCTGTCTGCCACTGTGCTTGTTGGCTGCGGTGGCGGTGATGACAAGCAGGAGCCGGATCCGGTCGTGCTGGATTTCAAGGTGGCTTACATCAAACGCAGCTTGCCACTCGATGACAATGAGCAGTTGATCCCCGGCGATATCCGCGAGCCGTTCGAGTTTCGCCCGGGTGCCCGGCTCATCATTCGCGACCGCGCCAGCCCGTCCGCGCTGGAAACCGACATCACCACCCCGGTGATTCCGCCTGCCGAAGAGGGCGAAGAGCCCGCGCTATACGATGTCCGCGATTTGTCGGTCTCCTATGACGGCACCAAACTGTTGTTTTCATTGCGCTTTCCCGAAATAGAAAACGCCGATGAAGACGAGCAGCCGACCTGGAATATCTGGGAGTACGACTCGGTAACCGGCACCCTGCGCCGGGTCATTGCCTCCGACATCACCGCCGAAGCCGGCCAGGACATCAGCCCGCGCTACCTGCCGGATGGGCGCATCGTATTTGCCTCGACCCGGCAACGTCAGGCCCGCGCCATCCTGCTGGACGAAGGCAAACCTCAGTTTGCCCATCTGGAGGAAAGCGATCAGGTGGAGGCCGTCAGCCTGCATGTAATGAACGCCGACGGCTCCGATCTTCACCAAATCAGTTTCAACCAAAGCCACGATCTGGACCCGTCGGTACTGCCCGATGGCCGCATCGTGTTCAGCCGCTGGGACAACAGCGCCCAGGACCGCGGCATGCACCTGTACACCATTCGACCGGATGGTGCCGACCTGAACCTGCTGTACGGCCGGCACAGCCATGCCACCGGAACGGAAAATGCCCTCGTGCAGTTCGTCAAACCGCAGCCGCTGCCGGATGGTCGGGTGCTGACGATTCTGCGACCGTTTGAAAGCGTGTATGAAGGCGGCGATCTGGTTGCCATCAACACCAATGACTACATCGACAACACCCAGCCGACATTCAGCGCAACCGGCTTGCTCGGCCCGGCCCAGCAATCGGTTGCGCCGGCCGGCGTGCGGACCGACGACATGCCGTCACCGGCCGGCCGTTACCGCAACGCGTTCCCGCTGTTCGACGGCAGCGGCCGTTACCTGGTCAGCTGGAGCCAGTGCCGGGTGCTGGAAGCGCCGGATACTCCGAACGAGCGCATCGTGCCGTGCACCCCGGAGCGCCTGGCCGATCCGGCCGTAGTCGAAGCCGACCCGTTGTTCAGCCTGTACGTCTACGACCCGGGCAACCGCACCCAAATCCCGATGTTCACACCGGAGGAAGGCAGCTATTACACCGATCCGGTGGCGCTGGTGCCGAGTCCGGCACCGGCCGTCATTGTCGATGGCGTGGCCGGCGTCGATCTGGACAACAATCTGGTAGCCGCCGGTGTTGGCGTGCTCGACATCCGCAGCGTTTACGACATCGATGGCGTCGATACCGCACCAGGCGGCATTGCCGCCGTGCGCGATCCGGCCCAAACGACGGCGGCGGAACGGCCGGCCCGCTACATCCGCCTGGAAAAAGCGGTATCGCAACCGGATGACGACATCATCGACATCGACAACAGCGCATTCGGCTTCACCACCTTCTTCGGCATGCGGGAAATCCTCGGCTATGTCCCGGTCGAGCCGGATGGCTCGGCGATGTTCAAGGTGCCGGCCAATGTCGCGTTCAGCTTCACCATACTCGACGGCAATGGCCGCCGGATCAGCCCGCGCCACAACAACTGGCTGCAGCTCAAACCGGGCGAGGTGCGCCAGTGCAACGGCTGCCATACGGCGGACAGCGAACTGCCGCACGGCCGGCGCGACGCCGAAGCGCCGTCGGCCAACCCGGGCGCGCCCGCAACCGGCACACCGTTCCCGAATACGGAACCGAGTTTGAGCCTGGTCGATATCGGCGACACCATGGCCCAGGTCTGGGCGCGCAGTCAGGACCCGATGACCAGCAGTGCCCGCGGCCCGCGCACGCCGACCGTCGATCTCGTTTTCACGGACGATTGGACCAATCCGGCCGTACGGCCCGTGGACGCACCGTTCAACTCCGATATCGCCACCGATCTGCTGACCGAGCGGCCGGTCAGCGACGCCTGCCTTGCCAGCTGGAGCAACCTGTGCCGGATCACCATTCACTATCAGGCCCATGTTCAGCCGCTGTGGGACTTGCCTCGGCCGGGCCCGGATGGCGTGCTCATCACGGATGACCCGATGAGCAGTGACGATCAGACCTGCACCAACTGCCACAACGTCACCGATACCAATAACGTTGCGCGGGTACCGGCGGCCCAGCTCGATCTGCGCGCGGAAACCTCACCCGACAACGCCGATTTCACCGTCAGCTATGTCGAGTTGTTCCGACAAGACGCGGCGCAGTCGCTGAATGGCAATGGCATGCTGGTGGACAACACAACGGAAACGCGCACACCCGCAGTCGAAGAACCGGCCGGCTCCGGCATGTTCATTTGCCCGGACGGAACCGGCATCCTGGATCCGGGCCCGCCGCCGGAGTGTGTTCTGGTGACCCCGGTCAACGCGCCCAGCCCGGTCATGCGTGCCGGCGATGCCCGCAACAGCCGTTTCTTCGAGGCGTTTGCCGCTGGCGGCGTGCACGCCGGCTGGCTCAACAATGCCGAGCTGAAACTGCTGGCCGAGTGGCTCGATATCGGCGCCCAGTATTTCAACGACCCGTTTGCGCCAGGCGTGCCGGTGAACTGACAGCTCACCGGCACTGACGTAGAATCCCGCTCACTTTCAGCCAAGGAATGCCTGTCGCATGACGCTCCGGTTGTGGCCTCTTTTATTGCCGTTGCTGCTGCCCGGCTGGACCCATGCCAGCGAACCGGCCGAACCCGCACCACAACCGGCAGCGGTTGCAGTCGCGGCGGAACCGCCTGCGGCAGCTGTCGCCGCCCCTGCTGCCGACGCCGCCGGTAACAGCGAAACCGCTGCTGAGACCAGCCCTGCTGCAGAAACAGCCCCAGCCAGTGGCGAACAAATCGTTACGGACAGCGAAGACGCCGAACAGCTGACGGTGCGAGTCGCCGACCCGTACGTCGACCTGCACACCGGCCCCGGCCGTGGCTATCCCAAATTCCAGATCGTCGAGCGCGGCGGCCTGATCACGCTGCTGGAACGCCGCACCGAATGGTTTCTGGTCCGCAGCCCGCGTGGTCACGAAGGCTGGGTCCATCGCGAGCAGCTGCAACGCACCTTGACCGTCGATGGCGAGCAGGTGGATGTCAGCGAAGCCAGCCAGGCCGACTTTGCCAAACGGGAATGGGAAACCGGCGTCATGGCCGGCCTGTTCGAAAACGCCGATGTCATCAGCATCTACGGTGCCTGGGGTTTTACCGAAAACCTGTCGCTGGAACTGACGCTGGGCCATGTCATGGGTGACTTCTCCAATGCCAAATACGGCACCCTGCATCTGACCCATCAACCATTTCCGGAGTGGTGGATTTCACCTTACTTTCAGCTGGGGACCGGTTATATTCGCACCGATCCGGCCGCCACCATCATCCAGACCGAAGATCGCAGCGAGCAGCTGACGCATGTCGGCGTTGGCGCCCGCACCTACCTGACCCGTCGTTTCGTACTGCGCGTGGAATACAACAACTACGTGGTACTGACCGACCGTAACGACAACGAGAAAGTGGAAGAATGGAAAGCCGGATTCAGTCTGTTTTTCTGAGCGCCATCGCCGCGCTCAGCTGCGTCGCCACGCTGGGGCTGGCGGTGCCGGCGTTTGCCGCCGAACCGGAAACCGGCGATGCCCCGGTCTACGATCCGGAAGTGGAGCGGCGCACGATTGACGAAGACCTCATCGACGTCAACGATTTGGAACTGGGCTTGAGCTTCGGTGTGCTCAACATTGAGGATTTTGGCAGCAGCTCGGTGGTCGGCGCCAAGCTCACCTACCACATCAGTGAAGACTATTTCTTCACCGCAACGGTCGGGCAAAGCAAGGCTGGCGAAACCAGCTATGAGCGGCTTGCCGGCGGCGCCGAACTGCTGACCGAATCGCAGCGCGAACTGCGCTACTACGGCCTGAACCTCGGTTATAACCTGTTTCCGGGCGAAGCCTTTCTGGGGGATGGTCGTGCCATCAACACCAGCCTGTATTTGATGGCCGGCGTCGGCAGCACCTCCTTTGCCGATGACGATTATTTCACCTGGCATATCGGTGCCGGCTACCGGTTCGTGCCACTGGACTGGCTGGCGGTCAGCATCGACTTCCAGGACCATGTCTTTGAACATGAAATCCTCGGGGAAAGCCTGCAAACGCATAACCTTGAGCTTTCCACCAGCATCACAGTATTTTTCTGATCAGGCGCTATGCTCTTGCATAGCCTGAAGTCATTCATTTTGGAGCGGTTTGTCATGAGTCAACGTCGTGCATTGCTTGCCACCGGCCTGTTGTTGCTGCTGTTCATCAGCGGTGTTGTGGTCAGCAGCGTGCAAGCGGAAGAGCGCAAGGGCCCGGCCCCGGACTTCACGCTGAAAAATCGCGCTGGTGGCAATGTCCGCCTGGCCGATCTGCGTGGCGAAGTGGTGATGATCAACTTCTGGGCATCCTGGTGCGGCCCGTGCCGGCAGGAAATGCCGTTGATTGAAGACATCTACCAGCGCTACAAGGATCTCGGCTTCACCGTGCTGGGCGTCAATGTCGACAACGATCCCAAACTCGCCGACAAGCTGCTGAAAGACGTACCGGTGTCGTTCCCGGTGCTGCTCGATACCGAGAACAAGCTCAGCGAGATTTATCAGGTGGATGCCATGCCAAGCACGATCATGGTCGATCGCAACGGCAACATGCGTTACCTGCATCGCGGCTACAAGCCGGGCTACGAACTGAAATACGAAGAGCAGATCAAAACCCTGGTGCGTGAATAATGAGATCACTCTCCCCCCACAATGGCGCCCGGCTGTTGCTGCTCGCCAGTGCACTGGCGCTGGCCGGCTGCAGCGTGGAGCCCTGGCTCAAGCCGTACGAACGCCAGAATCTCGCTGACCCGGTCATGGCGTTCGAGCGCGACGCGGTGCAAACCGCGTACATGCACCACGTTTTCCAGGCACGCGAAGGTGCTCGTGGCGCGGAAGGTGGCGGTGGTGGTGGCTGTGGCTGTAATTAAGCAATCCGCACGTGCGCTGTTGACGCTGCTTGCCGTGCTCGCGCTGGTGCACGGGCGCGCGGCCACTGCCGGCGTGCTGCCGGAAGAACGCAGCGACGTCATGTACCACTCCTACCAGGGCGGTGGCATGGACATCACCGGCCCGAGCGTGCTGGTGCGGAAAAACTTCCTGGAAAAGGTCTCGGTCAGCGCCAACTACTACGTCGACAACGTCAGCGCAGCATCGGTTGACGTCGAATCCTATGCCAGCCCGTACACGGAAGAGCGCAAGGAAGCATCGGTCGGCGTGGATTATCTGCACAACAAAACCACGATGAGTTTTGGCCACACGACCAGCGAAGAAAGTGATTACGACGCCAAAACCACTTTTTTCGGCATCAGCCAGGATTTCTTCGGCGATCTGACCACCATTTCGCTCGGCTATGCCCTGGGTGATGACGAGGTCCGCCGCAACAACTATCAAGACGGCAGCTTGCTCAGTTCCGATCCGGTCGGAACCGTTGATCGGCAAAATTATCGGTTGAGCCTGAGCCAGGTACTGACCAAAAACCTGATCACCAGTCTCGGCTTCGAAACGATTACCGATGAAGGTTTTCTGAATAACCCCTATCGGCAAGTGCGTTATCTGTCCGATGCGGGCGTCGGCACGCAATCCGAAGTTTATCCAAACACCCGCACCTCCGATGCCGCCGCCCTGCGGGCCATGTATTACCTGCCGTGGCGAGCCTCCTTGCGTGGTGAATTCCGGAGCTTCGCCGATACCTGGGGCATTGAGGCACGCAGCATGGAGCTGCGCTACGTCCATCCGTGGAACGACAAGCTGAGCCTGGAATTCAAGCTCCGGCAATACGAACAGACCGCAGCCGACTTCTACAGTGATCTGTTCCCGCGTCAGGACGCCCAGAACTTCCTCGCCCGCGACAAGGAACTGGCAACCTTCAGCAACTGGACGGCCGGCGTTGGTGGCAGTTACACGTGGTCACTGCCGGGTGGCGTAGTCGAACAAATCAAACTCAGTGCATTTGTTGACCACATGGAATTCGATTATGACGACTTCCGCGACATCCCTGCCGGTCGAGAGCTTGGCACCGGTGATGGCAACGAACCGTTTTACAGCTTCAGTGCCGACGTTTTCCGTCTGTTCCTGACCGTGACGTACTGAGTTACAAAGCCCTACACGGGTCTGCTTTCTGAACGCCCGCGCAGCCGCTATGCTGCGCGGGCGTTTTTGCTGTTGGCGCCGGCACAGCCGGCGTTCTGCACAGGGAGTGGTAGTCCGTGAGTCTGTTGTCTGTCGTTGGCGTACACAAGCAGTACGCCACTACCCATGCTGTCAATGACGTCAATTTCGAGGTCAATGCCGGCGAAATTTTTGCCTTGCTCGGCCCCAATGGCGCCGGCAAGACCAGCACGGTCCGGATGCTGATCGGTTTGACTGAACCGGATCGCGGCGAGATCCGCTACCAGTCCGCGGACGGTGAGCGCGACCGCATCAGTGCTGCCGAGCTTGGCTATCTGCCGGAAGAGCGTGGTCTGTATCAGGACCAGAAAATCCTTGATGTGCTGATCTATCTCGCCCAGCTGCGTGGCGTTCGTCGGCGCGAGGCGCGCGTGGCGGCATTGCCATGGCTGGAGCGCTTCGGCCTTGCGGATCGGCAGAAAGAAAAAGTGTCGGCGTTGTCGAAAGGCAACCAGCAGAAAATCCAGTTGATTGCCGCCCTGCAACACCGGCCGCGTATCGTCGTACTGGATGAACCGTTCTCCGGCCTGGACCCCATCAATCAGGAAATGGTACTGGAGCTGCTGCGCGAACTGCGCAGTCAGGGCACCACCATTCTGTTGTCCGCGCACCAGATGGCCTTGGTCGAACGCTTGGCCGACCGCATTCTGTTGATGAACCGAGGCCGCCGGGTGTTGTTCGGCAGCATGGCCGAGCTGCGCGCCAGTTCGGGCCTGAGCCTCAGCTTGCGGCTCGAATATGCCGGTACCGCACCGGCACCGGAGACACTGCGTCAACCCGGCGTAGCCGATGTGATCGTCGACGGCGAACAGCGCCGACAATTGATCCTGCGGCACGATGCCGAACTCAACCCGCTGCTGCGCGAACTCGGCAATGGCGCCGCGTTGCGCAGCATTCACAGTGAAGCCATCGGTCTGCACGAAATCTATCTGCGTGCCGTCGGCAACCCGTATCAGGAGACGCCGTGATGTCACAAAAGCACACCACCGGCAGCCAGGCAGTCAGCCTCTGGACGGTCGCCCGGTTTGAATTCCTGCGCTATTTCAAATGGAAGCATGAGCTGATCAACCTCGGCATTCTGGTGCTGCTCACCCTGCTGATCCAGGGCGGCGGCGCCATGATGCAATGGGCCAAATCGCGCGAGAGTTATGAAGTTGCGGTCATCGATGCCCGCCAGTTGCCACTGGAATACGGCGGCGACGGCCGCCTGACCTTGCTGCGCGCGGACGACCGAGAGCGCGATGCGCGCGCTGCCGATGTCGACGCCGGCCGGCTCGCCGGGTTGCTCGACATCAGCGCCGACAACAGCGCCACGTTGCTGGTCAACCGTGAGCCGACCTGGCGCAACGAGCTGGACAACCATCTCAAAACCGCGCGGCTGCAACAGGAGCTGACCACCCGTGGCATCGCCAAGAGCGATTTCGAACAATGGCAGAAACCACTTGAGGTCAAACAGGAATACAGCCCGAACGCCCGCAAGCCGGCCAGTGGCGGCAGCCGCGCCATTGCCACCGCGCTGACCATTTTCTCGTTGATGGGCGTGATGACCTGCTTCGCCTATTTCTTTGTCAGCATCACCTCGGAAAAGCAGCAGCGGGTCAGTGAGTTGGTGGTATCGGCGATTCCGTACCAAACCTGGATCGACGGCAAACTGCTCGGTTTGACCGGCCATGGCCTGAAAACCATGCTGACCTGGTGTTTGTACGGCTGGCTCGGCCTGCTGGCCCTCGCCCGTTTCAGCGATGGCAGCAATGACATGCTGGCCGCCGTGTCGTGGTCGGTGGTGATCGTGGCATTGCTGTTCGCGCTTGGCGGCATGCTGTTCTGGAACACCGTCATGGCCGCCATCGCCGCGTCGATTGACGATCCCAACAGCTCGACCCGCGGCTCGCTGATGTTCCTGCCGATGCTGTTCTTCATGATCGTGTTTCCGGGCCTCGATTCGCCGGAAAACGTCGTCATGCAGGTGCTGTCGTGGTTGCCCTTCTCATCCATGGCGGCAATGCCGGCCCGGCTCGCGCACGGCATCGTGCCGTGGTGGCAGGTGATCGGCTCGTTCCTGATCCTGATCGCCAGCATCCTGTTGCTGCGCCGTTATGCCAGCCGCATTTTCCGCGCCGGCATGCTGTTCTACGGCAAGGAAGCGAGCTGGAAGGAAATCTGGCAGTGGGCCCGGCAAGCCGACTGATCACGGCGCCATCGAGTGACCCCGCCGGCGTGCCTGCGTGCACGCCGGCTGCCATGAGCACGCGGCACTGGCATAATCGGCGACATACTTCCGCAACCGGATAACGTTGATGGCCGACCCGATGTTGATTGCCCGCAGTGGCAACAAAGACTGCGCATTGTTGCCCGCCCTGACCAACCGCCATGGTCTCATCACCGGCGCCACCGGCACCGGCAAAACCGTAACCTTGCAAGTCATCACCGAGCAACTGGCCGCGGCCGGCGTACCGGTCTTTCTGGCCGATGTCAAAGGCGATCTGTCCGGGCTCGGTGCCGCCGGCAGCCGCTCGGAAAAATTCGACAAACGGCTGGCTTCGCTCGGCATCAACGACTGGCAACCGGCGGCATTCAGTCTGCAGTTCTGGGATGTGTTCGGTGAACAAGGTCATCCGCTGCGCGCCACCATCTCCGATCTCGGTCCGTTGTTACTGGCGCGGCTGCTCAACCTCAACGACACCCAGGAAGGCGTCCTGCAGTTGGTGTTCAAGATCGCCGATGACAGCGGCCTGCTGCTGCTCGATCTGAAAGATCTGCGCGCGATGGTGCAGTTCGTCGGCGAGAATGCCCGCGAGTACACGACCGAGTACGGCAATATTTCGGCTGCCTCGATCGGCGCCATTCAACGCGGCTTGCTGACGCTGGAAGAGCAAGGCGGTGACAAATTCTTCGGCGAGCCGATGCTCAACATCGCCGATCTGATGCAGACCGATGCCCAAGGTCGCGGCGTGGTCAACATTCTGGCCGCCGACAAGCTGTTCAATTCGCCGCGCCTGTACGCCACCGCCCTGCTCTGGCTGCTGGCCGAACTGTTCGAAAACCTGCCGGAAGTCGGTGACCGCGACAAACCGAAACTGGTGTTTTTCTTTGATGAAGCACACTTGCTGTTCAAGGATGCACCGGATGCCCTGCTGGAGAAAATCGAACAGGTTGTGCGCTTGATTCGTTCGAAAGGTGTCGGTGTTTATTTTGTCAGCCAGAACCCGCTCGATCTGCCGGACACCGTACTGGGCCAGCTCGGCAACCGCGTCCAGCATGCGCTGCGCGCGTTCACGCCACGTGATCAGAAAGCGGTGAAAGCGGCTGCGGAAACCTTGCCGCAGAACCCTCAGGTTGACACCGAAACCGCCATCACCGAGCTCGGCGTCGGTGAAGCCCTGGTCAGCTTCCTCGATGAGAAAGGCCGGCCAACACCAGTCGAGCGCGCCTACATCCTGCCGCCGTCATCACGCATCGGGCCATTGCAGGCCAACGAGCGGCAAGCCGCCATCACCGGCTCGCTCGTCTACGGCCAATACGAGCAGACGCTGGATCGGCAATCGGCTTACGAGCACTTGAAACAGCGCGCCGCTGACCATAACGGGGTGACAGCAAACGGCCGCCGTTCGGCAAACACCGCGTCGCCCCATGCCGATGCCGACGTCCGCATTCCGGCACCGCGCATTCCGACACCGAACACCCCGACACCGAACACCCCGACACCGAACACAACGACACGGCGGCCACCGGAAGCCGAAGCACCCGCCGAAAAGCCGAGCCGCACGCGCGAAACTGCGGCCGAAGCCTTTGCCAAGAGCGCTGCGCGCGCCATTGGCTCTGAGCTCGGCCGACGGGTGCTGCGTGGCCTGCTCGGTTCCATGCTGGGTGGCAAGAAAGGCCTGTTCTGAGCCGCCGGCCTAACGTTCGCACATCCAGAAAACGCTGCCTGTTCCGGCAGCGTTTTTCATTTCTGACGCCCGGTCAACGTTCGTTTACCGCCAACACGATGGCAGCCGCGACGCACACCGTGTGCGCCGAATCGCACAAACCGAAGCGGCGCTGACAGGCAAACACTGCCGTTCATCCGGTCTCGTTGCACTGCTGCTCCCCACCTACACTGCGCCTGCTCATGGACGAGCCGTCGTGGTTGTTACACGGTTATCCCGTACCCGCCTGTATCACGTCGTTCCGAAGCAACTCTCTCAACTCATGATCAAGGAGCTCAGGTATGGATACCTGTAAAGGACTGCTTTTGCCTATCGCTTTGCTGGCTGCCAGCGCCGCTGTCAAAGCCCATCTGCCGGCGTTGCATTCGCCGGTCTCGGAACTGACCCGTGACGCGGAACTGGTGGTGCAAGGCACCGTCATCGACGTGCAGTACGCCAACTCGGTCGAAGGCCTGCCGCACACCTTTGTTACCTATCAGATCGAGGATGTGCTGAAAGGTCAATACAGCGGCAAAACGCTGACGCTGCGCTTCATTGGCGGCGTCAAGCAAGACGGCGACAAGCTGCGCCGACTGGAAGTCTCGGGGGTGCCGGAATTTGAAAAAGGCGCCACCGATGTGTTGATGGTGCGTGGCAACGAACAGCGCATCTGCCCGCTGGTGCGCTGCGCCGAAGGCCGGTTCCGTCTGGATGCCGGTTATGTCAGCGACGGCGCCGGCAATACGCTCGGCCGCAATGACAAAGGCGAAGTCGCCTTTGCGATCAACCCGAACAAAATGACCGCGCCGGAACAAACCGGCGATCACGGTCTGCCGGCCTCGGCCAAGGCGGAACCCGCCAAGGTTGCGCCGTTTGATCCTGCCAGTTTTGTCGCGCACGTCCGCGACGTGGTTGCCAAGCAACCGCAGGCCGCCGCTGTCGCCATTCAAAGTGCCGACCGCGCCAAACCGTTCCAGGGTCCGCGGGCAATGGCCGCTGCGGCGCCGAAAGAATCGGCCGTGATGCCAGCCAACCGTCAGCAGGGTTCGGCGTTTGATCAGTGGGAAGCCGAGCAGCTGAAAGCCAATGGCGGTAACCCGGTCGTGGACAGCAAGACGCAGCCGCGTCGCTGATTCCCAACGCATATGCATGCAATCGCTGACGACTGGATGTCGTCGGCTCGACAACCGATTTTGCACAGGAGTGGCAAGATGAAATCGATACACCTTTTGGGCGGCGTGGCGCTGCTCGGTCTGATCAGCAGCTTTTCAACTCGCACGGAAGCCGCCAGCTGGGATGTTTGCGGTGATCAGAAAGTCACCTGGGATTCCAACAGCGTGACCTTGCGGTCATCGTCGGTCGGCTTTCCGGCTGGCAGCACTTGGCTGAGCGCGCTCAGCACGTCCATCAGCCGGGTCAATGAAAACCCGAGCCCGTTCAACTTCAGCCTGGTCAGCGGTGACACCAGCGTCGGCTTTGACAACGGCCAGAACGAGATCTGGTTCAGCGGCGACAGCGAATACAGCCCCGCCGTGACCTACACCTGGAAAACCTGCTACTGGTTGTTTGGCTATCACACCTCGATCGACGAAGCCGACATCATTTTCTACAACGGCACCGCGTACACCACCAGCATGACACCGACGGCCTTGTGGCCCTACGGTGGCAGCTCACGGCCATTCCAGACCACCGCGATTCATGAACTCGGCCATGCGCTCGGCCTGAACCATGTCAACACCGAGTACAACATCATGGGCCAGGACTGGACCCACATTCACGCCAACGGCAGCACCGCGCGCGCCTACTTTGGTGAAGACGCCGCCTCCGGCGCCGTCACGCTGTACGGCCTTGGCAGCGGTGAAGACGTGGCACTGACGCAGTGGAAGCATCTCGGTGCCAGCGGCGAGTACAGCACCCATGAGCGAACCAAGCTGTACAACACCAGCGGCGTTGAACTGTCGGGCACCGCCTTTGAAGGTGCGCGCCGGTATAACGTCAACAAGGGCCAGACCGTGCAGCTGGAAATGTCCGCCGAAAACAACGGCGCCAACACCCAAACGGCATCGCTCGGCTTCTACGTGTCGACCAACAACCTCATCTCGACGGCCGATACCTTGATCGGCACCGGTTCGTTGACTTTGAGCCGCGACGGCGTGCACACCTTCAAGGTGAACGTGGTGATTCCGAACAATCTGGTGTCCGGCACCAACTACTGGCTGGGAGCGGTGATTGACCGGACCGGAGCGATCACCGAATTCAGTGAAAGCAACAACGCCACCTACATTCCGATTCGCGTCAACTGACACGGCAGCAAACCCAAAGGGGCGCCGACAGGCGTCCCTTTGGGCTCTGAAACACTGTTACAACGAGGCCCTGCGCGCCGCCGTTTGTTGCACCTGCGGATCACGCCGCATCGCATGAATGCGGACACCTTCGGCCAAATCCTGGGTCGCTTTCAATTGAAAGCCAAAACGTTCATACAGGGCAACATTGGCGGGATTCTGCGTTTCCAGATAGCAAATCTCGCCGCTGCGATCAGCGCGGGTAAGCACTGTGCGCAGCAACGCGCTGGCATGGCCTTTGTGCTGGTGCGCCGGTTCAACGGCGATCGTCCAGAGATACCAATGCTCCGTGCCGGCGTGCTGCAGGCGCAGCGCCTTCGCCGCCGCATCAAACTGCAGCAGGCGGCGCAGCGCCTGGGTGCGCCCTTTGAACGGCAGCATCCACATGCCACTGCGCAATTCGCGCCACAACGAAGGCTGACAATGGCGCGGCAACAGCCAGCACGCGACAGCATGGCCATCGCTGGTGACATCGGCTTGGCCGTAACGCAAGCAGTAACGCAGCACGGCCCGGTACAACACCGGCGTCAATCGATTGCGCCATTTCTCATTGGGCTCGAGGTACTGCAGCAGCGGGTCATGACTGAAAGCCCGGCCCAATAATGCCGTTAGTGAGCCCAGTTGCTCCGGCCGCACCGCTGCGGTGGGTCGTTGCAGCTGACGCTCACGCGGAAGCGCCACTTGTTTTACCACTTCCATGCAATCACTTGCCTCATTGAACTGCCACCCGAATCAGCGGCGGCCTGAGTCTAACGCGAAAAAGCGTCCCGTTTTCCGAGGTTTGCTGCGAATTGTATGGCGCACGGCAGCAAAAGCTGCAAACCCGGTCACGCCAGAAAGCAAACAGGGCGCAAAAGCGCCCTGTTTGCCCTGCGATAGCCTCCGCTCGCTCAGCGGCGGGCATCGCCCTTCTTCTTGTTGATTTTGCCCGCCGGCTTCGCTGGCGCCTTTGCTGCTTTGACTTTACCGGCGGCCTTCGCCGACGCTTTCACTGCAGCTTTGGCTTTGACTTTGCCACCGGCAGCGACCTGACGCTGGCAGCTCTGCACCAGAATGCCGAGCTCGCGCAAGGCCACCGAGAACTTGGCGAACTCGTGGGTGTTGCTGGTGCGGAACTCGGTCAGCAGCTGCAGCCAGCGCTTCACTTCG
The DNA here is from genome assembly GCA_049324755.1 of Pseudomonadota bacterium. GTDB lineage: Bacteria > Pseudomonadota > Gammaproteobacteria > Enterobacterales > Permianibacteraceae > Permianibacter. Next base: position 109,959 of record JBMOMZ010000030.1, read on the forward strand.
CTGTTGTCCTGCAGGAAGCTGTCGAGGCGCGTGGTCGCGTCCAGATCCTTGCCGGTCAATTTCAGCACCGCGCCGGTCAGCTGACGCTGTTGCCAGTCGAGTTCCTCGCGGAACGCCGAACGGGCAAACGCCTGCCAATGGTTCTCGACCGGCTGACGGACGATCTGGCTCAGGAACCAGTGCAGATCGGTGCGGAAACCGAGTTTGAAATAGGTCTCGGCAACCAAGGCCACCGGCAGCGCCTGCTCTTCTGCGACTTCGGCAATGTCCAGCGCCGAGAACAGCGTGCTGAGGTGCGCCAGCTCTTCGGCCAGTTTCTTCGGCAAGCCACGCTCGACATAGCGCTGGGTATCACCAGCAAGGTCCGCCGCTTCGCTGGCCTCCAGCACTTTCGGCAGCTGGGCACGCAGCACATCAATCGCCGGCTTGAACCGGGCAATCTCTTCCGCAAGACCGGCATGCTTGCGCCGCTGGCGCATGAACCAGCGCGCGGCACGACGGATCAGCCGCTGCGACTCGTGCATGGCCTCCAGTTGCAACGCCGCCGGCACCTTGTTGTCGAGCGCCTCGATCTGCTCCCAGAACTTGTCGACGCCAAACACTTCGCGTGCCAGCGTGAAGCAGGACGCCACCTCGGCAAAGCTGACGCCCGTTTCGTCCACCATGCGGTGGGCAAAATTGGCACCACCGAAGTTGACCATATCGTTGGCGAGCTGCATCGCAATGATTTCGTGCTTCAAGCGATGCTGCTGAATCGGCGCGGCAAACTTGTTGCGCATGAGCGGCGGGAAATAGCCCGCCAGCATGTCGCGGTAGAACGGGTCTTCCACCACTTCCGGCACATTGAGCTGGTCTTTCAGGCTCATCTTGCCGTACGAGGTCAGAATGGCCAGCTCGGCGCGGGTCAAGCCCTTGCCTTTGATCAGGCGCTCCTGCATTTCGTCGTCGGTCGGCAGGTATTCCAGAGCACGATCGAGCCGGCCCTCGCGTTCCAGCTGATGAATGAAGCGAATGTGTTCTTTCACCATGCTGTTGGCACGCGACTCCGTGATCGAAATGCTCTGGCTCTGGCGGTAGTTGTCCTTCAGCACGCTCTCGCCGACATCGTCGGTCATATCGGCCAGCAGCTTGTTGCGCTGCTTCTCGGTCATGCTGCCATCAGCGACCAGCTGGTTCAGCAGGATCTTGATGTTGACCTCGTTATCCGAGGTGTTGACGCCGCCGGCATTGTCGATGAAATCGGTGTTACCGCGACCACCATTGAGCATGTACTCGATACGGCCCAGCTGGGTCATGCCGAGGTTGCCGCCCTCGCCGACCACTTTCGCACGCAGCTCACGACCATCGACCCGGATGGCGTCGTTGGCGCGATCGCCGACTTCATTGTGGCGCTGGCTGGCCGCCTTGACATAAGTGCCGATGCCACCGTTCCAGAACAACTCCACGTCCATTTTCAGGATGCTGTTCATCAACTCCGGCGGCGCCATTTCGCTCTGCTTGACGCCGAGCATGGCCTGCACTTCCGGGCTCAAGGCAATCGATTTGGCGCTACGCGGGAAGACGCCACCGCCTTTCGAAATGAGCTTCTTGTCGTAATCATCCCAGCTCGACGCCGGCAGATTGAACAGCCGTTGACGCTCGACAAAACTCTTGGCGGCATCCGGATTCGGGTCAAGGAAGATGTGGCGGTGATCGAATGCGGCCAACAAGCGAATGTGCTTCGACAACAGCATGCCGTTGCCGAACACGTCGCCCGACATGTCGCCGACACCGATGACAGTGAAGTCTTCGTTCTGGATGTCCTTGCCGATTTCACGGAAATGGCGCTTGACGCACTCCCAGGCACCGCGCGCGGTGATGCCCATGCCCTTGTGGTCATAGCCGTTCGAGCCGCCGGATGCAAAGGCATCGCCAAGCCAGTGGTTGTATTCCAGCGAAATCGCGTTGGCGATGTCGGAGAAGGTTGCGGTGCCCTTGTCGGCCGCCACCACCAGGTACGGATCCGCCTCGTCATGGCGAACGACATTGACCGGCGCAACGATCTTGCCGCCGACGATATTGTCGGTCACGTCGAGCAGGCCGCGAATGAACATTTGATAGCAGGCAACGCCTTCGGCCTGAATCACTTTGCGATCCGTACTCTTCGGCATCTGCTTGCAAACGAAACCGCCCTTTGCACCATTCGGCACGATGACGGTGTTCTTGACCTGCTGCGCCTTGACCAGACCCAGCACTTCGGTACGGAAATCTTCCCGACGATCCGACCAGCGCAAACCACCGCGTGCCACTTTACCGAAGCGCAGGTGCACACCTTCGACACGCGGGCTGTAGACCCAGATCTCGAACATCGGCACCGGTTTCGGGATGTCCGGAATGCGCGACGGCTTCAGCTTGAACGACGTGTAAGGCTTGGCCTGACCGTCCTTGCCAAGCTGGAAGAAGTTGGTGCGCAGCGTCGCGCCGATCACATCGACATAGCGGCTGACGATGCGGTCTTGGTCGAGCGTCGCCACCTTGGCGCGCTCGGCCTTGATCTCATCCAGCAGCGCCTGCGCTTTCTTTTCGCTGGCCTTGCCCGGCTCAAAGCGGGCATTGAACCAGTCGACGATCTTGCGCGCGATCTGCGGATACGCCGCGAGCGTCTGCTCGATGCTGCTCTGACTGAAGGTAAAACCGATCTGCCAGAAATACTTGGCGTACGCACGCAGCACGCTGACTTCGCGCCAGTTCAGGCCCGCGGCCAGCACCAGGCGGTTGAAACCGTCGTTCTCGGCTTTACCGACCCAGGTTTCGGCAAACGCCTCCTGGAAAATGTCCTTGATCGCTTTCAGGTTCAGCTCGCCGCTGCTTTGCGGCTGCAAGCCGAAATCCATGATCCAGCAAACGTCGCCATCCTTGCGCTCGACTTCGTACGGGGTTTCGCCGATGACGGTGAGCCCCATGTTTTCCAGCATCGGCAACACATCGGACAGCGGTGCCGGTGCCAGTCGCTGATACAGCTTGAAGCGAAGCGCACCCTGCTCGGCGTCGGCCGGCGCGTACAGCTGCATCGCAAGCGGCTGGGCATCGGACAGCGACTCCAGATGCTTGATGTCTTCAACGGCAACGGCGGCGCCGTTTTCATCCTGATAGCCGACATGGAATGCATCGGCGTATTTCTGTGCCAGCTTCTTGCCTTCGACGTCGCCATACAGGGCGATGAGCGCTTCTTTGACCTGCTCATCCCACGAGACGGCAGCTACACGCAATTCGCTTTCAATGGCTTTGACGTCGTACTTGACCCGGCCGGCGTTCTCAACCGGAACGATGAAATGCACGCGTGCCAGAATCGAATCGGAGAACCAGGTGCTGAACCGTATCTCGTCGGCGTTGGCGCCGAGGTGTTTGGCCAGAATGGCCTGCATCTTCAAGCGCAGCTTGGTGTTGTGCAGCTCGCGCGGCACGTAGACAAAGCAGGAGAAGAAGCGACCATATGGATCGCGACGGACAAACAGGCGAACGACCGGACGTTCCTTGATGTACAGCACGCCCATGCCGATGCTCATCAGTTCATCGGTCGACATCTGGAACAGTTCGTCGCGCGGGAAGGTTTCGATGATGTCGCGCAGCGCCTTGAAGTCATGGCTGTTCGGCACCAGTCCTGAACGCTCGACCACTTCGGTGATTTTCTTGCGCATCACCGGGATGTTGCGCGGGCTGCGGTTGTAAACAGTCGACGCGTAGAGACCAAGAATCCGGTGTTCGCCGATCACCTCACCTTTGTCGTTATAGCGCTTGAAGCCGATGTAATCGATCTGGCCCGGACGGTGTACGGTCGACAGGGTTCGGGTTTTGGTCAACACCACGAGCTCGTCATTGTTCAGCGCCACTTTCTGCGCGTCCGGTGACAGCGTCGACAGCACAACCGACTGCGCCGTCACATCGTCCTTGCTGAGCAGGCCGAGACTCGACTTGCGCACCGGGTTCAGCTTGTAGTCGCCTTTGACCTTTTCCACGTCATAGGTACGGTAACCCATGAAAATGAAGTGATCGTCGAGCAGCCATTTCAGAAAATCGCGTGCTTCGGCCACGGTGGCGGCAGGTACCGATTTCGGTATCGCTGCCAGCTCGGCATCAATGCTCTCCAGTTTGTCGCGCATGGCCTGGTGATCGCTGACGGTCAAACGGACATCACCGAGCACACGCTGCAGGTTCTGCTCAAGAGCCTTGCGCTCGCTGGCATCCGCAATGTGATCGACCTCGATAAACATCGGCGTCTCGCAGCCAGCACCCGACAGCGTGGTGATTTTCTCGACACTTTCGATCTTGCCGTCCTTGCCGCGGGCAATACGCATCGGCCGGTGCACGTGCAGGTGCGCCGTGAGACCGAGCCGGTTCAACTCCATCCGCACGCTGTCCACCAGGAACGGCATGTCATCGACCACCAACTCAATGATGGTGTTACGGGTTTGCCAGCCCTCTTTGGCCGTGGTCGGGTTGCTGACCCGCACGGCAACGGTGCCGCTCTTGTAGTCCTGCATGTACTGCCAGAGGTTGGCCGAAATCGCGGCCAGATCCGCGGCGCTGCGCCGGGCCAGATCCTCCTCCGACACCGAGCTGTAGAACAGCTTGACGAAGTCGCCGGCAAGCGCCACCTGCTTGGCAGGCAAGCGCGATTTGAGTGCCGGGATAACGCTGTCGATGACAGCGTGCGACGAGACTTGCAACATGAGAACAACCTCGATGGACGAACCGGAAAGCGGGCACCCGAGGCCCCCACGACACGGGGGTCGGAAAATGCCGGCAATTCTAGGCCATAAGCCGCGGAATTACACGGTTTGGTGCAACTCATCGCACCACAGCGGTGCGCATAAATATGTGGCTTTTTACCGGGATTTTTTTCACTCGACGCGATTCGCGTCAATGCCTTTTCATGCGCCTTGCGCGCACGGCGCGAAATCGGCGTTTCCAGGCCGGAACGACACCGCGCCTACTGTTGTCAGCAGCCCGGCCAGACAGCCCGGACAACTGCATCGCCAGCACCGGAGCTGCCACTGCCGCGCCCTGTACAAGCAAGCTTTTGCCGCGGTTCTGCCAGTTCGCTGCGGCGCGCTGTCTGTAGGCGCCAGCGACAGACGCAATTGCTGGCGACGCCGCCAGAAACAACAAAGCCGACTCAGAGTCGGCTTTGTTGGGCAGGTCGCAAGGCTTACTTTTTCTTCTTGCGCCGATACAGGAACGTCAGCAAGGCCGGCAGCAGCAGCACGGCGGCGATCATGTTGACCAGGAACATGAACGACAGCAGCTTGCCCATGTCGGCCTGGAATTGCAGCGCCGAGACCATCCAGGTAGCGACGCCAACCGCCAGCGTCAGGCCGGTGAAGAACACCGCGCTGCCGGTCACGTGCAGGGTCTCGCGGTAAGCGTCCTGAACGCTCATGCCGCTGCGCAAATCGTCCCGCATCTGCGAGAAGATGTAGATGCCGTAGTCGACCCCGACGCCGACCCCCAGCGCCACCACCGGCAGCGTTGCGACCGTCAGGCCAATACCCAGCGTCGCCATCAGTGCCTCAGCCAGGTAGGACACCAGAATCAACGGGATGATCACGCACAGGGTGCCACGAATCGAACGGAAGCTGATCAGGCACAGCACGATCACGGCCGCGTATACGCCCAGCAGCATCGGCCACTTGGCGGCGGCAACGGCCTCGTTGGTGGCCGCCATGACCCCGACCGGACCGGTGGCCAGGCGGAATTCCAGATCCGGATGCGGATTGTCGATACGGTATTGCTTCACCGCCTCAATCACTCGCGTGATGGTATCGGCCTTGTGATCCTGGGTGAAAATCATCACCGGGACGACATTGCAGTCGCTGTTCAACAAACCGGTGGATGACGGGATCCGCTGGGTGGCCTGGGCCAGCACGTCCTGGTTGCGGGACAGCACGCGCCAGTTCAGGTTGCCTTCGGACGTGGCCGAGTTCACCACCTTGGCGACGTCAGCGAGCGACACCACCGATTGCACGCCGTCGATGTTGCTCATGAACCAGGCGAATTCATCGATGGCATTGAGCCGGTCAAAATTCGAGCAGGCTTCCGCGATGCCCTCTGCCGCCTCCGGGCTGTCCGGAGCCGGCTGCTTGACTTCAACGATGACCGAGATCAGATCGACGCCGATCGAAAACTTCTCGGTAATGAACGCCGTGTCCTGGTTGTAGCGCGAATCCGGGCGCAGCTGCGGCGCGCCGGCCTGCGAATCGCCGACGTACATCTTCTGGCCGCCAACATAACCGACGACAAACAACACGGCCGCCACCGCCACCGTGAACCAGGCATACTTCGGCTGCGCCAGTGCGGCGACCTTGTCCCAGAACCGCCCCTGCAGCGCCTGCTGGTGGGCAAAGGCATCGGCAAAACCGCCGCCGGGCTTGGTCCAGCTGAGCAGCACCGGCAGCAACATCATGTTGGTGAAAATCAGCACACCAACCCCGATCGCGGCGGTAACCGCCAATTCCTGAATGATCTCGATGTTGATCAACAACAAAGTCAGGAAGCCGACCACATCGGACAAAATGCCGGTGAAACCCGGCGCCCAGACTTTATGGCAGGCATGGCGGGCGGCTTCCAGCGGCGAGCTGCCCTGGATCAATTGCGAAGCAAAGGCATTGACCAGCTGCACCGAGTGGCTGACCCCGATCGCAAACACCAGGAACGGCACCAGAATCGACATCGGATCGATGCCGTAACCCATGGCGTTGAGCAGACCCAGCTGCCAGACCACTGCGATCAGCGAGCAGACGATCGGCCACAGCGTCAGTTTGCCGGAGCGGGTGAAAACAAACAGCAACACCGCGGTGATCAGCAATGCCACCAGGAAAAAGGCGACCACGCCTTTGGCGCCATCACTGACATCACCCATCACCTTGGCAAAGCCGATGATGTGCACTTTCACGGCCTGATCCTGGAACTGGCCGCGGATCTCGTTTTCGAGCGCGGTGGCAAACGCAATGTAGTCCAGCTTCTGGCCGGTGACCGGGTCCGTTTCCAGCAGCTGGGCAGTAATCATCGCCGCCGAAAAATCGTTGGCAACCAGACGACCGATGATGCCCGCCTTGAGCACGTTCTCCCGCACCCGCTCCAGATCGGCCTGCACCGGTCGGAAGTCGGCCGGCACGACCGGTCCCCCTTCAAAACCTTCCTCGGTGATCTCGGTAAAGCGGGTGTTCGGGGTAAACAGCGAGCTGACCTGCGACGGATCGACGCCCTGAATCGACTGCACCGCCTTGGTCACGGCTTCCAGCCGGCTGAAGAAGGTGGGATTGAAAATATCACCACTGGTATCTTCCAGCGCAATCAGCACCCGGTTGGCACCACCAAACTCTTGCTGGTACTGAAAATAGGTCTGCATGTACTCGTGCTCTTGTGGCACGTTCTTGGCAAACCCGGCATCCACCTTGAGCTGCGTTGCCGACCACAGCATCAACACCGTGATGGCAGCAAATACCGCCAGCACCGGCTTTCTGGCTTTCAAAATCTGATCAGCGACACGCGCCAACAACCCTGCTTGCATGACAACCTCTTGCTAGATCAATTCGCGTGCGGCGCAGTCAACGACTGCACGGAAACACCGTCTTCGGCGGCCATCAACAGACTGTCGGTGCCGAGCAATTCAGCCGCAGCAATCGCCTTGCGATTGGCGCGCTGCTGGCGTTCGAAACTGAGGCCATCATCACGACTGATCAGGATGGTGCCATCGGTGCCCACCAGAATCACTTCACCGGTGCCGCTGGCAATATCATTGATACCCGACCGGACACCGGTGCTGATCGCCTGCCAGCTGGCACCGTTGTCGGTGGAACGGTAGACATGGCCGCGCATGCCGGCAACCAGCAAGGCACCACTGGCGGTTTGTTTGACGGTGAAAAAACTGCCGTCATAATCGACCGGCAATTGCTGCCAGGTCTCGCCCTGATCGGTCGAACGGGCAATGAATCCTGCCTCGCCCACGACCAACAAACTGCCATCGCGCAGACTGATCAGGTTATACAGGTGCGGGAAACCAAAATCGGGCAAATCAAACTCCGGCACTTCCCGCCGTTGCCAGGTCTGGCCACCATCGGTGGATTTCAGAAAAAGCCCATAAGCACCGACGGCGTAACCAATCGACTCGGTCGCAAAATAAATATCCAGGATCGGATTGTCCTGATCGGCGCTCGGCTCGCTGCGCAACAACTGCCAGCTCTGGCCGCGATCCGCGCTCATCAGCAGCACACCATCGTGACCGCCGGCAAACACCCGACCATTGCTGCGCGCGACTGCTGTCAGCGTCGCACGTGTCGGTACCGGTGCTTGTTGCCAGCTGACACCGCGATCGTCGGTCAGCAAAACGTGGCCACGCTCGCCGACCGCGACAAAGCGGCCGTCAGCCAATTGGGTCAGGTTCAGCATCAGGCTTTTGCTGGCGCGCGGGGCCATCAGGGCGTCGGCCGCCAGTGCGGCCTGACTCAGCAGCATGGCAGTGACAAGAGAAATTGTACGGATCACAGTTCAGCTCACTACAACTACGTGGTCGACTAGACCACTGCTCCATCCGCTCATAAAGACAGCGGCCGGTGAAAACCGGCCGCTGCCGCACATGACGTGACGCGGACGATTAACGACGACCCTGACGACGCAGCGCATCAGGCGTGAAGTCAGCCATCGTGCGCTTGGCATCAAAGTCATACGGTTCGTCTTCGTTATCGAGACCAACGGCCAGGTAACGACGCGATTGCAGATCGTGAATCACTTCCAGCGCCGACCACAGCACCGGCAGTTCGTAGTAGTTGATCGCATGCGCGACCGACACCCGCCACAGTTCATCACGGCTGTCGTACATGTCAGCGACCGAGACCTGCCAGCTGTCTTCGTCCAGGAACATCACGCGCTTCTTGTAGACGTGGCGCATGCCGTCTTTCAGCGTGGCTTCCACCACCCAGACCCGGTGCAGCTCCCAGCGGACATGGTCCTGATTGACGTGGCCGGATTTGAGGATGTCGTCGTATTTCAGCTTGTTCGAATCGAGCTTGTAGGAGTTGTACGGAATGTACATTTCCTTCTTGCCGATCAACTTCCAGTTGTAGCGGTCCGGCGAACCGTTGAACATGTCGAAGTCGTCGGTGGTGCGCAGGTTATCGGCAGCGGTACCCGGGGCATCGTAAGCGACGTTAGGTGCGCGACGGACCCGCTGCTGACCGGTGTTGTAGGTCCAGGCCTGACGCGGCTTGGCCACCTGATCCAGCGTTTCGTGGACCAGCAACGCCGTGCCGGCCAGACGCGACGGCGATGTCACCCACTGCTTGAAGAAGAACAGCATGTTGTCACGCTCAAGTTCTTCCGGGGTCATGCCAGGCCGCATGTAGGCCTGGTCCAACTCGTCACGGAACTTCACCAGCGTGTAGTCACCATTTGGCATGACCGCGGCCTGACCGGTATCGCGGGTCACGGTGACACCACGGTAACGGGTGATGTGATTCCAGATGGCTTCGGTACCATTGGCTGGAAACGGGAACGGCACCCCGATCGCGGCGCCTTTGAAACCGTTACCGCTCGGCAACAGTTCGGCCCGAACGGCATTGCGCTTGATCGCATCGTAGACATACTGCGGCGACGATGCCGAGCGCCGGGTCGGGTACACGTTCATCTTGAACGTATCCGGATAGGTTTTCAGCAGCGCCAGCAAACCTGGCGACAGCTGGTCCTTGTACTGCTCGGCGTTCTTGCTGGTGATGGTGAACAGCACTTTGTCGTTCGGGTACGGATCGACCATGTGCTTGCCTTTGACAAAGCCTGCCGGCGGCTTGGTGATACCACCTTCCCACGCCGGAATCGTGCCGTCCTTGTTGCCGGCGCGCTCGGCGCCGGTCGGAGTCAGATCCTTGCCCAAACGCTCCGCTTGGTCCGGGCTGACTTTGGCCGCCACGCTGCCCGCAAACGCAACCAGCAAGGCCGACAGGACGAGGGTTTTCTTGTTCAAGGTTTTCATCATTCTGGTCTCGTCTGAATCAGATGGAGTAGCTCAAGTAGGCCGAGATGAAGTCACGATCCGACAGCGGATCTTGATCGTCATTGCCGAAGAATGACGAGTAACCGATATCCCAACGCCACTTCTGCAGGTAGTCGAAGGTGACACCGACAGTGGCAGACATCCGATCTTCCATGAAGTTGCTGATCGGGGCCGGGGTGTAACCGCTGACGTCATGCTGGAACACCAGTCGCGGCGTCACGTTGACGCCCCAGAAGGCATCGTTGTATTCCCAACGGGTGACGAGTCGGTAACCCCACGACGAATCGGTGGCAAACTCGTTTTGCTCGACGCCTTCGCACTGGCCGAACTGGATCGGGCTGGTGCCCGGAATGGCCTGACGGCAGCCGGTACCAGTCCAAGGAGTAAACATCCCGTTACCGGCGCGGCCCGGATTGCCGGAGCGCGGCGTGCCGGCGACTTCGAAGCGCAGCTCATCCTGGCTCGGCAGATCCGGAATCCAGTTGCCACCGATCTCGGTCAGGAAGACAAACTGATCGGCGCCCATGAAGCTGCCGAACAGCTTGGTGAAGGTGACCTGCGCCTGATAGGTGTCAAACAGCCGATAGCCGGAAATTTCCTGACCCGGCAGTGCGCCGCCCGGAATCTGGCTGGTGCCGAACGGAATGATGCCTACCGGCTCCAAGGTCGCAAACAGAAGCTCGACGTCGTCAATCTGCAGCGGCTCGTCTTTTCGCATCGAGACTTCACCGGCAATCGACCAACCACCATCGGTTGAGGTGTTGAACGACAGGCCGTACAGCTTGACGTCTTCCGGGTACTCGAAGAAGCCTTCCACACGCGAAGCATTGTGCGCGTATGCCGAAATGACTGGGCGCTTGTTGTGATAGTTCAAATGGTACAAGGCGAACTCAGTATCACCCAAAGCTTCCGACAACCAGCTCAGCTTGACACCGAACTGGCCGTGATCGTCCGCATCGCGATCAGCAATACGGCAGGCTTGGGTGGAATAGGTGCTCTCCGGCACCTGACCAAACAGCAGGTGCACAATGCCATACAGACCATCGCAGGCACCGCCTTCAATTTCGGTATCGCCTGCAAAATCCTGCGTCGACAGGAAGGTGCCCGGCGAATCAAACACAACCGGCTGCCATTCGAACTGGGCATACGCCTCGATACCGACCGATTCGGTCAGTTGGTACGAGCCCCAGATGGCTTTGGTCGGAATGAACGCTTCTTTCAGTTCGGAACCCGGCACCCGCAGTTTAGCGAGATCCAGCGCGTTGGCTTCCGAAATACTGTGTTGGATCAGGGAGCTTTCCCCCCAGTTGATGACTTGCTCACCGATCCGGACCTGGAACGGTTTTTCAAACAAATCACCGCCCATATAGATATAGGTGTCAAGCAGTCGCGCATCTCTGCCTTGACGGTCAAGTGCGGGATCGGAGAGCTCACGGAATTCGCGGCTTTCATCCATCAGCTCGACGTCGTAAAGCCAGATGCCGCGCATGAACAGACCGTAACCGTCGGCGTGACGCAGGTCGAGTTCATGCAGGCCTTTGATCGCTTTCGAGAAGGTATCGCCTTTATCGAAATTCAGGTTGCCATCATCGTTGTTGTTGGACCAGGCCGTTCCACCGTTCGCGATACCCACTTTGGCATCGTCACGCTCTTCCATCCGCCAACCGGCACCCACAGTAAAGGTCGAGTCGAAACTGCCTTCCCAGTTACCCGACGAGATGTCGACGGCCTTGGCCGGCTGCGCTGCGGCAAGCGTCAGCAACACACCGCTGGCGACGGCGGTCAGCTTGTGCAGACGAGTCGACATCGTTTGCTTTTCCCCTGTTCTTGTCATTGTGAACCTTCCCCGAGATGTGTTGGATGAGTGGTTCGGCACGGGCTGGCAAAACTGAGCAGACCAGCGAGGCCAGAAAACGCACCGGCCGATACTAACAACAGGCCAGATGAGTCGCAAGCGGCCAGACCTCTGGCCGGAAAACAGTATTTTTTCGGTGAAAAAACCAGCGTTTTGCTGCGCCGCAACACAGACTTAGCTGACCAATCCTCAGTTAACTGCTAGCTGAGAAGACGGCTGAGGCAGCGACCGTCGCGCCATTGCCTCGTGCAGGAAGGCGGTGCATTGGCTGACATTGAGCGGCCGGCTGTAATGGAAGCCCTGAATGACGTGACAGCCGAGTTCATGCAGGAAGCGCTGCTGCTCTGCGGTCTCGACCCCCTCCGCCACTACCGACAGCTTCAATGCATGCGCCATGCGGATGATCGCTGAAACGATGGCGACGTCTTCGTCGTCGCCCGGAATGTCCTGAACAAAACTGCGATCGATCTTGAGCGTTGAGATGGGAAAGCGCTTCAGGTAGCTGAGCGAGGAGTAGCCGGTACCGAAATCATCAATCGACAGTGCCACGCCCATGTCGCGCAGTTCACGCAGCGTGCGCATCACGTGGTCCTCGTCTTCCATCAGGAAGCTTTCGGTAAGCTCCAGCTCCAGGCTGCCAGCCGGCATCCGGGTTTCGGTCAAGATGCCCTGTACGAGTTTGGGGAACTGCTGCGACCGGAATTGCCGGCCCGAGACATTGACCGCGATATAGGACGGTGCGACCCCGGCCTGATGCCACTCAACGTATTGCCGGCAAGCCTCGGTCAGCACCCATTCGCCCAGCGCCAGGATCTGGCCATTTTCTTCTGCCAGACCAATGAAATCGACCGGCGACACCAGACCACGGGTGCCGGAGTCCCAACGCACCAGCACTTCCATGCCGATGATGTCGCCACTGGCAAGCCCCAGTTGCGGCTGAAAATGCAGGGCAAACTCCTGCCGCTCGATGGCATAGCGCAGATCCCGCTCCATGCCGATGCGGGCCAGCGCCTGTTGCTGCATTTCCGATGTGAAAAACTCATACGTGTTGCGGCCACTGTCCTTGGCCCGGTACATCGCGGCATCGGCATTGCGGATCAGATCTTCCGGGCTTTCACCATCGCCCGGATAGATGCTGATGCCAATCGAGCCGCCAATCAGGCATTCGTAACCATCGACCACAATCGGCCGCGCCAACACCTTCAGCAAGGTCTGAGCCACCGTTCCGGCATTCTTGGCACCATAGATCGGCGACAGAATCACCGCGAACTCATCGCCACCAAAACGGGCAATGGTGTCGCTTTCCCGAACACAGCTGCGCAAGGCATCGGCAACCGCCACCAGCAATTTGTCACCGGCCGAGTGGCCCATGCTGTCATTGATGTTCTTGAAGCGATCCAGATCGATGAACAGCAAGGCCAGATTGGTCCCTTCCCGACGCGCCCGCGACATCGACTGCCGTAACCGATCCACGAACAGCGTGCGGTTCGGCAACTCGGTCAAAGCATCGTAATTGGCCTGATAATTGAGCCGCTCTTCCGCTTCCTTGCGTTCGGTAATGTCGGCCGCGATCAGCACATACTCGACAATCTGACCGGCATCATTGCAGACCGCGTTGAGCGTCATCCATTGCGGATAAACGGTGCCATCTTTTTTCCGGCTCCAGATCTCGCCTTGCCAGGCATGATGTTTTTGCACCTGATTGAAGATGTGCTCGTACAGCTCCGCTGGCTGCTTGCTGGAAAACAGCAGTCGCGGCGGCTTGGCCATGACATCGGCGGCACTGTAACCACTGATGCGGGTGAAGGCCCGGTTGGCCATGCGGATCCGGCGTTCGGCATCGAGCACCAGAATGCTGTCAGATGCCGCCTCGAACACCACTGCCGCCTGCCGCAGGCTTTCTTCACGCCGACGCGCCTCGCTGGCATCGGTCAGCAGCACCAGCATGCCTGCCTGCGGCTGACCCGGCTCCATGGCACTGAACAACAGCTGACACCAGATGGCCCGGCCATCATGTCGCCGCAGCTGCACCGCTTGCTCACAATGATTGTCCTGACTCAGCGCGGCGACCGCCCGGGTCAGCGCCTGTTCAAAGGCACTGTCGTTGCCGAACACCTCGCTGGTTGTCTTGTGCTCGACCCGCTCGCGCGTGGTGCCGAGCAGCAGGCAAAAACTGTCGTTGATCTGGCTGATGCGACGGCCACGCAGCACCAGCAAGCCGACCGGCAGGCGGGCCAACAACAAGGCGGCGGTATCCGGTGCCAAGGTCTGCAGCTCGCTGAATTCCAACACCAGCAGCTGACCGAGACCGCTGGCCTCGGTTGCGACGGGATAGCCGGTGACGGAAAGGCGGCGGCCATCGGCCTCAATGACGCCGGACCAGCTGCGGCCGGCCAGGCCGCGCTGGCGCAGTTCCGGCCAGGCGGTCGGCTGGTCGATGAACACCGTGCTGGCCAGCGGCTGTCGCTTGAGTGCATCCGGCTCATGGTTGAGCAAGCGCGGCAAGGGACCACGCGTTGCCAGCACTTGCCCTTTGATATCCGCCAACAGCGCTGCGGCCGGCTCCGGATCCCGACACCAGGCATCGACAAAGCGGCGCTGCGAATGGCGCCGGTTCATCGAGCGCAGCAACAAGGTCAGTAACAGTACGGCCAGCAGCAGGCTACCGACACTGCCGGCTTTGATGATGGCGGAAGACAACGGTAGCCACGGCAGCAGCGCAGCGCTCAGCAGCGTAGCCCCCATGGCCCAGAGCAGCCCGCGTTCGGACGACTGCACTGACATAACCCTGACACTCCTGTTGCCATGCCGCGGCGACTGCCGTCACCCTTGCGGCCGCCCTCGATCACAGGGCCGTTATCTACATGGAGTATTGACCGTGTTCAGGGGTCGGGGTCAACCCGATTCATCAACCGAAACAAAAAAGCCCATGCGCGTCACCGGGCATGGGCTTTTCGGACCAGCGGCTCTCAAGATTTAGCCACCGGCGGCCAACCCGTTGGTTTTGGCCCAGGCACGGGTTTCCGCCACCCGCTTGGCCGTCGGCTTCAGTCCGGCATACTGCTGCTGCAGGGCGATGGCGGTGGCGTCGTCGGCTTCGCCGAGCACCCCCAGTTTGAATTGCGCGGTCGGCGGTTTCTCGCCGACCCAGGCCCGCAACAGCAACTCGTACAGTTCGGGCTTTTTGATTTTGACCAGTTCGGTGCCGTTGACGGCGACCGAGGTGCCGTGGTCCGGAATGAAATCGATGGTGACTTCATCGCCTTTGACAAAGGTTTCCTTGAAGGCATCAACAAACTGCATGATCTCCTTGCTGAGATCCATTACCAGCTTGCGATCGGAATTGATGGCGATGCGCTCCCGCCAGAGTTGGCCCAAACGGCGGCCGTAGAGCTTGTCGGCGCTGATGCGCATCGAAATGCGCTTGTTCCAGACCGACGTCGCGACCACATCAGGCGTGCTGCTGCGGTGCTCCAGATACAGGGCACCCAGGTACAGCGTGCCGGTCAGCTCGCGCGCCTCACCGACCCCGTTCAGCACCACTTCGGCACCATTGGCGAGTTTGTTGGTGTTGACGGATTCGTCCGCCGCCTGCGTGCTGGCCGTCAGCAACAATGCCAGCGCGGCCAACCAGCGCATGCCGGTCTGCTGGCGTCCGTAGTTCGAAATCGCGCTCACCCGAGCATCCCCCTAGCAGATCGAGTTCAGCGTGATACGTCCCGGCTGAAGATCGATCGATATGCTGATCTGTCGGCTTCCGTGGTCGACAGCTTTGTCGCAGCCAACATAACAGCCTCGTTGTCCGCGTCAAGAGGCCGGGGTAGATGTTCGGGGAAAATCAAGTGCAGAATTAACAAATCAGCCGGAAACTGACGCGCAACGTCCACTATTGCCCTTCAACGCGGCAACAAAACTGCAGGGCCGGGTACGGGCATCCAGCTGCGGCGCGATCAGCTTGTGCCACGCCAGCTGGCAGGCAGCCGGCGAACCGGGCATGGCGAAAACGACCGTGCCATTGGCGACACCGGCCAGCGCGCTCGACTGCATGGCACTGGTTCCGATCTCGGCAAATGACAACGCCCGGAATTGCTCGCCAAAGCCGTCGACCAATTTGTCGAACAAGGGTTTCACCGCCGCAATGCTGTGATCGCAGACGCCGGCCAAACCGGTGCCGCCATTGATCAGCACAACCTGGGTACTGTCATCGGCGATCCACTGGGCAACCTGGGCCCGGATCCGATAGCGATTGTCCGGCAGCAGCAGACGTGCCGCGAGCTGATGGCCGGCTTCCAGCAATGCCGCCTGCAAACCATCACCGGCCCGATCCTCTGCCATGCTGCGGGTATCCGATACGGTCAGCAGCGCAATGCGCAGCGGCAACAATTCCGTGGCAACCGATTTCACGACAAACCTCCTTTCCCTTGCTGCAGCCGGAGCTGCTGCCAGTGCAGCCAGTCCGCCGGCGTATTCAAATTGGCAAACGCCCTTGCAGCGTCAGTCGGCGGCGGCAAGCTCCGGGTCGACAGCTTGGCCAGCACGTCACGCAGCGAACGCCGCGCCGCCGGTTGCAATTCGCCCGCCACCACCGCGCGCACCGCGGCGGAGCTCGGCAACAGCAGCGGCAGCGGACTGTCGCCGACAAAATGCACGGCGCAGACGCCATCACCGGCCGCAATCAACTCCGCCAGCAGCGCCGGCGACAACGCCGGCATGTCAACGGGCACCACCAGCAGCTGGGTGATGGCCGGCTGATCCGCCAGAACATGCAGCGCGGCATCAATGCCGGCGAGCGGCCCCGCGTGCGGCAGGCGATCCGGCAAACCGCCAACTGCCGCGCCGCTGATCAGCACCGATGTGCAGCCCGCTGCCTGCAGTTGCCGTTGCATGAATTGCAGCAAGGTTTGTTGCTCAGTGACCGGCAACAGGGCTTTGTTGCGCCCCATGCGCAGGCTTTGGCCCCCGGCCAGCACCAAACCGGCGGTGCCCCCTGGCATTGGCCGGCTCAGCGGTAATGCCACGGCAATGCCTCATCGAAAAGACCGGCGATCGGCACCCGGACGCCTTCATGAAATTCGGTGCGGCCTTCATCGAGCACCAACCAGACATCGCTGCTGAGCAGCGGCTTGATTTTGTGTGACTCCTGGCCGCTGTGTGCGCGCACCCGCAACAGACCGTCACCATCGACAAACAATTGCGCTTTCAGAAAATGCCGCCAGTCCGCTTTCGGTTTGCGCAGATCGCCGGACAACGCGGCCCAGGCCGGTACCGGCTCCGGCATGCCTTGCAGCGCACGCAGCAGCGGCAACACGAAGAAGCGAAAACCAATTGCGGTCGACACCGGATTGCCCGGCAACCCGAAGAAGTGGCTGCCATTCGGCAGCGTGGCGAACAGAATCGGCTTGCCGGGCTTGATGCTGACTTTGTGGAAAATGACTTCGCCGCCGAGCTCGCGAATCACCTGCGGCACAAAATCAAAATCGCCCGCCGACACGGCACCGGTGGTCAGGATCACATCCGGCACGGTCAGTCCGTTTACCTGCTCGCCCGGTTTACCGGCGATGAGCGCGCGCAACTGCGCCGCGACCAGCGCCGCTTCATCACGGAGCTGCCCGCCGTAGCGAACGATGGCGCCGTGCTGTGCCAGCACCGCAGACAGAAACGGGCTGTTCGAGTTGCGGATTTGCCCCGGCTGCAGGGACTGGCCGGCATCGGCCACCAACTCGTTGCCGGTGGCAAAATGCGCGACCTGCGGCCGCCGGCGCACCGCCAGCGTGCCGATCCCGGTTGTCGCCAAGGCCGCGATGTGAAATGGCGTGATCCGGATACCGGCCGCGAGCACCTGGTCATCGCGGGCAAAATCTTCGCCGGCCGCACGCACATGCTGGCCACGCGTCACCGGTTCGGCAACGCGGATGCGACTGCCGTTGTCCAGCAACTCGACCTGTTCGATCGGCACAATGCTGTCGTAATTGCCATAGTCACCACTTGCCGGCAGCGGCGCACCGGTCATGATCCGCCAGGCCGTGCCGCGGGCAGCAGCGGGTGACGCGGGCGCATCGCCGGCAGCGGTCAAGCCACCGACCGGCAAGATCACCGCCGTGGTAGCGGCGGCAGCGAGATCGGCCGCGCACACCGCGAAACCGTCCATCGCGGAATTGGCAAACGGCGGAATGGTTTCCCGGCTGCATACCGGCTCGGCGCTGATGCGACCGAGCGCATCACTGAGCGATACCGTTTCGCTCGGCAGCAAGACCGCAGTCTGTTGCAACAAGGATTGGGCAGCAGCAAAGGCAATCATGGCGAGTCATCCATCCAATCGTGAGTCGTGCGGTGACCGGCGCGGCCAGCGAACGTTGCGTCAACTGCATTGTGCCCGCAGCAACAGCCTTCGGCGGGCGCCATCAACCACCACAGGAGGCCAGATGCGGCGTCGCGCCGGTGTTGCCTTCATGCAGGAAGTGGCTGATTTTCTTCAGCTGCAGCTGGCTTTCGATGCGGGTTTTCAGTTGCAGGCGCTGCTCGTCATGCTGCAGCAGATCGCGCAGCGAGGTGCCGGCATCACCGAACAGACAGAGCCGCAGATCACCGAGCGCCGTGACCCGCAGCCGGTTGCAGCTGTCGCAGAAATCCTTGCTGTACGGTGCGATAAGACCGATCTTGCCGTGGTAATCCGGGTGCTGGAATTCACGCGCCGGGCCGCCTTCCCGCGTGCGCGGCAATTCGTGCCAGCCGCGCGCCAGCAGCGCCTGCACCAGCGCTTCACCCGGGACATGGTGGCGTTCGAAGAAGGCGGCGTTATCGCCGGTCTGCATCAATTCGATGAAGCGCATCGACACCGGCCGCACGCGCAGCCAGTCGAGAAAGGCATCGAGTTGATGATCGTTCAGGCCGCGCAGCAGCACGGCATTGAGTTTGATGGCGCGAAAATCCAGGTCAAGCGCGGTTTCGATGCCATCGAGGATCTCGCGCAGCTTGTCATGGCCGGTGATGCTGGCGAACAAGCGTGGATCGAGCGAATCAACGCTGACATTGAGACTGTCCAGACCGGCGCCGCGCCAACTCGCCACCTGCTGTTTCAGCTTGTAGCCGTTGGTGGTCATCGCCAGTTGACGGATGCCGGGCACCGCCTTGATGACCGCCATCAACGTGGTCAGATCCTTGCGCGCGGTCGGCTCGCCGCCGGTCAGGCGGATTTTCCACATGCCGAGTTCGGCAAAAGCGGTGACCAGCCGACGGATTTCATCGACGTGCAGAAAATCGGCGTGGGCATCGCCCTGATAGCCGTTCGGCAAACAGTAATTGCAGCGGAAATTGCAGACGTCGGTGATCGACAGCCGCAAGTACGGGAACTGCCGCCCGTAGCGATCCTGTAGCATGAAGCGCTCCTTTCCAAATCGGGGAGGCAATGCCGTTTCCCGCATCACCCTGGTGAATGTGCACGCACATTCACGGCGCAGTGACCACAGACCAGCATTCACTGGCATGACAGGTCAAAACGCTCGGAGTTCTTGAGTTGCTTTCGTGTTGCATTGCGACATGCAAACGTCGCATTGACAAACTAGGCTAACTCTCGCTGCTTATGCAACTGCCTTTGTTGATCCAGATCAGTCGTCGGACCCGGCAAGCACTTCAAACTTGCATCAAATCCTCATCTTTTGCCGGGTTATTCCCGAGTAGAACGCTGGGGAATAACCCAGCGGCGCCGAATGACCGGTGACCCATAAAGGGAGGCTGCATGTCCGACGTTCCCGTTGAAAGCCCTCAGGCCGAGCGCAAGCACGAGCTGCGCGTGTTCCTGTTCCTGACCGTGGTGCTGGCGCCGCTGCTGGCGGTGGCCATTGTCGGTGGTTACGGCTTTCTGGTCTGGATCTTCCAGATGTTCGCCGGACCACCGGGCCCGGCGAGCTGAGCGCCGGGAGCGCGGGCGCCATGACCGCCCTCTCCCGCCGCGCCCTGTTCGGCGCCAACCGCAGCCCGGTCCGGCTGCCGTGGGCCATTGCCGAAAGCGCCTTCACCGATGGCTGCAGCCGTTGCGGCGACTGCCTGCCAGTCTGCCCGACCGGCATCATCGGCAAAGGCAGCGGCGGCTTTCCGGCACTCAATTTCCACCAGAACGAATGCACGTTCTGCGGCAAGTGTGTCGAGGCCTGCCGTGAACCGCTGTTTCGCCCGCGCGAACAGCGGCCGTTTGAGCATGTGATGGCCATCGGCGGCGCCTGCCTGCCGAAGCATGGCGTCGAATGCCGCAGTTGCGGCGATGCCTGTGAGCCGGTTGCCATTCGCTTCCAGTTCAACAGCCGGCGCATGGCCGAACCGGCACTCAACACCGAGCGGTGCACCGGCTGTGGCGCCTGCATCGCGGCCTGCCCGGCCGATGCCATCACCCTGACCCCTCGCGAGGTTGTCGCATGAACCAACCGCTGTCCGATCGCCATATCGCCAGCTTCATCGTGTACGTCCAGCCCGAACGCATGGACAGCCTGATCGCGCTGCTCGCGCAGTGGCCGGAAACCGAGGTCACGCATCGCGATGCCAGCGGCAAGTTTGTCCTGGTCAACGAAACCGACAGCTACGACGGCCTCAACCGGCTGATGGCGCACCTGCACGAACAGCCGGGTGTGCTCAATGTCGCGCTGGTGTCGCACTTCGTCGAAAACGAAGCGAGCCTGCGCGAACAGATGATTACCAGCATCAGCACCGAAACTGCCCCCGCAACGAATTGCCAATAGAAGGGAGATGACACGATGAGCACCACTCGCCGTGACTTTCTGAAAACCACCGCAGCCGCCAGCGCCGCCGCTGCCGCCGGCATCGGCGCACCGGCCCAGGCCACGAATCTCATCACCGATTCGGAATACACCCGATTGAAATGGTCGAAAGCGGCCTGCCGCTTCTGCGGCACCGGCTGCTCGATCATGGTCGCGACCAAGGACAACAAAGTGGTGGCCACGCACGCCGACACGCTGTCGGAAGTCAACCGCGGCCTGAACTGCATCAAAGGCTACTTCCTGTCGAAAATCATGTACGGCAAGGACCGGCTGACCACGCCGCTGCTGCGCAAGAAAAACGGCAAGTACGACAAAAACGGCGAGTTTACGCCGGTGTCGTGGTCGGAAGCGTTCGACATCATGGAACTGAAATTCAAGGAAGCGCTGAAGAACAAAGGCCCGAGCGCGGTCGGCATGTTCGGTTCCGGCCAATGGACGGTGTGGGAAGGCTACGCCGCCAACAAACTGTTCAAAGCCGGCTTCCGCAGCAACAACATCGACCCGAATGCGCGTCACTGCATGGCCTCGGCAGTCGCCGGTTTCATGCGCACCTTCGGCATCGACGAGCCGATGGGCTGCTACGACGACATCGAAGCCTCGGATTGCTTCGTGCTGTGGGGCTCGAACATGGCCGAAATGCACCCGATCCTGTGGACCCGCATCACTGACCGCCGGCTGTCGAATCCACATGTGAAAGTGCATGTGCTGTCGACCTATGAACACCGCAGTTTCGAGCTCGCCGACAACGGCATGATCTTCGCGCCGCAGAGCGATCTGGCGATCCTGAATTACATCGCCAACTACATCATCAGCAACAACAAGTTCAACCGCAAGTTCATTGACAAGCACTGCACGTTCAAGCGCGGTGTCACCGACATCGGCTACGGTCTGCGCGACAACCATCCGCTTGAGCAGGCAGCCAAAAACGCCAAGAACGCCAATGACATGGCCGAGTCGACCTTTGATGAGTTCAAGGAAATCGTCAAACCGTACACCGCCGAATATGTCAGCAAGCTGTCCGGCGTGCCGGTGGCCAAACTGAAAGCGCTGGCCGAAGCCTACGCCGATCCGAAAGTCAGAGTGATGTCGTTCTGGACCATGGGTTTCAACCAGCATACCCGTGGTACCTGGGCCAACAACATGGTCTACAACATCCATCTGCTGACCGGCAAAATCGCCACGCCCGGCAACTCGCCGTTCTCGCTGACCGGGCAACCATCAGCCTGCGGCACCGCGCGCGAAGTCGGCACCTTCTCGCACCGGTTGCCGGCCGACATGGTCATTGTCAATCCGGAACACCGCAAACACACCGAAGAAATCTGGGGCGTGCCGCACGGCATCATCCATGACAAAAACGGTTTGCATGCGGTCGCGCAAAACCGTGCGCTGAAAGACGGCAAGCTCAACGCCTATTGGGTGCAAGTCAACAACAACATGCAGGCCGCCGCCAACATGATGGAAGAAGGCTGGCCCGGCTACCGCAACCCGGACAACTTCATCGTGGTTTCCGATGCTTACCCGACCGTGACCGCACAGGCCGCCGATCTGATTCTGCCGACCGCGATGTGGGTGGAAAAAGAAGGCGCTTACGGCAACGCCGAACGGCGGACGCAGTTCTGGCATCAGCTGGTGAAAGCGCCGGGCGAAGCCAAGTCGGATCTGTGGCAGGTGGTGGAGTTTTCCAAGCGCTTCAAGACCGACGAGGTCTGGCCGAAGGACATTCTCGACGCCAATCCGAAATTCAAAGGCAAGAGCCTGTACGAAGTGCTGTTCCGCAACGGCAAGATCGACAAGTTCCCGGCCACGCAAGTCGAAGCCGGTTACGACAACGACGAAGCCAAGCACTTCGGCTTCTATCTGCAGAAAGGCATCTTTGAAGAGTACGCCGAGTTTGGTCGCGGCCATGGCCACGATCTGGCGCCGTTCGACACCTATCACCAGGTCCGTGGCCTGCGTTGGCCGGTCGTCAACGGTCAGGAAACCAAGTGGCGGTTCAAAGAAGGCAGCGATCCCTACGTCAAAGCCAACAGCGAAGGCATGGGTTACAGCTTCTACGGCAACAAGAATGGCCGCGCCAACATCATTGGCTTGCCGTACGAACCGCCGGCTGAATCGCCGGACAAGGAATACCCGTTCTGGCTTTGCACCGGCCGGGTGCTGGAGCACTGGCATTCCGGCTCGATGACGGCGCGGGTGCCGGAGCTGTACCGCGCCTTCCCGAGCGCAGTGTGCTTCATGCATCCGGACGATGCGACCGCGGCCGGTCTGCGCCGCGGTGACGAGATCAAGATCGTGTCGCGGCGCGGCGAGATGCACACCCGGGTCGAAACGCGCGGCCGCAACAAGCCACCGAAAGGCCTGGTGTTCGTGCCGTGGTTCGATGCCGCGCAGCTGATCAACAAGGTCACGCTCGATGCCACCTGCCCGATCTCGAAAGAAACCGACTTCAAGAAATGCGCCGTCAAGATCGTCAAGGTCTAAAGGAGAGTCACCATGCGCAAATACCTTGCTGTTCTGCTGCTGACCATCCCGGTACTGGCCTGGGCGGCGGATGCGGCTTACAACGCCCAACGTGGCGCGACACCGCCGGATCAGGAAAGCAAACCGGCGCCGATGTACACCGTCGAGAACAAGGACATCAAGCGACCACGCGCCTACTCGATGCAGCCGCCGACCATTCCGCACAAGATCGACGGCTATCAGGTCGACATGTACGCAAACAAGTGCCTGTCCTGCCACTCGCGGGTACGCACCGGCGAATCGCAAGCCCCGATGGTCAGCGTGACCCATTACCAGGATCGCGATGGCAATTTTCTGGCCGAGATCTCGCCGCGACGTTACTTCTGCGGTCAGTGTCATGTCGTACAAGTGGATGCCAAACCGCTGGTCGAGAACACCTTTGAGGATGTCGATGAAATCCTCAAACGCAAGGCGGCCGCAAAAAAGTAACCGGGCAACCGCAATGACCGATCGCGCAGGCGCGCCGGCACCGAAACCGCGGCAGGCACTGCCGCTGCCGCGCCGCCTGCCACCGACATCACAGGAGAGATCATGCGTAACTGGGGTCCTGTCCGCTGGTTCCTGACACAGTGGAATACGCTGTCGAAGCCCAGCAAGCATTACAGCCTCGGCTTTCTGACCGCAGGCGGCTTCATTGCCGGCATCGTGTTCTGGGGCGGCTTCAACACCGCGCTGGAAGCGACCAACACCGAGGCTTTCTGCACCAGTTGTCACGAGATGCGTGACAACGTGTTCGAAGAGCTGAAATCCACGATTCACTACAGCAATCGTTCCGGCGTGCGTGCCACCTGCCCGGATTGCCACGTACCGCATGAATGGACCGACAAGATCGCCCGCAAGATGCAGGCGTCGAAAGAAGTCTGGGGCAAGATCTTCGGCACCATCGACACCCGGGAGAAATTCCTGGACCACCGCCGTAAGCTTGCCGAAAACGAATGGAACCGGTTGAAAACGAACGATTCACTGGAATGCCGTAACTGCCACAACTTCCAGTACATGGATTTCACCCGGCAGAGCCCGCGCGCGCAGGAAATGCACTCGACGGCGCTCGCATCGGGGGAAAAAACCTGTATCGACTGCCACAAAGGGATCGCACACCAGCTGCCGGACATGAGCGGCGTCGAAGGCTGGCACTGAGGCGTCACGACCACAAGCACTGTGCCGAACCGTCATCTGCCCGGATGGCGGTTTGGCGTCGCGCCAGCCGGCGCGCTCAGGCAACGCTTGTCGGCAGTATGAAGTAGAACGTGGTCAGCTCATTTGGCGCCGAGCGAAACCCGATTTCGCCGCCGTGCAATTCCACCAACTGTTTGCTGATCACCAAACCGAGTCCGGTGCCGGGCAGGCGTGCATTGCCCAGCGACTCAATCTGCTGGAATTTCTGGAACAACAAGCCTTGCTTGTCTGCTGGAATGCCGGGGCCGGTGTTGTGCACGGCAAAGCGTACGCCGGCGCTGATACGATCGAGTTCCAGCGTCACGGTCGAGTGTTCGGGCGCGTGCTTGATGGCATTGGCCAGCAAATTGCCGAGCACCTGCTGGATCCGGTGCGCATCGACATTGACGAGACTGTCGCGGGCCGACTCGGCAACAACCAGCTGCAGGGTGATACCGAACTTGTCGGCAGTGCCCTTGGCCATGGCCAGCGCGCGTGCACAAAGCTCGGCCGCCAACAACGACTGCCGCAACAGGGTCAGGTGACCGGTTTCCATCTTGGTGAGGTCGAGAATGTCGTTGACCAAGCGCAACAACAACTCGGAGTTGCGATTGGCCATTTCCACCAGATTCCTGGCCTCGCCAGACAGCCCGTCAATCTTGCCGCTGACCAGCAACGCCAGCGCGCCGCAGACCGAGGTCAGCGGTGACCGCAGCTCATGGCTGACCATGGCAACGAACTCGGTCCGCACCTTGTCGAAATCACGCATCCATTTCAGCTGTTGCCGCAACTTCAACAGATATTCCACCTGGCGCGCCAATGCCTGCAGGCTGTGCAATTGCTGTGGGGTCAGCTGGTGCGGTTTGTGATCGATCACGCAGAGCGTGCCAAGCCGGTGCTGACCATCCAGTGACAGCGGCACACCGGCATAGAACACTACCTCAGGCGCACCGGTGGTCAGCGGGTTGTCATGGAAGCGGTTATCGCGACGGGCATCTTCGACGACGAAGGGCTGGTCGCCAAGAATCGCGTGAGCACAGAAAGCATAGTCGCGCGGCGTTTCCCGCGCTGCCAGCCCGTGATGCGATTTGAACCATTGCCGGTCCTGATCGAGCAGGCTGACCAATGCGATCGGCACGCCGGCGATCTGGGCCGCAATCGCCGTCAGATCGTCATAGGCCTGCTCTTCGAGCGAATCGAGAATGTCGAGTTCGCGCAGCGCTTTCAGGCGCGCCGACTCGTTCTCGGGAAGCTGGGCGGAAATCATGCTGTCCGGTCAATGCCTCCGCATCGGGACGAGGCCTGCAAGTGTTATGAGTCTAGCAGTCAAATGCGATCTTCGCGGCCCTCGGTCCGATCGGCGACCACCGCCTGCAGGTGACGCATGAACGCATCGACCAATACCGAACGATACGACTTGTGATGGCGGACGAGGTGCCAGCGCGTCAGCAGCGGAAAGCCGTGCGCCGTCAGTCGCACCAGACCGTCTTCGCGCGGGGTCGCGCCCAGCGCATGCCGCGAGACTATGCCGAGCCCGAGTCCGCCGGCGACCGCCTGCTTGATCGCCTCGTTGCTGCCGAGCTCCATCCGGACACGCGGGGCAAAATCCTGACCGGCAAAAAACTGATCGCAAGCGATACGGGTGCCGGAGCCGCGTTCGCGCAGAATGAACGGCTCATCGCGCAGGGCACCGAGCAGCAATTGCCGCCCGGCCAGCGGATGGTCGACGGCCGCGATCAGATCGAGCGGATTGTCGAGAATCGGCGTTTGCTCGATCGGCATGTTCTGCGGCGGGGCGCTCATGATGTAGACATCGTCGAGCTGCTCGGCGAGCCGCTGCAGAATGCGATCACGGTTGGCCACTTCCAGCGCGATCTCGACGCCGGGATAGGTCTGGCAGAAACTGCCGAGCCAGCGCGGCAGAAAATATTTGGCCGTGCTGACAATGGCGACCCGCAGGCGGCCCTGACGCAGGCCGCGCAGATCGGCGAGTTCCGCCTGCACCGCCTCCCAGCGGTGAAACATGTCGACTGCCGCCCGCTGCAGCGCCTCGCCGGCCGGCGTCAGCACCAGCCGCCGGCCGCGGCTGTCGAACAACGGCTCGCCGATGCTGTCGCCGAGCGCTTTCAGCTGCATCGACACGGTCGGCTGGGTCACATGCAGCCGGCGCGCCGCCTCGCTGATGCCGCCGTACTCGGCCACCGCCTTGAACAGCTCCAGCTGGCGCAGCGTCACATGCAGGCTCATCGGGCGCTCCTCATCAGGACCTGATATAGATAATTAGTTATTTACTGAATAAGAATAATCGATTTTTACTTATTCAAGCGACGGCTTAGCATGCCGCCCCGTTTGCCCATCGCCAACGGAGCCGCCATGTCAGCCCTGCTCGACCCCGTCATCCTGTTCTTTGTGCTCGGCCTGCTGGCCGGTGCAGTCGGCTCGAAACTGGACGTGCCGTCCGCCATCGTCCGCTTCCTGTCCATCTATCTGCTGATGGCCATCGGCCTGAAAGGCGGCATCGCCCTCGCCGAGGCCGGCTTCAGCCAACCGGTGCTGGTGACGCTGGCCGGCGCCGTGCTGCTGGCCTTCGCCATCCCGCTGCTCGCTCACCAGATCGTCAAGCGGCTGACCGACCGGTACAACGCTGCCGCGCTCGCGGCGACCTACGGCTCGGTCAGCGCGGTCACCTTCATCACCGCCAACCAGTTCCTGAGTTACGCCGGCGTCAGTTTCGGCGGCCACATGACGGTGGCACTGGTGGTGATGGAAACGCCGGCCGTGATCATGGGCCTGTGGCTGGCAACGCGGGCGCGGCACCAGCTCGGCCACACCGAGGCGAGCGCGGCGCATCCGCACACGCCGCTCGGCATGCTGCGCGAATGCCTGACCGATGGCGGTCAGGTGATCCTGCTCGGCAGTCTGGTGATCGGCTTTGTGGTCGGCCCGAGCGGCGCCGAACCGCTGCTGCCGCTGATCTCGTGGCTGTTCAAAGGCCTGCTCGCCATCTTCCTGCTCGACATGGGCTGGCAAGTGGCGCAGCACCTGCCGAATGCACGCAAGCAATCGCCGTGGCTGCTGCTGTACGCGGTCGCCGCGCCGCTGCTGCACGCACTGCTCGCGATCGGATTTGCCTGGCTGACTGACATGCAGATCGGCGATGCAACGCTGCTCGCGGTATTGGCAGCGAGCGCGTCCTATATCGTGGTGCCGGCCGTGGTGCGCGATGCGATTCCAGAAGCCAGCCCGGCGGTGTTTCTCGGCATGTCACTTGGCGTGACCTTTCCGTTCAACATCCTGATTGGCATACCGCTCTATTACGGCATGGCGAGCGCAGTGCTCGGCTAGAAAAAAAGGCGACCGCAAGGTCGCCTTTCTTCATGAGTGGAGAAACCAACAACGTTAACTCGCCAACAACGGCGCCGCATCCCCCGCCAGCACCTGTTCAATCCGCTGCTGCCAATGCGGCAAACCGAACGCCTGCTGGCGCACCCAGTCGTCGTTGAACAGGGTGTGGGCGTAACGCTCGCCACCGTCACAGATCAGCGTCACCACCGAACCGGTTTCGCCGCTGGCCCGCATTGTCTGCATCAGCTGCAGCGCGGCGATGAACTGGGTACCGGTCGAGCCGCCGACGCGGCGGCCGAGCAGCGTTTCCAGCACGCGCACGGCGGCAACGCTGGCAGCATCCGGCACTTTCAGCATGCGGTCGATGAGCTGCGGCATGAACGACGGCTCGCAGCGCGGCCGGCCAATGCCTTCGATGCGCGATGGCGTGGTGCAGGTGAGATCACGGCAGCGCTGCGCCCAGCTGTCGAAAAACACCGAATGCTCCGGATCGGCGACACAGAGTTCGGTGTTGTGACGGCGATAGCGCAAATAGCGACCGAGCGTAGCCGAAGTACCGCCGGTGCCGGCGGTACAGACCAGCCAGCGCGGTTCCGGATGCTGCTCTTTTTGCATCTGGCTGAAAATCGATTCGGCGATGTTGTTGTTGCTGCGCCAGTCGGTGACGCGCTCGGCATTGCTGAATTGATCGAGGTAATGACCACCGCGTTCGCGCGCGATGCGGGTCGCTTCATCGTAAACCTGGGCCGGCGTATCGACGAAATGGCAGCTGCCGCCATAGAAGTGAATCGCCCGCACTTTTTCCGGCGAGGTACTTTTCGGCATCACCGCGACAAACGGCAACCCAAGCAAGCGGGCGAAATAGGCTTCCGACACCGCGGTATTGCCACTCGATGCCTCGACCAGCGTGGTCTCCGGGCCGATATCTCCGTTGCACAAACCGAACAGCACCAGCGAACGCGCCAGCCGATGCTTCAGCGAACCGCTCGGGTGGGTCGATTCGTCTTTGAAATACAGATCGATGCCGGCAAAGCCCGGCAACGGCAGCGGGATCAAGTGGGTGTCGGCCGAGCGCTGAAAATCGGCATCGATGCGGGCAATCGCCTGGCGAACCCAATGCGGTGAAAAGCCTTGCTTCACGGTGTCCTCATGGCGCGGCAGCGCCGGTCAGTGATGGTGCTGCCGCCTCGCCCAACAGGCGAGTGCTCAGGCCGCACCGAGTTGTCGCAATTCCTGTTCGACCTTGGCCAGCTCATTGGCGGCGACCCGGCTGATCTCCGCCAGCACTTCGGCATTCTCAAGCTCGATGGCCTGTTCGTCCGAGTCGGCGGACAGGCCGCGGCGGTAATCGGCCTTGATGGCGTCGAGCCGCTGCTGCAGTTCATCACGGCGCTGGCGCAGGTACTGGATACGGGCATTGCGATCGGTCATTTCAGGGGCTCCGGTTTGTAACCTTCCTTTTGACTTTAGGCAACTCCGGCGCCGATCTCGCTGACCCGGATCAGAATCTTCGGCAATTGCCGCTACCGCCCCGCTCGGACCGCGATTGTAACGGCCCCCGACGATGTGGCTGGGCCGATGAGTCGGCGCGGTTTGCCGCCTCGGCAACCCGCACGCGGCAAGCACTTGCCGGCACCAACGCGCCAAACAGGTCTTTTGCCAGCGAAAACGCTCAACCCGATGGCGTTGCCGGCCGATAACAGGCTATCGGCACAGCCCTTGCTGCGCTGCTTTCGTCAACCACGGCAGTCTCGTCATCAGTACCAGCGCCCGGCCTCCCGACCGGGCGGCCATTGCGTTGCGCAGTCAGGCCGTCGCGCACAAGGAGCCGCGCATGAACCTGTCCACCCTGTTGGGTTTCGGCCTTGGTCTCATGCTGGTCGCCATCGCGATCAGCGTCACCGCCAGCCACCCCGGCGATTACCTGAGCCTGTCCGGCCTCCTGATCGTGCTTGGCGGCACCATCGCCGCCACGCTCGTGGCCTACCCGATGACCGAAGTGCGGCGCATGCTGCGCGCCCTGCTGCAGACCTTGCGGGAAGAAAAACTCGACTCAGCCCAAGCCATCGATGAACTGGTCGAAATCGCCAAGCACTGGAACCGCGGTGATGTCCGTGAATTGGAAACCGCCATGCAACACAGCCGCAACGGTTTTCTGCGCACCGGCGTGCAGCTGCTGCTCGACAAGGCACCGCCGGAAGACGTGCTGAGCCTGCTGCATTGGCGCATCCAGCGGCTAAAAGCCAAAGAACGCGCCGATGCGCAAATGTTCCGGTCCATGGCCGCTTTCGCACCGGCGTTTGGCATGGTCGGCACCCTGCTCGGCCTCATCAACATGATGCAGATCATGGCGGGCAAAGATCTGCTCGAGATTGGCAGCAACATGGCGCTGGCGCTGATCACCACGTTCTATGGTTTGCTGCTCGCCAACCTGCTTTTCAAGCCAATCGCGATCAAGCTGGAGCGCGCCACCGAACAACGCGTCATGCTGATGACCATGGTGCTGGAAGGTGTGTCGCTGCTGTCGCAGCGACGCAGCCCGGCGGTGCTGCGCGAAACGCTGCAATCGTTCATTCAGCACTACGACAACGAACTCGACACCGCGCCACTCTCCGACGACGAAGCCGATCGGCTCACTGCCGCGTTGGCCGCACGTGCGCGCAACCGCCAGGCCGGCGCCCTGCTTTAAGCCCATTGGGAGCCAATCATGACACCGTTACCAAGCCGGCTCGGCCATTTGCACCACCACGAGCCACACGAAGAGCCGGAAGAAAGCTGGTTGCTGTCCTATCTGGATGTGTTCGCGCTGATCGCCACGCTGTTCATCGTGCTGACGGTACTG
This sequence comes from Pseudomonadota bacterium, assembly GCA_049324755.1. Classification (GTDB taxonomy): domain Bacteria; phylum Pseudomonadota; class Gammaproteobacteria; order Enterobacterales; family Permianibacteraceae; genus Permianibacter. The sequence continues at coordinate 140,468 of JBMOMZ010000030.1, forward strand.
ACGCAACTGCGCAGCGCAGACGTCGCCAAGCCGGTTGAACCGACCGAACGCACTGACGCCGGCATTGAAATCCGCGAAAGCACGGCAACGGCAACCGAGTTGCCCGACAACGCCTCGCCCGATGTGCTTGATGCCTTGCCGAGTGCGCTGCAAAACCTGCTGAACGACGCCGGTTGGCAAGAACAAATCGCCATCATCGCTCATGCTGACTACACCGAAGTGCAGATCCGCGATCGGATTCTGTTTGCCAGCGCCGAAGCCGATTTACTGCCGGAGGGGCAAGCGCTGCTCGCGCGGCTGGCACCGCTGCTGAAAGCCAGCGATGAACGGATTTATGTCGAAGGCCATACTGACAATCAACCGATCAGCACCACGCGGTTCCAGTCCAACTGGGAGCTGGCCGCCGCGCGCGCCACCACGGTCGTGCATCAGTTTCAGGCGCTCGGCATTCCGGCCAAGCGCCTGCGTGCCGTCAGCGTTGCCGACAGCGAACCGATTGCCAGTAACCAGGACGAAGCCGGGCGCGCGCAAAACCGGCGCGTCAGCCTGCTGCTGCGCCGCAGTGAAACGCAAGCCATTGCGCTGGCACAGCATGCATCGCTGAACTGAGTTTTGCGGAACTGTGTTGTCCGGTGTTGTGCGGGGTTGTGTGCGGCGGATTCAAGTTCGAAGTGCAACGTTGATTAAAAAACGATCAGGGGTGAGATGCGGTAGCATCGCCGCCTCTTGACCGGCAAGTCAAAGTTGCAACGAATGAGCTACACGCATCTCACTGAAGACGAACGATATCAGATTAAAGAGTATTTGGACGATGGTTTGAAACA
>JBMOMZ010000031.1:0-57650 GCA_049324755.1 Pseudomonadota bacterium
TTCGAATACATTGACGTGTATTACAATCGCAAACGGCGTCACTCAAAACTTGGCTACCTGAGCCCGGTTGAGTTTGAAGCCAAACGAGTCGCTTAGTCAGCTGTCCGGGAAATCGGGGCAAGATCAACGTGCTGATGCGGCGTCCTGCCTTATCAGCACTACGCCGGCTATCCCTGCCGGCGTACCCGGCCGCCAACGCCGAATCGCCGGCTGGCGCGAAAGGGGGCCCCGGGTTTTAGATGGGGTTGGTTGCTTCGGCGTTTCATTCCCTATCCGTCATCCCCGCGTAGGCGGGGATCCAGTTTCGTTTCGTATTTCAAAGTCACTGGGTTCCCGCCTTCGCGGGAACGACGGAGTTTGGTTTCTTGATTTCGTCTTTGCGCGGAGCGTGTCTTTGATCTTGGCGCCCGTCTGACGAGCCGAGCAACGGAATGGAGGCTGGGTTAACAGCCCGTAGCGCAGCGAAGGGGCGAGGCAGGAAGCCGAAGCCTTTTCAGACTGCACAGGGATGTGCTGTCTGAAAAGCCCCAGCTGGAATGGAGTAGCGCAGGGAACCGCTAAGACGGTTTCATCGTTTTAGCGGCGAGGAATACAGGCAATGTTCTTTGGTGACTTTCTTGCGCCAAGAAAGTCACTCGCCCGCCGGGGCGAGTCCCGGCGAACCGTCCGGCTGATCGACTGCGGAAATAGACGAGAAGGGCGGAGCGGCAAAGCCCCCTCCCGACCTCCCCCTGGCAGGGGGAGGGGAACACGACTCAGCTCGCCGTCTCACCAATTCCAGCAAGCAACCTCGGCAACAACCGCAACAACGTCAACGACCACAGCTGAAACTCGGCGTCCAGATTCTCGAACTTGTCACCGCCATACTGCGCATCCAATTCGCCGCTCAAACGTTCAGACAATTTCATATTGCCGAGCCGCGCATCCGGCAGCAGCGTGAAGAACAGCGAATCTTCAAAAACCAATCCGAGCTTGCGCACTTCGCGGCCGAGTTCCAGATGCTTGCGCACTTCGTCGCTGGCGAGATCGATGCCCTTGCAGCGGACCACGCCTTCTTCGTCGGCGATTTCGCAGGTGTCGTTCAGGGTGAAGCCGTGCGGCATGTCGCGTTCTCTTTGCAGCCAGGCGGTCAGGAAGGCCGGGATCGGCGCCGAGAACGCCGGTCGCGACACCGGCAGGGAACCGAGCGCCAGGCGCAGCGCATTGAGCAGCAATTCGGCGCGGGTCAAGCTGCCGGCGCCGACCAGGATCAAACCGGCTTCCGGTGCGATCAGCGCCAGCGTGTCGCCGGTCTTGGTGAAGGCGCGCGGCAGCAGGGTGAACATCAGCTCGTCTTTTAGACGGGCGACTTCTTTTTTGCCGAGTTTGCGGCCTTCCTTGTCCTGGATCTGGCGGACCTGTTCTTCGAGTTGTTCGCGGATGACGCCGGCCGGCAGCAGGCGGCGCTGCTCGCGCAGGCGCAGCAGCCAGCAGTTGGCTTCGCCGCCGCTGTGGACGTAGGCCGTGCTTTCGTCGTCCAGTGCCGGTACCCAGCCGACCCGCTGCGGTTCGGTCGCGCCGCAGGGCGCGAACGGTTGCTCGCGCAGCGCGGCTTCCAGCGTTTCCAGATTCGGCAGGGCTTCGGGGCGAATGCGATACAGGCACAGATGGCGGAACTGCATGGGACGGCAACCAGGGGAGTCCAACAAAGGGCCGGCATTATCCTTGGTTGCGCCGGCCGCCGCCATGTTGACAGTCGCGGAATTGGCACGCCTGCCTTGTGGCTTGGCAGGAGCTGGCAGCAGCGGTGCGGCTGTGGCAGTGGCTGTTGTGGGAGCGGCGACGAGGCAGCGCTGTGCAGTCCTGTGCAGTCCTGCCACCGGCAGTAAACGAAAGCCTCGGCTAGAATGCGAGGCCGTTGTCTGCCGCCACTGGCAGTGCCTTGTCGTTGCCGTTGAGTCCATTGCATGTCCCTGTCGCCGCTTGATCCTGCCTACGCCAAACGCGAACGCCTGCGCGGCATCGTCGCGATGCTGTGCGCGATCGCGCTGTTCTCCGGCATGGATGCGTTTCTGAAAATGCTGGTGCAGCATTACCCGCCGATGCAGGTCAGTGCGTTGCGCGGCTTGACCGGTACGCCGTTTGTGCTGCTGTCGATCGCGGTGCAGCAACGCTGGCATGCGCTGTGGCCGGTGCGCCTGCATCTGCATGCGTTGCGGGCCGGCATCAGCATCCTGATGCTGGCGGCATTTATCTATGGCGTGAAATCGCTGAGCCTGACCGATGCCTATTCGATCTTTTTTGTTGCGCCGCTGCTGATCACGGCGTTCTCGGTGCCGTTGTTGAAAGAAAAAGTGGAATGGCAGCGCTGGGCCGCGATTGTGATTGGTTTTGTTGGGGTGCTGATCATGCTCAAACCAAGCGGCAGCGGCATGTTCAGTCTCGGCGCGCTGGCGATTCTGGCCGCTGCAGTGGGTTATGCGCTGTCCGCCATTCTGACCCGCATCATCGGCCGCACCGACAGCACGTCCGCCATGATGTTCTGGTTTACGGTGCTGCTGTCCTTCGGCGCTACCGTACTGGCCTTGCCGGACTGGGTCGCCATCAACTGGACACACTGGCCATGGTTTGTCGGCGTCGGCATCACCGGTGCGCTCGGTCAGTATTTCATCACCGAAGCGTTCCGGCGGGCGCCGGCTGGCGTGGTGGCGCCATTTGAATACAGTGCAATCATCTGGGGTGTGCTGCTCGATCTGCTGATCTGGCAAGTGCTGCCGCAGGCGAGCATGTTGGTGGGGGCCAGTGTTGTGATTGGCTGTGGGCTTTATATTTTGTATCGCGAGCAGCGGGTGGCGCATTGAGCGCTTGGTGGTTTGTCACGGTGCTTTGGGGATGAGCGATCTGCGAGAGCCCTCTCGCCCCAACCCCTCCCCCGCGAGGGGGGAGGGGCACAACCAATGCGGTTGTGCTTTTTCCCCTCGCCCCCTTGCGGGGCGAGGCGGGAGCTAACGAAGCATCGCTTCGTTCCGCCGCAGCGCCACGAGCCAGTGAGGGCAGGGGCGCGGAGCGGGGACCGAGGGCGAGGGGGCTGTTGAAGCCTGGAGCGCAGGCACCGCTCAATTCTGCCTGTGGTGACAGTGCGGTTCCTGCGCCAGTTCTTGCAGAATCGGGCAGTACGGATCGTCGCTGCCGGGACAGGCGTTGGCGACCTGCTGCAGGAAATCGCGCATCCGGATCAGCTCTTCAATCTGCTGGTTCAGCTCAACGATGTGTTTCTCCGCCACTGCTTTCACTTCCGCGCTCGGGCGCTGTTCATTGCGCCACAGTTTCAGCAGTTCGCTGATTTTTTCCAGCGAGAAGCCGAGATTGCGGGCGCTGCGGATAAAGCGCAGTGCGCCCAGATCCGCATCACTGTAATGGCGGTAGCCAGCGATCGAGCGCAGGGCTTTCGGGATGAGGCCGATGCTTTCGTAATAGCGAATCATCTTGGCCGAAACGTTGGTGGCTTTTGAGGCCTGTCCGATGTTCATGCGGCACGCTCCTCGATAACCGTGGTGGACTGCGGGTCCGGTTGTTTGTGCGGCACCGCCAGGCGGGCTTGCAGCAAGTCCGCGAGCAGTGCGAGCTCGCGCTCATTGAACCGGACCGGTTCGTGGTCTTTGCTCTTGCCAAGGTCCGGTGTTTTGTCTGACGCTTCGTTCGCGCTGGCCGCCGCCGGCCGGTACATCAGCCACATCATGATGCACCTCCCGGCTTGCGATCAGCGGCTGGCCGCCAGCGCTTCAGCAGCAGCGCATTGGTTACCACACTGACGCTGGAAAAGGCCATCGCCGCGCCGGCCAGCACCGGGTTCAGCAGGCCAAAAGCGGCCAGCGGAATACCGATGATGTTGTAGATGAACGCCCAGAACAGATTCTGCTGGATCTTGCGATAGGTGCGGCGCGAGATGTCGATGGCATCGAGCACCAGGAGCGGGTTGCCGCGCATCAGCGTGATGCCGGCCGTGTGCATCGCGACATCGGTGCCGGTACTCATCGCGATGCCGACATCGGCAGCCGCGAGCGCCGGCGCATCATTGATGCCGTCGCCGACCATTGCCACGATCTTCCGGTTGTGCGCGCTCATCGGGGCCGAGGCATGCACAGGGTGTTGCAGCGCGTTGACTTGTGCTGCCTTGTCGGCCGGCAAGACATCGGCCAGCACTTCACTGATGCCGAGCTTGGCGCCGACTGCATTACCGGCGCCGACATTGTCGCCGGTGATCAGCACGGTGCGAATGCCGCGCTCGTTCAGACCGGTGATGGCCGGCGCCGATTCCGGTTTCAGCGTGTCACCGAACGCGACCAGGCCGAGCAGACGCGGTCTGTCGCCCGCCACCGCCAACCACGAGCAGGTATAACCCTGACCGGCGAGCGCCAGGGCGCGGCTTTGCAACGCGCTGGTATCAATGCCAAGTTCTTGCATCAAGCGGCCGCTGCCGAGGCGCAAATCGAGCAAGCCAACGCTGCCGGCAATGCCGCGACCCGGCAGCGCGCGAATGTTGTTCGCTTCCGGTACCGACACAAACTCCACTTCGGCGGCGGCCAGCATCGCTTTCGCCAGCGGGTGTTCGCTGCCTTGGTTGAGCGCGGCAGCGAGCGCCAGAATTTCTTTCCGTTCGGTGGCGCGGCTGGTCAACAAAGGCAGTTCGATTGCAACGACTTGCGGTTTGCCGAGTGTCAGCGTGCCGGTCTTGTCGAAGGCAACGACTTGCACGCGGTGGGCGATCTCGAGCGCTTCGGCGTCTTTGATCAAAATGCCGTGCTTGGCGGCGATGCCGGTGCCGGCCATCAAGGCCGCTGGTGTCGCGAGGCCGAGCGCACACGGACAGGCGATCACGAGCACGGCAACGGCGTTCAGAATCGCGCTTTCGACATCACCGCTGTACAGCCACCAGCCGGCGAACGTCAGCAGCGCAATCGCGATCACCACCGGCACGAACACGGCGCTGACTTTGTCAACCAGACGCTGGATCGGCGCTTTCGCGCCTTGCGCAGTTTCGACCATGCGGATGATGCGGGCGAGCACGGTTTCGGTGCCGACGGCCGTCGTGGTCAGCTGCAGCAGACCTTCGCCATTGATGGCGCCGCCGGTGACGCGATCACCGACCGCTTTGGCGACCGGCAGGCTCTCGCCGGTGATCAGCGATTCGTCGACATGGCTGGCGCCGTCGGCGATGACGCCATCGACCGGGATGCGTTCGCCCGGTTTGACGACGACGCGATCACCGACCGCGACGTCGGCAATCGCCACTTCCTGCTCACGACCATCGCGCACGACCCGTGCCGTGTCCGGCCGCAGCGCCGCCAGCGCCCGGATCGCTTCGGTGGTTTGCCGCTTGGCGCGCGCTTCCAGGTATTTGCCGAGCAGCACCAGCGTGATGACCACGGCGGCGGCTTCGAAATACAACACGGTGTGCGGACCGTGATTGACGAAGAACAGGTGGTAAAGCGACAAGCCGAACGCGGCGCTGGTGCCGATCGCCACCAGCAGATCCATGTTGCCGGCTTTCGCTTTCAACGCTTTCCAGCCGGCCCGGTAGAAGCGGCCGCCGAGCCAGAATTGCACCGGCGTTGCCAAGGCCAGTTGCAGCCAGCCGTTCAGCATCCAGTGCTGGCCGAACAGATCACCGACCATCGGTATGACGAGCGGCAGCGACAGCAGCGCCGCGATGAGCACGGCGCGTTTTTCCCGCGCGGTCTTGTCGCTGTCGGCAGCAGCAGCCTGGCTCGCAACCGGTTCGCTGGTCTTGACGCTGGCCTCGTAGCCGGCATCCTTCACCGCGCTCAGCAGCGCGCTGACATTGGCGCCGGCGGCCAGGCTGACGGAGGCGGTTTCACTGGCGAGGTTGACTGAGGCAGCGAGCACGCCAGCCACGCCTTTCAAGGCTTTCTCGACCCGGCCGACGCAGCTGGCGCAGGTCATGCCGCCGATTGCCAGGTTGACGGTCGTGGTTGTTCCTGTTGCCGCTGGGGCGGCGGCCGGCACGTCATAGCCGGCGTCGACCACGGCGGTGACCAACTGTTCGCGCCGGACGCCCGGCTCGGTGTCCAGATAGGCCGTTTCATTGGCGAGGTTCACCCTGACCGTCCGCACGCCCGGGACCTTGGCCAGCGCCTTTTCGACCCGGCCGACGCAGCTGGCGCAGGTCATGCCGACAATCGGCAGCGACAGGCTGTTTGGCATCGGAACCTCGACTTGGCCGGCCGCAGGCACGTCAGCGGCCAGGCCGGCGGGGATTTCACAGACTGCATTCATGGCGACCTCCAGAGGGTTTGCTACCCGTTGGACGCCACTGTCAGCCTTGACATTGTGGCAAGGTCAAGCGGATTTTGCAGCGCCGCTTGGGCGGGCTGTTCGCCCAGTCCACTCCGGCTTGTCCCGGCGCAAGGCAGGGCTCGCTAGAATGCGCAACCCTTTAACCGGTTCCAGTCATTCAACCGGCCCGGATCCGAAAAATTGCCAGCGCCGGTCGCTTGACCCTGTCGCCGTGGCAAGCCGGACACTGCCGGCCGAACCGGACCACTGCGGTCCGAGCGTATGAGGAGTTCTGTCATGTATACCGCCAACGTCAACGGCATGACTTGTGGTCATTGCGCCCGCGCGGTGACCCGCGCCATCCAGCAACGGGATCCGGAGGCGATCGTGCAGGTCGACCTGCCGCAGAAGCAGGTCAAGATCGCCGGCGATCTGTCCGTGCAGGACATTCGCGCCGCGATTGCCGAGGCCGGTTTCGAACCCGGTGCGATCGCGCAGCAATAAGCCGGCGCGGTGAACGCTGGAAAAACAAAAGGCCAGCATTGCTGGCCTTTTGTTCTACGGCATGACGTCTCTCGCGTTTGACGCTCAGTTGAATTTCAGCGTCCACGAATTGATGTAGCCGACGTCCGAGGCCGCGCGGTCACGGGCGCGCAGTTTCCAGCTGCCGTTCTTCTGTTCGCTGCTGGCGGCGCTGACCGTGTAGCTCTTGACGATGTTGTCAGCGCTGCCACCGGTCCGGTTGTGCAGGTTGTAGACGCTGCCATCCGGGGCAATCAGATCGACGATCAAGTCACCGATGTACGGGTGCACGATATTGACGTCTACGGTGACGGTACCGGCGGCACCGGAGGTCGGCACGCTGATCGGGCTTTGCACGCCAGTCGTGTTGTTGTCCGGAATGTTGTAATCCGCGGTGTTGCTGTAGCTTTCGCTCGGTGGCGGCGTGGTGCCGCGGAAGCCAGCCATGGTGGCGGCGGTTTCATTCAGCACGCGGGCGTTGTTCGACTGCGAGGTCGTGCCCATCACCTGACCATCGGTGTAGGTCCGGTTCGGGTTCGACCAGTAGTTGATGCGCGGGCAACCGCTGCTGCAGTTGTACGCCATCACGGTGCGCCAGGCGCTGTTCGGCGCGCGATAGCCGTGGCCATAGGCATACGGCGTAGTGGTCGGATCGGCCGCGGGGTCGTGACGGGCACCCTGCAGGTGGCCGATTTCGTGCGCGAACGAGTAATAGCCGGTGGCGCAGTCATAGTGCACGACCGCAAACGCGCTCGACTCGGTGGCACCAATCGCTTTGGCGATACCGCAGGCTTCGCTGTTGTTCAGCACCAGCACGCCGATATCGGCAGCAACGTTGTCACGCTGGCTGTGGATGCTGTCCATGTAGCCGTCGGTCTTGCCGGCGTAGCGATCGCGGTCAGTGGTGATGCTGCTCGACTCGGTGTAAGTGACCTGCGATTTCGCCGCCAGCTCCATGGTGATGTTGATGCCGGAGTTGGCATAACCCTGGTTGGTTTCCGCCATGGCCAGATCGATCAGGCTGTTGATGTCGGTGACCGCGGCGGCAGCGCCCTGGGTGTAGTTGACCAACAACCGGATGGTGGTGTTGGCCGCGATGCCGACATTGTTGCTGCCGACAGTGCTGGCGCTGATCTTGTTCAGCTGCCGATCGGCCTGGCGCTGCACGGCATCGAACATCGATGCATATTCACCTTCCGGGTGATCGGCCGGGAACTGACTCTCGTCGATTTTGGCGACGACATGATCGCCATTGCTCAGCGGGCGAATGCTGAACAGCTTGCCGTTCATCCGGACACTACCGGTCACGAGCCCATTGCGCTGCACCAGAATCGCTTCATCACCGCTGCGACCGGCACGCTTGCTGAGGTTCTGGACATCGCCAATCCAGACTTCACCGCCGTCGGCAGTGCGGTAGCTCTTCTTGAGCTTGGCATTGGCGGCGACCCCGGTCATCAGATTCAGGAGCAGCTCTTTGCTGTTGTTCAGGGCGGCGCGTGCGCGCAGACCTTCATTCAGCGCTTCGACTTTGCGATCGGCTTTCAGCCGGTTGAGCTGCACCAGATCACGGGCACTGGCGGCTTTGGTACTGGTTTGGTGAGAGAGAAAAAGATCATCTGCGGCGTGGACGCTGCCAGCGGCCAGCAGACTGCCGGTCAGCGCAAGGCTGAGCAGTGAGCGGTGCTTCATGGGTGAACCTCTGTGGGTGTTTGTTCTGTCTCTCGTTGCCGTTCGGCACCTTGTTGATGCCTGTTTGCCGACAACGCCTCCTCGGTCGCCACAGACTACCCACTTGCGGCGACGCCGTTTGATATCACCGCTGCTCATAAGGAAGCAATCGCTACGTGACGATGATGTGACAAAAAAAGAAAGAAATCGCGGCTTTGTAGAATTGTGTTTGTCTTTTGTATCGGACTGTATGGGAAAACATTTGTCCGAAGCTTGTCTGCGCATCAATGAAATGGCCAGAGTGTTTCCGTGTCGCGTGCAGATTTTTCGGCGATGCGCTTGCGCCAACCCATGCTGATCATTGTTTTTCGGCAGGAAACGGGCGATTGCCCGCGCAGAAAAGCAAAAGCGCGCCGAAGCGCGCTTTTGTTTCTTTCCACAATGGCTTATTCCAGCCAGCTGTTGACCTTGACCAGATCTTCCTCGACCAAGGTACCGGAGGCCGCTTTCAGGCGCAGCACGTTCAGTGCGTAATCGTAGCGGGCACGCCACAGATTGCGCTTGGCCTGATACAGGTTCGAGGTCGCTTGCAGCACATCGACGATGGTCCGCGTGCCCACTTCAAAACCGGCCTGCGTCGCTTCCAAGGCGCTCTGCGCCGAAATCTCGGCTTGGGTCAGCGCTTTGACCGAGCTGATCGCCGCCTGCAGACCCAGATACGCACTGCGGGCATCGCGCACGGTCTGGCGGTGCTGCTTTTCCATGTCCTGCGCGGCAACAACGTAATTCGCCGCGGCCTGGTCGGTCGAGGCGCTGGTGCGGAAGCCGGAGAAAATCGGCACGGACAGCGTAAGCCCAATCGACTTTGTCTCTCTGCCATTTTCGAACCCGGATTCTGTCACTATGCCGGTGTTGATGTCAGTCGTAGCGGTGTCGCCGTCTGAGTCATTGTCAGAGTAGGAAGCGTTCAGATCGAGCGTGGGATAATGACCGGCCCGCTGCCGCTTTACTTCATCGCGGGCAACTTCGACGGCCAAGCGCTGAGCCAACAAGCTCAGATTGTTTTCCTGTGCGACCTTGACCCAGTCATCTGCGCTCGCAGGTTCTGGTGAGGTCAGGGGAAGATCTGTTTTAAGTCGGCTTATGCTGCTGTAGTAATCCCCGGTGATCTGACGCAGCGATTCGTTGGCATTATCCAACGTGTTTTGCGCCGAAATCATATTGGCTTGTGCCTGGTCGTAACGCGCCTGCGCCTCATGTACATCGGTAATGGCAATCAAGCCGACGTTGAAGCGCTGTTTGGTTTGCTCCAGCTGCTTGCCAATCGATTCAAGCTCAGATTGCGCGAGTTGGACGCCGTCTTGGGCAGACAGTACGTTGAAGTAGGCCTCCGATGCACGCACGACCAAACTCTGTAACTCGCCTTTGTAGCCAAGTTCTGCTTGCTCTGCGCGTTTCCTGGCTTGTGATAGTCCAATCCACGTGCTGTGGTCATAGATCTCTTGGTTGAGGTCAAGCCTGACACCGTCGCTATTGGTGGTGGTTTCGCTTGGGTCGCCGGGGAAAACGGTACCACTGAGCACTTCACTGCCAGTCGTTTCCTGTTCGCTACGCCCCTTCGTTACGGTTCCGCTGATCTGCGGCAGCAGTGCTGAACGGGCGATGGTAATGCCTTCTTTTGCTGCATTGGCACGCGCTTCGGAAGCGAGGAAAGTCGGATCATTCTGCAGCGCGGCGCGGTAGACATCGAGCAGGTTTTCCGCCTGGCTCGGGGCGCTGAGCAATAGGGTGAGGGTGGCGGCTACGGGCGTCAGGGCGTGCTTGAGCGTGCGCTTGAACATCAGGTTTTCCTTCTTGGTTCAGTCTTCAATCTGGCATTAACGGTGCCTGCCGAAGGGCCGGCAGGCTCTCAGCCCGTTACCGATACCGACAGTATCGACGCAACGGGCCGACAAATCGTTTGTCGAAGCGTGACAGATCGTTTCCGCTGACACGCTTCTTGGCAGAAAAGGCTGTTATGAAGGCGGCGCCGGTGCTGTTCAAGACCCCGGCGCCCGGCGGACGCCACTGAATCAGAACTGGAACTGCGGGCTTTGCGGGGCGTTGATCAAACGCGGCACCACGGTTTCAAACAGACTTTCCTCGGTCCAGGTCTGGTCACCGGTGCGGGTGATCAGTTTGGCCGTCATGGCCGGCAGGTCACCTTCAATGCAGAACAGCCGGCCGCCGATTTTCAGGCTGCGCTTGAAGCTGTCCGGCACTTTGACCAGCGAGCCGGTAATGGCAATCACGTCATACGGACCGTAGTGGTCCCAGCCGGCCGAGGCATCACCGACTTCCAGCGTCACCTTGCTGCCGAGGTTCAGGCTGCTGAGCTTGGCCTGGGCACTGGTGATGAACTCCGGCACGATGTCGACGCTGTACACCTGACGCGCCGAGCTGGCGAGCAGCGCAGTGACGTAGCCGCTGCCGGTACCGACTTCCAGCGCGGTGTCGCCCGGCTGAACATTCAGGGCCTGCAACAGCCGGCCTTCTTCCCGCGGCGGCATCATTTCCTGACCGTGGCCGAGCGGTACCCGGACATCGGCGAAGGCCAGCGACTGGTATTCGCTCGGGACAAACTGTTCGCGCGGCAGGCTGGCCATCAGGTCCAGCACGCGGCCGTCCAGGACGTCCCACGGACGGACTTGTTGCTCGACCATATTGAAGCGGGCTTTTTCGATGTTCATGGCGTTCGGGCTGGTGGTTGGGGTCATTGCCGACCGTGCTGCCGGACAACAACCGGAGGTTCCGCACCCACCCCGGGCACGCCTGCACATTGGCCGGCAGGTTAGGAGTCGGGGGGGCGACAAACAAGGCGGCAAGTGTAACAGATTGTGGGCATTTCGCAGCCGTTTACGGCGTTTCTGCCGGCCACCGGCGCGTTATCTGCGGCCGCTTTGCGCCCGGTCAACGGCCACCGGCAGTGGCCGGATTTCCGCAGCAAAACCCCGGCAAAAAGCCCTGCGGTTTGCCGGGGTTGGCACCCGCTCGGTATGATGGCCGCCTGCCGTAAAGACCACCCGCCGCCCGGCGTTTGCCGGTCGTTCGCCTGTCGCCCTTCCCGAGGTTGTTGCTGATGAATGCCATGCCGGACCAATTTCTCGCCCAGACCGCCACCGTCTCCGAGGATTGCACCCGCCCGTTTCCGCGCTCGCGCAAAATCTACGTGACCGGCAGCCGCCCGGACCTGCAGGTGCCGATGCGCGAAATCAGCGTCACCGATACGCCGACCGAACGCGGCCCGGAAGCCAATTCCGCGATCACCGTTTACGACAGCTCGGGTCCGTATACCGACCCGACTGCCAACATCGATATCCGCCGTGGTCTGCCGCGGCTGCGCGAAGGCTGGATCAACGAGCGCAGCGATACCGAGCTGCTGAGCGATTTCAGCTCGCGCTACGGTCGCGAGCGCAACAACGATGCCTCGCTCAAGCACATGCGCTTCGAGTTCCTGCACACGCCACGCCGGGCCAAGGCCGGTGCCAACGTCAGCCAGATGCATTACGCCCGTAAAGGCATCATCACGCCGGAAATGGAGTACATCGCCATTCGCGAGAATTCGCGCATCGAAGCGGTACGTGAAGCGATGCTGCTGAAACAGCATCCGGGCCAGTCGTTTGGCGCTGCCATTCCGAAGCTGATCACGCCGGAATTTGTCCGCGACGAAGTGGCGCGCGGCCGCGCGATCATTCCGGCCAACATCAACCACCCGGAACTGGAGCCGATGATCATCGGCCGCAACTTCCTGGTGAAGATCAACGGCAACATCGGCAACTCGGCGCTTGGTTCCAGCATCGAGGAAGAAGTGGAGAAGCTGGTCTGGGGCATCCGCTGGGGCGCCGATACGATGATGGATCTCAGCACCGGCAAAAACATTCACGAAACCCGCGAGTGGATCATCCGCAACTCGCCGGTGCCGGTCGGCACCGTGCCGATTTACCAGGCGCTGGAAAAAGTCGGCGGCAAGGCCGAAGAACTGACCTGGGATATTTTCCGCGACACGCTGATCGAGCAGGCCGAGCAGGGCGTCGATTATTTCACCATTCACGCCGGCGTGCTGCTGCGCTATGTGCCGCTGACCGCCAAGCGGATGACCGGCATCGTTTCGCGCGGCGGTTCGATCATGGCCAAGTGGTGCCTCGCCCACCACAAAGAGAACTTCCTGTACACGCATTTCGAAGAGATCTGCGAAATCATGAAGGCCTATGATGTCAGCTTCTCGCTCGGCGATGGCCTGCGCCCGGGCTCGATTTACGATGCCAACGACGAAGCCCAGTTCGGCGAACTGAAAACGCTTGGCGAGCTGACCAAAATCGCCTGGAAGCATGATGTCCAAACGATGATCGAAGGCCCCGGCCACGTCCCGATGCATCTGATCAAAGAGAACATGGACAAGCAGCTGGAGCTCTGCCACGAAGCGCCGTTCTACACGCTGGGACCGCTCACGACCGATGTCGCCCCGGGCTACGACCACATCACCAGCGCCATCGGCGCCGCGATGATCGGCTGGTTCGGCACCGCGATGCTCTGCTACGTAACGCCGAAAGAACACCTCGGCCTGCCGAACAAGAAAGACGTCAAGGATGGCGTGATCGCTTACAAGATCGCCGCCCACGCGGCTGACTTGGCCAAAGGCCATCCGGGCGCGCAGGTGCGCGACAATGCGCTGTCGAAAGCGCGGTTCGAATTCCGCTGGGAAGATCAGTTCAACCTGGCGCTGGATCCGGACACCGCCCGCGAATTCCACGACGAAACGCTGCCGAAAGACGCGCACAAGGCCGCCCATTTCTGCTCGATGTGCGGGCCGCAGTTCTGTTCGATGAAAATCACCCAGGACGTGCGCGACTACGCCGCCGAGAAAGGCCTGGAAACCATCCACACCCAGACCATCGACAGCGAGGTCGAGGCCGCGATGCAGGAAAAGGCGCGCGAATTCCGCGAGTCGGGCGCAGACGTGTTCAACAAGGCTTGAGCGGACATCGGTGTTGAGCGGATAGATTCTGTCGGTAGCGGCTCTAAGGAAACTCGGTTCAAGTCAGGAGGCTGTCATACCGGCGAAAGCCGGTATCCATTTTCACCGGCAAAAGTGGACCCCGGCTTTCGCCGGGGTGACAAGGGCATTTTGATTTCAGACTTAATCAGAGCATCCCTAACGGTTTACAGGTTCTGTGAATGTCGATTCATCAGACGAGTGCGCGAACGCTCATTCGGCCTATGGAGGCGTCGGATATTGCCGCGGTCTTGCGGCTGCAGGCCGAGGCCTATCACGAGGTCGTACTGGAGACGGCGGCGGAATTTCTGCGCAAGCTGACATGTTGCCCGGCCGGCTGTTTTGTTGCTGAAGCGGCTGATGACGTCTGCGGCTATGTGTTCTCGCACCCGGGCCGCTGGTTGCAGCCGCCGGCCATTGGCGCCGCGCTGGATGCCACCGCGCCGGCCGACTGCTGGTATCTGCATGATCTGGTCGTCGCCGAGCGCGCCCGTGGCCAGCGACTGGCCCAGCGGCTGCTGGCGCAGGTGCAGCAATGCGCGCAGGCAGCCGGTTTTGACCGGATGGCGCTGACTGCCTTGAAGCAGGCGGTCGGCTACTGGCAGGCCTGTGGCTTTGAGTCGATCCGCGCTGACCGGGCACTGCGAGGCAAGTTGCAGCAGTACGGTGACGGCGCCCGTTACATGGCGCAGGCCGTCTAACGTTCTTGCTGTTTGACCATGCCGCGATCGTTTGTGGGCCGGTTATCGCCGTGATGGTGTTTTCAGGGCCGTATCACCATCGCTTTATCACCTAGAGAGGGAGCGCTCCGCGTGAAGCCGCAGTTTCAGCACGACGATTACCAGATCCTTGAGCGCAGTGATTTGTATCGTGGCTATTTCCGCGCCGAGAAATTCGTTTTTCAACACAAACGTTTCGCCGGTGGCGTCAGCGAGCCGGTAACGCGGGAAGTGTTCATCACCCGCGGCGCGGTGTCAGTGTTGCTGTACGACCCGAAACTCGATGCCGTGGTGTTCGTCGAGCAGTTTCGGATCGGCGCGCTGGCCAGTGAGCGCACGCCCTGGCAGCTGGAGATGGTCGCCGGCATGCTGGACAAGGAGCTGCCGCCGGACGAGATCGCCCGGCGCGAGGCGATGGAGGAGGCCGGTTGCACGGTGTCGTCACTGCATTTTGTCGGCCGGTTCTTCACGACTCCCGGCTGCTGTAACGAGGTGTTCCATGTCTATGCCGCCAAGGTCGACGCCTCGGCATTGGCCGGCCATGGCGGCCTGCCGGACGAGCATGAGGACATCCGTGTCCATGTGGTCCCGCGCCAGACCGCATTCGACTGGCTCGACGCCGGCCATATCGAGAACGCCATGACGGTGCTGGCCTTGCAGTGGTTGCGCATCCATGGCGTCGACTGGTAATCGCAACCTTCGTTGCCGCCTATTCGCAAAGCCCCGGGTTTCGCGCTAAGGTTGCCGACATGAACAGCGTGCTGTTTCGAGCCCAACAACCGCAGCGCCGTTATGTGCCGGATCTCGACCGGTTACTGGCTGGCTGCGAACGCAATTACCGGACGCTGACGGCCTTGCTGGCGGTCGGCGACGTGGTCGGTCGGCCCGGCGGCAAGCGGGCGCTTGAACTCATCACGCTGGACGTAGACCGGTACACCACGACCTTGCGGGTGCAGGAACTGGATCCGAACGCATTGGGCAGTGCGTCACACTGGCTGTCCGGTGTACGGCGCATGAATGTGCGTTTGTACCATGATGCCCGTTTGGCGGAAGTGCTACAGTGGCACGACCGACGGGTGATGCAGGGTGTCTATCCCTACCCGAATGCACAGATGGCACAGCGCGACGAAAAACAGCGGGTCACCGATTTTCTGACTGACTGGCTGGCCTCCTGCCAGCGCCGGCGCGTGCCCGTGCATTGCATCCGGTCATTGGCTGTGCGGCCGGCAGCGGCGCGCACCGGAGCGCTCTGAATGCGACAAGGATCTGTCCCCGTTCACACCGTCACCCCACGACAGGCGGAGGTGGTCGAGTTCGTCCAGATCACCGACTGCCACCTGTTCAAGGACGACGGCGGCAAGCTGCTCGGTTTGCAGACGGCGTTCAGCCTGGACGCCGTGCTCGATGACATTGCCACACTGCCGGCGCAGGATCTGCTGCTGGCGACCGGCGATCTGTCCCAGGACGGCACGCCGGAGTCGTATCAGCGCCTGCGCGATGGCGTCAATCGCTTTGCCATGCCGGCGTTCTGGATCCCCGGCAATCACGATGAACCGGCGCTGATGGCCAGCGAGCTGGTCGGCGGCAACTGGTCGGCAGCCAAGCGCATTCTGGTTGGCAACTGGCAGCTGATTCTGCTCGACTCGATGGTGCCGCGCCGGGTCTATGGCAAGCTGAAAGAGGATCAACTGGCGTTGGTCGAACAGGCGCTCCAGGAATACCCGAATCATCATGCGCTGGTGGTCTTGCACCACCATCCGGTGCCGGTCGATTGCTTCTGGCTTGATACCATCGGCCTGAACAATCCCGAACCGCTGCTGGCCATGCTGCAGGCGCACAAAGCGAAAGCCGCCATACTCTGGGGCCACATCCATCAGGCGTTTGATCGCGAGCAGGACGGTATCCGCTTGTTGGCGACGCCATCCACTTGCGTGCAGTTCAAACCGCACTCGGAAGATTTCCAGGCTGACACCGAAAGCCCCGGCTATCGGTTGTTGCGGCTGCACAAAGACGGCCGCATCGAGACCGAAGTGCGCCGCATCGACCATCTGGAATTCACTGTCGACTATTCCGTGAAAGGCTACTGAGCCGGCGGCCGCGGCCAAGGGTTCGGCGCGTTTGCCGCAGGTTCACGCTGCTCATGCTGCCGGTGTTGTAAAGCGGCAAATTTTTGCCGCTTCGCTGGCATCGGCTTTGGCGCCGATGCCATTGCACCGGTTCGGCGCAGCTCGAATGTTCAATTAGACAAACGTACCTATACTTGCCGGACGGTTCCTGCCAAGGAGGACGTCGCCATGCTCGGATTTCGCGACTGGCCATTCCGGCGCAAGCTGCTTGCGCCGATTGTGTTGCTGGCACTGATGCTGATCATCATGACCTGGCTCGGCATGCGCGCCAGTGCGCAAATGGGCGCGCTCGCCAATGATGTGTCCGGCCGCTTGTTGCCGAGCGTCAATCTGGTGCTGGAGGCAGATCGCGATCTGTATCAGGCGCTGGTGGCAGAACGCGCGGTGCTGGCCGGTCTTGGTGATGCCAACAGCCATCGCAGCGATTACAGCGAGAACGCGAGCCAGGCGCGTGAACGGGTTCAGAAAGCCGCGGCGCTGCATCCGGCGCAGCGCGAGATCCAGACCGAGCTGCGCAATTTCGAGCAGGCGTTTGCCCGCTGGAAGCAGCTTGCCGATGGCCTCATCGCCGGCAGCGGTGACAGCAGCGCAGTCGGTCGGGCGGAAACCGAATTTCAGCAGACGCGCGATGCCATCGATCGGATGGGCGGGCTGATCATGGACGAAGCCAAGGCCGCCGACGACGCGGTGCTGGCCACGCGCGACAGCAGCGCCGCGCTGCAAAGCATGGTCCTGATTATCGGCCTCGGTATCTGCCTGTTGCTGGCGGTGCTGTTTCCGCCGATGGTGGTGCGACCGCTGGCGAGCCTGCTCAGTCGCATTGAAGACATTTCCCACGGCGATGGCGATCTGACCCAGCGCCTCGATGTCCAGAGCCGTGATGAGCTTGGCCAGGTTGCCAATGCCTTCAACCAGTTTGTCGCCAAATTGCAGCAAACCTTGCAGCGGGTTATCGGTCACGCCAATCAGGTTGGCCAGGCGGCCACCCAGCTGGCCGGCATCACCCGTCAGGCCGGTGAGTTGACCGCTGAGCAACATCGGGCGACTGAGCAGGTCGCGACGGCGGTGCACGAAATGTCGAGCACCGTGCAGTCGATCGCACACACCACGTCAGCCGCGGCCAGCGCCGCACAAAGTGCCGATGCCGACGCCAAGGAGGGCCGTGCCGTGGTGCGTCAGAGCGTGCAGGCCATCGAAGATCTGGTCAGTGACGTCAGCGGCGCCGCTGGCACCATTCATCAGCTTGAGCTGGAAACGGCCAATATCGGCAAGGTGCTCGACGTGATCCAGAGCATTGCCGAGCAAACCAATTTGCTGGCGCTCAATGCCGCGATCGAGGCGGCGCGTGCCGGCGAGCAGGGCCGTGGTTTCGCTGTGGTCGCCGATGAGGTGCGCACGCTGGCCGCGCGTACCCAGCAGAGTACGCACGAAATCCAGTCGATGATCCAGAGCCTGCAAAGCGGCGCCCGCAATGCCGTCAGCATCATGGAGCGTGGCAAAGCCAAAGCCGACACCACGGTCAGCCGGGCCCAAGCGGCCGAACAGTCGTTGCGGCAAATCACCGAGTCGGTTCTGAAGCTGACCGACATGAACGCCCAGATCGCGACGGCAGCGGAAGAGCAGACGGCCGTGACGGATGAGATCGCGCGCAGTGTCGAAACGATCCGCGGCACTGCCAGCCGCAGCGCCGACGCCGCCAAGGCCGGTGCGGAAACCGGCAAGCAGCTGTCCGGCTATTCGACGGCGTTGCAAACCGAGGTCGGTCATTTCCGGGTGTGAGCACCGCGTTGTTGCGGACAAAAAAACAAGCGGCGCGTCAGGCGCCGTTTGTTTTGGTGCAGTTATGCCCTGCGCGCGGTCAACGCAGTGCCCGGATCAGCGGGTTGAACCAGCGGCCGATCGGGCCGGTCAGGCGCAGCGGCGCCGACTGCACCGTGAGACAGAGGCAGTCTTCGTTCTCCACTGCGGTCGGGGTGTGATCGACGGTTTCGTCGACGACCAGAAAGTCGCCATCCTGATACAGCCCGCGCTGATCGGAAAACGAACCGTTCAGCACCAGCGTGATCTCGGTGCCTTCGTGGGTGTGCTGCGGCACTTTGCCGCCGGCGCGGATGTGATGCAGCGCGATCAGGGTGCCGTCCGGCAATTCTTTCAGCGTCGCCTGTTTCAGGCTGGTACTGAGCCGGGTCCATTTGCGCGGCAGGCCATCCGGCAACAGCTTGTGCAGCGGCGCCGGCAACGCGCCAGTACCCGCGCGCGGCGACGCCGCCAAGGGGACAGCAACCGGTGCCACCGGCGCGGCTTGGTCCTGTTCCAGGCGGCGCAGCATTTTCTGCCAGCTGTCGCTTGCCAAGGTGGTCGGCGGCAATTGCTCGAGCAGGCCACCGCCGAGCGCATTGAGCGAACTCAGTTGTTGCCGGCAGATGGCGCAGCCGGACAGATGACACGCCGTTGCGAGTGCCTGGGCGCTCGGCATGTGGCCGCTGGCATAAGCGAGCAGCCAATCGGCATGCGGATGATGGGTGACAGCCATAGCACTTACCCTTGGGCAAAACTGGCATGCAGCCGCTGCAGGGCGAGCCGGATGCGTGACTTCACGGTTCCCACCGGCACACCGAGCTCGGTGGCGATTTCCTGGTGGGACTTGTCTTCGAAATAGGCTTTTTCGATCACTTCGGCTTGCGCCGGTGGCAGCTGCGCCAGCGACAGTCGCAATTCACCGCCACGCAGGATGAGATCGGCCTGCTCGTCGGTCGGCATCGCGTCGTCTTCCAGCACCGGCCACAGATCATCGACCGGCAACAGTTCGGTCGGGCCAATGCGCCGGCACTTGGCATCGATGTAACGGTTGCGGGCGATGGTGAACATCCAGGTGCTGACGCCCGCCTTGCTGCTCTGGTAGGTCTCGGCGCGGCGCCAGACCAGCAGCATGGTGTCCTGGGTCAGTTCTTCGGCCGATGCGGCATCGGCGCCGAGCCGGACGAAATAGGCCTTGATGCGCGGGCCGAAATACTGGAACAGCGTGGCGAACGCCTCGGTGCAGCGCTCGCGGGCGACGCGCTCCAGGCAAGCGGCGAAGGTGTCGGCCTTACCCTTGTCGACGTTGTTGACGACCATGCGTGGCGCAAACCGGGCGGCAGGAGAGGAAGCCCCATTGTAGCCCGGCCGGGACTCGCGGTTGTTGTGGCTTGCCATCGGGCAGGGTCCAAGTCGATTTACCTTGCCCTGTCTTACGTCAAGCCACCGGTGCCGGATCACCCGCGCACATGGCGGCGGCCGGCACTGCACCGTTGCTTGGGTTTTTCCCCGGGCTTCGCCCGACCGGTGATCGTTTTCCTGATTGTCCCCTGTAGCCAGGCCCTGATCGCCAGCTGTTGTGCGCGGGAAAATGCCGATGATCACAGGCGGTAACGCCGTCATGTCATAAATCGATGACCACGTCGTCCGCGGCCAAGCTGCGGTTCGGCTGGCTGACCGTTCCACAACGTCAAGGTTGCCGCCGATACGGCAATGCCATCGTCGCCATCGCTGCTGATCTCGATCTGGCCGCTGGCAGTGTCAGCCGCGTGCTGGCCGTCGGTGAACGCGCCAGCATCGAGCCGCTGCTGCGGACCGACAAGCCGCGCCGCATTGCCACCGAAGCGCGGCTGCGGCTGGTGCGCGGCAGTCCGGCGGCCGGTGCGGTCGATATTTATGTCGTCGCACCGGGTACCGATCGGCATACGGTCACGCCGAATTTCGGCAACGTGCCGTTCAGGGCGGAAACCGGTGATGTGTCGTTGCCGGCCGGCGACTGCGACGTGGTGATCACGCCGACCGGCAGCAAAACCGCGGCGATTGGCCCGCTCGCGATCAGCGTCGAAACCGGCGGCATCTACACCGCGATCGCCCGTGATGAAGTCGGTGGCGGTGGTTCGCCGGGCGTGATTCTGCCCGACGATTTCATCGTGCTGTAAGCGCGCGTTCCCTGGACATGCCCGGCTATACTGGCCGGGCATGTCAGCGCCAAATCCCACCCCTCTTTTGCCACTGTCTCCGGTGACCGCCGTGCTCGCGATGCTCGGTGTCCAGCCGGATGATGACGCCTGGGTGCTCGGTCAAAGCGGGCCGGCGCTGACGCCGGCAGCGAGCGCGGCGTTGTGCGCGTGGCGGTTGCAACAAAGCCTGCGCCAGTTGGTTGCGATGGCGCCGCTGTGGGCGACGAGTCTGCAATCGGCGACCGCGACCGCGGATGTGCTGGCGGCGTTTGCCGGTCACCCGTGGCAGCCGCTTCTGCAGCAACTCTGGTCGCGCTGGCGTGCCGGCGTGCTCGCGCGGCAGGTGCCAGAACAGGACCCCAAAGCGCAAACGGATCCGCACCCCGTCGACGCGGATGCGCACGCCGATCTGCCGTCGCTGGCGACGGTGCTGGGCATCTGGCAGCGCGAACACGAGCGCTGCTGGCAGGCGCTGTCCGCGACGGAAACCGCACAGCTGCTTGCCGCCGCCAGCTGGCCGGGATTCGAGGCCATGGTCACGGCCAACGCCAGTGCCTTGCAGCGCGCCGCGCAGCAAGCGTTGCCGGTCCATTGGCAAAACGAACTGCAGGCCATGGCGCAACAAGCGGGCCGTTTGTCCGCGCAGGCGTTGCTGCAACCGGCAGCGGCCGAACCGGGGCAACGTGCGCTGCACTGGCAGCAACAGGGCGCCCGCCTGTATCGCTATCCGGCGGCGGCCGATGCCACGCCCATCCTGCTCGTCTATGCCTGGATCAACCGGCCGGATGTGCTGGATTTGAGCCCGTCGCAATCGCTGGTCGCGGCACTGCAGGCGCAAGGTTTGGCGGTGTGGCTACTGGATTGGGCCGACAGCGGTGCGCACGGTTTGTCGCTCGACGCGTATCTGAGCCAGTTGCTGCAACCGGCGCTGCAACAGGTCTGTGCCGCGAGCCGGCAGCAACGGGTCGCGGTGCTCGGCATCTGTCAGGGCGGCACGCTGGCGCTCCGGCTTGCAATGAATCAGGCGGCGCTGAATCAGACGGGGCTGAATCAGACGACACAGGGCGACAGCGCGATCGCCTCGCTGTCGCTGGCCGTGACGCCGATCGATTTTCACCGCCCCGAGGATCGGCTGTCGGCGTGGTCGCAAACCGTGCCGGCCAGCACGCTCGCCAGCCTGCAGGCCCATTCGCCGGCCACGCTCAATCTCGCCTTTCTGAATCTGAAGCCGTACAGCCTGCGCACCGGCAAATACCTGTCGCTGCTGCAGCAACCGGTTTCGGCGACCGCGCTCGGCCATTTTCTGCGGCTGGAACATTGGTTGCTCAGCGGGCCATTGCTCAGCGGGCCGGCACTGGCGACGTATCTGGATCGGTACTATCAGCGCAACAGCCTGTGCCGACGTGAGCAGACCGGCGTGTCGTCAGCATTGCCACTCGGCGCTTTGCAAACACCACTGCAGCTTTTGATTGCCGATCACGATCACATTGTGCCGCCGGCCTCATCACTGGCGTTAGCGGAATTGACCGCGCAGCGAGTGCAGGTCGAGCGATTATCGGCAGGTCATATCGGTGTGTTGGTCGGACGCCAACGCGAGCAGCTGGCAGCGAAAGTGGCGGCCTTTGTTCGCAGCGTGAATGTGCAGTGAGATCGCAAACGGTTCGGGCCGTTCAGGCGCGCACCGTGCCGCAGGACCAGCAGGCATCGAAGCTGGCCTCGCAGTCTTCGCCGCAGCGCTGGCATTGCCAGTTCGGTTCGACGCTGTGCGGCTGCGCGCGCCACTCTTCCAGCAGCAATTCGGCGCGCGCCGTTTCACTGGCGTGCAGCACCCAGACGCTCGGCAGCGTATCGAAACCCATCGGCAATTCGCCGCGCATGGAAAACAGCATATCGCCCTGCACCTGGACACTGATGCCGTGTGCTTCGAGAAAGCCGCGCAGCAGATGCGCTTCGAACGGATTGTCGGCGGTGTAGAGCTTGTGCATGGCGATGGCTGCGGGCACCGGGGTGTCCCGCAACCATAGCACAGCGGTTCAGAAGCTCACGACCGGCGTTTTCGCCTCGACACCGGGGCGAGCAAGTCGCATCGGTTTGCTGGCCGCGCCTGGTGCGTTTGCGGCAGCGATACAACGCGTGCCTGTCGTACGCTTCGCACAGCGGTTCAGAAGCTCACGACCGGTGTCTTGGCTTCAACGCCGGGCGCTAGCGCGATCGGCGCCGGCTCGCCGGCCGGGCCCAGGCTCTTGATGTAGCGATACAGCGCGCGTTTGTCGCGCTCTTCCATGTCGCGCAGGTTGAACCACGGCATTGGCGGCAGCATCGGCGAGGAGGCGCGTTTGAGCCAGGCATCCTCGCTGTAGTTCTGCACCGACAGCCGCAGATTGGCCGGGTAGCTGACGCCCCACGGGCCTTTCCAGCCGAGTTGCGAACCGGTCAGCCATTGCGCTTCCGGTACCTGACCTGCGGTTTCCGGATAGTTGGGCGTGTGGCAATCGTTGCAGCCGGCGATGGTCACGAGGTAGCGGCCACGGGCAATATCGGCGCTGTTGTCGGCGTGGGCGGTAACCGGCAACAGCAGACTACCGGTCAGCAACACCGCAACCGGCAAGGCAGAGCACGACAGCAATTTGCTAAACAAGACGGGCATCATGATTCGTTTCCTTTTGCGAGCAAACTGGGTCCGATCCCGGCCGGGCCTCATGCCCGGTCCAGAACGGCACCTGCGTGCCGGCTCGGGGGCGGCGCGCAGCTCCAGTGGCGTGCAGGCTACCGATTTGTGGCCCGGGCCGTTGCTAAGATTTCCGTAAAATCACAGGCTGTTACCGCCTGCAACGGCCGGACAGAGGCGCTACCATACGCGCCCTGTTGTCAGGCCGGGTTCCGGCCCCGGAGTCGATTACCCGTGACCGCACCGCTTTCCCGCCGCTTCAGCGTCGCGCCGATGATGGATTGGACCGATCGGCATTGCCGCTATTTTCTCCGGCTGATCAGCAAGCACGCGCTGCTGTACACCGAGATGGTCACCTGCGGCGCGATTCTGCACGGCAGCCGTGATGCCCAGCTGAAGTTCGACAAGTTCGAGCATCCGGTCGCGCTGCAGCTCGGCGGCTCCGATCCGAAGCAGCTGGCGCAGTGCGCGCGCATCGCGGTCGATTACGGTTACGACGAAATCAATTTGAATGTCGGCTGCCCGTCCGATCGGGTGCAGGAAGGGCGCTTCGGTGCCTGCCTGATGGCCGAGCCGCCATTGGTCGCCGACTGCGTGGCGGCGATGAGCGCGGCGGTGAACGTGCCGATCACGGTCAAGCATCGCATCGGCATCGATGACAAGGATTCCTGGGATGAGCTGGTGCGCTTTGTCGACACCGTTGCCGGCGCCGGCTGCACCAGCTTTACCGTGCACGCCCGCAAAGCCTGGCTGAGTGGCCTGAGTCCGAAAGAAAACCGCGAGATCCCGCCGCTGCAATACGAGACGGTGTACCGGCTCAAGCAAACCTTTCCGCAGCTCGAAATCATCATCAACGGTGGCATCACGCAGTGGTCGGCCATCGATCAGCATCTGCAACACGTCGATGGCGTGATGATCGGCCGCGAGGCCTATCACAACCCGTGGTTTCTGGCCGAGGTCGACGCGCGCTTGTTCGGTGATCACGGCACAGTCCGCACGCGCGCCGAGGTGCTGCGTGAATTTGCCGAATACGCCCGTTACCAGCTCGCGCATGGCAGTGGTTTGCAGCATGTGAGCCGGCACATTCTCGGGCTGTATCACGGCCAGAAAGGCGGCCGGCTGTTCCGCCGGGTGCTGTCGGAGCAGGCGCACAAACGGGGCGCCGGTGTCGAGGTGCTGTTCGCTGCGCTCGCCGCCGTCGAAGCCGCGCAAACCGAACCGGCCTGAGTAGCAACGGGCCGGCTTCGCCCTTTACCCGCAGAACCTGTCATCAGCCAATACCAGCCAAAATCGTCCGGTCCGTGTCCGCTCTGTTTTTTGCGGCGGCCTCGCGTCGCCGATCGCGTTGGTGAATTTCGCCAATCGGTAGCGGCTCTGCCGATCCGGCTTTCATCCTCACGGCTTTCCTGTCAATGCAATCAACACGTTAGCGCCGTCGACGGGCTGGCATGGCGGTTGCGATAGCAACGTTAGGCCGGCGCCGGATGGTGGTTTTCGCCAGTGCGCCGAAATCGGTCTGGCAAGAGGGCAAGCGAATGGCGCTGGAATGGCTCAGGCAGGAAATGCGATCGCTGTTTCAACAGGAACAGGGGCCGTTGCTGGCCATGCGCCGCGAACTGAGCCAGGTGCAGGCGCTGCACCGGCGCGAGAAAGCGCGCGAACGATTGCTGGAAGCGGAACTGGAAAACGCCCGGCTGGCGCTTTCGCGCTGGCAGACGCGCCGTGACCAGGCGGCGGCACTGGCGCGGGCCGAATTGACTGAACGCGCCAGTCGGGAAGTGCAGCAGCAGGCCAGTGAAGTCGAAGCCATTCAGCTGGTGCTGGCGCGGCAACGCGAACTGACCAGCACGCTCAGCGAAAAACTGGCGGCGATGGAGAACCGTTTCTTCGCCGCAAGCGAGCGTGCGGCACGGCCGCGTCGGCCGCTGCTGGATGTGCAGGAAACGCTGGCGGAACTGGCCGCACGCGAGCAGCGCTTTCTGCGCCATGAGCAGCAAGTGCTGCGGCAATGGCCGCCGGTGTCGGGTGTGGCGCGCGAGCCGGCGTTCGATGATCTGCCGGCAACGGGTCGCACCGAGCTGGTACCGGTGTCACCGTCCGCTGCCGACGCTGCCGACGCTGCCCCGGCCCATCCGGATACAGCCGCCGTCGCCGATGCAGATTTTGTTACCACTACGGCATCGCCTGACAAACCGGAGCGCGCACCATGATCGCAAACCAGTTGTGGTGGCTGATGTTCGGTCCGGTGATGGTGTACAGCGCTTGCGCGGCGTTGATCTCGGGCTGGGATGTGTACTGGCGCAAACGGGGCATCTGAGTGGCATTTGCCATGCAGCGCATGTCGTGACGACCGGCCACACCGGCGACGGGTCGATGAAGAGGAGCCTGAAATGAGTGAATGTCCCTACTGTGGTCGCCGCAATGTCGAAAGCACATTCCGGCGTGAGGGTCGCGGGCCGTTCCGGGCCAGCGATGGCGGCAAGGTGTTCGGCGTCTGCGCCGGCATCGCCGACCATTTTGGCTGGTCACGCTTTGCCGTCCGTTTGATCGCATTGCTCGGACTGGTGTTCTTCTTCCCGGCGGTGCTGATCGCCTACCTGCTGGCGGCGCTGCTGCTCGACCGCGATGACACGGTCGCGCCCGAGCGCGAACCGCACTATCACGTGTGAAGCAGTCACCTGTGCCGCGGGCTTGTCTGAATCGGGCTCGTTTGAATCAGACCCGGTTTGAATCCGGACAGGCCTGATCCCGGCCGGCTGCGGCAAAAGGTCGCAGCCGGTGCGGGCACAATCTGACCTATAATCCGCGGCCGTTGCAACGTCCTTTTTGCCGTGGAGTGTTCCCAATGCGTCAGTGGATCGGGGCGAGCGTGCTTGCCCTCACGCTGTCAGGTTCAGTCATCGCTGCTGAAGCGACCGGCATCAGCGTGCACGGGGGCTATATCCGGCTGCCGCCGCCGGGCAGCCCGGCAGCCGCTTATTTCACCTTGAAAAACACCGGTGCCGAGCGCGCGTTGGTTGACGCCGACTGTGCCTGTGCCGGCATGACCATGATCCACGAATCGATCGAGCAGGATGGCATGGCCAAGATGCGCCATGTCGACAGCGCGTCCCTGCCGAGCGGCGGTGAGCTGGTGCTGAAACCGGGCGGTTTGCACCTGATGCTGATGCGCCTGAAAGCACCGCTGAAAGCCGGCGACGACATTCCGCTGACCTTGCATTTCGCAGATGGTGACACGCTGACCATCCGCTTGCCCGTGCAGGCGCGCTGAGCGCGACGTCATGCGTTCATCCCTTGCGGCACTGCTGTGGCTACTGTGCCTGCCGGATCCGGCCGTCGCTGCGCCGGCACCGGAGTTCGACGCTTGTGTCGGCAGCCGGGTGTTGTCGGTGGTCGCCCATGCCGATGACGATCTCTACTTCATCAATCCCGCCATTGATGCGGCCATTGCGCGTGGCGCCTGTGTGCATACGGTGGTCGTGACCGGCGGTTATGTCGACGAGCCGGACAACCGCCGTCGGCAGGCCGGTCTGCAAGCGGCCTATGCGCTGATGGCTGGCCGCGCTGCCGAGCAGATCGCGTGGCAGGAACAATGGTTGTTGTTGGCCGGCAAACCGGTGCAGCGGTTGACGCTGGCCGGACGGCCGCAAGTGCAACTCAGTTTTCTGCATCTGCCGTGCGGTGCCCACGACAGCATCCAGCCGCGGCAGCCGGCGAGTTTGTATCAGCTCTACACCGAGCATGCCGCGAGCGCGACCATCGGCCCGCAGGCCGGAGCGCGCTACGAGCAGGCGGATCTGATCGCGGTGCTCGATGCGTTGATCGCCGAGTGGGATCCGGACACGGTTTACACCTTGCAGCCGCACCGACCGTTTCCGGTTCGGCACAGCCGGCCCGGCGGTGAAGGCGCCCATCCGGATCACGTCATCGTTGCCCGCCTGCTGCTGACCGCGCTCATCGATGCGCCACGCGTTCGCCATGTGCGCCTGCACGACGATTATCCGATCCAGGATTTGCCGAGCAATCTCAGCGCCGAACAGGCGCAGCGCAAGACCGAGATACTGAAAGCGTATTGCCGTGAAGATGCGCGCGGCTGCGCCAATCCGGAAACCTTGGCACCGGCCTGTCGTGCCGAAGACGCCGACGGCTGGGGCGAAGCCTGGCTGTGCCGGCATTACCCGCAGCGCATACCAAACCGCGATTGACGCGCGGCGGATTCAGCGCAGGCTGTGCACGACAAGGCCCAATACCGCCGCGCCGCCGATCACCAGCATCACGTTCCACTTCAGCCGGAACAGTGCCAGCAATGCCAACACGCTGATGATCGCCGACGGCCAGTCAAAGCGGCCGTTGAAACCCTGTGGCCACAGCACGTGATACGCAAAGAACAGCGCCAGATTCAGGATCACGCCGACCACCGCCGCGGTGATCGCAGTCAATGGTGCAGTCAGCTTGACATCGTCCTTGGTGGATTCAATGAACGGCGCGCCGGCGAAAATGAACAGGAATGACGGCAGGAACGTGAAGTAAGTGACGATACAGGCGGCGACCACGCCGGCCAGCATTTCATTGCCCGCACCAAGCGCTGCGGTTTGCGCGCCACCGACAAAGCCGACAAACGCCACCACCATGATCAGCGGCCCCGGCGTGGTTTCGCCGAGCGCGAGACCATCGATCATTTGCGGCCCGCTCAGCCAGCGGAACTGCTCCACCGCACCTTGATAAACGTAGGGCAGCACCGCGTAAGCGCCGCCAAAGGTCAGCAAGGCGGCCTTGGTGAAAAACCAGGCCATTTGCGTGAACGTGCCTTGCCAGCCGTAGAGGTAACTCAGCAATGCCAGCGGCAAGGCCCACAGCAACAGGCAACTCAGCAGCGTCAACGCCAGCCGCGACCAGCGAAACTGGGCATGCGCTGGCAGCGGCGTATCGTCATCCAGCACTGCCGGGCCGTACGACTTGTTGCTGCCAGCCTTGCTGTCCGAGCGGAACTGCGCCGGCGCCAGGCGGCCGCCGACCAATCCGAGCAGCGCGGCGCCGAGTACCACCAGCGGAAACGGCGTGTCGAGTGCAAACAACGCGACAAACGCCGCGGCGGCGATTGCGACATGCCAGCCGTGCCGCAGGGCGCGACTGCCGATGCGCCAGCAGGCATGGACCACGATGGCGGTGATCGCCGGTTTGATGCCATAAAAAAGCCCGGCCACCAGCGGCACGTCGCCATAGCGAAAGTAGAGCCACGACAGCGCAATCAGGATCAGCAGCGACGGCAGCACAAACAGCACGCCAGCAGCCAGCCCGCCCCAGCGACCGTGCAGCAACCAGCCGATGTAGGTCGCGTGTTGCTGCGCTTCCGGACCGGGCAGCATCATGCAGTAGTTCAATCCATGCAGAAAGCGCCGCTCCGACAGCCAGCGCCGCTTTTCCACCAATTCCTGATGCATCACGGCGATCTGCCCGGCTGGTCCCCCGAAGCTGATGAACCCGAGCTTCAGCCAGAACCAGAACGCCTCGATGAAGCGGATGTTGTGGGCCGGTTGTTGCGATGACGGCGGTGCCGGTGTTTCGGAAGCGGACATGTCGTGGCCGGTGCGCGGATAAGCAGGATGACAAGAATAAGCCAACACGTTGACAGTGACGAGACAAGCCGTTGGACGCGGCGGCTGGTCAGCGCGTAACCGCTTCGGCTAAGCGCCACGCCGCTGCAGCTGACCAGCATCTGGTGTCGCCGCAGCGGATTGTCCTGCCGGTGACAAGAAAACCAGCCGCCATGCGATCGGAACCCGGGCGGCGATGTTGCATTGCCGCGCCTCGCGCTACGATGCGGAGCGGCGTGACCGTGCCAGCAGCGTGAAGGCAAGCAGGCCCGCTATCAGCAACAAGCCGGTTGCCGGCACCGGCACGCTGATCAGCGGGTTGACAATAACATACGTGCTGAAGGCCGCGACGCTGACGCCGCCGCCCGGCTGCAATTCCAGCCGCAGCAAATCGCCGGCCGTATCCTCGGTCAGCAGTGCGAGCCATTCCTCGCTCCACAGTTTGATGGCAAAGGTGATGCCGGCGTCGGCCATCGCATCCAGCCAGGCACCGCTCAACTGCACCTGCAACGGCAGCGGCCCGCCGAAGCTGACGTGTTGCACCAGATCTGCCAAGCCCAGCGCGCTGGCGAGCTGCAAGGTTTCGGTCAGATCACCGCTTACCGCACCCAACTGATCGAACACGGCACCGAACACCGTGCTGGCACTGGTCACGGTCGCGAGCGCATCGGGCGCGTCGGCCAGACCGCCGAGCGACAGCTCAATGAAGCCGTCGCCGCGCAAACTGCCGGTGTCGATGTCGATTTGATAGAACAGATCGGCGCGGCTGCTGCCGGCAAAAAGCAGTGCCGTTGCGAACACCAGATTGGCCAGAAATTTCATGTTGTCTATCCCTTCTTGAATCATTCAATGCGCTCGCCCGTTGCCATCATGTCGGGAACGGGTGCCGCCCGTGTTTTGGAAAGAGTCGGTGCGCGCCGCGCGCAACGCTTCGCTCGTTGCCGGGCTTCTTCCCACGGTACAAATTTCCGGATTCAGAACTCGCCTTGCCGAACCGTTACGCTGTAACGGAAGGGGGCGCGCGCCGGGTTGCGGAACTGCAACGCCAGGCTGATTTTCTGCCCGGCCTGAACCGGTGCGAGCCGCAGGAACGGCTGGCCAACGATCAAACCGTCAGCATTGACCAGCGTAACGCCGTCCGGCAGGCCGGCGAGCCGGACGATCAACGGGCCGCTGACGGTGCTGTTCGCAGTCAGCGTCAAGCTGGCGGAATAGAGGCCAGTGACGCGGTTATAGCTCAACCCCGATTGGTAGATGCGGAAGCGGTGGCTGACATCGGTGCCGCCGAGCGGCAGTTGCAGGTAGGCCACTTCCGGATCGTGGTCGCTGGCCTGATCGGCAAACTCACTGTTGATGTGCACCACATCGTATTCGGTGACGGCGCTGCGCAGGCCATCGCTGACCAGGATGTGATCGAGCGCCTGCGAATTGCCTTCAAAAACATAGGTGTAGCGTTCGCTTTCCGGCAGCGTGTTGATGAGATCGTGCAGGCCGGCGCCTTCCAGAATTGCCATCGTCGCGGAGAACTGGAAGTCGTTGATGTCGCCGAGCACCACGACTTTTGCGTTCGGATCCGCTGCGCGCAAGGCGTTGACGAAGTCGGCAACCCGCGTGGCCTGCGCCGTGCGCTGGCTTTCCGAGTCGCGTGCCGGCGGTTGGTAACGGCCGAACAATGGCTGATCGCCGCCTTTCGAATTGAAGTGATTGGCAATGACAAAGACCCGGTTGCCATCGATCAGGAATTCACCGGCCACGGGTTTGCGGCTGTCGGCGAATGCGCTGTCGGTCGGTGCGATGCGGCCGGGGCTGTACTGCAGGCGCACGCCGCTGCTGTCGCTGACGACGGCGTTGGCAGTGGTGGCGCTGGCGCCGGCGCGATCAACAAAGCGCACCGCAACCGGATTGAACAGGAAGCCCTGACGAATATTGCCGCCGGGTTGGCCGCCGTCCTGATCGTCGGCCGGATCGATGTCGCGGTATTGGTACAACGGGCCACCGGCGGCCTGAATCGCGGCGACCAGTTTGGCAATGGTCTGATCGGCACTGACGACACTGTCGTTGCTGGCGCCGTTGTCGTCCTGCACTTCCATCAGCGCGATGATGTCCGGGTTGCGCAACTGATTGACGATCTGTTGTGCCAAACGGCTGAACTTGCCGGCGTCATTGCTCGCTGCCAGGTTCTCGACGTTGTACGACGCGATGGTCGTTTCCGCCAGGCTGGCAAGTCGCGCCACTTCCGGCTGCAAGCCGCCGGGTTGCAACGGTGATACCGCGGTCGGCAGCAGCTTGAAGTTGCCGAAGCTGTAGTCCATCACGCCGACCACGCTGGCAAAACTGTCGCCGACATTGGCGGCCGGTAGCGTGACCAAGCCGTCATCGAGCACCATCCGCTCCGGATTGAAATCGTCATGGCGGATGACGATGCCGTTGCGCGCCGTGCGCAGGCCGGCGTTGAGCCCGTTGTCGGCAACTACCGGAATCTCATTGAAGTTGCTGGTCGGCCCTACCACCAGCGCGCCGTTGATCTGCACCCGCATG
Organism: Pseudomonadota bacterium; assembly: GCA_049324755.1. Classification (GTDB taxonomy): domain Bacteria; phylum Pseudomonadota; class Gammaproteobacteria; order Enterobacterales; family Permianibacteraceae; genus Permianibacter. The sequence goes on from JBMOMZ010000031.1 coordinate 31,121, forward strand.
CCTTCGAGGCTTTCGTAGAAATCGATCCCGTCGCCGAGCTGCAAGCTGGCGCGCGTCTCGATGCTGCCGGAGACGCCACTGGCAATCACGTTTGTTGGCAGCGCGCGGCCACCAGTGCCCAGCACAACCGGTGCCGGCAACGCGATCCCGCTGGCGAGCGTGGTGACGGTCGGCGACGTCAGTTCGGTGATGGTCAGGTTGTTGCTGCCACCGCTGCCGCCGGGACGGAATTCCGTAACGGTGCCGCTGACGGTCACGCGGTCGCCAACCGCCACGGTCGGCGCACTGCCGGTGTAAACGAGCACGGCTTCCGAAGTTGCCGGATCGGCATCCGGCGTTTCATCCTGCAGGAAGAAACCGTTATTGCGCACCGCGGTGACCACCCCCGGTACATTCGTGACCAGCTGGCCGGCCAGCGGTGACAAATGGGCATGGCCCTGAATGTCGCGAATGCGTTTGTCATTGCCGCCTGTACCACCACCGCCTTCACCGCCGCCATCGCCACTGCACAGCACAAAGCTGCTGGCGCTGTTGCGCGGACTTGGCGCAGCGGTGACAAAGTCGCTGCTGTTGTTGTCGGTGTCGCTGCAGCCGTCGGTTTTGCGCAGCGCGGCGGTGCTGTTGTTCAGGCCCGTGATCGGCGCCGTTTCGCTGCTGCTGGCGCTGCCAAAACCGACAAAGTCGATCACGCCGGCGGCACTGTCGCAGCCGCTGCTGCAGGTCAGCGCGATCTGGTGACCGACCAGCGCCAGTTTGCCGCTGCTGCTCGACATCGCGATGCTGCCGAGCACATCTGGGGTCGGTAAATCGACGCTGCCGCCACTGCCGGCGGCTTGCTGGATCAGCAGGTACTGGCCGGCGGCGATGACGCCCTGCAGATTCGTGCGTTGCCAGCTGCTGCCGCTTGCCGAGGCGTACTGCAGGCTCCAGCCATCGACGGTCACGGCGTCACTGCCGGTGTTGTGCAGCTCGACAAAATCGTGGCGCAGCGTTGCCCCACTGTTGCCACCACCACCGTATAGCTGGCTGATGACCACGTCGGCCGTTGCCGTGGCGCTGATGCCGGCCAGACCGAAAGCGATGGCCATGGCCAGCGTCTGCCGGCGCCGCGCCGGGTGTGCTGTGTTGACGTTCCGGTTCATGACTTTCCCTCGCGAACAAAGCGGACGCCGGTCAGTTGACCGGGCTCGCGGCGAGGGTAGGGGGCCGCCATGACAAGCCGGCGACGGAACGATGACAGTCGGTAGCGTTTTGTAGCCTATGCTCAAGGAGCCTTCGGGCATTGCTCATAGGCGGCGCCTATGGCAATCACAGCTGTTGCCTATTGGCCTTGGTCATCCCATGGGTATTCAATCAGCAATGCCCTGCTGCATGGCAGGGCCGATTCTGCCGACAACCGAACGGGTGCAGGGCGAGCCACAAGCGCCTTGCCCACCGCTCGGGTCGGTTGTCCGGGCGCCGGTGTCCGGTTCAGGAATTTCTGACGAGGCCTGAACGGATCACGCAGTCGACGCTGCTGACAAACAGGTTGTCGCGGTAGCGGTGCCTTGCCATCGCTGCGGCGGGAGTACGGTTCATTCACCATCACGGTCACGACCGACGATGGCGAGTGGAATGTTCATCACCAACCACAGCAGGAGGTCAACATGGCCAGTTTGAAAGGCAGCAAAACCGAACGGTGTCTGAAAGATGCGTTCGCCGGTGAGTCGCAGGCCAATCGCCGTTATCTCTACTTCGCCAACAAGGCCGACATCGAAGGTCAGAACGATGTCGCGGCGCTGTTTCGTTCGACTGCTGAAGGCGAAACCGGCCACGCCCACGGTCACCTGGAATTTCTCGAAGCGGTGGGCGATCCGGCCACCGGTCTGCCGATCGGCAGCTCGCGCAACAATTTGAAGTCCGCCATCGCCGGCGAGACCCACGAATACACCGACATGTATCCGGGCATGGCCAAGACCGCGCGCTCGGAAGGCTTCGAGGAAATTGCCGACTGGTTTGAAACGCTGGCGAAAGCCGAGCGCTCGCACGCCAACCGGTTCCAGAAAGCGCTCGACGCCCTGGTTGACTGATTGCACTGAAGTCTGTTGCCGCCCGCACGCAGACCGGAACATTCCGGTTTGCGTGCCAGCGTCGGCAACGTGCCGCGTCTGTGCATCCCTTTTCCTCTTTGTCTTGCCCTGGTTTAAGGAGCTCGCATGTCGACCCGCGAAGGCAGCCTCGAAGCGCCCACCCGGCACGCCATCGACTGGCAGAACCCGACATACTACGACGCGGCCGACTGTGAAAAAGAGCTGGAGCGCGTCTACGATATCTGCCACGGCTGTCGCCGCTGCGTGTCGCTGTGCAACAGCTTTCCGACGCTGTTTGATCTGGTCGACAACAGCAGCACCATGGAAGTGGACGGTGTCGACAAGAAAGATTTCATCAAGGTCGTTGACCAGTGTTACCTCTGCGACCTCTGCTACATGACCAAATGCCCGTACGTGCCACCGCATCCGTGGAACCTCGATTTCCCGCATCTGATGCTGCGCGCCAAGGCGATCAAGTTCAAAAACGGTGAAGTGAAGAAAAGCGAGCAACTGCTCGCCAACACCGACTTGCAAGGCGCGGTCGCCGGTGTGCCGATCGTGGTGCAGGCCGCCAACGCCTTCACCCATCTGAAGCCGGTCCGCAAGGTGATGGAAGCCACGCTGGGCGTCCATCACAAGGCCTGGTTGCCGAAATTTGCCAGCAAGAAGTTGACCCAGAGCGCAGCACCGAGCGACAACTCGCTCCTCGCCAAGGACGGCGAGCGGACGCCAGGCAAGGTAGCGATATTCGCCACCTGCTATGTCAATCACAACGAGCCGCAGATCGGCGCCGATCTGATGAAAGTGCTCAATCACAACGGCGTGCCGTACACGCTGGTCAACGAGGCACGTTGCTGCGGCATGCCCAGGCTGGAGCTGGGGGATCTGGAATCGGTCAGGAAAGCCAAGGAAGCGAACATTCCGCTGCTCGCCGACCTGGCGCGCGAAGGTTATGCGCTGATGTCGCCGGTGCCGTCCTGCACGCTGATGTTCAAGCAGGAGCTGCCGCTGCTGTTTCCGGACGATGCTGACGTCAAGCTGGTACAGGAGTCGATGTGGGACCCGTTCGAGTATCTGGTCGCGCGGCACAAGGACCAGCTGCTGCGCACCGATTTCCAAACCGCGCTTGGCAATGTCTCGTATCACGTACCGTGTCACGGCCGTGTCCAGAACATGGGCCGCAAGACCGAGGACCTGTTCAAGTTGGTGCCGGGGACCACGATGACGGTCGTCGAGCGCTGTTCGGGCCACGCCGGGACTTACGGGGTAAAAAAAGACCATCACGAGACGGCGATGAAAATCGGCAAGCCGGTGGTCAAAGCCATGGCGAAACCCGATGCCAACTACATGGCGTCCGATTGTCCGCTGGCCGGCCACCATCTGCAGCAGGGGATGGCCGAGCAGCAGCTGCCGAAACCGGCGTTGCAGCACCCGATCAGCTTGCTGGCCATCGCTTACGGTTTGTCCGCCTGAACCACGGTTCCGTTTCTGCAGGAGGTAACGGTCATGATTGCACGCGAAAGCCTGTTGACGCTGGAAGGCTACAGCAAGATCCGGCCGCAGTTCCGCGCCGAAGTGATTCCGCACCGGCGTTTGCGCACGGTGCACCTCGGTGAACACCTGACGGTCCAGTTCGAGGACGAGAAAACCATCCGCTACCAAATCCAGGAAATGCTGCGGGTGGAAAAGATCTTCGACGAAGACGGCATTCAGAACGAGCTGGAAGCCTATAACCCGCTGGTGCCGGACGGCCAGAACTGGAAAGCGACGCTGCTCATCGAGTACATCGACGTCGAAGAGCGCAAGCGCGAGCTGGCCAAACTGATCGGTGTCGAAGACCGGGTCTATGTCCAGGTGCAGGGCTTTGCGCCGGTCTACGCGATTGCTGATGAAGATCTGGAACGGGAAACCGCCGAGAAAACCTCATCGGTGCATTTCCTGCGCTTCCAGTTCTCGCCGGATCAGATCATGGCGATTCGCGACGGTGCCTCGGTCCTGTTCGGCTGCGATCATCCGCATTACACGATGGCGACCACGATCCCGGCCGCTACGCTGACGGCGTTGAAGCAGGATTTTGGTTGAGTGTCCCAACGAAGTTCTGGCGAGGTCGGAAATCAGAATATCTTTGTCACCCCGGCGAAAGCCGGGGTCCATTCTTGCCGGGGAAAGAAAATGGATACCGGCTTTCGCCGGTATGACACTCCCCTGATTTAATCAGAGCTCCCGTTATTCCGCCGCCCTGACAAGGAGAGGAGAAAAAAGGCCGCATCATCGCGGCCCTTTTGGTTCAGCTTTCCACCGGCGACGCCAACGCATCCACCGTCGCCACATCACCGACTTCCGCGGCCTGTTGCTGCAAACGCCACATCGCAGCGTAGTGGCCGTCTTTGGCCAGCAGCTCCGTGTGCGTGCCGCGCTCGATGATCTGGCCGTGGTCGAGCACCAGAATTTCGTCGGCGTTCATCACGGTCGACAGCCGGTGTGCGATCACCAGCGTCGTGCGGCCGACCGCAATCCGATCCAGCTCGGCCTGAATGGCTTTCTCCGAGCGCGAATCGAGGGCCGAGGTGGCTTCGTCGAAAATCAGGATCGCCGGGTTCTTCAGCAGCGCGCGGGCAATCGCCACCCGCTGCTTCTCGCCGCCGGACAGCTTCAGGCCGCGCTCGCCGACTTCCGTCTGGTAACCATCGGGCAGGCTGACGATGAAGTCGTGGATATGGGCGGCCCGTGCCGCGGCAAACACTTCGTCATCGCTGGCGGTCGGGCGGCCGTAGCGGATGTTGTAGAGAATGTTGTCATTAAACAGCACCGTGTCCTGCGGCACGATGGCAATGGCAGCGCGCAGCGAATCCTGGCTCAGATCGCGCAAGTCATGGCCGTCGATGCGGATGCTGCCGGCGCCAACATCGTAAAAGCGGTACAGCAGGCGCGCCAGCGTCGATTTGCCGGAGCCGGAATGGCCGACTACCGCCACGGTCTCACCGGGGCCGACCCGGAAGCTGACGCCGTGCAGAATCTCGCGACGTTCGTCATAGGCAAAGCGGACGTTATCAAAGACGATTTCGGCGTTGCGGGTTTGCAGGCGCTTGGCATCCGGCTTGTCATCGACTTCTTTTTTCTCGTCGAGCAGGCCGAACAGCTTCTCGATATTGGTCAGCGCCTGTTTCACTTCCCGGTACATCATGCCGAGGAAGTTCAGCGGGCTGGCGAGCTGCAGCAAATAGGCGTTGACCAGCACCAGATCGCCAATGGTCATTGCCCCGCTGACCACGCCGTCGGCGGCGCGCCACATCATCGCGGTGACGCCGAGGCTGATGATGGTGACCTGGCCGACGTTCAGCACCGCCAGTGTCTTCAGTGATTTTACGTTGGCGTCTTCCTGCTTGATCAGGGTTTCGTCGTAGCGGCGCGCTTCGTGCTCTTCGTTGTTGAAGTATTTGACGGTTTCGTAGTTCAGCAGCGAATCGACCGCCTTGGCGCTGGCCGCGGTATTGGCTTCAACGGCCTGCTTGTAAAACTGGTTGCGCCAGCTGGTGACCTTGAAGGTCCAGATGACGTACAGGATCAGCGTGGCGAACGTGATCACGGCAAAGCCAACGTCATAGGCCCAGACCAGCACGATGGTCACCAGCGTGACTTCCAGTATGGTCGGGATGATGGTGTACAGCGTCCAGTCGAGCAGATCGGAAATGGCGGTGCCGCCGCGTTCGACATCGCGCGAGACCCCGCCGGTGCGCCGGGCCAGGTGAAAACGCAAACTGAGCGCATGCAAATGCCGGAACACCAGCAGCGTCACCGTCCGGGCGCTGCGCGCCATCACCCGGGCAAAAACGATCTGGCGCATCTCGTTGAAAAAGCTCACCGAAACGCGGGACGCGCCGTAGGCAATCAACAGTGCAACCGGCAACACCAACAGGCTGGGTGCCACGTTCAGATCATCGACCAACTCTTTCATCAGCATCGGCACGCCGAGGTTGGCGAGCTTGGACGCCAGCAGGCAGCCGAGTGCCAGCGCAATGCGCCAGCGATACGGCTTCAGAAATGGCAGCAGCGTGCGCAGGACCGCACGGCCGGTTTCGCCGTGTTGTTCGGGTTTGACCAGATTCATTCCGGTCGCGGTGGTGTCAGTCATGATGGACGGTCGGTTGCCGGGCGGGATACTGCCGCCGATCATACGGGCTGGCGCAAAACTTTGCTGCTGGCCACCGTTGCCAGCAGCCGTCGCGTTGGCAGCAGCGCACAGGCGCTGCCGTGGCCAGCAGTGCGGCAGGGGCGACGTGACGGGATACGCCCGGCTTGGTCCGGCCGGGCGCGGGTGTTAGGCTCTGACGCCTGTGCCATTCACCGAACCAGCCGCGCCAGCAGGCTCACTCACCATGTCCCAGACCGTCATTGATTTGCGTAGCGACACCGTCACCCGCCCGACCGCCGCCATGCGCGCCGCCATGACAGCCGCAGAAGTCGGCGACGATGTGTTCGGCGATGATCCGACCGTCAACCGCCTGCAGGCAACGCTGGCCGAGCGGCTCGGTTTCGAGGCCGGTCTGTTCGTGCCGAGCGGCACCCAATCCAATTTGATCGCGTTGCTGTGCCATTGCCAGCGCGGCGATGAATACCTGGTCGGTCAGGACGCGCATACCTACAAATACGAAGGTGGCGGCGCCGCGGTGCTCGGCAGCATCCAGCCCCAGCCAATCGAACACGCGCCGGATGGCACGCTGCCGCTGGCGAAAATCGAAGCGGCGATCAAACCGGACGATCCGCATTTCGCCCGCAGCCGTTTGCTGGCATTGGAAAATACCTGGCACGGCCGGGTCATCCCGCAGGATTACATCGAGCAGGCGACGGCACTGGTGCGCAAACGCGGGCTCAGCTGCCATCTCGATGGCGCCCGCTTCTTCAATGCCGTGGTCGCCAGCGGCCAATCCGAACGCGCGCTCGTCAAGCCGTTCGACAGCGTTTCCATCTGTCTGTCGAAAGGGCTCGGCGCGCCGGTCGGTTCGGTGCTGCTCGGCAGCCGTGATTTCATTCAGCAGGCCAAGCGCTGGCGCAAGATGCTCGGCGGCGGCATGCGTCAGGCCGGCGTGCTGGCCGCGGCCGGTTTGTATGCGCTGGAACATCACGTCAACCGGCTGGCCGATGATCACGCGCGCGCGGCCCGGCTTGCCGAAGGTATCGCCGGCCTGCCGTTTGTCACGGTCGACTCGGTTGCCACCAACATGCTGTTCCTGACCGTTGCGCCAGCGCAGGCACAGGCGTTCACGACACACCTGAAGCAGCACGGCATTCTTACCACCGGTCTTTACCGATTGCGGCTGGTCACTCATCTGGACGTTTCCGACGAGGCAATCGATCAGGTGATTGCCGTGATCCGCGCGTTCCAATGATCACGAAACAATGACCACGAAACAGGGGATGCTTTGATTAAGTCTGAAAGGAAATGCACTTGTCACCCCGGCGAACGCCGGGGTCCATTTTTTTCGGTGAAAATGGATACCGGCTTTCGCCGGCATGACAACATCCCGACTTAATCAGAGCCTCCCAAGATTGACCACGACAACCGGATCGCACCATGCCACTGTTTGATCGCAATGCCCTGCAGGCCGGCGTGCGCCGCCGTGAGGTGCTCGCCTGGGCGTCGTACGATTTCGCCAATTCCGGTTACACCACGGTGGTGTTGACCGCAGTGTTCAATGCCTATTTCGTGTCGGTGGTGGCGCAGTCGCTGAGCTATCCGACACTGGCGTGGACTCTGGCGATTTCCTTGTCGAGCCTGTTGGTGTTTTTGCTGTTGCCGGCGCTCGGCGCCTATGCCGATGTCCATGCCAACAAGAAGAAACTGCTGGCGCTGATCACCGTCGGCTGTGTGCTGACCACGGCGGCACTGGCCTGGGCCGGTCCGCACACGTTCTGGCTCGCCGTCGCGGCGATCGTGCTGTCCAATTTTTTCTTTCAGGCCGGTGTTGCCATCAACAGTGCCTTTCTGCCGGAAATCGCCAAGCCGGATGCGCTCGGCAAAGTCTCCGGCTGGGGCTGGAGTTTTGGCTATGTCGGCGGTCTGCTCGCGCTGGGCATCTGTCTGGCTTATGTGTTGTCGGCGCAAGCCGCTGGCGAGCAGGCCACGCATTACGTACCGGTAACGATGTTGCTGGTCGCCGGTCTCTATGGCCTCACGGCGATACCGATGTTTGTGTTCCTGCGCGAGCGGGCGCAGCCGCAGCCGAGCCAATCGGTGCAGCATGTGCTGCGGCACAGTATTCGCCAGTTGTGGCAGGTGCTTGCCGAACTGCGCCGGTTTCCCGATTTTGCCTGGCTGCTGCTGTGCGGCCTGACCTATCAAGCCGGCATTGCCGTGGTGATCGCGCTCGCCGCCATCTACGCCCAGGAAGTGATGCACTTCAGCATGGCGCAGACGATGACGCTGATCCTGCTGGTCAACATCACCGCGGCGATCGGCGCATTTGGTTTTGGTTATCTGCAGGACCGGCTGGGCCATCGCAATGCCCTGGCACTGACCCTGTTTGGCTGGATCGTCATGGTGCTGCTCGCCGCGATGACCGATACCCCCGGTGCATTCTGGGCCGCGGCCAATATTGCCGGCCTGTGCATGGGCTCCAGTCAATCGGCGGGCCGTGCCATGGTCGCCTATGTTGCGCCGCGTGCGCGTCGCGCCGAGTTCTACGGCTTGTGGAATGCCGCGCTCGGCATTTCCGCCATCATCGGCCCGCCAACCTATGGTCTGGTCACCTGGCTCAGTCACAACAATCACCATCTGGCGATGCTGATCTCCGGCCTCTATTTTGTCGTCGGTCTGCTGGTGCTGCTCAAGGTAGACATGCAGCGCGGTTACCAACTGGCACAGGCGCAATGAGGAAGCGGCTGGTTGCCGCTTCTTGTGCTTGCTACCCTGTGTCAGCGCGGTGACTTGGCGCTAAAGGTGGGTAAGCCCAATGCGGTTGTCACTCCGGCGTACACCGGGGTCCATTTGCAAAGAAAAATGTATACCGGCGTGCGCCGGTATGACGCGTCGTCTGGTGTTCGAATGTGGTTCGGATCGCTTGCGCCGTCGCCGCAATGCTGCGCCAGCGCGGCGACCGTGCCTGCGCTATAGTGTGATCACGGCAGTCATCAACAACTCAGGCGGGATGCCACCATGATCAACGCCACGCTGCAACCTGACGGCAATTACGCCAGCGTCAATGCCATCATCCGGCCACGCGGCCGGCTGGAACTGCTCTCCAAACTGGAAATCAGCAAACTGGTCGACACCAGCCAGCATGGCCTGCACCATGTCTTTCGCAATTGCACGCTCGCCGTGCTGTCGAGCGGCAACGATCTCGACAGCGGCAAGGAGCTGCTGGAGCGTTATCCGGATTTTCAGGTGCAAATCATCCAGGAAGCGCGTGGCATCAAGCTGGAAATCACCGGCGCGCCGGAAACCGCGTTTGTCGACGGCGAGATGATCCGCGGCATGCGCGAGCATGTGTTTTCGGTGCTGCGCGACATTGTCTATGTCAGTGACGAGATCGCCGACAATCCGCGGTTCGACTTGAACAAGAGCAGCGGCATCACCGACGCCGTGTTTCACATCCTGCGCAACGCCAAGATGCTGCGGCCCGGCAGCGAGCCGAATCTGGTCGTCTGCTGGGGCGGCCACTCGATTTCGCGTGAGGAATACGATTACACCAAGCTGGTCGGTTACCAGCTCGGCCTGCGCGGTTTGAACATCTGCACCGGCTGTGGTCCGGGCGCGATGAAAGGGCCGATGAAAGGCGCCACCATCGGCCATGCCAAGCAGCGCATTGTTGGCGGTCAATACATCGGCCTGACCGAGCCCGGCATCATCGCCGCCGAGGCGCCGAACCCCATCGTCAACAATCTGGTGATCATGCCGGACATTGAAAAGCGGCTGGAAGGTTTTGTCCGCGCCGGCCACGGCATCGTGATTTTTCCCGGTGGCGCCGGCACCGCCGAAGAGATCCTGTACCTGCTCGGCGTGTTGCTCAATCCGGTCAACAAGGACATGCCGTTTCCGCTCATCTTCACCGGGCCACAGGCCGCAGCCGGTTACTTCAAACAGATTCACGAATTCATCGGCACCACGCTCGGCGAGCAAGCCCAGGCCCGCTACGAAATCATCATCGATGATCCCATCCGGGTCGCCCAGCGCGTGCGCGAGGGCATTGCCAATGTGCGCGAGTTCCGCCGCGCCAACAGCGATGCCTATCACTTCAACTGGTTGCTGAATGTACCGCTGGAATTTCAACAGCCATTCCAACCGACGCACGACGCGATGCGGCAACTCGATCTGCACAAGGCGCAGGCGCCGCACGAATTGGCCGCCAATTTGCGGCGCGCGTTCTCCGGTGTGGTGGCCGGCAACGTCAAGGCGCATGGCATTCAGGCCATCGAGCAATATGGTCCGTTCGAGTTGACCGGTGATCCGGATGTCATGGCCGCCATGGATGTGCTGTTGCAGCAATTTGTCTTGCAGGGCCGCATGCGCCTGCCGGGCCGTGCCTACGAACCGTGCTACCGCATTCATCGCTGACCAATTGTGGCGAAGGCCCGAACAGGTTTGCGCTCGGTCATACAGGCGAAAGCCGGTATCCATTTTCTTCAGTAAAATGGCCCCGGCCTTTGCCGGAACGACAGCATTCGCTTCCAGATTTTATCCGCGCTTCCTTCGGGCAAAGCCGGTGTCCAGAAACGGGTTGTAGCAGAAAGACCGTGCTATCCGGTTTCCTGTTGCACATGGTTATGGTCAGCTGGACGTCCGGATTCTGTCGCTTGATTGGGGCGGGTGTTGTTGCCGTGCAGCAGATCATTCGCGCGGCCGGTGTGCGGACGGCGTATTTCGGTATTTGCGGCGCGGCGCTGGCCTGGCCGCGCCGCCAGCGCTAAAGTCGATGAATCATTGGTGGACTTGTTGAATATCCGGGCGGCTGTGGGCGCGCACACGCAATTTCTGGTTGCTGGTACCGCGCGATTGGACCGACCTGTTGCCGGATCTGGCGCCGTTCATCAAAACCTGGTTATCGTGAGTCCGATGCTGCTGTTGCGGCGTGCGGGAAGCATTTGAGCTGGTTTCCGCCTTTCGCTACGCTCTATGCCCGGGCTGTGATGGCGCAGGCGGTTTGCAGCAGCAGTAAACGTGGCTGGCCGGCAGCTGGCGCAGGAGGCAACGATGAACTGGGCTTTTATCGATTATGAAAATGTCCGTTCGCTGGAAGCGGTGGATCTGGCCAGCTATCAGCGCGTGCTGATCTTCTGCGGCCCGCAGAACAAGACCTTGAAGCTGGACAACCTGCCCGCAGCCGGCGTCAGCCGTATCGATGTCATCACCGTGCCCACGTCCAGCAAGAACAATGTCGACTTTCATCTTGCGTTTCATCTCGGTCAGGAGCACGCGCTAGCGCCTGCCGGGGTGAGCTTCCATGTCATTTCGCATGACAAAGGCTATCAAGGCCTGGTCAGCCATCTTGAGTTGCTCGGTCGCAGTTGCAAATTGATCGAGCCGGCGGCAAGCAAGAAAACGGCGGCGAAGAAAGCTGCCTGCAGAAAATCGGCCCGTACTGCCGAACCGCAAACGGCAACGGCGGCGGCAACCAAAGCCGGTGCAGGAAAAACGGTCACCAGTAAAACCGCTGCCAGCAAAACCGGCACGACCAAAGAGAATTCCGGCAAAACCAGCGCCAACAAAACCAGTTCCAACAAAACTGGCTCCGGCAAAACCGGCACGCCAGCGGTCACCAAAGTCAAGATCAAAGCGCACAATGCTGCTGCATTGTCAGAAGCGGCGAGCAAACTGTTTGCCCAGTTGCAGGTCACCGGCAGCAACCGGCCCAAAACCAAAGCGCGGGTGCTGAGCTGGCTCAAGAGTCATGTCAAAAGTCTGCATATGGCCCCCGAGCCGCTGCCGGAGAGCATTTTCAGCGAGTGGCAAACCGCGGGCATGTTGTCGCTGACCGGCAGCACGGTGACCTATGCCGATGCCTGATTCGCGTCGCGCGGCGCACACCGCGGGGCAGGCCTAGCCATGTTTCGACCCTCCATCCGTTCATTTGTTTTCGCAGGAACCATCATGCTCAGCACCTTGATGCACGGCGTTCAAGCCGCGGCAAACCCAAGCATTGACCCTGTGGCCGCCGAAAAAGGCTACGCCGAGCTGGTCAGGCTTTTTCACGACTGGCGCGCGTTCGAAACGCCGCCGCTGAAAGACGGTGCACCGGACTACAGCGCCGCGCGCTTCACCGCGGCGCACGCCACGCTCAAGGACTATCAGGCGCGTTTGCAGGCTATCGATACCCGCAAGTGGCCGGTTGACAAGCAAGTGGACTGGCAAATCATTCACGCCGAGATGAACGGTTTTGATTTCCACCATCGTGTGCTGCAGCCGTGGGTGCGCGATCCCGCCTTCTATCAAACCGTGTGGATGGAGCAGAGCGACGTGCCGGCCCACGAAGGCCCGACCAACCACGCCACCTGCGAAGTCTGGACCTACCGCTTTCCGCTGTCGGCGGCGGATCAAAACAAGATGGCGCGTGAACTCGCCGTTATCCCGCCGCTGCTCAAACAGGCGCGCGGCAACCTGACCGGCAATGCCCGCGATCTGTGGATCGCCAGCATCAACAACTTCGAGCAACAGCAGCAGGACTTGCTCTGGCTGCAACAGCAAACGGCCGCGTATGCCAGCCCAGAACTCAAAATCGCCATCGCCGACGGCCTCACCGCCACCCGCGAGTTCATCGCTTGGCTGCACGCCGAAGCACCGAAGAAGACCGGCCCGTCCGGTATCGGAAAAGATCAGTACACGTGGTACCAGCAGAACGTGCATCTGGTGCCGCTGACCTGGCAACAGGAAGTGGATTTGCTGCAGCGCGAACTTGACCGCGCCTGGGCCAACCTGAAACTGGAAGAGCAGCGCAACGCGCACCTGCCGCCGATGATGGCCGCCAGCACGCCGGCCGAATACGATGCGATGGCCGATGAAGCGGTCAACCGCATGATGCGCTTCCTGGAGCGCAAACAGGTGATGCCGATCAAGCCAAACATGGAGCCGGCGATGCGCGAGCACCTGCTGAGCTTCGTGCCGGAAGACAAACGCAACTTCTTCGACATCGGCCGCCATTACGATCCGCTGCCGCTGTTCTGTCACTGGTATCACTGGTTTGATCTGGCGCAGGTGCGCGACGAGCCGCACGCCAGCCCGATCCGGCGTGGCCCCTTGCTGTACAACATTTGGGACAGCCGCAACGAAGGCATCGCCACCGGCGTCGAAGAAATGTTCATGCACATGGGCCTTTTCGATGACAGCCCCCGCTCGCGCGAGATCGTCTGGATCATGCTGGCCCAGCGCGCCGCCCGCGGCCTCGGCTCGCTGTACGCACACGCCAACGAAATGACCATGGAAGAAGCGAGCCAGGTGCACCTGCAATGGACGCCGCGCAACTGGATGCGCCGCGAACCGCATCTGCTCAAATTCGAGCAGCATCTGTACCTGCGCCAACCGGGCTACGGCACCAGCTATGTCGTCGGCAAATATCTGATCGAACGGTTGATTGGTCAGCGGGCCAAGCAACTGGAAAGCCAGGACAAGCCGTTTGTGATGAAAAACTTCTTCAAGGCCTTCAACGATTACGGCAATATTCCGTTGATGCTGACCGCCAAACAACTATTGGCCAACCAATAGCGCTAATTGGGAAAGGCACGTACCAGCTCCAAGGCTGGCTTGGAACAATAATGCATAAAAGGAATTTCAGTATGGTGAAGGGGTTCGTCTACGCGCTCGCGCTGTTGTCGCTTGGCACCACCATTTCGCATGCGCAGGGTTTTACCTTTAAGGAACAGGATGGTCAGATCCTTCCTGACCCACAAGTATGGCGCGTCAGTCAGGCAAAGCTGTCACCGGGCGCCCCTCGCGATCTGGGTGGCCTACCGGTTATTTTGCGCGGCACGCCTGTGGTTTTCGGCGCCGACTACTTTTCAATGCTTAGCCCGAACCGAGGCGGCATGATGTTGGTGCCGACCTGTTTCGTCCGTGATGGTGAACGCATTTTGATCTACGCCATGCCTGGGCAGGGGCGTTCTGTCGTGTCAGATGGCACGCCGCTGGAAATTGACGATGGGCGTGTCGTGTTACAAATGGACTCGAACTTGACGCTGATTTTGGAGCAGAAAGGATTTAGTCATCCGCTCGCGGAGCAGGTTTTGCAGAACGCTCCGGTCAGGATGAAGGAACGCAGGGCGAAGGATGCCGGAGTCAATCGATGCTTCGAGCTTGTCGAGTTCGTCAAACTGGCAAATGCTGAGCCTGAGCTGCGAGAGATCAGGGTCAAACTTCGTAGGGCTGGTGTCGGGCGTCACGAAACTGGCAGGAACGCATCTGAAATGATTGCGCGAACATTAACTGCTGAAGAGCTTGCGCAATGGATAAGCAGCAAGCGCGAAGTCCTTACCGTCGAAGACTATTCTGCTTTCCTCAGCGAATCTTACCGTGAAAATAACAAAAATTTTGATAAAGCCGCGGTGGTATCAAAAGTGATGCCTGCCATAACGCAGCATGGTGAGGGCGGATTGGTCGATCTGCCATTGTTCTATAGGGATGTGCCAACCTTACTTCGTATGCTACGAAAGGTCTCAGCTTCAGACTCAGTAAAGCAGGGTTGGCTATTTACTGCGCTGAGGACCTGTGATGCTGAGCTGGTCGAGCTGATCCTGGGGGAGAACGTTCGGCCAACGGTAAATGATAGCCTTATGGGGTATGTGGCTCAGTGCAAGAATCTGGACGTTCCCAAGGTGCTGGCCCGTTATGGGGTTGAGCTGGATCGGCTGATGAAATCTGCCATTCTCGGTAAGAATAAAGAGCAGATCGATTACTTGCTTAGTGTCGGCAAGAGGGTGCAGACCGCCGCTGACTATGTACGTGCGGAGCGCAGCTTTGCTGACGATCCTTCACTTCTGGCTAGAATGCGAAGTGCTATCGCATTTGACGAGGCAGAGATAGAGCGGCGAAAAGAGAAGTGCGAGCCAGCCAGTGTTGGGCTTGGTATTGATGTTTGTCGAAACTAGCTGCAGTGATTTGCGCTGGAAAAATGCCAGATCTGATGTCGCTACAGCTGTTTTGACGCAGGTTCGGAGTGATTTGTGAATATGTGACGAGCTGAACAACGTCTTCGTGATCAGATGAAAGCATCAACGCAACCGGCCACTGAACAATGTATATACGAACGGGATGCCTACTATGACCCGCACGCTACTTGCCGCACTGCTGTCGCTCAGCCTGCCCGCACTCGCCGACGAAACCGTGCAGTATGACTTCATCAACAACGGCAAACGCGAAGGCGGGCAGACCGTCATCTATCGCGACAATGGCACGGTTGAGGTCGAGTTTCAGTTCAATGATCGGGGTCGTGGGCCGAAAATCCGGGAAGTGTATGCGCTCGACCAGTAGGGCATCCTGACCGCCACCACCATCACCGGCAACAGCTACATGGGCGCCAAGGTGGATGAACGTTTCAGCAGCGATGGCAACGGCGCGCGCTGGCTGAATGGTGTCGATGACGGCAACCGGGCTGCGCGCGGCCATGCCTGGTATGTGTCGATGAACGGCACGCCGGAAAGTTTCGCGGCGCTGGCGCGGGCTGCGCTGAACAGCAAGGAACAAACCCTCGCGCTGTTGCCGAGCGGTGAAGTGTCGGTCAAGAAAATCAAGACGCTGTCAGTGCCGGTCGGCAGCGGCAAGGCCAATGCCAATCTCTATGCGCTCTACGGCCTCGGCATGACGCCGGAATACCTGTGGCTGACCGACGAGCTGCGCTACATCGGTTTTGCGTCGAGCTGGAGCAGCATGGTGCTGCAAGGATGGGAAGCAGCCATCCCGACGCTGAAAACCGAAACCGAAGCCATGGAGCAGCGCTTCTACAGCGACCTGTCCAGCAAGGCCATGGAAAAAGCGCCGCCACTGCTGCGTGTGCACAACGTGCGTGTGTTGGATGTCGCATCCGGCACACTCAGCCAGCCGACCGAAGTCTGGATCAAGCGTGGCCGCTTCGTGGCCCGGCCGTGTTCGCTCAGCATGGGTGAACACCACAGCCTCGATGCCAAAGGTGCCGTGCTGATGCCCGGCCTGTGGGACATGCATTCGCACCTGTTCGACAGCTCGGCCATCCTGAACATTGCCGGCGGCGTCACCAGCGTGCGTGATCTCGGCAACGACAAGACAACGCTTGGCAGTCTCATCGAGCGCATCAACCGCGGCGACATGGTCGGGCCGCATGTCTACCGCGCGGCGATTCTCGATGCCGAAAGCCCGTTCCGTGCACCGACCGGCGACATCGCCAAAACCGAAGCCGAAGCGCTGCAACTGATCGACAACATCGCCAAGGAAGGTTTCCGGCAGCTCAAGCTGTACAGCTCCATTCCGCCGGAATGGGCGCCAGCATTGGTCGAACGCGCCCACAAAAACGGACTGCGGGTCAGCGGCCACATTCCGGCGTTCATGACGGCTGAGCAGGCCGTGCGCGCCGGCTATGACGAGATCCAGCACATCAACATGCTGTTCCTGAATTTCCTCGCCGGCAAAACCGACGACACCCGCACGCCGGTGCGGTTCACGCTGGTCGGCAACAAAGCCGGCGATCTGGATTTGAACGCCGAGCCGGTGCGCGATTTCCTGAACCTGCTGAAAGCGCGCAAAACGGTCGTCGACCCGACCCTCGGCATTTTCGTCGCCATGTTCTCGCATGAAAAAGGCAAACCGAACCCCACTGTCGCGCGCATTGCCAGCCATTTCCCCATCACTGTGCAGCGCAGCCAGCTGCAACCGGAAATGGACATCAACGAACAAAACCGCGTGCCGTACCAGCGCGCCGCCGATGCCATGAAACGCATGACCAAGCTGCTGCACGACCACGGCATTCCACTCGTCGCCGGCACCGACGACATCGCCGGCTTCGCCCTGCACCGCGAGCTGGAGCTGTACGCGGAAGCCGGCATCCCGGTCGCCGATGTGCTGCGCATCGCCACCGTCAATGCCGCCCGCATCGCCGGCGCCGGTGATCGCAAAGGCCAGATCAAACCCGGTTTTGATGCCGACTGGATACTGCTGGAAGGCAACCCGCTGACCGACGTTCAAGCGCTGCGCAAAGTCATCCGCGTCGGCAAAGGCGAATTCATCTACAACCCCAGCACGATCTACCAGAACCTCAGCATCAAACCGTTCACGAGTACGAACGTGACGCTGGTCGGCAGCAAATAGTCACGCAAACTGAAGTTTCTTCCCCTCCCCCTTGATGGGGGAGGGATCAAGGGAGAGGGTGAATCTCTCCGCACACACCAACGCCAACTACAGCGTTCCGTTTCCCTCTCCCTTGAGGGGAGAGGGGCTGGGGTGAGGGTGAATCTCTCCGAACGCTCCAACACCAACTACCGAGCACGCTCAAACATCCCCCTCACCCTTAATCCCTCTCCCCTCAAGGGAGAGGGAAACTGCGCGTTCTCCGCTGAAGGGCAAGAGGGCAAGTCGTCGAGTCACCTCATGTCCTCCGATCGTCGAATTCCTGCGTGCTCCAATGATGTGTTCCCCTCCCCCTCGATGGGGGAGGGATCAAGGGAGAGGGTGAATCTCTCCGAACGCACCAACGCCAACTATCAAGCCTTACCATCCGCTCAAATGCTGCACTGCGAAACAAAACGCTATGCCGCTGGCAGAGCCGCGCACACGAGTCAACCGCATTCCAAGGCTTTGCCCATCCGCCAAGCTGTGTTAAAAAAGCCGACGTCACCAACGAAAGGACTCCCCGTGACCCGCTCATCTCTTGCTGCACCGCACACACTCTTTCTGTTCGCGCTCATCACCACAGCGCCACTCGCCGCACACGCCGCCGAGCACAGCGGCCTGCCGCCCATCCGCACCCTCACGCCCGAGCAAAGCGAGCGAGCCGCCGCCAATTACAAAAAATACTGCGTGCTTTGCCACGGTGAAAACCGGCAGGGTTATGTAAACGACCACGCGCCGTCGCTGCGCAGCAAATCGCTGTTCGAATCCGGCATTCCGCATGCGGTGCTGCGGCCCATCCAGTACGGCCGGCAGGGCACCGCCATGGGCGGCTACCTCGATGAAGCCGGCGGCCCGATGACGCTCGATGAAACCTGGGATCTCACCTACTGGCTGTTCGAACAGGCCAATGTCGAGCGTGCACCGCTCACCACCAACCCCGTGCACGGCGACATCAACCGTGGCCGTGAGCTCTACCAAAAAGAATGCGCCAGCTGCCACGGCGCCAAAGGCGAAGGGGTCAATGCCCCCGCACTCGGCAACCCGTCCGCACTCGCGCACAACAGTGACGACTTTATCCGCTACGCCATCCAACACGGCCGCGACGGCACGCCCATGCAGCCGTTCAAAGACAAACTCTCGGCCAGCGACATCGACAGCCTCACCGCCTTCCTGCGCAGCCGCGCCGAAGGCTGGCAAGCCGAAAACGTCACGCTGCAGCCGCTGCCCACGCCCGCGCAGTTCGTGCTGAACCCAAAAGGCAAAGACCCGGAATTTGAATTGCAAGAAGGCCGCTACGTTTCATCACCGCAACTTGCCGAAGCGCTCAACGCCAAAAAACGCATTGTGCTGCTCGATACCCGCGTCACCTCCGTCTGGCAAACCGCCCACATCGCCGGCTCCTTCCCGCTGCCGTACTACAGCAACTTTGATGAAGTCACGGCCGCCCTGCCCAAAGACGTGATGGTCGTCGCCTACTGCTCCTGCCCGCGTGCGGCAGCCGATTATGTGATTGATGAATTGCGTGAGCGCGGCTACAGCCGAACAGCAGTGTTGTATGAAGGGATATTTGGCTGGATGAATGCGGGGTTGCCGGTGGTGCGGGGAGCGGTTGCGAATAAAGGGCTCTGACCCCTTTATTCCGCTTTCAACCTATTTGAGCTGGCCATGTGAACATCCTCCATGGAAAACTTTGGTAAAAAATAAGTGAGATTAGTATGCGTTTTTTCCCTGCCGAGCCCGACATCGCAACCCTTTTTAACCGAATCATTAACGGAGATATCGATTTGCAGCCTGATTTTCAACGAGGTGAGGTATGGCCCGTTACAAAACAGCAACGGCTGATCGATAGTGTTCTACGAGGCTGGGTTGTGCCGCCTGTTCTGCTCATTGCTGGAGAAAGTAGGCATTCTCAGCAGGTGCTAGATGGGCAGCAGCGGCTTGCTTCAATTCGAGATTTCAAACTGAATAAATTTCCAGTCGATGGAAGGATTGAGCCAAACGATGATTTTATCAGTTCATTGCATGGACTAAGATACGACAACTTGCCGGCCGATATTAAAAAGGCATTTGATAGAACGACGGTTCGGATATATGAAATAGCCGATTATCAGCCAGAAGAGCCTGCTGAAATTTTCTTTCGCTTGAATCAGCCTACAGCGCTTACTCCTGCCGAAAAACGAAATGCGTTCTTTGGCCCGGTCAGGGACCAGATTAGAGATCTAGTTGAGGATTTTGATGCATCCGAAAGTGCAAGGAAAATGCTTGGATTTAGCAATAGTCGAATGGCATACGATGATGTTTTTTCCCGCCTAGCATGCACTCTTGAGTCAAATACATTAAGGAAAAAAATAACAGCCTCATCTATTAACGAAATGTACCGAAGGAAAGAGCCAATATCAGAGGCAATTCTATCTGAAGTCAGGCGGTCTCTGGATTCTGTAAAGGATGTGCTAGATAACTCCTATTGTTATTGGCTCGGAAAGCAAGGTCAGCCAAAACTTAACAAAGCGACTTTCTTTTCTTGGCTTCTATTTTTCTCGCGATTTGACGGAGCAGCCGATCGAGATGAGGTTAAGTTTTTTTTCCGAAAATTTGAATCGTCTAGATCTAAATTGTTTCTGTCGAACAGTCAGATTCATGGAGACGAGGAGTTTTTTGGGTCGATTCTAGAGAGTGACTTTAGTCAAGCAAGCATCCAGTTGCTGATGATCTATTCAGATCGGGCGACATCTCGTGTCTCAGATGTGTCGTCAGTTTTGCTTAGAGATTTTGCGCTATGGGCGTGCTGGCATGAGCACGCTCCTGGCTTGCTTCATACCTGTCGTGACTCGGCATTTCCCGAGGTGGCAAAATACTTTTCTTCATTTGAACGGCGATACTCTGACTTTGCAGAAGTGAGAGCTTTAGAGTTTGCAGAACAGGTTGGATGGGGCGTGAGGCTTCAGCCATGAAAGAAAGTCAGATAAATCACGCGTGGGAAAAGTGCAGAGAGTCTGGGCGACGGCCGTTGCGTGTGGAGATGTTGTCTGTCGGAGTGGGAGAGAGTTTAAATGCTATCAAGATCAGCTCACGGATCACTGCAGTTGTTGGCGTAAATGGGTCAGGAAAGACAGGGCTTCTTAGAGGTGTTTCCGAAATTCTCAATGGGGGTAGGCATAGTCATTTCAGAGAGAGGCCGTTAAAGATTTCTGGTCAGTTTCGAGGGGGTAAGCTGGATGTTGTTGCTGGTTCCAACTTGCCAGACGGTCTGAATGTATTGTTTTGCGACATATCCAAAGAAACCCATGAGTTAATTTCTATTCTCAAGGGGTTCGGTGACCTCGAAGATCTGATGAGCCAAGCTGGCCCGCGACTTCTAAAAGGCGAAGAACTATCGGCGTTTCGATACGCCTGTTTTAAGCAGTATGACGAGGTCAAGGTTTTTGAGCTTGAAAGACCAGCGGAACTAACGATATCTGAAGATGCCGTGGAAGACGGGCGGGACGTTGTTCCTCATTTTGTCGTGAAAATCGGAAACATTGTTTATGACAGTCTGAGTATGGGGTTCGGTGAGCTGTGTATTTGTTACTTGGTTTGGAAAATGTGGGGGCTTGAACGAAGCTCTATCCTTCTTCTTGATGAACCTGACTCACATCTTTCTCCTCCTTCCAGAAGGGCTTTACTTGACTTGCTGGCATTTTATGCGGATCAAAAAGACTTCTGGGTTTTCTTTTCCTCTCATGCCGTTGACTCTTTGCATCGATTGAGTGAGTCTGAGATTTCACTTATTTACAGTGAAAATGCTGATGTTCCCCCTCGATTGGCATTGGCGTCGGATAAGAGAGCAGTTATTCGCACACTTGGTTTGTCGACTGGTAGACGATTGATAATTCTTGTTGAGGATGTTGACGCAGAAGAGGCGCTAGTTCAGATTTTGCGCAAGTATGGATCTGAGATATGTGACTGCATAGAGGTCAAGTCATCGGTGCTAGGTGCAGAACAATTGATTGGTCTTCAGCGGCAAATCCCTAAGGATATTGCAGCGTTCAAGATTTTGGTTGTACTTGACGGTGACAAAAGAGATGCCTTTAAGTCGAGTGATGATGTGCTCTTTCTCCCAGGAGATGAAGATCCTATTCTGCAGGCTATGAACTTGGTTCTTGCTGATTGCCAAGACTTCTGCAAGCGAATGGGGATCGAGCAGGCCGCCGCAGAAAAGGCTGTGAACGGAGCAAGGCACCGAAATTATCATGATTTCTGTGGCGTTGTCGCAGGAAATTTGACGATGCAGGGTGTGTCTGCGGAGTTTGTTCGACGACATGCATTGAGTATGTGGGTTTGCACTGACGTGGTTGCGAAACAGGCTCCTCAGCTAATTAAGTCACTATCAGACGTGGTCCTGAAAATACCGATTGATAGGTAGCAAGCGTAACGCGCGTAAGGCGGATTAGCGGTTCGGCGTAGTTCGGCGTAGGGTGGCTTCGCGAAGCAAGCCACCGTTTCACTCTCGGTATGCGGAGCGTAAGAATAAATAGGGTCAGAGTTAAGAGTAAATAGGGTCAGAGAATAAATAGGGTCAGAGAATAAATAGGGTCAGAGAATAAATAGGGTCAGAGTCGATTATTAAAGACTGCAGCAAAATCTTTTAATTGCAGAGTCAACAAGATCACGGGGTCAGGTCTTGCATTAGTACATTTCAGCAAGCCTATCCTCGGCATCGCGAAGCGCTGCCCCGAAATCTTCTTTAGCTGCAGCCAAGGCGTGATGACCTGACAACAATTCCCGGAGCCCGCAGCGCTCGTTCCGGGCCATGCTTCTGTCGCTTTCTGCCGTTTTCTCGTAAACCCAAGCCACCGAACCAACGCCTGCCTCGAGAACGACTATGGTTTGCTTCGGGATGATGGAGCGGAGGCGGCCATGTGTGGCTCCATGCAAAAAGCGGCGGCCAAGGTGCTGCGGCGGTGGATGGTTGATCACGGCATTCCGGCCGAGATCATCGAGATGCTGCTCGGGCCGGAGTTGCCGGACGACGACGCCCGGCCTGCGCCGCGCAAAAACCTGATCCGCAACGCCATGA
This sequence comes from Pseudomonadota bacterium, assembly GCA_049324755.1. Taxonomy (GTDB): domain Bacteria; phylum Pseudomonadota; class Gammaproteobacteria; order Enterobacterales; family Permianibacteraceae; genus Permianibacter. The sequence goes on from JBMOMZ010000031.1 coordinate 53,526, forward strand.
TGGTGGCCTACAAGATGACGGGCGGTCTGCCGACCGCCGAGCTGGTGCGCTGGGGTATGTTGCCGAAATGGAAACAAGAGGCCGGCGACACCATGCCGGTAATCAATGCCCGCAGTGAAACGGTATTCACCGCCCGTACGTTCAAAAGCGCCGTCCGCGACCGCCGCTGCGTGGTGCCCTGCGGTGGCTTTTACGAGCCGCGTGTAGCAGGCTCGACCGCCGAACATGAACGCTACCTGTTCACGCCACGCCAGACCGATGTCTTCGCCATTGCCGCCATCTGGTCACCGTCCACGCAGGACGACAACAAAGAAGCGGTCATCCTGACCACCGAACCCAATGCCGTGGTCGGCGCCATACACGACCGCATGCCGGTGATACTGGATGAAGACGGTATGAAAATATGGTGCGACCCGAACAGCAGCGAAGCCGATTTGCAGGCACAGTTGCAACCCTGCCCGCCGGAGTGGTTGGAAGCGACGCCGGTAGAAAAGCCGAAGCGCAGCAGCAAACCGGGAAAGCCGAAATCCTGAAACGCCGTTTCCCGAAGCGGCAGGGCTTGGGTAACGCGACACTTTTATGCAGCGATAACCGGAGAAGAGATTGTGCGGCTGTTTCTTGCAATGCTTGCGTACATAACCACGCTGGCAGTCGTGGCTAGCGCAACGTTCATTGTTGTCATGATGGTTGCCGGGCCGCATGCCGGGTTGCTGCCGCACTGGCTGGAAGTGCCAGTGATGTTGCTCGGCTGGCTGGCTGTTTTGCTTGTGCCGTTCCTGTTGGCGCGCCGGGTGTGGCGACGTTTTGGCGCGAAGCCGCAAACGCATCTGCGATAGCAAGTAGGGTGCAATTTATTGCACCGCCTGACCTTCAACGAAAGACATAGAACATTACGAGCCGATGCTGTTCAATCCGCGCCCTGATTGGCGCCGTGACTTAACATCCGGTGCAATAAATTGCACCCTACAGGGACGTGCTTCGGCGCGTAATCCTGGTCAGTCCGGTGGGGTGGGTTGATAGCAAGTAGGGTGCAATCTATTGCACCGCCTGACCTTCAACGAGAGACATAGAACATTACGGGCGGATGCTGTTCAATCCGCGCCCCGATTGGCGCCGTGATTTAACATCCGGTGCAATAAATTGCACCCTACAGGGACGTGCTGCGGCGCGTAATTCTGGTCAGTCCGGTAGAGTGGGTTGATAAGCCCAACGATTCATTGGGCGAATGGTCGAGCTGTTGGGCTTCGCTATGTTCAGCCCAACCTACGTACTGACTCAAAAAATGGCGGATTGGCGCCGCGCCGGATCCGCCTTATGTTCTACAGGTATGGCGCTATCGGGTCTTCGCCGGCTTTGGCGTCGATGGCAGCGAAATCGCGCAGGATGGCGGTGTCGCCCTGACTGCCGATGACCAGAATGCGGGCGCCGGGTGTGGTGTGCAGCATAGTAGCGCGCAGGAGGTTTACGGCGCTCATTGAACTATCCGTGTTCTCGTACCGTGCTGCGAGTGTTACCCAGGTAGTCCCTGTCTTACCCGCGTAACAGCGACTTCGCAAGACGCAGCCTCTCCGAACAGGACAAGGTTTGTTAACATGCGAGTTCTCAATCGCAGACAGCCGATCTGTCTCTGCAGAGCCAATAGACATGAAGCGCTTTAGCATCCTTTCTGGCGTCATCGCCTTGCTGTCCATGCCCGTCACCGCCGTCGAAATCTCCCACGAGGCCGACAACCGCATCCCGACCGATGAACAGCGGTGGGTCGTCAAATACATCAGCTCAATCCTGAAAGACGCGCACTATCTGAGGCTGGCTCAAGACGCCGCATTGTCCGAGCGAGTGTTGGAGCGATATCTGAGTCACCTCGACAGCCAACGTATTTACCTGTTGATGGAGGATGTCAAACAGATTGAGGCGCAATGGAAAGGCAAGCCAGTAAGTGCATTCTTCGAGCTTGAGCAGCCTTTTGACGTTCATGCGTTGGTCGCCAAGCGCTGGCAGGAGCGCTTCTCGTTTGCTATGCAACAGGTTGACGTTGCGCAACCGGCAGCGATGGCCCCGGCGCGCGGCGACACGGATTCATGGCCGGCATCGAAGGAACAACAAGTCGCTCTCTGGCAACGGCAGATTGGTCAAGATTTGTGGGAGTTCACGCAGTCCGGTATGACCCTACCCGTTGCCAGAGAAAAGCTGAAAATTCGCTATCAGCAAGCATTGTCTGCCATGAAAGAGACTGACAGTGCGGATGTGTTCAGCACCTTTGCCAACGCACTCTGCCAAGCGGCTGACCCTGCGTCGGCCTATTTTCTCGCCCCGCCGGCCAATCCGGCTGAGCGGTTGGATCAAGAAGGGATCGGCATGTCCCTCGAAAGCGATGGCATCTATGCACGAGTGAGCCGGCTGGTGGAGGGGGGGGCCGGCGATGGAGAGCGGCCAAATCAAGGTCGGCGACTATGTGCTGTCAGTAAGTGATGCAGACAGCGTGCTTCAGGATGTAGTCGCAATGCGGCTTGATGATGTGGTGAGCCGGCTCCGCGGTCCACGCGATAGCTCGGTAACGCTGGGCATCAAACGTGTCACGCCTGCCGGTGTAGAGCTGTTCAACGTGGCGTTGAAACGCTCGCGGGTTTCATTGACCGGGCAAGCCGTGCAGTTCGAGCTGCTTGCGCACCCGATAGAGCGCGAAAGCAAACTGGCTTACATCCGTGTCCCCAAGCTTTACAAGGACTTCTCCGCTGCGGCAAGAGGGGAGGCTGAATATGCCAGCGCTGCGCGTGATGTGGAAAAGGCGCTGACACAAGCCAAGGCGGCAGGGGCAAAGGGCTTGGTACTGGATTTGCGCGGAAATGGCGGTGGTGCGTTCGATGAGGTGGCGGCAGTCACCGATCTTTTTATCGATGTCGGACCGGTGGTTCAGCAGCGTAACAGTACCGGGCAGATCTCCGTTCTGGCTGCGGAAGAGACCGGCCAGGAATGGAGCGCGCCGCTCGTGGTGCTGGTTGATGCGGCAACGGCAAGTGGCGCTGAGATGATTGCGGCTGCACTGCAGGATTACCAGCGCGCCATCATCGTTGGCCAGACAACCTACGGCACCGGCACGATTCAGATGATCATTGATCTGGACCGCTACAAAGAAAAGCGAGGCGGGCCGAGTTATGGACTGCTGAAGCTGACAGTGCACAAAGCCTATCGAGCCTCCGGCAAGTCGATTCAACTTGACGGCGTAACGCCTGACATCGAATTTGCTGTCGCGCCAAACAAGGGCACAAAAAGAGAGCGTGATAAAAAATACCCATTGGGCAGTGAGTCGGTTCCAGCTATGAAAATGGAACCAGCGCAAGCGCCGGTAGTTTCGCTGGTTCCCGAGCTAATCAAGCGCCACGCTGCGCGCCAACAAAGAGCTTCACCAGCGGTCAATTCGACGGTCGCGGGTTCGCCAGCGCAGGATGCCACTGTAAACATGGCGTTATGGGTGCTGTCAGATATGCTGAGCCTTCAGGTGCCGGAGAAGCAGTAGGCTAGTCCGAATCAGCAAGTAGGGTGCAATTTATTGCACCGGGTGTTTAGTAACTGTGCCAATCTGTACTACGGCTAGCCGTGAACAACCCGGAATGCCCAGTGCGTTTCGCGGGGAACCAAGCGGTGCAATAAATTGCACCCTACAAGCTCTGGCGCCGGCGATAGCCCATGCTTTTCGTGCGGCTCACGCGGTGCAATCCATTGCGCCCTGCAAAGACTGGTCTCGGAAGGATTGGTCGTCTCGGCAATCACCCCCTCCCAGCCTCCCCCTTGGCAGGGGGAGGAGCAAAACAATTGCCGTTTAGCGGTGCTCTCCAGAGGCGACGTATCACGCCGGATGTTTATCTATGGGGGGAGCAAGTAGGGTGCAATTTATTGCACCGGATGTTTAATAACGATGCCAATCTGTACTACGGCTAGCCGTGAGCAACCCGGAATGTCCAGTGCGTTTCGCGGGGAACCAATCGGTGCAATAAATTGCACCTACAAGTTCTGGCCTCGGAAGGATTGGTCGTCTCGGCAATCACCCCCTCCCAGCCTCCCCCTTGGCAGGGGGAGGGGCAAACCAATTGCCGTTTAGCGGTGCTCTCCAGAGGCGACGTATCACGC
>JBMOMZ010000031.1:57750-138731 GCA_049324755.1 Pseudomonadota bacterium
CCTACAAGTTCTGGCCTCGGAAGGATTGGTCGTCTCGGCAATCACCCCCTCCCAGCCTCCCCCTTGGCAGGGGGAGGGGCAAACCAATTGCCGTTTAGCGGTGCTCTCCAGAGGCGACGTATCACGCCGGATGTTCATCTATGGGATTGAAAGGACGTTGGGTCGAGTACCTGGCGCCTGCAGTACCCAATGTTTTTCGTGTGGCTCACGCGGTGCAATCCATTTCACTCTACAGAGGCTGCTGACATGGCTGTGCCTGTCAGAGCAACCGGCTTCAACGCAAGAAAAGTGAGCTGTCGTTCTGGAAACAGTCCCCGGTTATCCGGAATCCAGATCTGAAAACGCCACAAAGCATCATGTTTTCATTGGAAAGTCTCTCGGCTACCGCCCTCGCGGGGATGACAGCAAAATTGAGTACGGGATGCCGCAAAATTGCTTCAAGGGCAAATGAATCCAGTCGGTTCTCTGTTAACATCCGGCATACGGCTTGAACTCGTATGCTCCAGTCGCCGCTGTACCATAAGTTCTCCAAAAGAAGGATCTTTACTCATGTTGCGAATGTTACTAGCGCTCAGTCTTGTCAGCTTCGCCGCACTGGCGGATTCCGTTCAACCGTTCAGTTATCTGCAGGTGGGCAGTGGCCGTGCCGGGTTCGAATGTGGCTGGAATGAAACCACCAATCTGGATGGCACGGCGCTGACTGCCAGCTGGCAGTTTCAGCCGGAGTGGTTTGTCGCGGGGCAGCAATTCGAGTCGAACACGAGGCACGAAAATTGTTCTGATCTGGATTTGACCGTGGAGTTGCAGTCGGTGGCGACGGGCTATGTCATCCATTCCAGTGCCAGTTCGGACTGGTTTGCCAAGGTCGGTTGGTTGCACCGTCAGTATCCGGGTGAAGAAGACTTCAATCATGAAACAGCCGAGTACGAACGCACTTTGTACGACCGCGATGATACCGTGGTTAGCGGCGGGGCTCGGCATCGCTTCGGCCGTTTCTTTGAGTTGAATTGGGATGCCGGCTACATCACCCAGGGGGTTGGAAGGGCATACGGCGTTGCCACCATGCGCTGGCTGGCGACTGAGCAGTTCAGTGTTGGTATTCAATACTCGCAATATGGCGCGTTTAGTACGGCTGAATTGAATGCGCGTTATCGGTTCTGATGGTGTTGGTGGGGGCTGCGGGTGTGAATGTTTCAAATGCGTTGGGAAGAAGTAGCTGCTGGTCCCGGAAGGATTGGTCGTCTCGGCAATCACCCCTCCCAGCCTCCCCCTTTGGCAGGGGGAGGAACAAACCAATTACCGTTTAGCGGCACTTTGCAGCGGCGACGGATTACGCCAACGAGCTCGGCACAAAGCCGGCGCTGGTCAGCTTCGCCTTGATCGCCGGTTAATTGAAGGCAGATGTTTAGACATGGCGTTGGAAGGACATTGGATCGCGCGCGTGGCGCCTGCAATGCGCAATGCTGCCCGCGTGGATCATGCGGGTGCAATGAATGGCACCCGACAATAGCTTTGGCTCTCGACATGGGGCGGGGCTGCGCAGCGTTTCCGCGGCATGCTTTGTTGCGATAAAGGCATCACGTTGAGGGCGTGCTGCATTCGGCGGAAAACCCTGCACGGGTTCCGCTTTACCTGGTCGGCAGAAATAAATGCGGTTTGCGAGCGATATCGTTCGACAGGGTCGAACAATGCCTGTATGGTGGCTCGGCAGTCGTATCAAGCATCCTGGTTTGCTCGCGTCATCCCGTGTTTTGTCCCGCCTTACCTCGGTTCACCGGTATCAAATCGATCATCCTTCCTTGTGTCTTGAACGCTTGCGCTTGTAGGCCAAGTGCCTGATTTTCATCTCTTTAAGGAATACATCCATGTCGATTCAAACCGGTACCGTGAAGTGGTTCAACGAAGCCAAGGGCTTTGGTTTCATCACCCCGAGCGATGGCAGCGCCGACCTTTTCGCGCATTTCTCGGAAATTCAGAGCAGCGGCTTCAAGTCGCTGAATGAAAACGACAAAGTCGAATTCGTCACCAAGCAAGGCCAGAAAGGCCTGCAGGCGGCCAATATTCGCGTCGTCAACGCCTGAAGTCCGCGTGCGGCCTGACGCGCCGGTCATTTGGGTTGCTCGGCTTGGCCACTAAACAGGCTGGCAGCAAACGCAGATGACGGTCACGTCGCGGCGCCGATTACGCCGTGGCACATCGTTGCCAATGACGTGGTCACAAAAAGCCTCGCCGCAAGCGAGGCTTTTTTGTTGCCTTGGGCAAGTGCCGATTCCGTCTGCGTTTGTCCCGAGCTTGTCGAAGGATGAGCGGAGTCGCTTGGAAGTTTCAGCCGTTTGTGGTCCGACAGGTTCACCACGAACGGCTGAGCGGGCTTGGTCAGCGGTGCACCGGCACAGCAAGATCTGAACAAGTTGGAGCTCTGTCATGCCGGCGAAAGCCGGTATCCCTTTTCTTCGGTAAAAATGGGTCCCGGCGTTCGCCGGGACGACAGCATTATTTTCTCTTCCGGGCCTAATCAGAGTTTCGCTGACAGGCGTCGGCTTCCACATTCGCTGACTCAGTAATCGCTGCTGTACGCCTTCATGAACGAATACACGGTCGAGTCGAAGCGGCGGGCGAGGTTGTAGTCGGTGGCGCCGGCGCGGTGCATGCCGACGAGGTAGGCGCCGTAACCACAGCCGGTGCAGCTCGGATCGGCGTAGTGATAAAAACCGGAACCGCTCTGGCCACCGCTGGTGTCGGCCTGATGCTGGATGGTGGTCGAGGTGGCGTTGTTTTCGCTGGCGGAAGAAGTGTCGCCCCAGATGCGGGTGGCGCAGCTCACGCCCGGGTTGCCGCAGGTGCCGCTGCCCGGATAGCCGCGCACGTAACCCATGGTGCTTTCGATGGCGCTTTCCGACGCGGTGTAGTGGCCGAGCCAGCCGACGGTGGCGCCCGGTTCATCGGAGTTCACGCCGTTGCTGACGCTGTTGCAGCCGACATCGAAATCCAGCACCGCGTAATCGTCGCTGGCGGCGTTGCCGTTGGTGTAGGCGGTGGGAATGGTGACCCAGTAGCAGCGGTACCATTCGCCGTACGGGCTTGGATCGGCGTCGGCGCTGTCAAAGCCCGGTGCCCAGCGGTGATCGGCTTCCCAGGTGTCGCCGTCTTCGTTCCAGAACACGTGCGCCACCGACATTGCCGTGGACGGGCCAATCAGCGTGCCCGAACCTTGCGAGGAATTGATGACGGCGGTGGAGCCGGCATTGTCGAACACGATGTTGGTGCGATACGGATAAGACGTGTTCGGCATCACGGTGCGGTCATCAACTGCGCCGTGGACAATGTTGATGCCGATCGGACCGCTTTCGTCTTTGAGTTTGTCTTCCTGCAGCAGGTTGTACGGTGCGTTGCCTTGCGCCGGGCTGCGGCCTTGCGGCTGCTTCAGCAGCGCGCCGCTGCGCTCCAGTTCACGCAGGCGAATGGCCTCGTCGGCGAGATCGTAGGCCGGCGTGGCTTCGCGGTACTGGTGACCATTGAACAGCGCAATGCCGCGCAGATTCTCGGCCAGTTGTTCGCGGGTCAGATGCTCGTCGGCGAGTGCAGCGTTGCTGATCCGGTTGCTGGCTTCCGGCGTCGCGATGCGGCCATCGATGCGACCTTCCCAGACAAATTTGCGGCCGCGCAGGAACGCCACTTCGCGCATGGTTTTGCCATTGCTGAGCCGGTCGATCACTTTGCCTTCAAAACGCAGTGACGGTGAAAAAACAGTGGTTTCCGGCATCACGGCGCTTGCGCTGTCGATGCCGTTGCTGGCGCTGGCCAGTTGCGAACAGACGGCAAGCGCGAGGCCTGCCAACCAGAGTGGCTTGGTCATGATGAAGTCCTTTTCGGTGGTGATGACTGGGCAGCTGCTGCTGCCTGCTTGACCCCGCAGCACTGCGATCCATCGCGGACGGGGCGACGGTATTAAGAACCGGGCGCCTGCTGCGCGATAGCGGCACGGCGACCCGAGCCGTGCCGGCCGAAGGCGACAGCGCGTGTGAGAGATCGACCGGGTGGGGTGTGGGCGGTGCCGGGCCCGGCGTGACAGACGTACGCGCCGCGCGCGTTGCGGGCATATCGCGCAAAACTGCCACAATAGAGGCATGGCATGGTCGGCAGGTACGACGAATGATGAAGCAGCGCCATGGTGGGTGGCTGAGGTGTTGGTGGCTGGTGTGCTGCAGCGGCGCGTGGCTGAGCGCGGCGGCGGCGCCAGCGCGCGCGGCCGATGCCCAAGCGTTGTATGCGCAAGCGAAAGCGCAGCTGGCAGCGGACCGACCGGTGGCCATTGGGCTGCTGGAGCAGGCCAGCAGCGAGGTCAGCGCGAGTCAGGATTGGCCGCTGCGGCAACAAATCTTTACCAGCTTGTGCTGGGCGCGGGCGCCGTATGAACCGGCGCTGGCCGCACAGTACAGCCAGCGTCAACGCGCGACACTGAATCCGACCACCGAAGCGGTAACATCGGCGGAACTGTTGCTGTGCGAGGGCTACGCGGCCGAGCAGCAGGGCGAATCGGAACAGGCCGGTGCGCGCTATGCCGACGTGATCGAGGCGGCGCGGGCGCTGGCTGATGACGAATTGCTGGAGTCGGCGTTGTCGCTGCACGGGCAGTGGTTACATGACCGTGGCGAATACGCCGATGCCTTGCTGGCCTTGCAGCAGTCGTTTGCCATCAATCAGCGCCTCGGGCGCGATAGCCGGCGCCGTTTTGTGCTCAATGCCATTGCCAATCTCTACGCGGATCAACGGGTCGGTGATTACGACAAGGCGCTGGAGTACTTGCAGCAACTGCGCAGCGAACACCAACGCAATGGCGATCGGCAGAACCTCGGCACTGCCGAGTTCAATATTGCGTCAACACTGGAACTGAAAGGCGATTTGCAGGCGGCGCTGCCGCATTACCACGCCGCCTTGGCGCTGGCGCGGGAGCTCGCCCATGCCGACGATGTCGCGTTGATCGAACGGGCGATCGGCGGCCTGTTGGTCAAGCTCGGTCGCGCCGAAGAAGCGATGCCGCTGCTCGATGCCGCACTGGCGTTTTTCCAGCGCAACAGCAATGCCGAGAATCTCGCCATGGTGCAGTTGTCGCGCGGTCTTGCCCTGCATGCCATGGCGCAGCCGGAGCAAGCTTTGCAAGCCCTGATCGAAGCCGACCGCCATTTCACCGCGGTCGACAATCCGCGTTTTCTGGAGCGGATACGGCAAGCGCAGGCCGCCATCTATCAGGCCCAGGGCAAACACGCCGCCGCGGTCGAAGCGCTGCAACAACAGTTGCAGTTGCGCGAGCGCTTAGCCGAGCAACTCAACGCCAACCTGACGTCACGACTGCGGGTGCAGTTTGATACCGCCCGCAAGGAGCAACAGAACCAGCAGTTGCAGCGGGAAAATGCTTTGCACGAGCAGGCCCTGGCGGCCGGTCAGCGCATCCGAATGCAGCAGGGCGTGATCATCGCGTTGACGGCCTTGGTGGCGATGGTGCTGGCGTATTTGTTTTTCCGGCAGCGCAGTCAGGCCGAACGGATGCGGGTGATGGCGCTTACCGATGAGCTGACCCGCTTGCCCAACCGCCGTCATGTGTTTCAGGTATTGGCGGAGCAATTGCAGGAGGCCGATCAGCAGGGCCGTGATTACTGCGTGCTGATGTTGGACATTGATCATTTCAAGCAAATCAATGATCGGCACGGCCACGATGTCGGCGACAAAGTGTTGCAGCGGGTGGCGCATTGCCTGCGCACGACGTTGCGGCCCGGCGATGTGGTCGGCCGGGTCGGCGGCGAGGAATTTCTGGTGCTGCTGCCGGCGACCGCCATCGGTCATGCTGCCGAAGTGGCCGAGCGTATGCGGACGGCAGTCAGTCAGCTGACGCTGGTGCAGGTGGCGCCGGGGTTGCACGCCAGCATCAGCATTGGTCTGGCGGCGCGGCTGCCCGACGAGCGCACCGGCAGTGCGCTGCTCAAACGTGCCGATGAGGCGCTGTATCAGGCCAAGCAAGATGGGCGCAATCGCGTTGTGGTGGCAACGGGCATACCCTGAGCGGGATGGCCGCACTGAGCTACGCTTGATCACAGGCAGTGCAGAACCTGCACTGCGGTCGGTTTGGTGTCGAGGTGGTTTGTGCCCGTTCATCCTTATCAGCTGTTTGCCAATTACTGGTCAGCGGTGGCGCTGCAGGTGAACCTGGTGGTGTTCCTCAGTCTGGCGGGGGCATTGCTGCTCGGTTTGCTGGTGGGCTATGAGCGCAGTTATCACGGCCGTGCGGCGGGCATGCGGACTTACGGCATGGTGTGCATGGCATCGGCCGCGCTGACGGTGCTCGCCGGTTATCCGGAGCAATGGTTTGGTGCGCACGCCGCCAGCGTGTTGCCGGCTGACCCGACCCGCATCATTCAGGGCATTGTCACCGGCATCGGTTTTCTCGGTGCCGGCGTGATCATGAAAGAAGGCATGAACATCAGCGGCCTGACCACGGCGGCGTCGATCTGGGCGTCGTCGGCCATAGGCGTGCTGGTTGGTGTCGGTTTTTTTGCCGCGGCAATTTTGCTGGCGCTGCTGTCGGCCTCGCTGATGATGTGGGGCGCGAAAATCGAAAGCCGGTTGCCGACGCGGCCGGCGGTGACCATCATCATGCGCTTTCGGCCGACCTTTGAGGCCACCGAAGAGACGCTCAAACGGGTGGCGTTTTCACGCGGTTATGTGCTCGCCAGCGGTTCGTTTTCGATCAGCTACGAGAATGGCCAGCTGCAATGGCAGTTTGTCGCGGTGGCTGTCGAGGGCCGGAAGAGCGCGTCGATCATGGAGCTGTCAAAAGAGCTCATGAGTTTTGAAGGCGTCGACAAGTTCCAGATTTCCCACGCCCGCAACTGAGGGCGTTCAGTTGGCGCTGTTGCCGGCACGTTGCTGCCGGCGCCAGCTGGCCGGCGGTTGCCCGGTACTGCGTTTGAAGGCGCGGGCAAATGCCGCTTCCGAATCGTAACCCACTTCCTGCGCCACGGTCGCGATGGTGGCGTTGCTGTCGCGCAACAAACTGGCGGCGCGCTGCATGCGCCAATTGGTCAGGTATTGAATCGGCGGCTGGCCGACCAGCGCCAGAAACCGTTCGTGCAAACGCGAGCGCGACATGCCGACTTGCCGGCCGAGTTCTTCCAGGGTCCAATCCTGTTGCGGTTTGGCATGCAACAGCCCGAGTGCGCGGCCGATATGCGGATCGCGCAGCGCCGCGAGCCAGCTGCTTTCCGGTGCGCTCGCCTGCACCGGCAGTGACGCCAGATAGCGGCGGATCGCATCGACAAACACCATTTCACTGACCCGATCCAGCACCGCCGCGCTGCCGGGCTGGTGTTGCTGCGATTCCTGCACGGCCTGTTGCAGGATGGGACCAATCCAGCTTGCCACGTCCGCTGCCGGCACACGCAGTAAACGCGGCAATGCGGCGATCAGGGGATTGAATGGCTGCAGATCGCAACCGATGAAGCCGCAGATGACAATGGTGTGGGCCGGTTCGTCCGGTGCCGGTTGGCCGGGACGCAGCACGCCGCGGTGGTAGGCAAGCGCGATGGGCTTCGGAGCATTGCGGGTGCTGAACTGCCAGTCGCTGTCCGCCGGTGTGGCGCGCAAACCGGGCGCGCTGGCGAGTACATGCCGATCGCCGCGCGGAAACATCACGATGTCGCCTTCATGCAAGCGCACCGGCGCGAGGCCATCGGCGGCGGCCCAGCTTTCGCCTTTGGCAATCAGATGGTAAGCCAGCACGTGTTCGGTACCGGGCATCAGCGCGTTAGCCAGCGTCGGGGCGTCCGGTGTTTCCGCGGCCCACTCCCGGCCAACGCTGACGTGATAGAACACCGCACCGCGCAAGCGCACGCTGCGCAAGACATCAGACAGGGGGTCGTAAGCCATGGGCTGTCTCCCGGTTACGGCGGGTCCATGCGCGCGGCGGCAGATCGGACTGGCCGTGTGTGCAGGCCGGTGCGAGCATGCCAGATCCGACTCACCAGAGCGGCAACCGTGGACGCCAGAGCAAACATTCCGGACGCACGGGAAATTCCGGCGCCGGCCGGCAGCAGAAAATGCCGGTCGTCGCACGGTTGCGACGCCAGCGGCGAGGCTGATGATGCGCCGCTGTTCCCGTATGCACAAGGAGCAGACTATGACCCAAACCGAGAGGAATCCCGCCGCGACACCGGATTTTGCTGCCATCAAGCAGCGTCAGCAGCAGACCTGGGCGAGCGGCGATTTTGCCGTCATCGGCACCACCTTGCAGATCGTTGGCGAGACGCTGGCCGAGGCGGTCGATATCCGCGCCGGCGAAAAGGTACTGGACGTTGCCGCCGGCAACGGCAACGCCAGTCTGGCGGCCGCACGCCGTTTCGCTGAGGTCACCGCTAGCGATTACGTGCCGCAATTATTGGAGAAAGCCGCGACGCGCGCGCATGCCGAAGGACTGACCTTGCGTTGCCATGTTGCTGATGCCGAAGACCTGCCATTCACCGCCGCCAGCTTTGATGTGGTGCTGTCGACTTTCGGTGCGATGTTTGCGCCGCAGCATGCCCGCGTTGCCAGTGAAATGCTGCGGGTGTTGCGGCCGGGCGGACGCATTGGCATGGCAAACTGGATGCCGGACGGTTTTATCGGCCAGTTGTTCAAGTTGATCGGGCGTTATGTGCCGCCGCCGGCCGGGTTGCAACCGCCAGCGCTGTGGGGCACCGAAACCCATCTGACCGAATTGTTCGGTGCGCAGACAGCGGCCATGCGCTGCACGCGCAAACAGTTCAATTTCCGTTACCGCTCACCGGCACACTGGCTGCAAGTGTTCCGCGATTACTACGGCCCGACCCTCAAGGCGTTTGCCGCGCTCGATGCGACCCAGCAAGCAGCGTTGGAGCGCGACATTCTGGCGCTGCTGGGCACGCACAATGTCGGCGGCGCACAGTCGCTGGTAGTGCCTGCCGAATACCTGGAAGTGGTGATCGAGAAAGCAGCCTGACGCCAGCGCGCCACTCGTCCTGTCTTGGTGGCAGGGCGAGTGGCGCCGCCGGAAAAAACCAACGACCCGTTCGGGTCGTTGGTGGAGGCGCACGTGAAAGCGGGCGGCCAGTGACCGGCGTTTGCCGGTACGGGGCGCGCCGGTGTCCGGATTGTGGTACCGGCAGGCGGAAGCGAGCGGGGCTCAGGAGCGCTCAGTACGCGCCGCGCTGCCGGCGTCACTCCAGCGTGTGGCGATTGCGCTGGCCGGCGCTGACGCCGAGTGCGGCTTCCTTCAGGGCGAAGGTCAAATCGCGGATGGCGAACGGCCGGATATTGCCGAGCACGATCACGGTCAGTTCGTCCTCCAGGTAGCGATGGTAATTCGACAGGAAGCCGTCCATGGAGCCGCCGTGACGGACCAGCGTGCCGGTGGCGCCGGCCTGTTGCGGCGAGCGTTGATAAGGCTGGATGCGGAAACCGTAACCGTAATTGCCGCGCTCGTCGCTGTCGCCGGCAAACAGCAGCGCGGTGTGCTTCGGGTTCAGCAAGGCGTGTTGGTGCAGCGCCTGGTCCCAGCGAAACAGATCATGCACGGTGGCGTAGATGTCGCCCGCGCCCAAGGCCCATGACACGTTGTTTTCATCCGGTTCGATGCCGAGCAGTGCTTTGGCGTAACCATTCGCGCGTTCGGCCGGCCGCTGAGCAAAGCGTTCGACACCGCTGCGGCTCATGCCGCTCGGGACAAAAATCTGCTGCTGCAACACGCTGGCGTAATCACCGCCGCTGACCTGTTCCAGCACCAGTGCGGCGAGGTGGTAGCCGAGGTTGCCATACTCGTACTGGCTGCCCGGGGCAAACTGCAGTTTGCTGCGGTTGATGTGCTGCAGGATCTCGCTGCTGCTGATCGGTCGCTCGTCCTGCTCGACCAATCGTTCGAGATGCGTGGCCAGCCCGCTCTGGTGTTTCAGCAGCAGATGCAAGGTCAGTTTGTCGCCGAGATCCTTGCGCAAGCCGGGCAGGTAATGACCGATCGGCCGGTGCAAATCGAGCTTGCCCTGCTGGACCATCTGCAACACCGCGATGGCGGTGAAAGATTTGGTCAACGAACCGATCAGAAACCGGGTGTCGAGCTGATTGGCGCGGCCGGCGGCGGCATCAGCCGGGCCGTAGGCGGCGGCGTGCAGTATGCGACCGCGCTGCGCCAGCAATACCGCGCCGCGAAAATCGTCTTTCGCCACCGCTTGTTGGAGGATGGCTTCAAACGGTGCTGCCCGCACGACTTGCGTCGCTGGCACCGTCTGCGTGGTTGACGTGGTTGACGTGGTTGACGTGGCGGCGTGGGTGAGCGTGCTCGCGGCCAGCAACAACAGCATGGACAAGTTGAAGCGCGAGCGTGGGGTTGCGACGGTTGAGGTGCTGCGAACTTCTATCTGCTGCAACTCCATGTGCTGAGATTCCGTGCGATGGCGTGGTCAGCACAGACCGGACGCGACCGCCGCAGTTCCACGACGGGTAAATAATGCCGTGCCGGTGGCGAGCCGGCCGGTACCGCCACTGCGCGCATTGCACACAGCAAACCGGCCACGGTTGTCGGCAGTTTGTTTGGCGTCCGGCGTGGCGGCTTAACGCGTTACCCGCCGGCGCTTTAGGCGTGTCGGGCCGGATACCGGCAACGCTGACCGCCGTTACGGCTGGCGCGCCTGCCCGTGCGCCACCCAGATGAGCTCGTCGGTGGCAAAGCCGCGCGCCTTGGCATCGGCAATGAAGCGCTGCTTCACCTCTTCGGCGATCTGCGGTGTGCGCGCCAGCAGCCACAGCGAATCGGTGCTGTTGCCGCTGATGAAGGCGTAGCGGTAATCGCGTTCGTCCAGCCCGAACACGGCATACGAGCCATAAAACGGTCCGAAGAACGAGACTTTCAGGTGGCCTTCATTCGGGCTGCCGACCAAATAGGCGCGGCCTTCGGCTTCTTTCCAGGCATTGTCGATGGTGGAAAAACCGCGGTTACGCACCGAGATGCCGCCGTCATCGCGCAGCGTATAGGTGGCGGTGACTTCGGTCAGACCGCGCTCGAACCGGTGATCCAGGCGGGCGACTTCATACCAGGTGCCGAGGTAGCGGTCGAGCTGAAACCCGCTGACCGGGCGAACCGTTTCCGGCAGGCCGGTGCAGGCCGTGACTGTGAGCAGCAGCAACGCAGGCAAAATGAAGCGCATGGTGATTTCCTCCCGCGCTGTTGTACGCGATGTGACTGCGAACGGTTTGCCGACGGTTTGCTGGTGATGCCGGCGCTGGCATAGCGACGGTGACTGCACTGGCATCGGCTGCTACAGCACGGATGTGAGGGGCATGTTCAGCCGGTTCCTGTCTGAGCTGCGTCGGCTCCACCGGCGTGCTGGCGGTGTTGCAAGGCATCGGGTCGCTGTTTCCGATTCGGCGCGAAAAAAAGCGGATCAGGTGATCCGCTTTTTGAGGTAGGCGTGGTGTCTACCGGTTCAGGCGATATCGGCAGCCGCTTGCTGTTGGCGCTTTTCTTCCGCCAGATTGTCTTCGGCGCGATGGCCGGTCCAATAGTCGGCGTTTTTGATCCCCAGGTTCTCCGGGTGGAACACCGGATCGAGGCCTTGCTGCTTCTGCGCTTCGTAATCGCGCAAGCAGAGGAAGGCCGGTTTCTGCAACAGGATGATCGCAATGATGTTGAGCCAGGCCATCAGACCGACACCGATATCGCCCAGACCCCAGGCCAGATCCGCCGTCTTCACCGTGCCGTACACCGTCGCGGACATGATGCCGATTTTCAGCAGCAGCGTGAGCCACGGCAGCTGCATCTTGCGGGTCAGGTAAACGATGTTGGTTTCGGCGATGTAGTAGTAGGCGACGATGGTGGTGAAGGCAAAGAAGAACAGCGCGACCGCGACAAAGATCGCGCCGAAGCCCGGCATCATCTGTTCCATCGCCGTTTGCACGTAACCGGGGCCGGCCGCGACGCCGGCAACGCCGGTATGCAGCACGGCGCCATCCGCGCCCTGCACGTTGTACAGGCCGGTGATGAGCAGCATGAAACCGGTGGCCGAGCAGACAAACAGCGTATCGATATACACCGAGAATGCCTGCACCAGCCCCTGCTTGGCCGGATGCGATACCGCCGCCGCCGACGAAGCATGCGGGCCGCTGCCCTGGCCGGCTTCATTCGAATACACGCCACGCTTGACGCCCCAGCTGATAGCCAGACCGAGCAGGCCGCCGAATGCGGCATCCAGACCAAACGCGCTCTTGATGATCAGCATGAACATGTGCGGCAGCTCGCCGATGTTCAGCATGATCACGACGCAGGCGACGATGATGTAACCGAGCGCCATGAACGGCACCACGGTGCTGGCAAACGTCGCAATGCGTTTGACACCGCCGAAAATGATGAAGCCCAGCAGCAGCGCCAGACCGGCGGCCGTGACATTGATGTTGATGTCGAGCGCCTGATTGAGACTGGCGCCAATCGAATTGGCCTGCACGCCCGGCAGCAGAATGCCGGTGGCGAAAATCGTCGCGATGGCAAACACCACCGCATACCACTTCATGCCGAGCCCTTTCTCAATGTAGAAGGCCGGGCCGCCACGGTATTCGCCGGCAATTTTTTCCTTGTAGATCTGGCCGAGCGTCGATTCGACAAAGGCCGACGACGCGCCGAGAAAGGCCACCATCCACATCCAGAACATCGCGCCCGGACCGCCGAAGGTGATCGCGGTGGCAACGCCGGCGATGTTGCCGGTGCCGACCCGGCCGGCCAGCGTCATGGTCAGCGCCTGAAACGACGACACGCCGGCATCGGTGGCTTTGCCGTCCAGCATCAGGCGCAGCATTTCGCCGAAATGGCGCAGCTGGGCAAAGCGCGAACGGATGGAGAAATACAGCCCGACGCCCAGGCACAGATAAATCAGAGCATCGCTCCAGACATAACGGTTAATCAGGTTGACCAAGTCCTGCATGGGGTAACTCTCTTGTTGTCGTGAACCGGCAGCCATTGCCGGTACTGCACCGGTCGTACCGGTTGCGCGGAACGCAGCGAGGCCAAGGCGTTGCCGCGACGCCGGCTAAGATAACGGCAGATGGCCCGGCTTCACAGCAAAACCTGCCGGCGCTTGCCGGCCAGTGGCCGGTCGTCGCATGCTGGCGCCGCAAGGGATGTCCGCCGGCAGCCGGCCGCTGCCGCCACAAGGAGTGTCGTCATGCACCGCATCTGCCGCTGTTCCGTGCCGGCCCAGCGCGCCGGCTCAGGTTCTGGTCGCGTTCGCCGGTCGGCCGGGTTGATGGTCCTGCTGCTGCTGGCCTGGCTATGGCCGCCAACCGGTCAGGCCGCCGAGCCGCCTGCCGCCCAGTCGTCCACTACCAGCCCGTCCAGTACCAAGCCGCCCGCCACGACGCCGACACCGCCGCCCTCGGTCAACAAGCCGGTGCAGCGGCCCGCGGCGCCGGTACAGACCGGTCCGCAGTTTGTCCGCGAGCCGGTGGTGCGACCGCCCGGTCAAACTTCGCCCGAACTCACGCGCCTGCGCCAGCAATTGCAGCAAACCGAACAAACGCTGAGCCAGCTGCGCGACAAGCGCGACAGCGTCTCCGAACTGTCGCAACAGGATGCGCAGCAGCTGCAGCAACTGATGGACCGCAAAGCCCAGTTGGAACAACGGATCTCGGATCTGCTCAAGCAGCAGTCGGACAGCACGCAGTCGATCATCGACAACATCAAATGAAAGGAAGGTGCGGCAGCATCGACCACGGCAAACGCGGGCGATCTACGCACGACAGGAGGGGAGGGCAACATGATTGTGCCGACGTACTGGGCCGAAGCGCGCGTCAAACAGCGGCGCGGCAACCAGCAGATCACCATTCGCCGGTTTGGCTGGTCCGATCGCAGTCAGGACGAGGCCCAGCAGCACGCGGATGCGCGCGCCCGCGAGGCGCTCAATGCGGCATTGGCCGGCGGCAACGTGCTGCGTCGGGAACCGAAAGTGGCGTACAACGGCGCCGATGGCGTGCCGATTCGGGAAGAAGTCATCAGCCGTCATGGCGACACCGTGATCACCCGCAATGGTTACGGTGCGCTGTGTTTGAATACCGAAAACGTGCTGTTTGCCGATGTCGACTTTGAACGGCAGGTGGCAAGCACCGGCGTGATGCTGACCATGTTGCTGATCGTCGCGCTGGCGGTCGCGGTGGGGCTTGCCGGATTCGGCTGGGGCGTTGCGTTTGCCTTGCTGGTTGCTGGCTTGCTGCTGAGTTATGTCTTGGCGCAGCGGCTGTTCAGCGCCTGGCTGGCGCTGACGGGTGGTGCCGAGCAGCGCGCGTATCGGCGCGTTCAGCAGTTCAGTCGCCAGCATCCGGATTGGCATCTGCGGCTGTACCGGACGCCGGCCGGTTTTCGTGTGCTGGCGGTGCATCAGTTGTTCGATCCCGCCGATCCGGCGGTGCATGACTGCTTCTCTGCGCTGCACACCGACCCGCTGTATCAACAGATGTGTCAAAACCAGCGCTGCTTCCGCGCCCGGGTCAGCCCCAAGCCGTGGCGCGTCGGTATCGGCAAACACCTGCGGCCGCGACCGGGCATCTGGCCGATCAAGCCGGAACAACTGCCGGCCCGGCAACAATGGGTGACGTCCTATGACGCCGCAGCTGCCCGCTTCGCCAGCTGCCGCTTTGTCGAAGCACTCGGCAGCAAAACCACCCATCCGGACGCCCTCGCCGTACAACAACTGCACGATCAACTGTGCCGCGCCGACAGCGCGCTGGCCTTGGCCTGAGCGCGCGTGCCGCCGCCGCCGGGGGATTCACGTACAATGCCCGGCGGTCGGCCGACCGCTGTCGCGGTCAGCTTGCCAAAGCCCTGTTGCAAACCATCGGCCACGCTGGCCGGAAAAGGAAAAATACCGTGCTATCGCTGTTGTTGGGTGGTGAATATCAGTTGTTCGGCATCATTCTGCTGGCGATCATTTTTTCCTTGAGCCTGCACGAATTTGGCCACGCGGCATCAGCGACCCTGCTCGGCGATCGGACCCCGTCATTGGCCGGCCGGCTGACACTCAATCCGGCCTCGCATATCGACATCCTCGGTCTCGCCATGGTGGTGCTGGTCGGTTTCGGTTACGCCAAACCGGTGCCATTCAATCCGCGTCACATCCGCCACCACTGGGGCTCGGCTGCCGTCGCCGCCGCCGGCCCGGCGATGAATCTGCTGCTGGCGATTGTCGCCATCAACCTCTATGTCTGGTTCTCGCGCAGTGGCAGCATTGCCCCGGACAGCAACGCCGCGCTGACGCTGCTGGTGATGGCGCAAATCAATCTGCTCCTGATGCTGTTCAACTTGATCCCGCTCGGCCCGCTCGACGGTCACTACATCATGTCCTGGCTGCTGCCACCGCGGCTCGGCTACCAATACGATCAGTTCAACGCCCGCTACGGCACCATGGTCTTCCTGGCCCTGATCGTCCTCAGCGTCGCCGGCGTGCCGGTGTTCCGCATCCTGACCCAGTTCGCCGGAAGCATCGTGCCGTATCTGACTTTTGTTTGACGGAAAGCATGAATTTCGCTCTCACTTAGGAAAATACGATGGCAAAGGGATTTGCATTGATCGCGCTGCTCGGATTGGCGGCGACCAGCGTTACAGCAGGCAACAACGATTTGCCTGCTGTAAATGTGGAACAGGCGTGGTTCCAGCCGAAGTTGCTGGAAAATAATGACTCGATTTGCGAGTCGTTGCTTACGGATGCAAAGAAAGCCTTCTTTGGCAGCCGTACATTTCGGCAGTCTGAAAATTTCAACCCCGCTGGAATGAAGTCGCCATATCTTTCTCCTTCCGGGGAACTGGTCTGGCTTGAACAGGCGCCGGCTGGTTACAGCGCCGTATCATTTTATGGTGACGAGCCGCCATTAATTATCGATGGAAAGGCCGTTCGCTTGTCTTACTACACTCATTCCGGATGCGGCGGCGCTTGTGAGAGTTATCAACTTCTGGCATTCCCAGCCGCCGCAACGCGTGAACAAGCCCTTGAAAGCGATTTTTACTTGGAGCGCTCACCGCCACGAACGGTAGACCTGGCTATCTATCAATCAAGTGCAGGTGATTTTTATCAGGTGCTGCTGACGGCGGAGTATCGGCAACCTGTTCATTTGCAGGCGTACCAACTGCAGGCTGATGCAAGTTGGCGAAAAGCCTGCGCAATTGCCATGGAGCCCGAGGCATCGGAATATCCATTTGACGGCGACTGGGAGGCGGTGAGCAATCGGTTGCTGACCTCTGCGTTCTCGGTTATGGGGGGCGGTGGGCGATCCTGTGGCTCGATGAGAACGCGGGACCGCTGGCGCGGTGATTTCAAGGAGGGGATGGACGTCGCCCGGTACCGGCCATGGTTCCTATTTGAGCGGAATTCGGCGCCGGGGGAACCCGGTCATGCCTATGCTTTCGCCGTCGATTGGCAAAACATTGAACGCTGGGCGCTGATGGGGCTTGGCAATTGGCAAGCATACCAAGCGCTGAATCGCGACTTGGCTGAGTACGTTCAGGCGTTGACTGGCTACTACCAAAAATACTTCGGTTGGTCGGCGTCTGATGCCGATGTTGCTGCGCTCAAGGCTGCTGAAGGTAATCTCAGCTTACTTTTCTCGTTCGGTCACGCAATGCAATTTGCAACGGACGAAGAGCTGCAACTCCGGCGCGCCATTCTGACCGACGCGCCACTGGCTGAAATCAAGGCGATTCGATTCGTTCCGCAAAATGTGAAAGGTTTCTCCGCCCGTCGCGGTGATTTTTTAGATCAGTCCAGAAACGAGTCCATTCTAAATGTGGCGGTAAACCGGCCTGATGTACTGAAATGGCTGCTGGCTTCAGGCGCTGATCCAGATTGGCCTAACGATTTCGGTAAAACCCCGCTGATGTATGCGGCTCAACAAAATCAGTTGGAGTCTGTCCGTGTCCTGCTGGCAGCTGGCGCAGATGTCAATGCAAGGACAGTCCAGCCAGATGATGATTGCTACTATGCCATTTCAACCAGACACTTGACGCCCTTGCATTACGCCGTGCGTTTTGCCTCTGCAGCGGTGGTGAGTGAGTTGCTGCAGCATGGGGCGGGCACGTGGCATCTGGCCAGAAGCCTATCTGCTGGCAAGACCTGGAACGCACAACAATGGTTTATCACACATCAAAGTGGAGCCGATGCGAATCCGCATATTGCGGTGGAGGACCGCGAGGCCCTCATTGCAGCACTGACACCACCTCCGATAGAGCAATTGCTGAGCAGCGTTGATGTTAGTGTGGCGAAAGCCGAAAAACTTTATCAGCAAGGTGAAATCAGGGCGTCCTATCGTCTGCTACGTGATCTGCTGGGTTTTGCACCTGATCACCAGCGCGCGCTTCGCAACCAAGCGCTAGTTGCTCAACGCGCTGGACAGCTTGGCGCTGCATCGCAGGCCATTGCGAATCTGCTGAAGCAGTCCGATGACGTAAACCTCATGGCAGAGGCTCACTTTAACCAGGCGCTGGTCTGCGACAACCTTGATGCGAATTTGCTCATTTACGACGGTGAGCGCTATTGTTGGAATGGCGCATTGCACCATCTGCGAGCATCATTGGCTGCGGTCGCCTCCGTACCAAGAGCACAAAAGCTGGCTGACTTGGTGCAGAAAAGCCCCAACACGTGCAAGGTCAAGTATCGAGGCGACCAGCTGACAGTGCTATTGGATGATAAAGGCGCGACGTGGGAGAACTCATTGCGTCGGGCATCGCTGTACGTTATTCATCAACCTGACACCGACGTGGTGGCGGACGATTTTTCCTGGCCAGGTCGACCGGCACCGACACGGGTCGGTACATTTGCAACGGAGAATGGTGCTGTGACCGCGCTGCAGGTATCGGTGGAGCCGCACCAGCCATTGTTGAGGATTGGCAGTTATGTCTGCGCGAGCGGGCAGAACGAGGGGGTATTGTTGCCTTGCATGGCAAACGGCACATGCAAAAAGGCAGAGGAAGCCTCCAGTGCGTTCAAAAAGGTGGGCGCGCGCAAGATTGCCAAGTGAGGCGACACAGCAACAACATCAAGGCCGGTTACTCAGTCACATTGACGCGGGGTGAACGGCAGCGTTCAGGCGCTGAGCAGCTTGTGGCTGGCGCCTCGATGGATTGTCGATTGTGCTCATTTGATGTCGCTGACGTGGCCGCCGCGTTGGGCAAGAGCGAATCAATATCATTCTGCCTCTGTTGTTACGGGATCTTTATTGACCGAGCCCTGGCGGCCACGAATACGATCAGTTCAACGCCCGCTACGGCACCATGGTCTTCCTGGCCCTGATCGTCCTCAGCGTCGCCGGCGTGCCGGTGTTCCGCGTCCTGACTCAGTTCGCCGGAAGCATCGTGCCGTATCTGACTTTTGTCTGACGGCGGTAACGAGGGGGTTAGCTGGCCTATAGGCTGGTGCCGCCGAGTGTTAGTGCTCACTTTCTGTCTAAGCCCTTTCTCATTGTCTTCGCTTCCGCATCGTCTATTTGTATGTGGAAAAGGCTTGACTGCCAATTCTGTTTATTCTCTAATTTCTGTCTAAACAGAAATTAGAGAAATGACATGACCCTTAGTCCAACCATGCAGAAGTACATCCTCCATTGGGGCGAAATGGGCACCCGTTGGGGGGTTAATCGCACCGTGGCGCAGATCCATGCGCTGCTGTTCCTGAGTAACCAGCCACTGACCGCCGAGGCCGTCGCCGAGACCCTGACCGTGGCACGCTCCAATGTCAGCACCAGCCTGAAGGAGCTGCAAAGCTGGGGTCTCGTCAAGGTCACCCATGTCCTGGGCGATCGTCGCGATCACTTCGTCGCGCTGCAGGACGTCTGGGAAATTTTCCGGGTCATCATCGAAGAACGTAAGCGCCGCGAAATCGATCCGACGCTGACGGTGCTGCGCGAGTGCGCACTGGAAGCGGAGTCCGACCAAAGCCTCGAACCGGCCACGCGCGAACGCATGGATGAAGTGCTGGCTTTTCTGGAAATGCTCGCCACCACCTATGACGACTACAAACACCTGCCACCGGCCACGCTGCAAAAGATGCTCAAGATGGGCGGCAAGGTCGCGCGTTTTTTGGGTTCGGAGCAATAGCGCCCAGCAAGGAGCCAATCACATGGCTGCACTCACGCTGTACTTCGACGGTCACTGCCCATTTTGCGCCGCTGAAATGGCCCGGTTGCGGCAATGGGATCGTTACGGCGCCTTGGCATTTATTGACATCGCAATGCCGGGTTTTGAGCCCGCCAGCCTCGGCGTAACCGCTGCCGATCTGGATCGCGAAATTCACAGTGTCGATGGCAACGGCAAGCTGCTGATTGGCATCGACAGTTTGCTTGCGGCCTATACCTTGGTGGGTAAACGCTGGCTGGTTTTACCGCTCACTCTGCGTCCGTTACGCCCCGCTTTGGCGGCGCTCTATCGCAGCTTTGCCCGCAATCGCTATCGGATTTCAGCATGGCTCGGTTACCGGCAAATGCCGTCCTGTGCAGACGGTGTTTGCGGTGTCGGTAATCCATTTCTGAGGAGCCATAAATGAAAACAGAAGTACGAGCGCCGTTCTCGTTGCGCTGGTTCTGCGTTCAATGGCTTTACGCGGCTGCTGTCGTGCATTCACCGATCGGTGTGGTATTGGCATGGGTGCCGACGTGGTTGCTTTCGGAGCTCTACCATCAGCCCATCGATCTCGCTTTCTGGCAAACCACCGCGCCATCCGCGGCTCGCGCGCAACAACTGTGGTGGATCAGTTTGTTCGGCGTTACCGTGCAGTCGTTGGGACTCTGGATGTGGGCGCTGGTGTACCTCGGTCAACGTCATCGCAGCCGCTTTGCCTGGGGCGCGTTGATTGTCGGCATCGTGATTTGGGCACCACAGGACATCTTCATCTCGCTGCAGGCCGATGCCTGGCTGCATGTCTGGGTTGATCTTATTGCCGTCGTCAGCTTGCTACCGCCGCTGCTGTGGCTGTACTGGTATGACGGCCGGCAGACGTCGAGCGCACCGGAGCGGTCATCGTGACCAGCGTGCTTTGGTTGCTGGTAGGTCAGGGCGTGCTCGGTGCGCTGGACGTATTGATCAATCACGAATGGCGCGAACGCCTGCCGCAACAAGCCAGTGCGACAACCGAGCAACTGCTGCACGGTATGCGCGAGCTGCTTTACGCATTGGTGTTCGCTGGATTGGCGTGGTTCCAGTGGCATGGCAGTTGGGCGTGGTTCTTGGCGCTGGTGCTGCTGATTGAAATTGTCCTGACCGGCTGGGACTTTGTGCAGGAAGACCGCACGCGGGTGCTGTCGGCCACCGAGCGGCTGATGCATTTGGCACTGAGCATGGGCGGCGGTGCTTACTGTGCATTGCTGATTCCGCATCTGTTGCACTGGGCACAACAACCGACAGGTTTGGTGTGGGTCCATTACGGCACGGTGTCGTGGTTGCTCAGTGGCTTGGCCATCGGCGTGTTGGCTTGGGGCATTCGCGATCTGTCGGCGGGTTTGCGCTTGCGGGCAAACCGCCGGCGCGAACGCCATTCGACAGCTTTGGTCGCGGAGCTCGTATGACGATTCTCGTGGTCGGCGCCAGTGGCCTGATTGGCAACGCCATTTTGCACGCACTTCGCGCTGTGGGGTATGCCGCTCGTGGCGCCAGTCGGAGCCGGCCAGCGGCTGAAACAGCGTCGAGCTGGTTGGAATTGCCATTCGAGGCGCTTGAAACGCCATCTGCTTGGGTGCCGTTTCTGCACGATGTGCACGTTGTCATCAACTGCATCGGCATTATCAGTGAGCAGCAGGTGGGGGATTTTGACCGACTGCACAGCCGCATTCCGCAGGCGTTGTTTGCGGCGTGCGAACAAGGTGGTGTGCAGCAGGTCATTCAGCTGTCGGCGCTCGGTGCCCGTGTTGATGCCAGCACGCCGTACTGGCGCAGCAAGGCGGCGGCGGATCAGGACCTGTTGTCACGACATTTGCGTGCGACCGTGGTTCGGCCCTCACTGGTTTATGGCGAGGGTGGTGCCAGCACGCGACTGTTCCGCCTGTTGAGCACGTTGCCCGTGCTCTGCTTGCCCTATGCGCAGCAAGCACAGGTGCAACCGGTGCATGTTGCTGATCTGGCTGAGGCGGTGGTCAATCTGGTTCGCCAGCCTGAACACGCGCCGCGTGAGCTGGCAGCGGTGGGCCCGCGCGCGATGAGCCTGGCGGAATACCTGCAAGAGCTGGCGAAAGGAATGAAGCTGCCGGCGCCGCGCATTTTCAGCTTACCTATCATATTGGCCAAACCACTGGCATGGTTGGCGTCGCTAAAGGCACGCAGCGCGCTGACGCCCGATAGCTTGATCATGCTGGCGGAGAGCGCCACCGGCAGCAATACCGCGGATTGCGCAGCCATGCGCCACGCCCTCGCACGCCCACTGCGTGATCCCCAATCATTTACTGCGCCAGCACAACGCGCCAATGCGGTACTCGACTGGGCGCTGCCAGCGCTGCAATACGCGCTGGCCTTTCTGTGGCTATGGACCGCTTATGTGTCGTGGTTTGTCTGGCCACAAGCGGAGAGTCAAGCTTGGTTGCAGGCCTGCGGCATTCCGGCGTCATGGACGGATGAAACACTGCTGGCGGCGGTGCTGCTCGATGCTGCCATTGGCCTGCGTCTGCTGTGGCGGCCGCCGCGTTGGCTTTGGCTCGGGCAACTGCTGCTGGTCTTGGCTTACACGATTCTGCTCAGCGTTTGCTTGCCGACGTTTTGGCAACATCCGTTTGGTCCGGTGAGCAAAAACCTGCCGCTTATCGTTTTGTTTGCGCTGTGCTGGCGACTGTCCGACAACAAGGTGTGAGATGGATTACCTGACGATCAAATGGCTGCATATCCTGTCAGCCACATTCATGTTCGGCACTGGCTTTGGCACAGCGTTTTACATGTTCTTCACCAATCGCTCGCACAATGTCCAAGCCATCGCCGTTGTTACCCGTTGGGTTGCACGGGCCGACTGGTGGTTCACAACCCCGGCCGTAATCATTCAACCTCTTAGCGGATACTGGATGATGCAGCTGGCCGGCTATCCGGTCAGTTCGCCATGGCTGCTATGGTCCATCGCGCTGTATGTTCTGGCCGGCGCCTGCTGGTTGCCGGTGGTCTGGTTGCAACTGCAGATGCGCGATATGGCGCAGGTTGCTGCAGCTGACAACACTGCTTTGCCGGAACGCTACTGGCGCTATGAACGGATCTGGACCGTGCTCGGCTTTCCGGCGTTCGGCGGTTTGATCGTTGTGTACTGGTTGATGGTTCATAAGCCGATGTGATGGTTTGATGCGAGACGTTCAAATTGGCAATTATTGAGGCAACTACAGTCGTCCGTGCGGCAATTAATGACGTTTTTGCGACGACACAAAACTATCGCATTCGGGCGCACTGGGATCCGTTCACAGATTACCTTGGATATGAGACATCAAACTTTGAGCCTACTGTAGGCGCCTTGCTTGATGTCCGGGCAAAGTCCGGCCTAAGGATGACGGTGCGATTCGTCCAGTTTCGACCGCCTACCGTCGCCGCAATTGTCATGGTAAATGGGCCGACCCTATTGGCTAGATTTGCTGGTAGCTGGAACTTTAGGGCGCTCGCTCAGAACGAAACTGAAGTCCGTTTTCGTTATGTCTTAGCGGCAAAATGGTGGTTCTTTCCTGTCATCGCAAACGCAGTTTTGCAGCGCTACTTTCTGTGGCACACCCAGCGTCGTTTGGCTGGGCTGAAGCGCTACATGGAGTCTGGGCGTTGCCTGTAAGCCAGCTGCTTGTTTGATCTGCCGACTTGACGGCGTCGAGCGTGAAGCGGATCATGGCAAACGCGAATCATTATCATCCCTGCCTTTGCCATGAGCCATCTGTTGACCCCGGTCGAGTCGGTGCTGCCGTTGACCGCTGCCGTGACCGGTCAGGCCTACGAAGTGGTAGCACTTACTTCGGCTGAAAGCCCTTCTGAAACTGCCGAGCGTCTGGCCGAGCTCGGTTTTCTGCCCGGTGAACGGGTAGCGGTGCTGGCGCGGGGCGTGCCGGGCGGCGAGCCGCTGGCGGTGCGGGTTGGGCTGTCGACCTTTGCCTTGCGCCGGGCCGAGGCGGACTGCGTCCGGGTGGTGGCGATTGGCAGCGGGGGCGGGCATTGATGAATGCCGTCACCGAGAACCTGCTGAATCCGCGCCATATCGCGCTGGTCGGCAATCCCAATTGCGGCAAGACCGCGCTGTTCAATCTGCTGACCGGCAGCAAGCAGAAAGTCGCCAACTACGCTGGGGTCACCGTCGAGCGCAAGGAAGGCCGTTTCGTCACCCCGGCCGGGCGCCGGATGCGGGTGCTGGATCTGCCCGGCACCTACAGCTTGCAGCCACGTTCGCCGGACGAGCAGGTCACCTGCGATGTGCTGGCCGGCCGGCTCGCCGATGAGCCGAAACCGGAACTCGCTGTCTGCGTCGTTGACGCCACCAACTTGCGTCGCAATCTGCGTTTTGTGTTGGCGGTGAAACGGCTCGGCGTGCCGATGGTGGTGGCGCTGAACATGGCCGACATGGCGCGCAAGCAAGGCATCACCATTGATGCCGAAGCGCTGGCGCGCGAGCTCGGTGTGCCGGTGGTGCCGACGGTGGCGGTGCAACACAATGGCGCCGAGGCGCTGAGCGCCGCGCTTGATGAGGTCGACAGCTGGATCGCGCCAACCGTGGTCGCATCAGGCGCGACCGTGACCGACGATCACGCCGAAGTGCAGCGCATTCTGAAAGCGCTCGGCTTGGATCACACGGTACCGAACCAACGCAGCGATCAGATCGACAAAGTGGTGCTGCATCCGGTTGCCGGCCCGCTGATTCTGCTGGCGATTCTGTTCCTGATTTTCCAGGCGGTGTTTGCCTGGGCCGAATGGCCGATGGGGTTGATCGAAACCGCGACCGCGGCAACCGGTGAGTGGCTCGCCAGCACGATGCCGGACAGCTTGCTGCGCAGTCTGCTGGTCGATGGCGTGATCGCCGGCCTCGGCGGTGTCGTGGTGTTCCTGCCGCAAATCGTCATTCTGTTTTTCTTCATTCTGGTGTTGGAAGAATCGGGTTATTTGCCGCGTGCGGCGTTTTTGCTCGATCGCCTGATGGGTGGTGTTGGCCTTTCTGGCCGCTCGTTCATTCCGCTGCTGTCGAGCTTTGCCTGTGCGATTCCCGGCATCATGGCGACGCGCACCATCCAGAATCCGCGTGATCGCTGGGTCACCATCATGATCGCGCCGCTGATGACCTGCTCGGCGCGCTTGCCGGTCTATGCGCTCCTGATCGGTGCGTTCATTCCGCCGCGCGAGGTCTGGGGCGGTTTGTCGCTGCAAGGCCTGGTGCTGTTTGCGCTGTATGCCGCCGGCATTGTCACCGCGCTGCTCGTCGCCTGGGTGCTGAAGCGGTTGACGGCGAACGGCGAAGTGCGTCAGCTGATGATGGAATTGCCGACCTATCATTGGCCGGCGGCACGCAACGTGTTGATTGGACTGTGGCAGCGGGTGGTGATCTTCCTGTCGCGGGTCGGCGGCATCATTCTGGCGCTGACCATTCTGCTGTGGTTCCTCAGCACCTTCCCGGCGCCACCGGCGGGTTACACCGGCGCGGCGATCGATTACAGCTACGCCGGTCAGCTCGGCAAAATGCTGGCGGTGATTTTCGAACCGATCGGTTTCAACTGGCAGATTTCGATTGCGCTGGTGCCGGGGCTTGCCGCGCGCGAAGTCGCGGTCAGTGCGCTCGGCACGGTCTATGCGCTGTCGGCGACGGATGACAACGCGGCGCAGTTGCTCGGCCCGATCATCGCCAGTCAGTGGAGTCTCGCCACCTCACTGTCGCTGCTCGCCTGGTATGTGATCGCACCGCAGTGCCTCTCGACCATCGCGACCGTCAAGCGCGAAACCGGCGGCTGGAGGGCGCCGCTGATCATGACCGGTTATTTGTTTGCGCTGGCCTATCTGGCGTCGTTTGTGACCTACCGGATCGCACTGATGCTGGGGGCGGGGTGAGCAACGGCTGCGCCTGCGCGCACGATGTCGCGAGGTGCGCGCTGAGCCAGCGGTTTCGATAAAGGTTTTGGTACAGATTCCGTGCGGGAGGTGAAGGCATGATGGCCGTGCTCGATGGCATCGCCCTGCTGTTGGTGCTGCTGGCGTTGCTCGCGGTTGGCAAGCGCCTGCGCCGGACCGTTGCCGCCCGTCCGGCATGTGCCGACTGCCGGCAGTGCGCGGCGCAGGCGCCGCGCACTGATACCGGCCAACTTACGTCACGTTCACCGTGATGGTCCGGCGTTCGCTCGGCCGTGCCTTGGGCAATTCCACCCGCAGCACGCCATTGTGGTAGCGCGCGCTGGCCTTGTCCGCCAGCACTTTGGCCGGCAGCGGCACGCTGCGCTGGAACGCGCCGTAGGCACACTGCATCACCCGCCAGCGGCCTTCGCTGCTTTCGCGTTCAAAGCGCTTCTCGCCGGACACCAGCAAGCTGTCGCCGCGGACCTCGATGTTGAGATCGCGCTTGTCCATGCCGGGCAGTTCCAGCCGGACGATCAGGCGCTTGTCGTCTTCGAACACGTCACCGCCGATCATGGCCCAGGCCTGACTCGGCAGGTAGTACGCATCGTCGATCGCCGACGGTGCCGGCAGTTCGGTTTTTTCATCCGGTTTGAACCGGGTCAGGGCACCGCTCGCCGATTGCAGCAGATGCCGCCAGCCATCAGCGAGCTTGTCCCAGAACGTCGTGACGCTTTCTTTCAGCGTTTCCGGTTTCATGTCGCCTTTCTCCTTCTCCCGGGGGCTGGAGTGCTGACGACGCGTCCGGGAGCCCGCGTCAAGCCAGCTTGACTTCGATCCGGCGCGGTTGGGCGTGCTCGGCTTTGGGAATGCGCAACGCCAACACCCCTTGCCGGAACTCGGCTTCCACTTTCGCACTGTCCAGTTCACGCGACAGCGTGAACACCCGCCGGTACAGCGGCCGGGTGACTTCGGCGTGGTTGGCCTCCATCTCGGCCGGCGTGTCCAGCGCGAGCTCGCCTTCGATGATCAGGCTGTCGGCGTCCACCTGGATATTCAGCTTGTCCTTGCTGACGCCGGGCAGATCGGCGTAAAGCGTGATGCCGCGGCTGTCCTCGAACACGTCTACCGGTGGCAGCAACGCCGCTTGTTCGCGCGTTTCATCCGGGCTGCGCGTGGCCGTGGTTTTCTCGCTCATGACAGCACCTCCTCAGCAAAGCTCATTGAATCGCGATCCGGCGCGGCTGCGATTCCGCGGTGCGCTGGACCTGAATGTGCAAGACGCCGTCGCGGTAACTGGCCGTGATGGTGTTCGGATCGACGTCTTCCGGCAGCGACACCACCCGGCGGAAGCGGCCGCTGAAGCGCTCGCCGATGTGCTGGGTCGCTTTCTCGGGCACTGCCGTTGCCTGGCGCTCGCCAGCGATGGCGATGGTGCCCTTCTCGTACTGTACGTCGATGCTGGCCGGGTCTACGCCGGGCGCAAAGGCATAGATCTCGACCGACGTCGCGGTGCCACCGACGTTCAACGCCGGGAAGCCGCGAGTGAGGCCACGAATGTTCGGGCCACCATCAAACGCCTGCTGCATCGCCCGTTGCAGGCGCTCCAGATCCGCGAACACGTCGCGGGGAAACAGTGAACGGTAATACATACCAGCCTCCTGTACGCTTCACCTGGCCCATGGCGGGCGGCATTAATCTGGGGAAAGTTGCCGCGGTTTCAAGGGCCGGCCGGCGGGCAGCTGCGGCCGCACGCACGGCGACCGTGGCGATTGCCGTTGTCCGAACCGGGTGGCGCCGCTATCCTTCGCGGCGGCGTCAGCAAGGGCATCCGCGGCGGGTGCGCCGGCGCGCTGTCCGTTCCGTCCTTGCGCCCGGGGTGCCATGCAAAATTTCCGTACCGATATCGAAGGCCTGCGTGCCGTTGCCGTCCTGCTGGTGCTGCTCTATCACTTCGGGGTACCGGGTGTTCCCGGCGGCTTTGTCGGCGTTGACGTGTTCTTTGTCATCTCCGGCTTTGTCATCACCCAGCTGTTGCAACGGGCGTTTGCCGCCGGCAGTTTCCGTTTCCGCGATTTCTACGCCCGCCGGATCCGCCGCCTGGTGCCGGTTTTCCTGTTGGTTTCGACCGTCAGCTTCCTGCTGATTTCGCCGTTCTATCTCGACGAGGACTATTACGTTTTCGCCAAGAGCTGGCTGGCGTCATTGATCGGCTTCAGCAACTTCTATTACCACGCGGAACTGAGCCAGTATTTCGCGCCGGAAGCGCAAAGCCTGACGCTGCTGCACACCTGGTCGCTGGCCGCGGAGGAGCAGTTTTATCTGCTCTGGCCGCTGACGCTGTTCGCTGCTTACAAATTTTTCCCCGGCAAGCGCGGCTGGCCGGCGTTTCTGTTGCTTTGGGGCGTGGCGTTTGCGCTGTCGGTGTACCTGGCCGAGCATGCCGCCAAAGCAGCTTACTATCTGCTGCCGGCACGCGCCTATGAATTGATGCTCGGTGCCGGTGTCGCGCTGTATGCGCGTGAGCTGCCGCGCTTGTCCTTGCCGGTGGCGCAAACACTGGCGGCGCTCGGTTTGACGCTGGTTGTGGCCACCGCATTGCTGCTGCCAAACAGCGCGCACTTTCCCGGTTACAACGCGCTGTGGCCGACGCTCGGCACGGCCATCATGCTTTACGCCGGCCAACAACATACAGACACGTTGGTGGCGCGTGCGCTCAGTGTGCCGGTGATGGTCTGGCTCGGCGGCCTGTCGTATTCGATCTATCTGTGGCACTGGCCGCCGGTCGCCTTGTTGCACTACCAATTGATCGAGCTGGATGCGTACTGGCGTCTCGGCCTGTTTGCCGCGGTGATCGCGCTGTCCTGGTTCAGCCATCGCTTTGTCGAGAACCGCTTTCGCTATTTGCCGTGGGGATTCAAGCAATCCTTTCTGGTGTTCGTGCTGGTGCCGATGGTCGCCATCTGGCTGGTGCAAGCGACCATCCGCATCGCCGACGATCTGAGCTTCCGGATCCCGGCCGACAAGCGCGAGATCTACAAGACCATCGCGCTGAACAATTCGGCCGACCGCTACAAACCGTGTTTCAAGGGCGATCCGGCCGCATTCGACCAGTCCGCCCGCTGCATCCTCGGCGTAAAAGACGGCAAGCCGAATGCGGTGTTCATCGGCGACTCGCATGCCACTGCGATGACCGGCTTCCTTGAACAATTCCTGCAGGACACTGAGCTGTCGGTATTGCTGATCAACCGCGCCTCGACGCCATTTGTCGCGCCGGAGCGGGCGAAAAGCCTGTTCGCCGATGACCCGAGCAAAATTGCCCGCACCGAGGCGATTGCCGCCTATTTGTCCGCGGAACCGATGACGGTGTTTGTCGGTGCCTGGTGGACGTCTTATCTTGCCAACCCGGCTTACGAGCAACATTTTCTGGAAGCGCTGGACTGGTTGCTGCAGCGTGGCCATCAGGTGATTGTGATCGAGGATGCGCCGATGTTGCCGTCGGCGTCGTATGCCTATTGCCAGTTGAAAAACAAACCGGATTGTTCGTTGCCGTGGCCGGCGGTCGCGCAGGCGCAGCAGTCATTCATCGCGTTCAAGCAGCGCGCCATGCAGGCGCTGCCGGCGGTGCAGTGGATTGATCCGCTGCCGATCATCTGTGATGACGAGCGCTGCAATACGGTGATCGACGGCACGCCGCTGTACCGTGACGAAAATCACCTGAACTACATCGGTTCTGCATTGGTCGGCAAGTTGTACAAGGCGCGTTTCGGCAATCCGCTGTTGCCGCGCCATGGCAAAACGACCAGCACCAAACCGGTCAGCGACCAACCGATCAGCGAGATCCCCGACGCGGCCGCGCCGGAGCAGCCTGCGTCTGCGGTGCAAGCGTCGCCGCAAACGCCGTAGGCAAATCGGCGCGCTGGCTGAAAACGCGATCAGCGCGCCGTGTAACCGCCGTCGATCACCAGTTCGGCACCGGTCATGAATGTCGATTCGTCACTGGCGAGATACACCACGCCCCAGGCGATGTCATCCGGCCCGCCCATGTGACCGGGCGGATGCAACGCGCCGGCCGCCAGCTTGGCGGCTTTCCGCTCCGGACTGGTCGCTTTCAGAACATGCTCGACCATCGGTGTCCAGATGTAACCGGGGTGGACCGAGTTGATCCGGATCTTGTCCGGTGCGTCCTGCATGGCATCGTTTTTTTGCCATCAGCCGAACCGCTTCACGGTATCGCCGATGGCGCTTTTTACTTGCGCTTCGCTGGCGGTGTCGACATGCCAGAACGCGACCCGCTGGCCGCGATCCTGGAATCCGGCAGCCAGCGCCTGACCGGCGCTGTCGTTGACATCGAGAATCGCGACGCTGGCACCTTCCTGCGCCAGCCGTTCGACGCCCGCGCGACCGATGCCGACGGCGCCGCCGGTGACGATGGCGACTTTGTTCGCTAGCCGATTCATGAGCCTTCCTCCCTGCCACTCGCGCTGCCCGCACTGCCCGCACTGTAGGTGTCGCGGTGATCGGTGCCAGGGCAACGCTTCAGCCGGAAAGCGATGGCGATACGGTCTCCTGTTGCTCCGCGGTCAGGTTGATGGCAGGTTCGTCCTGATCGGGGTTGAGCGGCATCAGCTCCTGCAGCGCCGCTGGCAAGGTGTTGGCGTAATAGCGCAGTAAGCGGTGCTCGCTTGCTACCGCACGGTAGTTCCCGTCGCGTTCTTCCAGCAGGTGGCGGATCTGCAGCATGTGCAGCGCCGCCTCGAACTGGCTTTCCTGCAGGGCCGGCGGGATGACCACCGGCAAACCGCGCTCGGCGGCATGGGCCAGCAGTTGCTGGCAGCGCGCCTTGATGGTCAGCGCCGACAACCAGATGCCTTCGGCCTGCAGCAGCACGGCACAGACCAGCGGAATCGGCAGCAATGGCACCACCTGATCGATACGGTGCATCAGCTGTTGCGACAACTCACTGACCGCCGCCATTCGGCTGTCCTTGTCGAGTTTGGGCAGAATCAGCTGCCGTTCGTCACACCAGCTGCGCATGCTGAGCGGCGAGCCGAACACGACGCTGGCATAGCCAAAGCGCTGCCAGCGCGAGCGCAGCATCAGCCAGACCGATTGCGCGACAAATTTCAGCGTTGTCCGCACGGCGAACCAGCCGCTGCGGCGCTGGGCGTCCGGGTCAAGCGTGCGCAGCAGGCTGCGATCTTCCAGCACGCGGTCGTAATTGATGCCGACCGGCACAAACACGATGTCGCGTTCCGAACGCGGGCCGAAGCCGCGCAGCATGTAATCGAGTATGCCGAGCTTGGGCGCCTGCAACTTGCCATCGCGCGACAGACCACCTTCCGGGAACACCGCCTGGCAGACGCCTTGCTCGGTTGCCATCGCGACATAGCGTTCGAGCACGCGCCGGTACAGCGGATCTTTGGAGTTGCGCCGGACGAAGTAGGCGCCCATCGAACGGATCAATTGCTGCAACGGCCAGATCCGCGCCCACTCGCCGACCGCGTAGGACAGCGCGGTTTTTTTGGCAGCGAGAAAACCGACCAGCACGTAATCCATGTTGCTGCGGTGATTCATCACGAACACGACCGTGGCGTTGCTGTCGATGCCGGCGAGTTTTTCGTCGTCGTGGAATTTGACCCGCACGGCGTAGAGCATGCGCGCAAACCGGCGGGCAATGGCATAACCGACCCGGTAATACACGTAAGCATTGAAGGCCGGCACGATCTCCCGGGCGTACTTCAGCACCCGCTGTTGCACCAGTTCGCGCGGCAACTGTTTTTCCGCGGCGTGTTCGGTTACCGCTTCCAGCACTTTCGGGTCGTAGGCGAGCCGGTCGATCAGCGCTTCGCGTTTGGTCAGCTGGAAGGGGCGTATCGAGATATGCAGGCGCTGGTTGAGCCGGTTGATGACCTTGTTGACCCGGCGCCGCATCAGCCAGCGCATCGATGGCATCAGCAAGCGGCTCGCCAGCAACCAGCCGCTCAACAGCAGCAGGAGCAGCACCAGCCATAACGGCAGTGTCACGGTACTCGTCATGCGCTGCAGATCCTTGTCGGCGCCGGAGATAGCCAGAGCATAGCTGGCCAGACTGGCCGATGTCAGGTTTGTCTCAAGCCGCCGGCGCCGGACGCTTGCAGGCAAACGCCATCATCGCGGTTTGGCTGGCGGTGGTGGCGCTCGAATGGAGCTGACCTTATTGCGCGTTCCGCCATGCCGCCGGTAGCGGCCAGGCGCTGCTGTGCAGCTCGCCGTTCCACAGCTGCACGGTCAGCCAGAGCTGGTCGTCCGCGCCGAGCGCCAACGGAAATGGTGCATGGACATGCTGCAGCAGACGATTGCCGTGCAGGATGCCGTCGGCGTTGTCGGGCAGCGGCGCCGGTTCCGGCCCGACGCTCAGATAGGCCTGACGGATCCGGGCGATGCAGCCGGCGCAGAAACGCACGCTGAAATCTTTCTGCCGGGCGCCGTCATGGCCATAGGGCGGCGCCGCATCGAGCGGTGTCGGCGCCGCCGTGAGCGGACCGATGCGCTGTTCCGGCCATTCCGGCGGAAACTGCGGATGCAAGGCCTGCCAGAGATACCAGCACGGCAACAGCAGCAGCATGCCGGTCAGGTAATAGCAGAACCGTTGCCAGTGAAATCTGCGTTTGCTCATGGTGCGCTACCTTTGTGGACTGTTTCTTCCGGTGCCGCTTCTTCCGGTCGTGTCGCGGATGCGGCGAGCGGGCGCCGGCGCCGTGGTTTGTCGGGGCGATGGCTTTCGCGCGCCGTTTTGAACGTGCGCTTGCTCCAGATCAGGAAACCGGTGATCGACATGCCGGTCAGGATCAGACCAAAGACAAACCACAGCAGCTTGGTCCAGATGCCGCCGATGGTGCCGTAATGCAAGGGGTCCGCGATGTGCGCCAGCGTTTGCAGGCCGGTCATGGTGGTGGGGGTTTGGATCGACACGACCGCGCCAGTCCACGGATTGACCTGCACCCGATAGGCGTATTGATCGAACAGGAAATTGTCGCCAGCGCCGGCAATGCTGAAGTAATCGCGGTTGTGTTCAGGTAACGAAATCCAGGCGGGTTGCAATGCCGGCAGGGTTTGCAAAGCGGTGTCATAGGCCTGGGCAAATGCGATCCGCTGCGGGATGTGTGCCGCGGATGCCGGCAACTCCGTCATCGCGATCGGCGCGGTTTCCGGGCCGAGTTCGACCTCGTTGTGCCAGAGCATCGCCTGCACCAGGTACCACAGCCCGGTCAGGCCGATGATGAGCAGAAACCACAGCGACCAGGCGCCGGCAAGCCGGTGCAGATCGCCGAGCCAGACTCGCGCGCCACTGGCAAAACGCAGCCGGGGTTTCCCGGTGTAGGCCTGCCAGAACCGCTTGTAAACCACGAGCCCGGTGATGAGCGCGCCGAGCACGACCAGCGACATCGCCGACACCAGGTAATAACCGATGCTGTAGTTGTGCTGCCACGGAAACAGCAGCCAACCGTGCAGTGTGCGCATGAAGCCGATGAAGGTGATGCCCTGATTGATCATTTGCACATCGGCGGTGTACGGATTGACGTAAGCGATGGCGGCCGGCAGGTCCTTGCTGGCGAAGCTGACAGCGGTTACCAAATAGGGCTCCAGCACCATCACATGGCCGACGTCGGCGTCCGGCACCTGCTGTTGCACGGCGGCGATCAGTTCCGGGATCGGTTTGGCGGGCAGGTTCTGCGGATTGTTGGCCCGTGCCAGCGGATTGGTCAGCCAGGTCAGTTCATGACTGATGACGGCAATGGTGCCGGTCAGGCAGATGAAACAGAACAGCAGCCAGATCGGCAGGGAAAACCAGCCGTGCAGCAGAAACCAGAAACGTTGGTTGATGCGCATGAAGAGAAGCTCCGACAAAAGCGCAAACCCCGGACGCGAGGCGAGCGGGGTTTGCGGTGAGCGTGGCGTGTGCGCCCGCTGCTGACGATCAGAACAGGTAGCTGACCGTGCCGATGACGTTGCGCTTGCTGCCGATAAAGCAGTCGCCGCGTGCCAGGCAGGTGCTGTAGTAGGTCTCGTTCTCGAGGTTGTTGACGGTCAGCGTGAAGCTCAGATCGCCGACGTCGTAACCGAACATCGCGTCGTACAGCGTGTAGGCCGGCGTTTTCAGGTTGTCGGCGCCGTCCCAGCTGTCGCCGGTGTAGCGCACACCGAGCCCGGCGCGAAAACCACTGACACCGGCAATGGCAAAGCGATGCTGGCTCCACAGCGAGGCCAGATGTTCCGGCACGCTGGCGCTGCGCGGACCGTCATTGACCGCGGTGTCGGTGTAGGTGTAATTGCCGATCAACGCCCAATCCTCGTTGAGCTGCAGCAGCGATTCCAGTTCGACACCTTGCGCCGTGGCTTCGCCGGCCTGGATCTGGCCGAGCACGCCGTTGACTTCGACACTGACGGTCTGGTTCGACTCTTTCAGATCGTAAAGCGAAACGGTCACCAGGCTGTTGCTGCCGTCCGGTTGATACTTCAAACCGAGTTCGACTTGCTCGCCTTGCAGCGGCTTGAACGCTTCACCGTAAACATCGAGCCCGATCAGCGGCTGGAACGATTCGGTGTAGGAAACATACGGATGCCAGCCAGTGCCGGTTTTGTACATCACGGCAGCGCGCACACTGGTGGCGTCGTCTTTCTGACGGCCGGCGCCGTCGGTGCGGTTTTCGGTTTTATCGTGGCGCAGACCCAGCGTGGTGAGCCAGCGTTCGTTGAACGTCAGCTGTGCCTGACCGTAAACGCCGAGTTGCTCGACCTGGTTTTCCGGATCGGACCGCAAGCTCGTTGGTGCGGTGAAAGTGCCATACACCGGGTGGTACAGATTGAGCGGAGTCGCGGCGCCGTAAGCCCAGTAGCGATTGGTGGTGGCAGCCTGATAATCGACGCCGACCAGCCAGGTGTGCTGCAACGCGCGGTCACCGAAATCCGCCTGCAGCTGGTGGTCAACGGTCAGGTATTCCAGCTCCGGTTTGGCGATCCAGTACACCCGGTTGATGTCGCCATTGGCTTGCAGCGTCGGCCGGAACCTTGGGTAAATGGTTTGGTAGCTGACTTCGCTTTCGGCGCGGCGCAGATGTTGCCGGAATTGCCAATCATCGTTCAGCTGAATGCTCAGCAGCGAGGTCAGTGCGGTCTGTTCGGTGTCGTATTCGTCGAAGCCCGGTTCGCTCATGAATACGTCGTAGGGAATTTCCGGCAAGCCGTTCGGCGCCGGCAACACGGTGCCGGCGTGAGGCAGAAACTGCGTGCTCGAGCCGGTTTCGTCTTTTTGGTAATGGAAGAGCACGGTCCATTCGACGGTCTCGGTCGGTCGCCAGGTCAGTGACGGCATCAGCACCAGCCGATCGTCGTCGACATAATTCACCTGGGTTTCGCTGTCACGTTTGACCGCCACCATGCGATAGAGCAGCGTTTCCTCGGCCGTGGCCGCGCCGGTGACATCGGCGGCGAGCTGGCGCCGATCAAACGAGCCGAGCTGCAACTGCAGTTCGCCCTGGCGCTCGGCCTGCGGCCGTTTGCTTTGCAGATTGACGATGCCACCGACGGTGCCCTGACCATACAGCACCGACGACGGACCTTTCAGCACATCGATGCGGGCCAGCGTGAACGGGTCCGGCCGCGAGCTCGCGTAATAGCCAAAGGTCTGCTGCAGACCGTCGAGGAAGATCACCGGATCGGCACCACGGATCATCGACCAGTCGCCGCGGCTGTCGAGCCCGTACGGCTCGCTGCGCACGCCGGCGACGTAGCGCAGTGCGTCCTGCACCGTTTGCGCGCCCTGATCGCGCATCTGCTCGGGCGTGACCACGGACACGGCCTGCGGTGTTTCGGCGACCGGGGTGTCGGTCTTGGTGGCCGTGGCGCTGCGCTTGGCGACATAACCGGTGACCGGACTGGTTGCCGTTTCGTCGGCACCGGCCTGCACGACCACGGTTTTCAGCGTGGTTTCAGCAGGTTCCGCGCTGGCATCGGATTCAGTCGATGCCAATGCGGCGCTGGCGGGCAGGCAGAGCAACAGGGCGAGAGCAAGCGGGGGCAAGGGCTGGGCGTGCAGTTCAGACGGGGACAGCGGACTACGGCGGGACATCGAATCGGCTCCGGGAAAGCAAGGGCAAAGATGCGAGACGATCCTATTCGTAAATGCGAACAATTATCAATAGTTCGCAATCAACAAGCGCCCGGCCGTCCAGCGCAGCCAAGTCCGGGTGTGGTTCGGTTTGGCTGGAATTGATAAGTATTTGATTTTATTTGACTATTACTTCAAGCCGGGTAAAAAGGCCGTTAGCAGTGCCGCCGGCAGTGGCCTGGACAGGTGATAGCCCTGAACATGGTCGCAGCCCATGCCGAGCAGCAGCATCTGCGTCTGGCTGTCTTCAACACCTTCGGCGACAACCTGCAGACCGAGGTTGTGCGCCAGGGCAATGGTCGAGCGGACGATGATCGTGTCGTGCTCGTTGTTGAACAGATCGCGGACAAACAACCGATCGATCTTCAGCGCATGGATCGGCAGCCGGTGCAGATAGCCGAGCGAGGAATAACCGGTGCCGTAATCATCAATGGCGAGCCGCACGCCGAGCGCGGCCAACCGGTCCAGCCGGTCGGCCGCCATTTCCGGATCGTCCATCAACGCGGTTTCGGTGATCTCCAGTTCCAGTTGCGCCGGCGCAATCTGATAGCGCGCCAGCGCCTCCTGAATGAAGCGCACGATGCGATCATCGCGCAGGTTGCGTGCCGACAGATTGACCGCCACAGTCAGTGAATGGCCTTGCTGCTGCCATTGCTGCAATTGCGCCAGTGCCAGATCCAGCACCCGTTCGGTCAATGCGTGAATGGTTTCACTGCTTTCGGCCAGTGGCAGGAAGCTGTCGGGATAGAGCAGGCCAAGGCGCGGATGTTGCCAGCGTACCAGCGCTTCAAAACCGCTGATCTGGCCGGTTTTCAGCGCCAGTTTCGGTTGGTAATGCAGCAGCAGTTGCCGTTCGCGTATTGCCAGATCCAGATCCGCGGCCATGCTGAGCCGTTCCGGGCTGTTCTGATCCTGACTGCGGTCATACACGGCAATGCCGCCACCGCGGCGTTTGGCTTCATACATGGCGACATCGGCACTGCGCAGCAAGGCGTGGCTGTCGCTGCCGTCGCCGGGAAAAAACGTGATGCCGATACTGGCGTCAACCATCAACTGCATGCCGCCGACCAGATACGGCGTGCGCAAGGCATCCAGCAGCTGCTGGGCAAACTGGCGCGCCGCAGTGACCGGGTCATTGCCGGCGTCGAAGCCATTGGCGAGCAATAGTGCAAACTCATCGCCACCCAATCGGCACAGCACGCCGTCTTGCTGACCGAATGCCGATTTCAGGCGCGGCCCGATCTGTTGCAGCAACAGGTCGCCAAC
Source organism: Pseudomonadota bacterium (assembly GCA_049324755.1). Classification (GTDB taxonomy): domain Bacteria; phylum Pseudomonadota; class Gammaproteobacteria; order Enterobacterales; family Permianibacteraceae; genus Permianibacter. Next base: position 94,215 of record JBMOMZ010000031.1, read on the forward strand.
ATGGTGGCCGAGGGTGTCGTTGATCTCCTTGAACCGATCCAAATCCATCAGCATCAGCACGGCGTTGTCTGCGCTGGCAGTCTCGGCCAGCAAGCGCTGTTCAAATTCGCGGTGCAGGAACATCCGGTTTGGCAGGCCGGTCAGGCTGTCGTGGTGGGCGAGGTATTCCAGACCATCGACATGGCGAGCACTGGCAATCGCCAGCGCCACGGTATTGCCGATGGCGACAAACGAGTCGCGTTCGATCTCGGTGAACTGACGCGGCGCCGGATACCACAAGCCAATGCGACCCAAGGTCAGGTCGCGGTACCGTAGCGGAATGACCACGCCAGCGTGAATGCCGTCCGTTTGCAGGATTTGCCGCAGTGCCGGTTCCAGCCGGGTGTCCTGACTCAAATCGTCGCTGACCCACACCCCTTGTTGCGTCAGGCTCAGCAGATCCAGTGCCGACGCGAGCGGCGTCACCGCGCCGGTCGGAAACGTGCGGTGGGCAAAGCCTTCGCTGGCGACGATGCGCAGTGGTGCGTGTTCATCATCGTGCAGGCAGATGGCAACGTGTGGTGGCGGCAACAGCTGCTGCAGCGCGCGGGTGGTGAGCTGCAAAATGGCTGCGACATCACTCAAACCGTGCAGCTGGGTCGACAGTTGATTGATCAGACGCAGGCTTTCGTTGCGCTCGAGTAGCGTTTGCCGCGACTGTGCCAGTTCTGCTTCGGCGCGTTTTCGGGCAGTGTGATCGCGCACGGTGGCCAATAAGTGGGGTTCACCGCGGATCTCGATGACATTGAGTGTCACCTCGGCATCAAACGGTGTGCCGTCATACTGGCAATGCAACCATTCAAAATTCTGGGTCTGGCCGCTGAATGCCGCGGTGATTTTCTCGACGGCTTTCTCGTCGGAGCGGCGGCCATCGGGCTGGAACTTGGGCGAAAACCGATACGGAGGTTGGCCGATGATCTGATCGCGCCGGCAACCGAACATGCGCAGGGTGGCCGGGTTGCAATCGACGAATTGCTCGCCGCGCATCAGAAAAATGCTGTCGCCGGTGCCGTCGAACAAAATCCGGTAGCGCTGATCGCTGTCGCGCGCTTGCCGCTGCACTTGCTGCAGCCGATCCAGCTGGATGATGGGCTCCAGCAACAGCGCGGCATGGCTGAGCCAATGCGTGTCGCTGTCCTGCCAAGATCGGGTTTGGCCGCGCTGCTCGGCGCGCAAACAGCCCCACAGTTCATCATTGATGAACACCGGCACATCCAGCAGGGCGGCAATGCCGAACGGAGTCAGGTAGCCGGCGAGCATGGCCTGACAACGTGGATCGGTATGGACATCGGCAATGGCGATGGCGTCGCCGCGGCGCAAGGTGTCGAGATAGGACGGCGACTGTGTGGTGGCGAGGTTGGTGTTGGCTGCGCTGCCGTTGCCGTCGGTCGTGGTCAGTGCCTGGCACAGCAGCCGTTGCCGGTCGGCGCTCACCTGCCACAGCCCGAGCCGAGCCAGTCCAAGCTCTTGCCGCAGTGGTGCGGCCATCACGGCAAAGCTGGCTGTCATCCCCGCCGCTGCCGAGCGGGCAGCGCGTGCGAGCTGACTGTACAGACCGGACGGCATCCAGACCTCGGGGCAAGGCGGGCAGTGGGCGGTAGCTGCAAGTCTAGTCGGCTTTGGCGGAACAGGCGTGCTGATTACCGACAATTGCGATAGGTTACCGGCCGTGGTCAGCCCGCAGCTGTCGCCGGCACAAAGGCCGGCTTGAAGTCAGGCTCAAGGACCGGTTCAAAGTCCGGACCGACAAAGCGGCGGCGGGGTGTGCTGCGGGCGAGTTGCCGCGCTTGCAGGCGGCGCTCATTGCGCGCCGCGGCAGTCGCGTGCTGCTGCTGTTCTGCCAGTCGCTGCGCCAACAACAGCAGTGCCAGCCGCTTGTTGGCATGCTGGCTGCGTTCGCTCTGCACCTTGACGGCGAGACCGGTGCCGAGATGAATCGCACGCACTGCCGATTCCGTGCGGTTGACGTGCTGCCCGCCGGGTCCGCTGCTGCGCAGCGTTTCGAAGCGCACATCGCTGGCGAACGCTGGTGTCGGTGCGGCAACCGGCACGGCACTGAAAAACCAGTTCTTGCGGCCATGCCGCGGCCGGTACGGACTGCGGCAAACCCACAGCAAACTGCCGCACCAGCGCGTCGCCACGGTGTCGGCCGCGTCGCCTTCCAGGTGCAGCAACAGCGACGCGTAAGTGCCGGGCTGCGGACCCGGCACCGCCTCCACTTCGCTGACGCGGACTGTCATCGCCCGAGCTTCCTGTTGCAGACAGTGCCAGGCTTTGGCCACCGCCAGACAGCATTCGGCCGGGCCTTGGGCCGCGGAGAGTTGCAGCAACATCATCAGCTGTTCTCCCCGCGTGTTTTGTAGGTCAGCACCGGTTTCAGCCGCGCCAACACCTGCACCAAGCCGGCGTCACGCAGTGCACCGACTACCGAATCGATCGGTTTGTAGGCTTCTGGTGCTTCCTCGAACAGCAAGCTGCGATCGGCGCAAATCACCCGGCTGCCCAGCGATGTGCGCGCCAGCTGCTCGGCCGTATAGCGTTGCCGCAACCGGTCTTTACAATCGCTGCGCTGCCATTTGCGACCGGCGCCGTGCGCCAGCGAGCGCAGGCTGCGGTCATCGACGACCGGCTGCACCAGGTAGCTGTAGTCGCCACGTGAACCGGGAATGACCACCGGTCCGGCATCAGACGGCGTTGCGCCTTTGCGATGCAACCAGCCGTGATAACCGGCAATGGTCGCGCGGCTGACCAGGTTGTGATGCACATCCAGGCGCTTGCTGCCGTGCGCACGCAGGCGCCCGAGCATGCGCCGGGCAATCAGGTCCCGGTTCCGTTCGGCAAAGCGCAGCGCGCCGTCATGGCGCGCCAGATACTGCTGCGCCTCGGCGCTATCTTCGGCCAGACCGTGGTGACCGAACTGCTCAATCTGCTCGCGCAGAATGGCCTCACCCAGTCCACGCGAACCACTGTGCACCAACAGCAGGAGCTGCGATCGATCGAGCTGCAGTGCAAGCACGGCCTGCTCGTCATACACCGCGTCGAGTTGCTGCAACTCGGCGAAGTGATTGCCGCCACCTATGGTGCCGAGCGAGCGTTCATGTCCTGCCAGCGGCAAACCGACCGTGTCGATGCCGTCCTGCCAGGATTCCTTCAAGTCACTTTCGGCCAACGGCTCGTCGATGTTGCCGAGGCGTTGTTCCAGTTTGTCCAGCCGCAGCTTGGCCACCGGCAGATCGGTCTGCCAGAGCGCCATGCCACAACCGATGTCGTTGCCAACCAGCGCGGGATAAAACCGTTCCCGCGAGAAAAAGGCGGCACCGACCGGATAGCCGCGGCCCGGATGCAAATCCGGCATGCCCGCGACGTACTGCATGCCCGGCAAGCGGGCAGTGGTTTCTAATTGTTGGATCGCTTTACCTTCGATCCAGGTGTGGTCCGAGGCGATCAAAACGATGCCGTCGGCCAACTGCAGGATGCAATTGCCCATGATCCATTCCTGATGGAAAACAAAAAAGGAAATCGGAAATGGCAGGCCGGAGCCGGGCAATGCGTGCCGCTGCTGCAATGGCAAAAGTCGCGTAGCGACTTCGACCGCATCACCCTCGCCCCTGGTGGGAGAGGGGGCGCGCAGCGCCGGGAGAGGGTAACGCGTCAGCGTTAGCGGCGGGAGACGATCAAACCGGGCACGACCTGCAAAGGTGCAACGTGTACTTCATGTCGGTGTCCTCCTTTGCGGTGTGTGAATGAGAAGGCGCGCATGCTATGCCGAACACAGCAAAAGTGCAACGGTCGTTCCGACCCGTCGGCCGCCGTACCGACCGACGGTCCGAGCCGGCGGGCGATCGGTCGGCGGTTTATGTACCGGCCCCTGCGACCAATGGAGCCCGCGCCGCGACGAACGTGTGCCAGCGGCGCCTCGGCTCGCCTAGAATGCAAAACCGAACCTGCGTCCGAAGGTGACCGACCGTGTTGGACATGTTGCTGCAGAACCGTATACGCCTCTTCTGGCTGCTGAACATCAGCGGCTGGGCCGCCTATGGTTTTGCCAATTATCTGGCCGGCCGCTATTGGGGTGAGGAATGGGGCTTGCCGTTGTACCGGTTGGTCAACTCGGCGACCGGCTTTGTCATCTCGCTCGGTTTGCGGCAGATCTACAAGCGGGTCTGGGACAAACCGATTTGGCAGCAAGTGCTGACCGTGCTGATCAGCGCCTACCTCAGCGCCGCGGTCATGGCGGTGTTCTGCAACAGTACGCTGTGGACCCTCTATCCCACACATTACACCGATACCGAACGCGACCTGATGCATTACTTCAAGGGCGTCACCGGGCTGTACTACATGTTTATCTGCTGGAGCGGTCTCTACTTCGGTTTCAAGTTTTACGAAGGCATGCAGCTGGCGACCCAACGGGCCTTGCGGGCCAATACGCTTGCCCATGAAGCGCAGTTGAAAATGCTGCGCTATCAGCTCAATCCGCATTTTCTGTTCAATACCCTCAACGCCATCTCGACCCTGATTCTGGAAAAGAACAATGCGGTCGCCAACGACATGGTGGCGCGGCTGTCGAATTTTCTGCGCTACTCGCTCGACAATGATCCGATGCAGAAAACCACGCTGGCGCAGGAAATCAACGCGCTGAAACTGTATCTGGATATCGAGAAAGTGCGTTTTGAGGACCGGCTGAATCTGGTATTCGATCTGGAAGAGGCGGCACTGGATGGCCTGATCCCGAGTCTGCTGTTGCAACCGTTGGTCGAGAACAGCATCAAGTACGCCATCGCCAAAGCGGAACAGGGCGGCACCATTGCGATTCGGGCGCGGGTGTTTGCCCGCGAACTGCTGCTGGAAGTCAGCGACGATGGCCCGGGCATTCCCGGCCTGGCCGCTGGTGCGACGCTGCCACAGCACGGCAACGGCGCAGGCAGTGAGGCCGGCAATGGCGCCGGTAACGGCAAGACCGGCTGTGGCGTTGGCGTGCGCAACACCCGTGAGCGATTGCGCGAGCTGTACGGCGATCATCACTCCTTCCAGCTCAGCAATGTCGAGCCGCATGGTTTGCAAATCAGCATCCGGATTCCGTTCCAGACCGAAGGCCAGCGCTCACCGCTGGTGACAGGGGCGACGGCATGATCATTCGCGCACTGATTGTCGATGACGAGTCACTGGCGCGGCGCGGCCTGGCGCTGCGGCTGGCGGCGTTTCCGGAAATTGAACTCGTCGGCCAGTGCAGCAATGGCCGGGAGGCGCTGGCGGCGATCACCGAACAGCATCCGGATCTGGTGTTTCTCGATATCCAAATGCCGGGGCTGAACGGCTTTGATGTCGTGCGGGCGCTGCAAACCGAGCAGATGCCGTTGATCGTGTTCGTCACCGCGTTCAACGAATACGCGCTCGATGCGTTCGATGTCCACGCGGTGGACTATGTGCTGAAGCCTGCCGATGAAGAGCGGCTGCAGAAGACCATCGAGCGGGTCAAGCGACAGCTGGCGCAAAAGGCGTCGGAAACGGACAAGCAACGCCTGATCAATTTCATCAGCGACATCACCGGCGAACAATACAGCTCGGTTGATGAAGTGTTCCGGCGCAGTGCCGGCGACAGCTATCCGAGCCGGCTGTCCATCAAGGACAAGGGCGAAACCACGCTGGTCGACATCAAGGACATCGCCTGGGTCGATGCGGCCGGCGATTACATGTGCCTGCATGCCGGCAACCAGACCCATATCATGCGCTGCACGATGAAGGAGCTGGAGCGGCATCTGAACCCGGCATTGTTTCAGCGCATCCACCGCTCGACCATCATCAACCTGGATCATGTCGACAAGATCCAGAACCATCTCAATGGCGAATTCTTTCTGCTGCTGAAGAACGGTACCCGGCTCAAGATGAGCCGTGGTTACAAGGACAAGATCAAGCATTTCGCCTGATTGCGGGTGAGTCGTCCACCATGTCTCTGCATGGTGGATGCCTCCATGCCCAACAGCTAATTTGAGTCAGGTAAACGCTGATGAGGTCAGGAGTAGCGAAACGGCTGTCGTCCCGGCGAAGGCCGGACCCCATTTTTATGGGAGAACATGGCTGCCGGCTTGCGCCGGCATGACAGGCCCCTCATTTGTTCCAGACCTTCCATAGGCTCCGCTCAGGTATTGCCAATACTCATCCAATACTTAACAGACCGTTCGCGCCGAGCTTGTCGGAGTGCCGGCACCTGTCGGTCCGGCTGAGTGTTCTGCGCTTCGGCAAATATCTCGAAATGTTTCCGCGTAAAACATTCCGCAACAGATTCCATCTTCATTCCATCGTCGGCCTGTTGGCGCTCAACACTTGGTCGCAGAATCCTGTCGTTTAACCGCGTTGCGCTTTTTCTTGCCAAGGATGCGCGTCAGGCTATGGCAACTCGGTAGCGTGGCATAGGAGCCTCGCAATGAAACTCACATCAACTGCGCTCGCCAACCCGGCCGCTGTTGCCGTTGCCGTGCTGTTGCTGCTGCTGTTTGGCGTGTTCGCCATCTGGCAGTTGCCAATTCAGCTGTTCCCCGATATCGAGCGGCCGGTGATCTCCATACAAACCAGTTGGCGGGCGGCCTCGCCACAGGAGATCGAGTCGGAAATCATCGAACCGCAGGAGGAGGTGTTGCAGGGCCTGCCCGGCCTCGAACGGCTCGAAGCTTTTGCCAATCCGGGCGCCGCCTGGATCAACCTTGAATTCGCGGTCGGCAGCGACATGCAGCAGGTGTTGGTCGAGGTGATCAGCCGGATGTCGCGTTTGCAGACGTTGCCGCGCGATGCGACGCCGCCGCAGATCCTGCGTGGTGGTGGCGGCGGCAGTGGTGAGGCGCTGACTTATTTCTTTTTGCAGGCACTGCCCGGCGCCAGCACCGATCTGGCGCGTCACACCGAGTTTGTCGATGACGTGATCCGGCCGCGGCTGGAAGCGATCCCCGGTGTTTCTGGCGTCAATATCGAGGCCGGTGCCGAGCGGGAAGAACTGCAGATCCGGTTTGATGCCAACAAGCTGGCCGCCTATCGGGTGCAGATCCCGGAGTTGGTCAGCCGGGTCGGCGCCACCAACGATGTTTCCGGCGGTTTTCTCGACGTTGGCCGGCGTCAGTACACCCTGCGGTTCAATGGCAAGTATGAGCCGGACGCGATGCGCGAACTGATCGTGGCCTGGCGCGACGGGGTGCCGGTGCGACTTGGCGATGTCGCGGACGTGCAACTGCGCGCTGCCGATCGCGCCAACCTGGCGATCCAGAACGGCAATCCGGCCGTCGGTTTTCGCATCCTGCGGCAAAGCGGTGCCAATGTGCTGGAGGCGCTGACCCGGGTCAAGGCCGAAGTCGAACGCATGAACCGCGAGCTGCTGGCCGACAAGCAGTTGCGGCTGGTGCAGTCGTTTGATGCGTCGTTGTTCATCAATCGCGCCGTCAACCTGGTGTCCGGCAATCTGGTTTATGGCGTGTTGCTGTCGCTCGGCATCCTGTGGTGGTTTGTCCGCAACCTGCGGGCGACCTTGATGATCGGGCTGGCGATTCCGACTTCGCTGCTGGCCACCTTCATCACCTTGCAGTTGACGGGCCGCTCGTTGAACGTGATCTCGCTGGCCGGTGTCGCATTCGCGGTCGGCATGGTGCTCGACGCCGCAATCGTGGTGATGGAGAACACCATCCGTTTGCGCGATGACGGCCAACCAGCCGAGCAGGCGGCCGAGCAGGGCGCAACGCAAGTCTGGGGCGCCTTGCTGGCGTCGACGGCGACCACCGTGGCGATATTCCTGCCGGTATTTTTCCTGAAGGATGTCGAAGGCCAACTGTTTGGTGATCTGGCGCTGACCATCGCCATTGCGGTCAGCATGTCGCTGCTGGTGGCGGTCACGGTATTGCCGGTGGTCGCCAAAGCCGGTTTGGCCAGCATTGACGTGCCGGATCGTTTTGCCGGCCACTGGCAGCGGATCACGGCGCTGGTGATGCGGTTGACCAGCACCCGGCGCAAACGCGCTGTCGTGGTCAGTTCGATGCTGATCGTGCCGACCGCCGTTACCTGGCTCGCCATGCCGAGTCTGGATTACCTGCCGCCGGTCAAACGCGATGCCATCGATGCCTTCTTCCAGTTTCCGCCGGGGGCAAACGTCGATGCGCTCGAAGCCGATGTGGTCAAGCCGATCATTGAACGACTGGCGCCATACATGGCCGGCGAAAAACAGCCGGCACTGAAAAACTATTACATCATCGTCGGCAACTGGGGCGGCACCCTGGGCGTGCGGGCGCAGGACGAATCGCGGTTGCTGGAGCTGCGCGAAATTATCCGCAACGAGGTGCTGGCCGATCTGCCGGACACGCGTGCCTTCGCCGACCAGGGCAATCTGTTCGGCGGCTTTGGCGGCGGTCGCGGTGTCGAGCTGCATTTGCAGTCACGCGACAGCGATGCCCTGCTGAACGCGGCGCGCCATGGCGTCGAGCGCATCAGCCAGGTGATAGAAGGCGCGACAGTGCAAGCACAGCCCGGTCTGGAAGTGGCTGAGCCGCAGCTGCGGCTGACCCCGAACGATCGCAAGATCAGCGAACAGGGCTGGACCCGGCGCGAGCTGGGCACCATTGTCCGCGCGCTCGGTGACGGTCAGTTCGTCGGTGAGTACTTCGACGGCGCCCAGCGCAAGGACATGATCCTGCGCAGCGATGCCGGGCTGGATCCGGAAGCGCTGGCCGATGTGCCGCTGTACACGCCGGCGGGCAATATCCTGCCGCTGCGCGAACTGGTGTCGATTGAGCAGACCGTAGGCCCGACCCGTCTGCGCCGCATCGAACGCAACCGCACGATCAGTTTGCAGATCAATCCGCCGGAAGGCTGGTCGCTGGAGCAGACGGTGGCGACGCTGAAAGAACAGATCGAACCCGAACTGCAGGCGCTGCTGCCGGCCGACGGCAAAATCCGCTACGGCGGCAGCGCCGATCAACTGGAAAAAGCCATCACCACGATGGGGCTCAATTTCCTGATGGCCTTGCTGGTGCTGTTCCTGCTGTTGGCGGCGATGTTCCGTTCGGTCAAGGACAGTGCGCTGGTGATGCTGTCGCTGCCGCTGGCAACGGTTGGCGGTGTACTCGGGCTGCGCTTGCTGAATCTGTTCAGCTTTCAGCCGCTCGATCTGCTGACCATGATCGGTTTCATCATTCTGCTCGGGCTGGTCATCAATAACGCGATTCTGCTGGTGCACCAGACCCGCTGCGCCGAGCGCGATGGCATCAGCCGGCATCAGGCCGTGGAGCAGGCGATACGGACCCGGCTGCGGCCGATCTTCATGAGCACGCTGACCAGTTTGTTCGGCATGTTGCCGCTGGTGCTGATGCCGGGCGAAGGCAGCGTGATTTACCGCGGCCTTGCCACTGTCATCGTTGGCGGGCTGAGCGTCAGCACGGTGTTCACCTTGCTGCTGCTGCCCTGCCTGCTGCGGCTCGGTGAAACCAAACTGATCCTGATGGAACTGCAGAAGCAGCGGCAGCGGCCGGTGCTGGAGTCGGTCGCTTGAACCTGGAAATCTGGTTGCGACCATTCGATCAAGAAACGCTGAACACTGATAAGGACACCCGATCATGAAATTGGCCACTCTGAAATGCGCGAAGCCACTGGCAGTCGTCACGTGCTGGTTCCTGCTGATGGGGCTCATCAACACCAGCCACGCCGCCGAGCCGGCGCCGCCGCTGGTCTCGGTTGCACCGGTGGAAGTGCAGACCGTGGCGCCGGTGATGTGGGTGCCGGGCAACGTCATCAGCCGTTACGACGCCCAGATCGCCAGCGAACAAGCCGGCCAGATCCGGTGGGTGGCCGAGCTGGGCGCTGCGATCAAGAAAGGCGAACCCTTGGCACGCATTGATGACGAAGCATTGAAACTCAGTCTGGCGGAACAGGAGGCGGTGCTGCAGCGGCTGCGCGCGTCGGAAAGTTTTTATGAAAAACAATTGCAGCGGTTGGCGACCCTGATTGCCAACAGCAGCATTGCCAGAACCGAACTCGATGCCGTTGAACGTGACCGTGCCATCAATGCCGCCAGCATCCAGCAGCAGCAAGTGCTGATTGCCCAGACCAAACTGGCGATCAGCAAGGCGCGCATCACCGCGCCGTTCAATGGGGTGCTGGTCGCGCGGCGGGTGCAGCCGGGCGAATACGTGCAGGCCGGTCAGGCGGTGGCGCAATTGGTCGATACCGACGGCCTCGACATTCAGGTGCAGGCGCCGGTTGCGTTGGCACCTTTTGTCGGCAGCAGCAAACGGCTCACGGTCGAATACGGCGACACGCTGGTGGAATTGCCGGTGCGGACCTGGACGCCAGCCGGCACGATCAGTTCGCGAACCCTTGAGCTGCGGCTCGATGCCCGGCCGCTGAAAGCGGTGCCCGGCATGGCGGTGCGGGTGGCGGTGCCGAAAGCCGGCGCCGAAACGGCGATGACGATCCCGCGCGACGCGCTGGTGATCCGCGAACAGCAGATGTATGTGCTGAAAGTGAGCGCCGACGGCACGGCGCAACGGCTGCCGGTCACCGCGGGCGCCGGCAACGGTGACCGCATCGCGGTGACGGCAGCCTTGCAAGCTGGCGATCAGCTGATTGTGCGTGGGGCGGAATCGACCCAGCACGGCCAGAAAGTGCGCATTGCCAACGCGGCGACCATTCGCGGTGGTGAGAAAGTGGCAGGCACCCTGGCCAGCATGCGCTGACCCGGTAACACAACCGGCAAATCGTGCGTTAAGCGCGCCATTTGCCGGTTGTCCGGATTCCAATTGCCGTCAGGGCCACAGCCACAGGAAGGTGAACGCGCTGATGGCGGCGTAGATCACGGCATCGAGCAGGTGCTTGCCGACGCTGCGCCAGGGCACACACATCCAGATGCCATTGATGACGCTGCCGGTGCCGTAGGCGAGCAGCGTGATCAGGCCGACCAGATGCGCGGCACGTGCGGCATCGGCCTGCAGGCCGATCGATTGCACCGCCGCCAGCGCGGCAATGGCCGCCACCAACAGCGTCAACAGAAACCAGCTGCCGAGTGATTTGCCCATGTTCGGCATACCGGCCTTGCCGAGCACCAGAAAGCCAATCGGTCCTTCCTTGTATTTGGCCAACATCGCCTCGTCCTGCATCGCTTTCATGTCGGTGCAGTACGGCATCACATATTTGCCGGGGCCGATCTTGCCGTTCAGCAGTGCCTTGCGCACTTCGTCCTCATTCGGCAATTGCCGGTAATCCGGTTTGTGCCACTGGAACACCATATGAATCAGGCTGCTGGCGATGAAAACGAAAACAGCGGTGAGCAGGATCGGTAACCAGAGCGATAACACAGCGATCATGATGCGGTCTCCTTTTGCTTGTTCTTGTGTTTTTCAACTGCGTTGCACGTGGCGGCGTCATGGCGAGTGACGCCGGTACTTCGATGTTGAAAGCCTGCTGACCTTAACTGGCTGACTGTCTTCACCGGCAAGCAGCACCGGCGCCGCTGCCTACATCTGGCGCAAGTAAGCCGCGAGCCGCTCCAGATTCTGCCGCGCGCCCTCGAGCGCGCCAAACTCGCGTACGACCCGTTCGCGCATTTCAGCGGTCGCGAGCAGCATGCACATGTCGACGCGGGTTTTGCCAGCTTCGTCAGAAAAGCTCACGGTCACTTCAAATTCGATGGTCGGCTGCGGCACATCTTCGCAGTGGTGATAGACCAGCCGTTCATCCGGTACGACTTCGCGAAACAGCACGCGGTTCGGGTAATCGCGACCATCCGGGCCGTGCATGATGAACCGCCAGAGGCCACCGGGGGTCACCTGCATTTCATGAATGGTGGTGCGAAAGCCATTCGGTCCCCACCAATGTACAACATGTTCCGGCCGCGTCCAGGCCTGATAGACCAAGGCGCGCGGGGCGTCGAACAAGCGGCTGATGCGAATTTCGCGGACGCTGTTATCCGTCATGCTTCTTTTACCTTTTCTTGCTGCCAGAACTCGTACAGCCAGCAGCCTGGCACTACGCGCCGGCAAGCGCATCGGCCAGGCGTTGCAGCGCACCTTCCCAGCCTTGGCGGTAACCGTGCGCCAGCGCCGCCTGCTGCATTGCTGCCGAGTCAAAGCGGGTGTGCAGGGTCAGCTCGGTCTTGCCATGAAAATCGATCAGCGTCACCGTCACCCGCGCCCGTGGCGGCAAACCGGCACCGCAGGGATGGCCGTCAGCGGCTTCCCCGATAAACACCAGTCGTTCCGGCGGCACAATCTCTTCGTAATAACCGGTGCACGGATAGGTCGTGCCATCCGGTCCGGCCATTTGCAACGCAAAGCGGCCGCCCGGGCGCAGCTCAAGCTCGCACGCAGTATTGTGAAAGCCCTGCGGTCCCCACCACTGCATGACATGGCGCGGGTCGGTCCAGACCTTGAACACCAGCTCACGCGGTGCGTTCAACAAACGGGTGATGCTGAGCTCTTGCGTTGTGATGGAAGGTGCATTGCTGGTGGCCGTTTCTTGCGTCAGGGCTTGAGTGTGGCCTTGAGTGCGAGTGCTCATGCGCCGCTCCGGTGACACGGTGAAGAGCTTCACTGTGCCACAGGCTGCCACACTGAGACCACCCGGTGCTGACCCCAATCAGGCACTGGCCGGCATGGAGGTCGGATCCATGTGCATCAGTTCCCAGATATGACCGTCGAGATCCTCGAATGCCTGGCTGTACATGAAGCCGAGATCCTGCGGCTCGCGCGCCAGCTTGCCGCCGGCGCCCAGTGCCTTGTCGATCAGCGCATCGACTTCCTGACGATTGCTGCAGGACAGACAGAGCAGCACTTCCGTGCTTTGCCTGGCATTGCTGATTTCCTTCTGGATGAAGCTCTTGAAGAACGGTTCAACCAACAACATCACGTAAATGTCGTCAGCAATGATCATGCAGATGGCGTCGTCATTGGAGAATTTCGGTTCGAACGTGAAGCCGAGCGCCGAGAAGAATGCCTTGGTCTTCGGAATATTGCTGACCGGCAGGTTGACGTAAAGTTGGCGTCCCATCATTCACTCCTTATTGGGTTGGCAGCGGTTGAGCAGGATTGCGAGGTTTCGTCGCGATGTGTTGCCGGCCTCACTGCGCCTTCATATGCTCGACCAGCTGATCCAGTGCCGCACCCCAACCCTCTTCAAAGCCCATCGCTTCATGTTGCTTGCGGCTTTCTTCATCGGCATGGATGACCATGGCGGTGTATTTCGTGCCGGTGCTCTTCCCGGTGCTGACCGGCTCCAGCATGATCACGGCGGTAAACAGAAAATCGGCACACGAGCCCGAGCTGGTTTTCGGCGCTATCGGCCGGTAACCCGGTTCCAGCGCGCTGGTCCAGACCAGCTTGCGGTTCGGCACGATTTCCAGATAGCAGCTGGCACCGGCAACGCGTTCACCTTCTGGCGATTGCATCACGGTGTAGAACCGGCCGCCCGGGCGCAGATCGATTTCGCATTCCGGCGTCTGCCAGGGTTTCGGTGTGAACCATTTGACGATGTGCTGCGGTTCGGTCCAGGCGCGCCAGACCAGCTCGGGCGCGATATCGACAACCCGTTCAAACATCAGGTCCAGTTTCGGGTTGAAACAGTGTGAATGATTCATCTGCTGCCTCCTTTGAAAAAATTGTGCGATGTCATTGTCCGAGGCCATCAGGTAATGGCTGCTTCAGTCCAATGCCGGCGCGGCCGCTGTGCCGGGCACTTCGGCGCTGTCGCTGCGGCGTGTGCGCAGCAGCAAACCGCCGAGCAGTGCCGCCAGCAGCGCAAAGCCGGCACCGATCAGAAAGGCCGTTTGATAACCCGCATTCAGGGCGCTTAAATCATCGCCACCGCTGGCACTGACTCCATGCGTTTGCGCCGCGGCCAGGCTCGCCAGCACCGCCAAGCCGAGCGCACCACCCATCATGAACGAGGTGTTGACGATGCCCGACGCCAGCCCCGATTCGCTCTGCTCGACATCACTCATCGCTGCCAGCAAAACCGGATTCAGGGCAATGCCGGCACCGATACCGGACAGCACCATGCCAGGCAGAATGTCGAGCCAGAAATCGCCATTGACCGGTGCCCGGGCAAACAGCGCCAAGCCAATACCGGCGAGCAGCAGACCGCCCGCCAGCGGTGCGCGAATGCCAAAGCGCATGACGATCTTTGCCGACAAACCAAGCGAGAACGCCGCCATGATGAGATTGGCCGGCAGAAAGGCGAGCCCGACCTGCATCGGTGTGTAGGCCAGCACCAGCTGCATGTACAACGCCGAAATAAAGAACCAGGCAAACATCGCCGCGGCCCACAACACACCGACGACATTGGCGACCGCGACATTGCGCAGCCGGAACAAACCGAGCGGCATCAGCGGTTGCCGCACCGTTGCTTCCAGCCACAGGAAGACCAGCATCAGCAGCACAGACAAACCAAGCAAACCCAATGTCTGCAGCGAGGTCCAGCCGGCCTCGTTGCCATCGACCACGGCATACACCGCCAGCATCAGCGACGCGGTCACCGTCACCGCGCCACCGATATCGAGTTTGCTGTTGCCGCTCGGATCCGTTTCGATCTGACCCGGCAGTGCCGGAATCAAGCGCAGGCACAGCCAGTACACGAGTATGCCAATCGGTAGATTGACCAGAAAAATCCAATGCCAGCTCAGGCTGTCGGTCAGCAGGCCGCCAAGCAACACGCCGACACTGCCGCCGCCGGCGCAGACAAAACCGTACACGCCCATCGCCTTGGCGCGTTCACCGTCTTCGGTAAACAGATTCATGATCAGCGACAGCGCCACCGCCGATACCACGGCGCCACCGAGTCCCTGAATGGCGCGCGCAGTGATCAGCACCGACTGCGAGCCGGCCAGACCGCAGGCGAGCGACGCCAGCGTGAACAGCACCAACCCGAGCAGAAAAATCCGCCGCTGTCCGTATAGATCGCCCAGGCGACCGCCGAGCAACAAAAAGCCGCCAAAGGTCAGCATGTAGGCATTGACGACCCAGACCAGCGCGGTCTCGCTGAATTGCAGATCCTGCCGGATCGACGGCAGTGCGACGTTGACGATGGTGGTGTCGAGCACGATCATCAGTTCGCCGAGGCAGAGCACCAGCAGCGCCAGCCAGCGCCGGCGTTCGTCCAGATGTTCTTTCATGTGTCTTGACTCTTGTTCTCGTTGCCCGGCCGCGCTCAGAGCGCGCGGCCGTCGTAGTGCTGCACCGGAATGGCATTCAGATCGATGCCTTCGAGGCAACGAATATTGATTGCCGCCATCACGCTGCCGTCCGGCGCCGTGCCTTCACCGTAAGGATGAATGCCGCAGGTCGCGCAGAACCGGTGTTTGATCTGATGCTTGTTGAAGGTGTAAGTGCTGAGGTTGGCTTCCGGCGTCAGCAGCGTCATCGCCGTGCGCGGCACGAACCACAGCAGCGAACCCTTGCGCTGACAGATCGAGCAATTGCAGGCCAGCGCGCCGTCGATGTCGCCTTCCACTTCGAATGCAATCTTGCCGCAGTGGCAGCTGCCTTGGTATTTCATGTTGCTTGCTCCGGTGGCGGTTAAGGGGAGGGAACTGCCTTTTGCACCTTGTGCAGGGCAGCTCGGTGCAGATCAGCTCAGTGCTGGTCGGCGACCACGCTACGAAAATCGATGCCGCGATCGGCAACGGATTGCTTGAGTCAGCGTTGCCGTAGTGCTGCGTTCAAACGGTCGAGCAATGCATTGCAGCCGCGCAGCCATTCGGCGATGTCGGCCTCGCTGTAGTGATTCTGCGGTTCGGCGCGCACGGTCAGCTTGGTCTTGTTCGCCAGTTTCTCAAAAGTCACTTGGGTCATGGCGTCGTAGAACACATGGCTACTGCCAGCACCCTGTCCGGAGTCGAGCTCGCTGTCGGTGTTGGTGTAGCTGTCGCCGTACAGGCATTGCTCCATGTACACCAGCCGTCGCGCCGGCTCGACCTGCAGGAACTGCCGTTGCACGGTGAAGGCCTGCTCGGCATCACGACGCAGCACAATGCGCCAGCGGCTACCGACCGCGGTGTCGCCTTCACATAACGCGACGGCAAAATCCTTGGGCGCATACCAGTGCAGCAGCTGGCTGGCATCGGTCCACAGTGCATACACGGTGGCGGGTGCAGCCGGCAGAAAGCGGGTGATGCTCAAAACCTGCTGACGGCCTGGCAGCAGCTGTGGCAGCGCTTGTTCGGCGCTGGTTTCACGGAGTTGGCTTTTGGCGTCCATGCAGTGCGCTCCTTTGCGGCGTGCGGTTTGGCTGTTTTGCCAGTCGCTTCAGCGCGACATGGCGGCCAGTGCATCGGCCAGATGATCAAGGCCGATGGCGGTGCCGTGCTTGCGATCGGCGACAGTGTAGCGGGCATCGAGCACGGCGATTTGTTCGGTCAGCTTCAAGCGGGTACCGTCACGCTCCGGGAACAGTTCCACCGTCAACAGCGATGATGAAATGCGCTGGGTGCCGACTGTCATCGAAAACGCTACGACAAAACGTTGTTCCGGCACGATGTCCTGATACACCGCTTCGTAAATGTGCTGCGGTCCGTCCTTCGGGCCGGTGCAGCTGTATTCGCGACCGCCAATCCGAAAATCCAGCGTGTGTTCGCTCGGACCCCAGTCTTCGCAAAAGAACCAACGTTTCTTGTCGGCCAGCGTGCTCCAGCAGCGGAACACCAGAGCGGCGCTCGCCGGGTAATGCCGCTCCAGCACAAAGCTGTCGTGCTGCACCGGTGCGATCACAGGCATTGACTCGGTCATCGGTGCAGTCACCGCCGGGTTGGAATCAGTGCGCGCCATTTTTCGGTGTCCTTTTCGCCGACGGATGCCGGGGTTTGCTGTGTTTTTTCTTGCCGGTGCTGCTTGCGTCGCCAGCCAGTGAATCGGCCGAAGGTTTCATGCCGGTGTCGTTGCCTGCGGGGTTCACCGGACCGGGGCTTCCCGGCGGCTGTGGTGACGGCTGTTCCTGCAACTGCTGCAAATAGGCTTCGAGCCGATCCAGCCGCTGCTCCCAGAACTGCCGATACTGCTCAAGCCAACCAACCGCTTCCTGCAGCGGCTGTGCCTTCAGCTTGCACGGCCGCCACTGGGCCGCCCGGCCGCGCGTGATGAGGCCGGCTTTTTCCAGCACTTTCAGATGCTTGGTCACCGCCGGCAGGCTCATCTGGAAAGGCTCGGCGAGCTCGGTCACCGAGCTCTCGCCGAGCGACAACCGGGCCAGGATCGCCCGCCGGGTCGGGTCGGCGAGGGCGGCGAAGGTGGCGGAAAGCGGGTCGGTAGCCATGTTTAACTCATTGGTTAGTTAACTGCTTGGTAAAGTAAGGCGAGATAGTCCCCCCTGTCAACCCGCAACCGCTCGAACGGTTAGAACGCTTGTGGCCAAGCGCTGCCCCTCAATAACGAGGTACCGGCATAAGCAGGAATGGGAGGGTAGGTAGGTTGACCCCGCCAAGGTCGGCGGGGTCGAGGTGGCTCAGGGCGCGCAGCCGGCGACGTATTCGGCCAGATCAAAATCGGCGCGGATGGTCGACAGCTTGTCGCCGATTCGGCTGTCGGTTTCCAGCAACATGCCTTTCTCCGTGACCAGCAATTGATAACCGGTAAACAGCGGCGGCCGGCCGATCTGCAGTGACGAGGCGCCGGGGAAGCTTTGCGCCGAACTTTCGTAACGCTTGTTGCCGTCGCGGTCGATGTACAACACCGTGCCGTTGATGTAATCGGCAACGGCGGCGCCGCCGCATGCCGGCAGCAGATCATCAAATATGGTGTTGCGGCTGTACAGCGTGCGGTTGGCGAGTATTGTGCCGTTGTCATCGAACCGGATGATTTTGACGTTGCCGGTGTCGGTCAAAAACAGCTGATCACCGACCACGCGAATGCCGTTTGGATAGAACACGCCGTGCCGGTAATCAAGCCAGTCGTCAATGCGTGTCACCTGTGGCGTCGCACCATCGGCGATATGCACGCGCATGACCTTGCCACCGCCCAGAAAATTCTCATCGGCCAGCAGCAGGACGCCATTGCGATCGAACGCCATGCCGTTCGGGATCACCAGATCAATCTGTTTGATGATCTGGAATTGCGGCGTGATGCCCGGCTGCACTTCTGCCGCCAGCAAATAACGCTTTGATGCCCACAACGGCCCGGTGGCGCAAACGCTGTATAGCCAGTTGCCGCGCTGGGCAATGCCGGCAAACGCACAGTCACCGGCATACAACGGCAGCGCTTCATACTGGCCATTGCGCAACACGATTTCGTAAATGCCTTTGCCGGAGGCAATCAAGCGGCCGTCGGGGGTGAAATGCAGATTCTCGGCATCCGGCAAATCCAGCACCGGCTGTTTGGGAGTGCAGGCGGCGAGAAGCAGCAACAAGGTGAGGACAACAAGCGGGAAACATCCGCGGACAAAACGCGACATGAACGACATGAATAAGCCTCCTTCAGAAAATGGAGCCGATACCACGGGCTCGTTTGGGATAGCCATGGCGTGTCGCGTCGGGAGTCCGCGGTATAACACAGCAGCCAGGAGCTGGCTACCGACAACTGAAAACAGCAACCTGCAGAATCCCACCTGCCCCAAATGCAAAACCCCGGCGGTTCTTGCGCTAACATAATCAGCCTGCAACAACAGCAAACGAGAAACCTGATGAGCAACACCCTCGACATCACCGACCTGGTTGTCGGCACCGGCAAGGCCGTCGTCAAAGGCGCGCTGATCACGGCGCACTACACCGGCTGGCTGGAAGACGGTACAAAGTTCGACTCCTCGCACGACCGCGGCAAACCGTTTCAATGCGTCATCGGCACTGGCCGTGTGATCAAGGGCTGGGATCAAGGTCTGATCGGCATGCAGGTCGGCGGCAAACGCAAACTGTTCGTGCCGGCACATCTGGCGTATGGCGAACGGCAAGTCGGCCCGTTGATCAAGCCAAACTCGAATCTGGTATTCGAAATCGAACTGCTGGAAGTGCTGACCCGCGACGACTGAGCTCAACAAGATCCAAGCTTATGATTCCCTCCCCCCTGGTGGGGCGAGGCGGGAATTAACGAAGCACCGCTTCGTTCCGCCGCAGCGCCACGAGCCAGCGAGTGGCTGGAGCGCGGAGCGGGGTTAGTCATAGGAGGAACCTTCCGTCACGCGCTTCCGCAACTTTCCCGCTCTAACACGGCCACTGCAACGCACCAACGATCCCCTCCCCCCTGGTGGGGGAGGGCCAGGGAGAGGGGGAACCTTCCGTAACGCACGGCTGCCAAACTCCGGCGCCATTCCCCAAAAGACTTTTCACCCGCCCCGCATCCGTCCTAGACTCAAGCCCAGCTCGGCGCACCAACACCACCACCAACAACAACAAACCGGAACGGACACCATGAACAGCACCCTGCGCAACAGCCTCGCTTTTCTTGCCGCCGTCATCCTCGGCATGGTCGTCAATGGCGGTCTGATTTCGATCAGCGCGCAAGTCATCCCGCCACCGGCCGGCGTGGACGTCACCCAGGCCGAAAGCCTGGCCGCCAATATCCACCGGTTCGAACCCAAACACTTTCTGATGCCCTTTCTCGCTCACGCGCTCGGCACACTGGCCGGCGCCATTGCCGTCACGCTACTCGCCGCCAGCCAGCAGAAAAAACTGGCGCTCGCTGTCGGTGCACTGTTTCTGACCGGCGGTGTGATGGCAGCGTTCATGATCCCGGCACCGGTGTGGTTCATCGGTTTGGATTTGCTCGCGGCCTATTTGCCGATGGCGTTGTTGGGTTTCGTGCTGGCAAAACGGCTGAAACCTGCTGTTCGCTAGCGGCCAGAAGCGGTCGGCCAGCATGCAAGGCTCTGTAATGCCGGCGCTGTAGAAAGAGCGAGTGTAGGGCGTCAATAAGCGTCAGCGCATTGCGCCGAATGGAACCAATTCCTTCGGCTATTGCGTGCTACGAGGTCTAAAGATGGGCTTGTCGCAGCCGTCGACTTCATGTAAGCCGAAGCTCTGCTTGGCGAGGTCGTTGTCCAGCCTATGAACACAGTCGGTACGGTTTGCGGTAGACTTCATGGCGACTCACTCCTCGCGGAGTGTTGTGGTTACACCTTCAATCTGGCATATCCGATGCCGTGGGATGGGAAGCCATAGCATTCGTTAGCTTTCGGAGACACTTGCCGTGAGCATTCAGCCTCAATGTAATAGTCGCAACATCCCTCTCCCAATCCAGCGAGAGGTGAGGCAGCGTTGTGGTTTCGGATGTGTCATCTGCGGCCTACCACTTTATGAGTACGAGCACATGGAGGAGTGGGCTCAGGTCCAACGCCATGTTGCCGAAGAAATCACGCTTCTGTGCGACCAACACCACCGAGAAAAGACAGGTGGTTTGCTCCCGAAAGAGGTCGTGCGTCAGGCAAATGCTGACCCGTTTAATCTGAGGGAGGGTGGCTCAAAACCATACAATCTTCACTTCTCTGGAACGGAAGCCGAGATCATTGTCGGAAGCAATAGCTTCACATGCCATGATCAGGGGGATGGAACAATCATGGTTCCGGTCAGTGTCGACGGAACGCCGCTCATCGGACTGATTCTCGCTGACGGGCATCTGCTGCTAAATCTTGTTGTGTTCGATGAGTTCAATCAACCAGTGCTTCACATCAAGAACAATCAATTGTTCTATTCTGTTTCTCCGTGGGATATCGAGCTGGTTGGGACGACGCTAACGGTTCGCGAAGCACATCGACGAATACTTATTGAAATCAAATTTTTCCCACCAAATAGGGTGGTCATCAATCGTGGTCGATTACTTCGAAATGGAGTAGAGATACTGATCCGGCCCACTAATATTCTCGTTACCAACAATGCTACGGTAATAAGCGGATGCCGAGCACAAAATTGTCACGGCGGTCTCGTCATAGGTTACCACGACAGACCGCTCTCGGGGTTTATGGCGCTCGGCTGTGTCCCCCGCTATTTGGGTGACCGAACGGAGGCGTTACGCTTCGAAAAAGAATGCCAATCACAACGCGAAAGTCAACGCCAAGATCGGCCTGACAACTGAAAGCAGGGCGCTCTCTTAACATGCTGTCCATCTTCACGTTGGAACGCAACAAGGTCGAGCAATGTCGGCTAACTTTGACTCTTAACTGAGTTACAGCGCGGAAGGGAATGTCGTGACAGAAAGCGCATATGAAAATCAAGTCATTACACGCACGGTGGTGACGGAAAATGTCTTCACTGGTGTTTGCATTGGCACATTCCAAGAAGACTTTCAGCTGTGCGAAGCAGATTTTCTCCGATTAAAAAACAACGGCACAACATTGGGGGCCTGGGCAACAAACGTTCTGTTTGCCGCAATTGGCTATGGCGTAAGTATACTTCCAAAATGGTTTTCGGAAATCGCAGGAAAAGAGGCGGTTGTTTCACAAGCAGAATGGGCCGCACTGGCAGCATGTCTGCTGATTAGTGTCGCTTTATTCTTCATTGGCAAATTTCTGCCTAACGAGAAGAAGGAACTGTTGAATAGAATGGACAAGCACTTCAGAACGGCCCCGAAAAGTCGTCAATTCATCCGGGGGCAAAAATGATTACCACAGAAAATTTGCCACAAGGCTACGCCCCATACCAATCTGTCAATTTCTGCAGCAACAATATTATTGGTGGCGGTCACATATTTGCAATGGGAAAGGTTGTTCCATTGCTGGTAGGCGTTGGTCCAGCGCCGAGAGTGTGGCTTCAAGCCGTGGCAGCAGCAGATAGCAAAGAGTTTGTTACCGTCGTAGCCGATTCGGTGTCAATGCACCCTGCCGTAAATGTTTCCATCAGCGGGAGTCGGCTAGTTGTATCGATCAATGGCAAGCCAATTCTCACGGCCGAAGCAAGTGGCAAACAAAGCGCAACCGTGTCCGAGGTTGATTTTCGGCCGATTGGCTTGAACATCTTTGGCAACTCTGAAGCTTTGAACCTTGGTGGCATGAGACTTAGCCATAACACTATGTCCGGTGTAGGAGTTGCATTCGGCCTCGGTTCTTAGATTCTGTCAACCCAATCACTCCAGTTGAATGCTTCTTTTCATCATCGCTAACCCTACGGTCCAGTGTGTGGCACTCGATTAGCGCAGCGTAATCCAGGTCCGGCCGGCGGTGCCGGCTGGTAGCGCGTCGTCAAATCAAACGTCAATTCAGTTCCACGCCCTCCGCTTTCAATCGCAGATTGGCTCGCAAGAATGTTTCAAGTTGCGCCGATGGCGCCGTCACTGCGCCGCCAAAATGGCGAGCGCCACTGCTTTCGTGCAGATACACCAGCGCTTCCAGGTTCACGGCTTTCTCGGGGCTGTGGCCGGCATCCGGGTCGGTCAGCAGCGTGACAGATTTGCGCAGGCGTTTGGCTTCGCCGGCATAGTGATTCAGGCTTTTGATGGGTACCCGATCATCCTTGGCGCCGGCCCAGAGGTAAATCGGCGTCTGTAACTTGTCGAGCATGGCCAGTGGCGATTCCCGGCGCATCTTTTCTCGCAGTGTCTGGTCATCGAAACGCAAACCATGGTGACTCAGGTAGATGTCGCCGGGCGGGCTGTCGGGCGGCAAGCCGCTGCCGCCAGTGTCGACGATCTCCCGCATCACCCAGTTGAAATCGACCGGTGCGGCAGTGGCGACGGCGTAGCGAAACCGATCCGGATAATGGCTGATTGCCAGCAGGCTGGCATAGCCGCCAAAGGAGTGGCCGGACACGGCTTGTTTGCGCCGGTCGCCGACGCCATTCGCCAGCAGGAAATCCATGCCATCGATGATGTCGTTGAGCACGCCGGCGTTACCGAAATCACCCTTCGTTGCGTGCAAGTGGCGCTGGCCGTAACCGGTCGAGGCACGAAAATTCGGGGTGAACACCGCATAACCACGATTGACCAACAGCTGCACGATGGCGCTGTAGTGATCACGATCGCGGTTGAACGGACCGCCATGAATGTGAGCAATCAACGGCACGTTAGCGGGATCGGCGCCGCGTGGCAGATAGACATAACCATGCGCCAGCAAGCCATCGCGGCTGCGATAGTGCAACGGCACAGCAGGCGAGAGTTGTTCCGCGGCAAAGGGACGATACTGCTGCTGTGCTTCCGTAAATAGCGCTTGCAGTGATCCGCTCGCCGGCAGGTACAGGAAATAGCGATCCAGCTCCCATTGCGCATGCTTGGCCTGCACCAGCCAGCGATTGTCATCGGCACTGGCGCTCAGCGTCAGGCTGGCGTCCGGCAATTGCTGTTGCAGCGCGTTCAGCAATTGGCTGTGCGCGGCGTCGCGGCCATACCAATGCCGCCGGTTTGGGTGATAGGCAATGCCGAGCCAGTCATTGCGCTGCGGCTGCCACAGCACACTGGCGACATCGGCCAGTTGCATCGGGTCACTGTGCTCGGTGCGCCATAGACCGGCTTTGGATTGATCCGGCTGCCAGCGCTTCAAGACGCTGCGATCTTCACCATGATGGCTCAGCAGCCAGAGTGCGTTCCTCTTTTCGTCATGGCCAAGCAGGCTGCATTGTTCAGCGCCAGTGCACCGCAGGATCTCTGTGCCGTCGCTGGCAGCTGCGTTGGTGACCAACCTGTCTGGATTCGGACGATACCGCCGTACCGACGTGTCGTAACGCGGGCCGTCGTAAACCGTGGCGTAAGCGAGCGAACCATCGCGGTTCAGCAGCACACCACGCAGTGGCTGGCTGGCGCTCAGCAGCAGTTCGCTTTTGCCGTCTGCATCGACACGCAAGGCCTGGTACTGCCACGCACCTTGCACGGCAATTTTTTCCCGCAACAAGACGTACTGCGGTGCGGCAGAGTCAACGCCCCACCAGCGTTGTTCGCGCTTGCTGTCCCATTTCAGCAAGCGTTTGACGCGCTTCTCGTTGAGGCTGTAGCGGGCGAGGCCATCGCTGTCGGCAAGCCACAGCGCCTGACCGGCATCGGCCCATTCGACGGTCAGTTGCCGAATGTCGGCCAACAAGCGCGTCGTGTTGCCGGTCTGCAGATCCTGCAGCATCAGATCGGTTTGTTGTGGCTTGCGTTGGCGATAGACGAGCTGGCGACCGTCCGGTGATAGTTTGACGTCGCTGATCGGCGGCAGGCGCAGAAAATCCTCGCGAGCCAGTGTTGGCGGTTTGCTGGCGATTGTCGCGCTGTGGATGGCGGCGCGCAGATCGTCGATGGTTGCTTTCACCGGGTCGGAGCCGGCAGCGTGGCCTACCGGTGTGGT
Source organism: Pseudomonadota bacterium (assembly GCA_049324755.1). GTDB lineage: Bacteria > Pseudomonadota > Gammaproteobacteria > Enterobacterales > Permianibacteraceae > Permianibacter. The sequence goes on from JBMOMZ010000031.1 coordinate 118,440, forward strand.
GCTGATGAGCAGCGCGGCGAGTAGTACGTGCAGTTTTGCTTGCCGTGGCTGACGTGAATGTGTGGCGATGTTGGCGGGCATGATGGGATCCGAGACGGTGTGGGCGAGTTGTGAAGGGCGGCTCGGTTTGCGGGCTCCCCCCTCTCCCCTGGCCCCTCCCCCACGAGGGAGGAGGGGAATCGTGTGCGCGCGGAGCTTGTCTGTGCGAACTTGCTGTTGTTTCGCCTTGCTGTCGTTTCGCTTTGCTTGGGCGTCGTTCTGCGTTGTCGATCTGCTGCTGCCTCAGGTGCGCTGTGCGCGCGGCTCCAGCAGCATCAGACTGAGCAGCGCCGGTAAGCCGAGCAGGGCGCAGCTGGCGAGCCAGAGGCTGCGGCGGCTGGTTGGCATGGTGCGGCCACGCAGCCACCAGACGCCGAGCACGAAAGACAGCAACATCAGCGTCGCCGCCACCGGGTAGAACTCGGGCACGTTTGGCAGCACATCCGGTTGCAGCGGCCAGCTCAGGCCCTTGTCGAGCGCGCTGTCCGGCCATTCGGCGAGCAGGTGCAGCGGCGGCGAGAACCACCAGTCGACCGAATACAGCAGCGGATAATCGCGGTTGATCGCACGCTCGTTGACCAGCGCAATCTTGCCGTCGTCATCGATGTAGTTCACCTGCTGCCATGGCTCGGCCACATGATTGAACTGACTGAAACCGATTTGCCGATAGCCTTCGCCCCACAGCATCGACACCAGCCAACCGTCCATCAGTTCGGCAATGTCGACAAACTCCAGTTCATCGACGCTGCGTGGCAACGGCAACTGCCAATCCAGCAGCGGCGGTGCAAAGGCCGATGTCGCTTCGCGATCCGTGCGGTAGGCCAATAGCCGTTGATTGGTCAGCACCAGCAGGCGGTTGAATTCGCGCCGCGGCACGTCGACAAACCATTCACCGGCGTTGAGACGGAACAGCTCGTGCTGACGATGGGCCTCATCATCGATGGCATACAAGGCCGAGCGGGTCATCAGATAACCGGCGTGACTGGCGACCGGCACTTCGCTGAACGGCGTCAGATCACCGGCACCGTTGACGCCCCACCAGCCATGATCGGCACCGCTCTCCGGATTACGGCCGTGAAACAGCATCCGGTCGTGACTGAAGGTCCACATGATCTTGTGGGTTTCGTCATACCAACGGGTCGGCACGTTCAGGTTGCTGAGCTGATGGCGGATCGGATAGCGCAACACATAGGGACCGATGCGCACCGGCTCCATCAGCGGCAACTGTTCGCGCCACGACGCGGCGCGTTCATCATTGCTGCCGGTCAAGGCCAGCACCATGGCTTTTTTCGGTTCGGTACGCAGGCTTTCGATGACGCCACCTTTCGGCGGGTACTCGGTGTTCAGCGGATCAGTGCCAACCATGATGCTGCCGGTGACAAACAGGAATGCGCCGACTTCGAACACCAGCAGGAACAGACCGAGTTGCAGCGGCAGCGCCGTCAGCAGCAGCGTGATGTTGCCTTGCACCGGGGCATCGCGGTTGGCGCGAAAACTTTTCAGCGTGATCCAGCTGAGCCAAGCCAGCGCCAGTGATACCGGCAACAACAGCCACCAGACCGACACCAGATGCATGCTGAGCAGAATGGGCGCGGCCAGCACCGCGATGGCGGCTTTGTGCCGGCTGACGCAGGCATGGGCACCGGCCAGCCAGGCCATCATCGCAAAACCGAGCAGATGCACCAGCATCAGGTAGTGGCGGACATCGACCACTTTGTTGGTGAACAGATCCGTGCCCAGCACGAGGATGAGTTGCGGCAGCAACATCGCCAGTGTCAGCACCGTCAGGGCCGACAGCGCCAGCGCGCCGAAAATCTGGCTGGTCGGCAACGGCCGGTGCATCAGCCACAGCCATTGGCTCGGTTTGCGGTAACTGCCAACTTGCACCAATGCCAGCGCCAGCCCAACCAGCAGATAGAAGCCGAAGAACGGCACACTTTCAAAATAGGCCTGCTGCAGCAGATCGTTCATCCGGTTCAGGAACAGCAGCAACAGCAGGTGCACGACACCGGCGATCAGCGTGATGTAACGGAACCGGCGCAGCTCGGAGAAAAACAAATCCTTCATGATGATGACTCCGTTCGGAATGGCTGCCGAGTGGTTGCTGACAAGGGGCGTGTATCAAACCGGCGCGGCATGATTGCGGGCCAGAAAAGCATTGACGGCGCGATCCAGGCTGACGCTGCCGCGGTAATGGCGGCGAGCACCGTGCGCTTCGAGCAGCGCGCCGAATTCGTCGCCCTGATCGAGCACCAGAAAATGAAACAGGCCGTCGATGCGTTGCACCTGCAACACCCCGGGCAGGGTCTCCGCACCGGGCGCGACAAAGGGATATTCGGCCACCCACAGCGAAACGCGCTCACAGAATGCCTCGGGTGCGGACATGTGTTTCAGTTCGCCACGTTCCAGAATGATCAGGTTGTCGGCCAGCCGTTCGATCTCTTCCATCTGGTGCGAGCAATAAATGATGGTGCAGTCACTGCTGTCGACCGAGAACAGCACCGCTTCCAGAAACGCGCGCTTGGCGACCACATCCAAGCCAAGCGTCGGTTCATCGAGAATCAACAGTTCCGGGCATTGCGCCAGCGCCATCGCCAGGTTGACACCGGCGCGTTCACCGCGTGACAGCTCGCGCACGCGCTGCTCCGGCAGCACATGAAAGTGACCGACAATGCTGCGGTAACGCGCTTCATCCCAGCGCGGATACAGCCGGCGTTGCATCGCCACCACTTCATCGACGCGCAACCAGGCTGGCAGGCTGTGCTCTTCATTGACGAAGCCGATGCGCGCGCGATCCTGATGGGTCAGGGCATCGCAGTCGCGGCCAAGAATGCGCGCTGTTCCAGCGGTCGGCGATTGAAAGCCAAGCAGAATCCGGAACAGCGAGGATTTGCCGGCGCCGTTGGCGCCGACAATGGCGTGAATGCGGCCACGCGGAATGCGCAAGCTAAGGGCATTGAGCGCCCGCTTGCGGCCGTAACTCAGCGTCAGCGCGTCGGTTTCAATGACGTAATCCGCGGTGGCGGATTGAGCCTGCGGCGCACGGTTTTCGATGATCTGCAATTGCGGAACGGACATGACGAATCCTTTCTCGATAGGGGACGGGCGCGGACTTGCTGTAGCGCGTCCGCGTCAGGCGCGGCGCCGTTTCAAACAGGGCGCAAGTGCCGTCTCGACCTGGCGCAGGACGTCGTCGAGCGGGTAACCGAGCCCGACCACGTCGGCGGTGAAGCGGTCAATCGCGAGCCCGAGCCGGCGTTCACGTTCGGCATCCGACAGCAGTTGCCGTTGCGGCGCGACAAACAAGCCAAGGCCCTGACGGGCATCGAGCCAGCCTTCGCTGGTCAGCTCGCTGTAGGCCTTGGCGACCGTGTTGGGGTTGATGGTCAGCTGCTGGGCGAGGCCGCGAACGCTGGGCAGTTGGTCGCCCACCAGCAGCTCGCCGCTGGCGATCAGCCGGCGAATGCCGTCGGTCAACTGCTTGGCAATCGGCCGTGGGTCGGCGCTGCTGAGTTGCAACATCAGGGGAACGGTGCGGGACATGCGCTGTACCTTCTGTACTGTATGTATTGGTACAGTATGGTGTGGCCGCTATCGTGTCAAGCCCTGGCCGAATGCAGGCTGTGTCGGTTGGGGATCCGCCAAGCCGGGCCAAGTCCATCCAAGCCCACCCAGGTCAAGCCAAGCCGCGTCGCATCCACGTTGCCAGCTCTTCTGCCGACACACGGGCTGATACGAATCGCGCCAGGGGAGTGGCAACGCGGTCGCTGGCGAAAGATCTGGTAGCTGAAACAGGCCAAGCTTTGATCCGCGTGAAGGATGGGGGCGCGGGCGTCGTTCATTGTCGCCATCAGGAGGTGACTGATGCGCTTGCTCTTGGAGATTTTCTGGCTGATGTTGCCGGCCGGCGTTGCCAACATGGCGCCGGTTGTTGCCGCGCGTTTGTTCCCGCATTGGGACTGGCCGATCGATGCCGGCGTTTCGCTGGCAGGCGTTCGGCTATTTGGTGATCACAAGACGGTTCGCGGCCTGCTCGCGGGTGTGGTGGCAGGTGCGTTGGTATTCATCGGCCAGCAGCTGCTCTGCGCCCGGTTCGAACCGTTGCGGGCAATTGCCCGTCTGGATTACGCGACGGCATCGTGGTGGTGGGGCGCTGCACTTGGCTTGGGGGCACTGCTGGGGGATTTGCTGAAGAGCTTCTTTAAGCGCCGGTTCGGTATTGCCCCGGGACAACCGTGGTTTCCGTTCGATCAGATTGACTGGATGCTCGGTGCGCTGCTGATCGCGTGGCCGATGGCGGTGCTGGATCTGCGCTTGGTCACGGTGGCATTGCTGCTGGCGGCGATCGTTTCGTTGCTGGTCAAACGCGTCGGTTTTTGGTTGCATCTGGATGACAAGCCGTTTTGACGCATGCAACGCAATCGAGCCGGCTGACCCTGACAACTGCATCCGCTGGGCATCTGCAGTTGCCCAGCGGATGCTTGCGTTGAATTACTGATAATCGGGCAATGCCGGCACGCGCACGCTGCCTTCCATCAGCACCCGTGCACTGCGGCTCATGATCGCTTTGCGGACAACCCACTGACCGTTCACTTGCTCGGCCTGCGCGCCGACACGCAGCGTGCCGGACGGATGACCGAAGCGCACCGCTTCACGCTCGCCGCCGCCCGCTGCCTGGTTGACCAGCGTGCCGGGAATCGCCGCGGCGGTGCCAATCGCGACCGCGGCAGTGCCCATCATCGCGTGGTGCAATTTGCCCATGGAAAGCGCGCGCACGCACAGATCGATATCAGCTTTTGCGATCAGCTTGCCGCTCGATGCCTTGTAATCGGTGGCCGGCGCGACGAATGCGATTTTCGGCGTGTGCTGGCGCTTGCCGGCTTCCGAAATGTCCTTGATGAGGCCCATCTTGACCGCGCCATGGGCACGCAGCGTTTCGAACATCGCGAGCGCCTTGCTGTCGCTGTTGATCGCGTCCTGCAGCTCGGTGCCGGTGTAGCCGATGTCCTTGGCGTTGACGAAAATGGTCGGGATGCCGGCGTTGATCATCGTGGCTTTCAGGGTGCCGATGCCCGGCACGTCCAGATCATCGACGAGATTGCCGGTCGGGAACATCGAACCACCGGCGTCGCCTTCGCCTTCATCCGCCGGGTCGATGAATTCGAGCACGATCTCGGCGGCCGGAAAGGTCACGCCGTCGAGTTCGAAATCACCGATTTCCTGCACTTCACCATTTTTGATCGGCACGTGCACGATGATGGTCTTGCCGATGTTCGCCTGCCAGACCTTGACCGCGAACATGCCGTCGCGTGGCAACCGGGCCGGATCGATAAAGCCGTTGGCAATCGCAAACGGACCTACCGCCGTGGTCAGGTTGCCGCAGTTGCCGCTCCAGTCGACAAAGGCCTGATCGATCGACACCTGGCCGTACAGGTAATCGACATCGTGATCCGGCTTGCTGCTTTTGCCGATGATCACGCACTTGCTGGTGCTCGAGGTAGCACCGCCCATGCCGTCGGTGTGCTTGCCGTACGGATCCGGGCTGCCGATCACGCGCATCAGCAAGGCATCGCGCGCCGGGCCGGGGACTTGCGCCGCTTTCGGCAAATCCTGCAACCGGAAAAACACGCCTTTGCTGGTGCCGCCACGCATGTACATCGCGGGGATTTTGATTTGCGGTTGGGTCATGGTGATCGGTTCCTGTAGCGGGTGGATTTTGGCCGGGGAGAGCCCCCTCTCCCCAACCCCTCCCCCGCGAGGGGGGAGGGGCTTGTTCTGTTTGGTCTGGTAACAAGTCTCGCTATAGCTTGTTGGTTTACGAAATTCAGAAGGAACGGAATCAATCTAATGCTTTGTGGTGTTTCCTCCCCTCGCCCCTTGTGGGAGAGGGGGCGTTAATCGCTCCCAAAATTGCCGACAGCACTGCATCTGTATTAAGCAAAATATCGTTGTTCCAAAATCGCATGATTCTGAATCCCTGACTTTGCAGCCACAAATCGCGTACTTCATCGCGCGGACTATCAAGGTGCTGACTGCCGTCGGCTTCAACGATCAGCTTCGCGCCAAAGTGGACGAAGTCGACCACGTACCGACCGATAGGTTGTTGCCGGCGAAATTTCTGCTCACCTAAGCGATGTGCTCGCAGGTGATACCAGAGCTTTTGTTCGGCTTCGGTCATCTGCTGACGCAAAGCCTTGGCGGCTTTTCGGGATTCCATTCTCCGTTTCCTTGGCGCCTCGCATCCTGCGAGGTCCCCTCTTCCCTAACCCCTCTCCCACAAGGGGCGAGGGGAACCACTCCGGTTTTGCTTGAGCGCCTGAGCTCAGAGCCCCTCCCCCCTCGTGGGGGAGGGGTTGGGGAGGGGGGTATTACCTTACGCTTTCGCCGCTTCCAAAAAGTCCTGGGCAAAGCGCTGCAGCACGCCGCCGGCTTCGTAGATCGAGACTTCTTCGGCGGTGTCGAGGCGGCAGGTCACTTGCACTTCAACGCGCTCACCGTTGCGGCGGTTGATCACCAGCGTCAGATCGGCACGTGGGGTGCGCGCGCCGAGCACGTCGTAAGTTTCGGTGCCGTCGAGGCCGAGCGTTTTGCGGTTGACGCCGGCTTTGAATTCCAGCGGCAGTACGCCCATGCCGATCAGGTTGGTGCGGTGAATGCGCTCGAAACCTTCGGCGACAATCGCTTCAACGCCAGCCAGGCGCACGCCTTTGGCGGCCCAGTCACGCGAGCTGCCCTGGCCGTAGTCGGCGCCGGCGATGATGATCAGCGGCTGGCTGCGGTTCATGTAGGTTTCGATCGCTTCCCACATCCGCATCACTTTGCCTTCCGGCTCGACCCGGGCCAGCGAACCTTTCTTGACGGCACCATCGACCACCGCCATTTCATTGATCAAAGTCGGGTTGGCGAAGGTGGCGCGCTGCGCAGTCAGGTGATCGCCGCGGTGGGTTGCGTACGAGTTGAAGTCTTCTTCCGGCAGGCCCATTTTGGCGAGGTATTCGCCGGCGGCGCTGTTCGGCAGAATGGCGTTCGACGGCGACAGGTGATCGGTGGTGATGTTGTCGCCGAGCAGGGCCAGCGGTCGCATGCCTTTCAGCGTGCGCGGTTTGGCGAGCGCGCCTTCCCAATAGGGCGGGCGGCGGATGTAGGTGCTCTGCTCGCGCCACGCATACAGCGGGCTGATTTTCTCGGTGCTGGCGACCGAGGCGGTGAACATCGGCTCGTAGACTTTGCGGAACTGTTCCGGCTTGACCGCCGATTTCACGATGGCATCGATTTCGGCATCGCTTGGCCAGATATCTTTCAGCGTCACCGGCTTGCCGTTCTGATCGTGACCGAGTACGTCTTTTTCGATGTCAAACCGGATGCTGCCGGCAATGGCATAAGCCACCACCAGCGGCGGCGAGGCGAGGAACGCCTGCTTCGCATACGGGTGGATGCGGCCGTCGAAGTTGCGGTTGCCGGACAGCACGGCAGTGGCGTACAGATCGCGGTCGATGATTTCTTGCTGGATTTTCGGATCCAGCGCGCCGCTCATACCATTACAAGTGGTGCAGGCAAACGCAACGATGCCAAAGCCCAGCTGTTCCAGCTCGGCTTTGAGACCGGCTTCTTCCAGATACAGCTCGACTGCTTTCGAGCCCGGTGCCAGCGAGCTTTTCACCCACGGTTTGCGGGTCAGGCCTTTGCGATTGGCGTTGCGGGCGAGCAATGCGGCGGCGATCACGTTGCGCGGGTTCGAGGTGTTGGTGCAGCTGGTGATCGCCGCGATGATCACGGCGCCATCCGGCATCTGGCCGGCGGTTTCGGTATACGGTGCGGCAATGCCTTTGGCGGCGAGATCCGTGGTGGCGACGCGCGCGTGCGGATTGGACGGGCCGGCCATGTTGCGGACCACGCTCGACAGATCAAACGTCAGCGTGCGTTCGTATTGCGCGGTTTGCAGCGCATCGGCCCACAGGCCGGCCTGCTTGGCGTAAGTCTCGACCAGTTTCACCTGGTTTTCGTCGCGGCCGGTCAGCCGCAGGTAATCCAGCGTTTGCTGATCGATGAAGAACATTGCCGCCGTGGCGCCGTATTCCGGTGCCATGTTCGAAATGGTGGCGCGATCGCCGAGCGTCAGGGCCGCGGCACCTTCGCCACGGAATTCCAGATAGGCGCCAACCACTTTGGCTTTGCGCAGGAATTCGGTCAGCGCCAACACGATGTCGGTGGCGGTGATGCCCGGTTGCGGTTTGCCGGTCAGTTCGACACCGATGATGTCCGGCAGCCGCATCCACGAGGCGCGGCCGAGCATGACGTTTTCCGCTTCCAGACCGCCGACGCCGACTGCGATCACGCCGAGCGCATCGACGTGCGGGGTGTGGCTGTCGGTGCCGACGCAGGTATCCGGAAAGGCCACGCCATCTTGCTGATAAATCACCGGCGACATCCGCTCCAGGTTGATCTGGTGCATGATGCCGTTGCCCGGCGGGATCACGTCGACGTTCTTGAACGCCTGCTTGGTCCAGTTGATGAAATGAAAGCGATCTTCGTTGCGGCGATCTTCAATCGCGCGGTTTTTCTCGAACGCTTGCGGGTCATAGCCGCCGCATTCAACTGCCAGCGAGTGGTCGACGATCAATTGCACCGGCACCACCGGATTGACCTGCGCCGGGTCGCCGCCTTGATCGGCAATCGCATCGCGCAGGCCGGCGAGGTCGACCAATGCGGTCTGGCCGAGAATGTCATGACACACGACGCGGGCCGGGAACCACGGAAAGTCGCGCTCGCGTTTGCGTTCGATGAGCTGCAACAGGCAGTCGTTCAGGATGGCCGGGTCGCATTTGCGCACGAGGTTCTCGGCGTGGACGCGGGCGGTGTAGGGCAGGCCGTCATAGCTGCCGGGCTTCAGCGCCTCGACCGCCGCGCGGGCGTCAAACCAATCCAGGGACGTACCGGTCAACTTCTTGCGAAACGCAGTGTTCATGGTTCCTGTTGTCATGGAAGTAAGGCATCCAGTGCGGGGTTGAAAAGAGTCGGGCGCCGGGGTCGGCATTCAAACGTTTGTCCATTATCCGGAAAATTACCCGGCGAAGCATCCGGCTTTAGTCGGGCCGGACATGAAAAATCCGGCATACGGGCGGCTTTTGGGGCGCTGAGTATATGAGCGGAAGGCATATCGCGGCGAGCCGTGCGTGGCGTGCGACGAGTTGAACTCTCCGGACGGGAACATCTCCGCCCCTGCGCTAGTCTGATCGCCTGCCACCAACCCTCGTACAAGCGTCAATGATGCATAACCGCATTTGCGCCATCACGGCGTTGGCCGTCCTCGGTGCCGTGACGGCACTGCCCGCAGCTGCTGCCTCGGCGCCCAAACAGACCGCACACTTGCGCTCGCAGCTGGTGGCTGCCGACACGGCGGTGCGGCCGGGCCACGCGCTGCAGCTGGGGCTGCTGTTCGAACACGACGAGCACTGGCATACCTACTGGCGCAACCCCGGCGACTCCGGGCTCAGGACCGAGGTCGAGCTGAGCCTGCCGGACGGCGTCCAGTTTCACGGCATCGACTGGCCGGCGCCGGAGCGCTTTGTCCTGAGCCCCGAAATCACCAATTTTGGCTACAGCGGCCGCACGCTGCTGCCGATGCTGTTGACGGTGCCCGCCAACTACGCGGCCGAAAACTTTTCCATTCAGCTCAAGGCGCGCTGGCTCATCTGCGAGCACGAATGCATTCCCGGCCAAGCCGAATATCAGCTGGGTTTGCCGGTGCAACGCACCGGTGTGGCGACCCGCGATGCCCGCTGGGCGGCCGATTTTGCCCGCAGCGCCGCCCGTCAGCCGCAAGCGGCGGCCATCACCGCGACTCTGCAACTGACGGCAGATGGCGTGCAGCTAAACCTTGCCGGTGATGCCATCCCACGCGATCTGGCCAACTGGAATCTGTTTCCGGTGGTCGAGGAACTGATCGATTACGGCACACTGCCGAACTGGCAGCTGCACAGCGGACAGTGGCAGACCGCGCTGCAACGCAGTGACTATTTCACGGCATTACCCGAGCGCAGCGAGTGGCTGTTGGTGAAAGGCGATCAGGCGCTGGCGTTTACTGCCGATGCAAAGAAAAGCGCTGATTGATCTACAGACGCAAGAACCACTTCACCTGTTCAACGCAACCAAGGAGCGAAAAAAAATGAAGCGAATGACGGCAGTTTTGTGTGGTGCGCTGGTCTTCAGTGCGATGGCCGGTATCGCGCAGGCCAGTGCAGTGGGCGCGCCGGCGCCGGCCTTCACCTTGACCGACAGCGATGGCAATTCGCGCAGTCTGGCCGAGTTCAAAGGCAAGACCGTGGTGCTGGAATGGACCAATGCCGAGTGTCCGTTCGTCAAAAAGCATTATGGTGCCAGGAACATGCAGGGCCAGCAGGGCAAGGCCACCGCCGACGGCGTGATCTGGTTGACGATAAATTCGTCGGCGCCCGGCCTGCAGGGCCACGTTGATGGTGCAAAAGCCAATGCCATTCGGAAGGAAGTCGGCGCACAGCAAACGGCGTATCTGCTCGACCCGACCGGCACCGTCGGCCGTGCCTACGGCGCCAAGACCACGCCGCATATGTACATCATCGACGGCGCTGGCGTGCTGCGCTACAACGGCGGCATCGACAGCATTCCGAGCGCGGATCAGGCCGATATCGCCAAAGCGACCCAGTACGTGCCGCAGGCGTTGGCGGAACTGGCCGCCGGCAAACCGGTTTCGGTCAGCACCAGCAAGCCGTATGGCTGCGCGGTGAAGTACAAGGGCTGAGCTGCGGGTTCAAGCAGCCAAAACAAAAACGGCGCCATGCAGGCGCCGTTTTTGTTTTTTTACATTTATTCAGGGTGCGATTATGCGCTTCAGTGCCCGCGCCACCGACTTCGGCAGGCTCGGCAGCGTGCGCAGCAGCCACGGCAGCACTTTGCGTTTGACGCCGTTCAAGGATTCCGGCACCACGGCTTCGATGAGATGCGGGCCGGGCATCGCCAGCGCGTACTCCATCGCTTTGCAGAAATCTTCCGCCGTTTCGACGCGCACCGCGTGCACGCCCATGCCCTGCGCGAGCTGGGCAAAATTGAGCTGTGGGCCGCCGATGTCGAGTTGCGATTTCGCTTTCGGGCCGATCTCGTCGGCACCGACCCGTTCCAGCTCGATGTTTAGCACCGAGTACGACGCGTTGTTGAAAATGATCGAGGTCACGTTGAGCTGTTCGCGTGCCATCGTCCACAGTGACTGAATGGTGTACATCGCGGTGCCGTCGCCGATCAGCGCGACGACCGGGCGATCCGGACAGGCGATGGCGGCGCCGATCGCATTCGGCAAACCCTGGCCGATGGCGCCGCCGGTCAGCGTGATCAGATCATGGCGCGGGGCGCCGGCGGTCATTGCCGACAACAACAAGCCGGAGGTGATCGCCTCGTCGATCAGGATGGCGTTTTCCGGCAGCAGATGGCCGACCGCTTTGCAGACTTTCTCGGCGCTTAATTGCCCGCGTGGCCGGCTCGGACGTAGTGCGGGCTGCAAGGCCGGAGCGGCGTGGCTCGCGCCGAGTGCCTGCGCCAGCTTCTGCAAACTCAAGGCGCTGTCCTGCGCCGGCGTCACGAGCGTGTGCACGCTGCAGCCGTCCGGCACCAGATAGCTTTTCTTGCCCGGATAAGCAAAGAACGACACCGGTGCTTTGGCGTCAACCAGCACCAGTTGCTCGATATCGGCGAGCTGCACGCCTGCCAGCTCAGCGAGATAAGCAATGCGTTCGACCGCCGGCAATCCTGCGCCGCGTTCGAGCCGGGTCGGGAACACTTCGGCCAGCAATTTGACGCCGCTGTGGCCGGCGATTTGTGCCGCGGCGAGCAAACTCGGTTCGCGCAGCGCGCGGCCGCCGAGCAGCAGCGCGGTCTTTTTGCCGGAGCGAATGGCAGTGGCAATCGCATTGACGGTGCTGTCATCGGCCGCGGCAGGCGCGGGCAGCGGCGGTGGCGGGCAGGGCACGCCGCCGTCACCCCACGAGACATCAGCGGGCAGGATCAATGTCGCAACCTGTCCTGGCAAACCGCGCGCAGCGTTGATGGCATCGACCGCATCCTGACACAGCGTGGCCGTTGATTTGGCGGTGCGCACAAAACCGGGCGAGACATTGCGGGCAACGGTTTCGATATCCGATTGCAGCTGGGCATCAAACGGCACGTGGTAACTGGCGTGATCGCCCACGATATTGACCACCGGCACTTTGCCTTTGCGGGCGTTGTGCAGGTTGGCCAGGCCATTGCCAAGACCGCAGCCCAAATGCAGCAGCGTCGCGGCCGGTTTGTCGGCCATCCGTGCGTAACCGTCCGCGGCGCCGGTTGCCACGCCTTCAAACAGGGCCAGCACGGCGCGCATTTTTGGTTCGCTGTCGAGCGCGGCGACAAAATGCATCTCGCTGGTGCCGGGGTTGGTGAAGCAAACCTCGATGCCGGCATCAACCAGCGTTTTCATCAGGGCTTGGGCGCCATTGGCCATTGTTGTTCTCCTTTTAATCGCCATGATGCAACGGAGAACCTCCGCTGCAGGATTCAGTTCTTTTCGTGAGCCCGGCGCATACCGGGGGCATTCAAAACAGGCAAGTGGATTCCGGCTTTCGCCGGAATGACGACGAGTGTGTCAGTTTTTTTCGCCATGCCGTTGCGTGAATATCCGCACCCTCACCTGAATCCTCTCCCCTCAAGGGAGCGGACTTGTAAGCCTTCTCCCTTGAGGGGAGAAGGTTGGATGAGGGTGAATCTCGCCGGCACAGATGTCTGTCCAGATGTTGAGTTGAACCACCACGACATCGGTCATCACCCACCCGCCACAATCGATCGCGCCGCCGCTTTCGCCGTCAGAATGCAACCTGGCAGAAACGTGCCTTCCAGCGAACGCTTGCCGCTGGCGCCGCCGCCGCCGAAGCCGGCGGCTTCACCGACACAGTACAAGCCCGGCACCGGCTCGCCGCGACCATCAAGCACGCGGCTTTGCAAATCGGTCTGCAAGCCGCCGAGACTTTTGCGGGTGATGAGCTGCATCTGGATGGCAATAAACGGCCCCGCGCCCGGCCGTTGCAACGGCGCCGGTTTGCAGGTGCGCAATCGGTCCGGCCCCCATTGTCTGGCATGCAGGATGCGTCGGATCTGATCATCGTTTGCCAGTTTGTTGCCATGGCGGAAGTTGGCGTCGAACGCGTCGGCCGTGGCTTGCAGCACGGCCGGATCGATGTCGTGCGAGCAGGTCAGCGCATTCATTTTGCTGGCGAGCTCAGCGAGCGTGTCGGCGACCAGAAAGTGCCGGCTTTCGCGCTGCAGCTGTTTGACCAGCCGGTGATTGCCGAGCAGCGTCTCTTTCAGGAATTGCGGGAACTGCTGGTCGCGGATGCGCTGGTTGTGTTCGGCGCCGGAGATGGCAAATTCCTTCGCCGCAATGCGCCAGTTCAGCAGGTGCCAGGTCCACGGTTTTTCCTGTTCGGCGACGCGCTGGCAGAGCCAGTGGGTGTCAAAGCCGGTGATCAGGGGTTCCGGCCCGATGCGCTCACCTTTGTGGTTGAGCCACAGCGCCGATTTGCACGGAATGGTCGACAGGCCGTGGCCGTCAAAATGCGGATACGGATGCGGAAAACCGGCGGCGTAATTCCACATCTCGCCGGCGTTGCGAATCCTGCCGCCAAGCCTGTCTTCGACATGGTGATGCAGCGCGCCATCGGCATAGGGATGGGCACCGTTTAGCATCGTGTTCGGTAGTGCGCGATCTTTCGGCCAGTTGCGCCGGCACTCATCGTGCGCGCCATTGATGCCGCCCATCGCCAGCACAACTTGCGACGCCGGCAGACGAATTTCCGCGCCGGTGCTTTCGTTGCGGGCAAGCGCTCCGCAGATCTTGCCGGCCTGATGCTCCAGCGCGGTAACGCGATGCCGGTGCAGCACGGTCAGGCGGCCATTATTGTTCGCGCGCTGCAGCGCGGTGATGAGGCAACGGGTCAGTTCGCGCGAGGTGCCCCAGACCACGTGATAGCGCGGCAGGCTGTTGCCCTCGCCAAAGCGGCCGCGCTCGACCCAGTTGACCGCCGGCAGGAACTTGATGCCTTCGTCGCTGAGCCAGTCATACACATCGGTACGCGAATGCTCGACATAATGGCGCGCCCATTGCTGCGGCCAGTGATCATTTGGATCCAGTTCCCCAAAGCGTTGCCAGTCGCGCAGTGCGAGCTCCGGCGTGTCCGGAATTTTCATTTTCGCCTGCAGCGGCGTGCCGACCAGCGCCATGCCACCGAATGCCCACAGCGCCAAGCCGCCGAAGCGTTCGGGTGTATCGCGATCGACCAGCGTCACGGCCTTGCCGGCGCGCAGCAGCTCCAGTGCGGTGACGATGCCGGCGAGGCCGCCGCCGACTACCAGCACATCCGAATGCGGCGTTTGGGTCATCTCGTCTCCTGTTGCGTGCGGTCAAGCGAAAGCTGTTTGTCTGAGCCCCTCCCCCCCTCGCGGGGGAGGGGTTGGGGAGAGGGGGAGCTGTCGCTATCGACGCCGGCCCCGGCAAGCACCTCACCCTGTTTCGGTCCAAGATAGCCGGCTAAGATGCCGGCATGATTGACTTTGCGGGTCAGCAAAATTGACTTTACAGGCCACTGTCTCGATAAGCTGGGTCAACACCGTGATCGCCGCCGCCAAGCGGCTCGGGGTGACTGAAGCACGTCTGCTGAAGGAAGCCGGCATCGCGGTCGCCGCACTGCGTGGCGAGCGTTGGCCCATCGACGATATCACCCGGCTCTGGCGGGCCGCCGAGCGCTGCACCGGCGATCCCGGTTTTGGTCTCAAAGCCGGGGCGCTGGTTGGCCCGGGCAGCCTCAACGTTGTCAGCTTCCTGTTGCAGTCGTCGGCGACGCTGCGTGAGGCGCTGCTGCAACTGCAGAAATACCAGCGGCTGATTTCCGATGGCGGCCGCTTTCAGCTGTTGGCGGGTGAGTCCGCCAGCTGGCTGGTCTATCACCCGCGTCAGGGCGAGCTGGCGTTCAGCCCGCATCAGATCGAAGCGGTGTTGGCGGCAGTGGTGAGTTTTGCCCGTTGGGTCACGGCAACACCGGCAGAGCCGCTGGCGGTGCAATGCAGCCATGGCCAGCTCGGGCCGCTCGCCGGTTATCGCGAGCTGTTCGCTTGTCCGGTCGAATTCGAGCAGGCGTTCAACGGTCTCCTGCTCGACAACGCGCTGCTCGATCTCGCCTTGCCACAAGCCGATGCCCAGCTCGCCCGGCTGCACGAACGCCATGCCGCTGCCCAGCTGAGCGCGCTCAGCGAAAGCGGCCTTGCCGCGCCATCGCTGCGCGAATGGCTCGCCGGTCAGCTCGGGCCGGTCTTGCCGCGCCGCGCCGATGCGGCGCGCGCACTGCATCTGAGCGAGCGCACGCTGGCGCGTCGGCTGCAGGCGCAGGGCCACAGTTATGAACAGTTGCTGGATGTGGTGCGCAAAGCAGCGGCGCTACACGCGGTGGCGCAAACCTCGCGCACGCTGCCTGACATTGCGCAAGCACTCGGCTTTGCCGAACTGAGTCCGTTTTACCGGGCGTTCCGGCGCTGGACCGGCGTCACGCCCGGGCAATGGCGCAAGCAGCACGCTGGCGCGGTGCGCTGAGGTCAGTCGTTGTCGTCGTCGCAGTCGTCGTCGGGGCTGGCGGCGCGTTGCAGACGATCGTGAATGTCGGCCCACTCGGGCGCTTGCGGCGGCAGTTCGAGCCACACTTCCGTCACCCCGCGTTGGTCGAGTTCGAACAGCGCGGCATAGAGGCGCTGCCGGTAACCGTGATGATCGGCCGGCATCCGGGCAACGATCGGCGCCGAGCTGTCCGTGAATGTCGGTGAATACACCAGCCAGGCCAGCTTTTCTGCGTCCGTTTTTTGTTGCGCCAATACTGGATTCTGCTCCAGCCATTCGGTGCTTTTCAGGCGCACGGTGGCGCGCGGTCGGTAGTGCACTTTCTTGTTGCCGGAGACGGCGTGCTGGTGCCGATCCGGCGTCAGCAACGGTACCGGCAGCAGCGCCTGCAGCTGGCTGGCGCTGAGCGGCCCTTTGCGCAGCAATTCGGCGTGGTCGTCGGCGATGCGGACAATGGTCGACTCGGTACCAAGCGTGCACGGTCCGCCATCGAGCACGGCGGCGATTTTGCCGTCCAGGCCCGCCAGCACATGTTCGGCACGCGTCGGGCTCAATTGCTGATACGGGTTGGCCGAAGGCGCAGCCACCGCAAGCTGGAACTGCTGCAACAAGCGGCGCAGCACCGGATGCGCGGGCACCCGCAAACCGACCGTCGGCAAGCCGGCCGTGATCACATCGGATACATGCGCCTGCTTTTTCAGCACCACCGTCAACGGCCCCGGCCACAACACGTCGAGCACCGGCGGCAACCAGGCAGGGATTTCACACGCCCACTTGTCGAGCTCCGCGGCCGCCGCCAGATGCACGATCAGCGGGTGATCCGCCGGCCGCCCTTTGGCAGCAAAAATCTTGGCCACCGCCATCGGATTGCCGGCATCGGCCGCCAGACCGTAAACGGTTTCGGTCGGCACCGCGACCAGTTCGCCGGCGCGCAGCAGCTGACCGGCGCGCGTCAGATCGTCAGCGTGTGCTGCCTTGAGATGCTCGGTTGTCATCGTCTGTCGTACTCTCTTGACTGGGGGTACGGGAAACTGGGGCAAGATCATCGGACATCGTGGCTGCGATTCTGGACGATGCGCTGCCGAACCACATCACGTTGTTCGACCTAGCGCTGGCGGTTGATCCTCCGGCGCTATGGGATGAGCAGCGGGAGCGGGCTGAGCTTCGAAGTGGGCGAGCTCACGCCAGACGGTTGACCTTGTCCTGGATGGCGGCGCAGGTCTCCAGAATCGCATCGAACCCCGGCTGATCCGACAGCAGCAGGCCGTCATCGCGCATCGCCGCAAAATCCTGCGCCAACGCCGTGCGTGATGCGCCTTCCGGTACCAGCTTGAGCGAGCCGCTCACCGCCTCGAGGTAGTCGATCTTGCTGCCGTTGGCATCTTTCTCGGCGAAGAACATCGACTTGTGTTCGGCCACATGATGCGCCAGTTGTCGATCGGCGGCCGCCTTGTCGAAGTGCTCGGTTCGCGCCAGCGCCGCCAGATCGTACCAATGACGTGAATACCGCTCACTGCGCAGCCGTTTCTGGCGGCAGTAGACGTGCGCGGCCGTGGCCTTTTCCCAGAACGTGCGTTCGGCGGCCATGACCAAAGGCCGTGCCGTCGGAAAGGTCACGCCCTCGATCCACGGTGCGATGTCGCAGGCGACTTCATGGAAGTGGTGCGGCTCACCGGTGGCTCGCGCCCCGAATTCCAGTTGGACAGTCGCGGAGACATAGCCTGTGCCGGTCTTGACGGCGGGATAGGCGATTATCAGCTTGCTGCGCTCCTGGCCGGCGAGACTCAAGTCCGCCTGCAAGCCGCTCGCAGTCAAGGCACTATCAATGACGGGGCGTACCGTCTGCTCGATCCACTCGGGAAGCCGTGTGCGCACTGCGCGGGTGATCTTTTGTTCCTGGCTTGAGGATGCGGGGATCGGATCGCCTTCGCGCAGCAGATCCGGCACCAGGGCGCGGATGTCGTAGGTCAGATCGATGTCTTCCGAGAAGCGGTCGATGACCTTGTAAATCTTGGAAAGTGATGTGCCGCCCTTGAACGTCAGCGTGTCGGCGATGGGGGAGGCGTAGATCGCCGCGAGCGTCCACACCACCCAGATGTCCTTTTCCAGCAGGTGTGCCGGCCGGCCGCTCTGGGCCGCCGCGTATTCCAAGGCTTCGACCCGATCGGCCTGGCTGAGCGCGAACCAGGACTCAGCCATGCGCATTCACCTCGCTGACCGCGCGGGCCATCCAGCCGGGCAGGGCCGCCCTCGCAGCCTGCAGGGCGGCCCATTCTTCGGCAGGCAGCGTGGTATGGAGGATGTGCAGGGCGGAGGGAGCCTGCTCGGGTCCCAGCCAGGACAGGGCGCGAATGGCCTTGCCGGCCGGGCGCTTGCCGAGCGCGAGTTGCCAGCCGCTGCCGTGTCTTAGCTCGATGGTGCGGTTGCCCAGGCGTAGCTTTCGCGTGGGCCCCGACGTCAGAAAGATCTCCCGGGTCGGCACTTGCGTGGTCAGCCCCAGCGCATTGGCTTCCGCTGCGCCATTGGGCACGACGATTTCACCGTGGGTGGAGGCGATGGCTTCGACGACCGCCTCGGTCGAGGGCGGGCGGGAACCGAAGCGGCCGGCCACCGGCAGGGCGTAGGCCCCCCGTCCGACGCGCAACAACTTCCCCTCGCGTGCCAGTCGGGCCAGCGCCTGATCCACTGCGGCCCTGGACGCCAGATGCAGAAATTCCTTGGGCGAGATCAAGCCTCCCTCCGGGAGGGCCTGGGCGGCGGACAGCATGGCTTCGCTGAGGTGGCTCATGGGAATGACTCCGTATGTCAGAAATATATCTCTATTTCTGACATACCTCAAACCACCCCGGCGTCGGCATGAACGGTGGGGTTTCCTTTGGTCGGGCGATGCCGCAATCCAACCGCTTGATTCTCCCGCGCGTAACTCGTTGATTTGTATGCGTGGCGTTCGCGGCCTTTGCGGACTTCGGGCGTGTCCGGAGAGTGATGCAAGAGAGACAAGCGGCCGGGAGAGCGCGGAAAGTGGCCCTGGACGGGACCATGGGCCCGGTGCCGAAGTACGCAGGCTTCCGCACCAACTCCCGCGAGCAAGCGGGAGGCGGCGCGATCGGGCAAGAAAAAAGGCCAACAGCGAACTGTTGACCTTTTGGTATTGGTGGCGGCGGCGGGAATTGCTTGGCTCATCCCTGAGCCTCGTCCGCGCGTTGCGCGGAACCGCCTTCGGCGGCCCAAAAGTGCTCCCGGCAATTTTGTGAACCCGCTCCGCGGGTCCAACTCCCGCAATCTCAAGCAAAGAAAAAGGGCCACGCTTGCGCGCAGCCCTTTTCTTTGCTTGGTGGTGGAACACGGAACCGAACCCGCGTCCGTAATCCGAACTAAATAGTAACGCCTTGGCCTTGAGGACGTGGATTCGATGATTTGGCCAAAATCGTCCTGCGCTGCCACTGGGCTTCTTGGGTAACGCGATCCGCAGCGACGACTGGGCCATTCCACACATTGGTCTGAGCAGCCTCGGGGAAATTGTCGGCTGGGCGCGCCCAGACGAGTTTCCGCCAAGGAACATGCGGACGAGCAAGGGGCTGCGGGCGCTCGGTTACAACGTGAGGATCGGTGTTTGATCTGCGGCCGTGGGCGGCGCCCGCAAGGTCCCGATCAACCCACCGTCCCCTGCGCCGGACTGGCCCGCCCTGGCATACCGTCCTTGAAGATTTGAGTCACATCAATCGGCCAGCAGGTCGCTGGATGTTGACTCTTGAATTTCGGCATGGTAGGCGCAATATCTTGCAAAGTCGTGCAAGAATTTCCTCGAGCGAGGCCGCGTGACGACGGAACTTGTGGGGGTGGTATGACAGCGCGCCAGCAGGCGATCTTCACACTCGACGAGTTGGCTACCTACTTGAAAGTCGGCAAGCGGACGCTTTACCGGCTCGCCGCGCACGGGGAAATTCCGGCCTTCAAGGTCGGCGGGACGTGGCGGTTTCGTCAAAGTGAAATCGATCGATGGATCAATGATCAGATCCAAGCAGGCAGAAAGAAGGAGGTGTTACGCACAGATGAGCAGCCAAAGTCAGCGGAACACTCCGTGTCGTCTGGGCGCGCTGTCCGTCGCCGCAGGCAAACGGAGTGAGCAAGAGTCTTCAATTTTTCTTCTGGAGGTGCGACATGGATATTGATTTCAAGAAATTGGCTCCCTGGAACTGGTTCAAGAAGGAGCAGGAAGAACAACAGAGCGCTGCCTCGCTGCCGGTGCAGCGCAATGACCTGCCGGTGGCGGGTGGGCCCGTCAGTCCCATCCTGCAATTGCATCGCGAGATCGATCGCCTGTTCGACGACGCGTTTCGAGGCTTCGGTTTCCCGACGCTGGCCATGCCGCGCTGGCCGTCGGAGTGGCCGGGCCTGCTGAAACCGGCGCTGGACATCCAGGAGACCGACAAGCAGTACAAGATCGCCCTGGAAGTGCCCGGCGTCGAGGAAAAAGACATCCAGATCACGCTCGACAACGACGTGCTGCTGGTGCGCGGTGAAAAGCGTCAGGAGCAGGAAACGAAAGACGGCGGTTTCCACCGGGTGGAGCGCTCCTACGGCAGCTTTCA
>JBMOMZ010000032.1:0-133359 GCA_049324755.1 Pseudomonadota bacterium
GCTACGACAGCACCGACTGCGGACTACCCAAACCCGAAAGCCGCGACACGCGCAGCGTGAACGAAAAACGAAAACTGCACGACACCGGAAAAGCAAAAGGCCACCGGAAAACCGATGGCCTCTAACGCAGAGCTAAACGGCCGTTTGCGGCGTAGTCGCAAGCGGTCCGAGCGACCGAAGGGAGCGCTTTGAGCGCCGGGTTAGGTTTTTTCATGGGCCCAACACCTCTACTTTCAAGTGGCTTTGGCCTTCATGTTTCAATGTCTCTATTGTGATGCACATAAGCCATGATTTGTATTCGCTAGATCTATTTTCAATTTCTTCACCTACTACAAGAACATGCCTTTCATTGGCCTCAACAACATACGCAACATTGACCATTGATGAAGCAAAAATGTTCTCGACGACCTCTTGATGCTTGAAGCCTGTAATTTTTAAATGTGCGGCGGAGGACGAAAGCATAAAAACCTAACTAGTGATTAGGAGGCATGCCTCCAAACAGGTTTTTGAATGGAGTGAAATTTGACCGATTTTCTTCGTCAGCTCAAGGGCTTGCCGTGGGTTTGCAGAAATTTCCTCCGTTGATTAGGCGCCATGGCCAGTTCAACTGGAAAGCAATGCCGCCTAATCATACTGAATCAGTGACGAAAGCCAAAATCATTTCCCGAAAAATCAACGATTTACAGCATGGTGTGCGATTTTTCTGACACTGCTATCTGCCAGGTACAACCAGCAAAAGAGGCAGAAATTCGCCGTTGGCGCGCTTTTTGACGCCTGACCCTCGTTCATTTGCTTGGCTAGGATGCCTGCGCAGAAAGCACATGCCGTGAGGGAGTTATGGCGCAGAGGCTGATGGATCAGGTTGTTGAGAAGCTGCGGGTTGAGCATTACAGCCTGCGCACCGAGAAAACCTATTGTCATTGGATTCGCCGCTACATCTTGTTTCACCGAAAGCGCCATCCTTTGGAGATGGGGAAGTACGAGGTCGAGCAATTTCTGAGCGCATTGGCGGTGAAAGATCGCGTCTCGGCGAGTACGCAGAATCAGGCTTTGGCGGCGCTGTTGTTTTTGTATCGAAAGGTGCTCGGCACGGACTTGCCGTGGCTGGATGATGTGGTGCGCGCCCGGCGCACTGTCCGCATTCCGGTTGTGCTTTCTCCAAGCGAAGTCAGAGCCATCATTCTCGCCTTGCCTGCGCCGTATCAGCTGATGGTGCAACTGCTTTATGGTTCAGGTTTACGGCGAACCGAACTGTTGTCGCTCCGGGTCAAGGACGTCGACCTGCAGCTCGCCACGCTGACGGTACGCGAAGGCAAGGGCGGGAAAGATCGCGTGGTACCGTTGCCGCAGACCTGTCAGATGGGATTGCAGGAGCAACTGCGTGCTTCACGCCTGATCTTCGAACAGGACCGTGCACAAAAGCTGCCTGGCGTCGCGCTACCATGGGCGTTGGAAAACAAGTATCCGAAGGCTGGTGAAACGTGGGCATGGCACTGGCTGTTTCCGCAGGCGGAGTTATCGCGCGACCCGAGGACCGGGGTAACGAGACGGCATCACTTTTATCCGCAAACATTGTCCCGCGCACTGGCTCGCGCCACCGCGGCTGCAGGCGTCAACAAATTGGTTCGCTGCCATACTTTTCGCCATAGTTTTGCAACGCATTTGCTGCAGAGTGGAACGGATATTCGCACGATACAAACATTGTTGGGGCATACCCATGTGGAAACCACAATGATTTATACGCATGTCGCCAAGATGGGGGCTGGCGCGGTGAGCCCGTTGGATCGGTTATGAAGTCTAACGAGTCAGTCAGTATCGATAGTAAAAGTTTTTCCGCGCTGAGAGATCACCCTCACCCTAGCCCTCTCCCCTCAAGGGAGAGGGAACTACAAACAGAAATCCCGCTCCGCGCCCCGGTCATTCGTCTTCGACTCATGGCGCTTCGGCGGAACAGAGCAGTGCGCTGTTATTTCCCGCCTTCGTGTAACGAGACTCGGACTGAAGGCTGGTTCACTCCGGAAGGATCACCCTCACCCTAGCCCTCTCCCCTCAAGGGAGAGGGGATGGAAAACCGAAATCCCGCTCCGCGGCCCGGCCATTCGCCTCTGGCTCATGGCGCTTCGGCGGAACAGAGCGGCGTTGAGGATTCACCCTCTCCCCGGCCCTCCCCATCAAGGAGGGGGTTCTGTCATCACGGGTTGTAGCCGAGCACTGGGCTGAGCCACTTTTCGAGTTCCGTTACCGACATGCCTTTGCGCTGGGCGAGGCTTTCGATTTGATCTTTCTGCACTTTGCCGATGTTGAAGTATTCGGCGTTTGGGTGCGAGAAGTACCAGCCGGAAACGGCGGCGGTGGGCCACATGGCGTAGTGTTCGGTGAGCGTGATGCCGATGCGTTTTTCGGCGTCGAGCAACTGGAATAGCGTGGCTTTTTCGGTGTGATCCGGGCAGGCCGGGTAGCCGGGTGCGGGGCGAATGCCGCGGTACTGTTCTTTGATCAGCTGCTCGTTGTCGAGCTGCTCATCCGGCGCGTAAGCCCAGAACTCTTTGCGCACGCGCTCGTGCAGGCGCTCGGCCAAGGCTTCGGCGAAACGATCGGCCAGCGCCTTGACCATGATGCTGCTGTAGTCATCGCCGTTGCGCTCATATTCGGCGGTGAGTTCATCGACGCCGATGCCAGCGGTCACCGCAAACGCACCGAGGTAATCCTTCACGCCGCTGCGGTGCGGGGCAATGTAATCGGCGAGCGAGCTGTGCACATCGGCGGCGCCTTGTTTGATGGTTTGGGTGCGCAGATGATGCAGCGTGGCAAGCGCTTGCTGCCGACTGTCGTCGGTATAGACGGTGATATCGTCCGGCGTTTTTTTTGAAATGCTGTTGTCAACGCCGGAATTGGCCGGCCAGAAGCCGAGCACGGCGCGGGCTTTTATCAATTTGCCTTCGACCAGTTTTTGCAGCATGGCCTGGGCATCTGCAAACAAGTTGCGGGCGGCCTCGCCCACTACCTCATCTTGCAGGATGCGCGGGTACTTGCCGGCCAGATCCCAGGTGATGAAGAACGGTGTCCAGTCGATGTAAGGCACCAGCTCGGCGAGCGGGTAATCGTCGAAGACTTTCACGCCGGTAAAGGTCGGCACCGGTGGCGTGTAATTGGCCCAGTCGGTTTGAATGCCGCGCGTCACCGCCTCGGCGTACGGCCGGGTCAGGCCGCGTACGCTGCCGTCGTGGCGGGCGCGGATGGCTTCATACTCGGTCTTGATGTCGCGCACATACGGCAGGCGCAGTTCATCCGACAGCAATGTGGTGGCGACGCCGACGGCGCGCGAAGCATCCGGCACGTAGACCACCTGATTCAGATTGAACTGCGGATCAATCTTGACCGCGGTGTGCGCTTTCGAGGTGGTGGCGCCGCCGATCAGCAGCGGCTTGTTGATGCCCTGACGCTGCATTTCGCGGGCGACGTTGACCATCTCATCGAGCGAGGGCGTGATAAGGCCGGACAGGCCGATGATGTCGCAATTCTGCTCAACGGCGGTTTGCAGGATTTTCTCGGCCGGCACCATCACACCGAGGTCGATCACTTCAAAGTTGTTGCATTGTAGAACTACAGTCACGATGTTCTTGCCAATGTCATGGACATCGCCTTTGACGGTGGCCATCAGGATCTTGCCGTTGGCCTTGGCGCCTGCGCTTTTCTCGGCTTCGATATACGGTTGTAAATAGGCAACCGCCTGTTTCATCACCCGCGCCGATTTGACCACTTGCGGCAGGAACATCTTGCCGGCGCCGAACAGATCGCCGACCACGTTCATGCCGGCCATCAACGGCCCTTCAATCACATCGAGCGGGCGTTTGCTTTCCCGCCGCGCCGCTTCGGCATCTTCGATGATGAAGGTGGTGATGCCTTTGACCAGCGCGTGTTCCAGCCGCTTGCTGACCGGCAGCTGACGCCATTCCAGATCTTCTTCGTCTTTCTTGATGGCACCGGTTTTGAATCTCTCGGCGATATCGAGCAACGCTTCGGTGGGGCTTTTGTCCCCAGAAGCCGGTCGGCGGTTCAGCACCACATCTTCCACTTTCTCGCGCAGCTCGGCCGGCAACTCGTCATACACCGCCAACTGGCCGGCGTTGACAATGCCCATGCTCATGCCAGCCTTGATGGCGTGATAGAGAAAGACCGAGTGGATGGCTTCGCGCACCGGATCATTGCCACGGAACGAGAACGAGACGTTGGAAACGCCGCCGGAGACACCGGCGTATGGCAGGTGCTGCCGTATCCAGCGCGTGGCCTCGATAAAGTCGACCGCGTAGTTGTTGTGCTCGTCGATGCCGGTGGCAATGGCGAAGATATTCGGGTCAAAGAAGATGTCCTGCGGCGGAAAGCCAATCTCGTCGACCAGAATGCGGTAGCTGCGCGCACAGATCTCGGTTTTGCGGGCGAAGGTGTCGGCCTGGCCTTTTTCATCGAAGGCCATCACCACCACGGCGGCGCCGTATTGCAGGCAGCGCCGGGCTTTGTCGCGGAAATCGGCCTCGCCTTCCTTGAGGCTGATCGAGTTGACGATGCATTTGCCTTGCAGGCATTTGAGCCCGGTTTCGATCACTTCCCATTTGGACGAGTCGAGCATCACCGGCACTTTGGCGATATCCGGTTCGCTGGCGATCAATTTGCAGAAACGGTCAATGGCGGCGACGGCATCAAGCATGCCTTCGTCCATATTGATGTCGATGACTTGCGCGCCGCTCTCGACTTGCTCCTGCGCCACTTCCAAGGCCGCGTTGTAATCACCGGCAATGATCAGGCGCTTGAACTTGGCCGAGCCGGTGACGTTGCAGCGCTCACCCACATTGACGAACAGCGAATCCTTGCGGATGTTGAACGCTTCCAGCCCCGACAGCCGGCAGGCCGGTTCGATCGCGGGCAACTTGCGCGGCGGGTATTTCTGCGCCGCTTTCGCCAGCAGCGCGATATGCGCCGGCGTGGTGCCGCAGCAGCCACCGACGATGTTCAGAAAGCCGCTCGCCATGAATTCTTCGACGATATCGGCCATCTCGGCCGGCGTTTGATCGTACTGGCCGAAGGCATTGGGCAAACCGGCATTCGGATAGGCCGAGGTGTAGCAGCCGGCGATACGCGCCATCTCTTTTACATAGGGCCGCAATTCGGCGGCGCCGAGCGCGCAGTTGAGGCCGATCGACAGCGGTTTGGCGTGGCTCAGCGAGTTGTAGAACGCTTCGGTGGTCTGGCCCGACAGCGTGCGGCCGGAGGCATCGGTGATGGTGCCGGAAATCATCACCGGCAGCCGGAAGCCTTGCACCGCGAAATACTGATCCACGGCAAACACGGCGGCCTTGGCGTTCAGCGTGTCGAAGATGGTTTCGATCAGAATTACATCGGCGCCGCCACGGACGAGGCCATCGACCGCTTCGGTGTAGGTTTCGACCAGCTGATCAAAGGTGACGTTGCGCGCGCCGGGGTCGTTCACGTCCGGTGAGATCGACGCGGTGCGCGAGGTCGGCCCGAGCACGCCGGCGACAAAGCGCGGCTTGGCCGGATTGTTGGCGGTGTACTTGTCGGCCGCTTCGCGCGCGACTTGCGCGGCGGCGACGTTCAGCTCGTGCACGAGGTGCTGCATCTCGTAATCGGCCATCGAGATGCGGGTGGCATTGAAGCTGTTGGTTTCAATAATGTCGGCGCCGGCTTCCAGATAGGCTTCGTGAATTTCACGAATGACCTGCGGCCGGGTCAGGCTCAGCAGATCGTTGTTGCCTTTGACGTCGCGGTGAAAATGCTTGAAACGCTCGCCGCGGTAATCGGCTTCCTGCAGGTGATAGCCCTGGATCATCGTGCCCATGCCGCCATCGAGGATCAGGATGCGTTCGGTCAACGCCTGCTGCAGCGCCTGCAGGCGTTCATTGCGCGCGGCAGCGAGCTGCGGGCAATGCGGCTCGTGGCCGCGATGCTGCGGATCGAGCAGCCCATCAAAAGTGCCGGCGGCAACCGGCGCATTGAACGCAGGACGGTGATTGGCGCAGGTACAAGAAGCGTTTGAAGTCACAGCGTATCGACTCTCGAAATGGGTGCAAGGAGCGGTGATGGTGTTTGCCTCAGTAGGTAGCCATCGTTCGCTTGCTGGGTTCACCCTCATCCAACCTTCTCCCCTCAAGGGAGAAGGCTTTTAAGTCCTCTCCCTTGAGGGGAGAGGATTTAGGTGAGGGTGAAGCTTGCCAAAAGAGCATGTCCCGGCAAGCCACAACCATCGCCAGCCCAACCAGCGATAACCGAGCCGTAGAGGACACGCAGTCCAGCATAGACGTTTGGACGTCCAAATAATAGCGGCCGCTCCGGCGATATGCCGATTGCTTCTGACCCCCAACCAACGGAAATTTGACGTCCAGACGTCCATTTGCGTACAGTCGCACCGTTCTGACGAGGTCGTCCTGCTGCCCCCGGGGTGTGGCAGGCCGTTAAATGGGAAGTCCGGTGATCAGGCATGGCGCGTTCGCCCTGCCCGAAACAGCAAGTCCGGCGCTGCCCCCGCAACGGTGACTCGCCTTGATGGCGACCAGCCCGACACCAGCCTCAACCGCCGCCTATCGGCGCGGCTCGGAACACACCCCAGACGTTGCGGAGGGCGGCGTCGAAGGCAGCGGCAATTTCCTGTCAGACCGTTCTGATCCGGCGTCACTGCTTGATCGGTTTGCCGACTGTGGCGAGCCGATCCCATCCCTCCTCAATCCGTGCCCGACACTATTGAGGAAACTGTGAAAAAATCTGTTTCGTTTTACCGCCAGGCGCTGGCGGCCACCCTGTTTGCCTGCCCCGTCGCCACGCTGGCCGATTCACCGCGCGTCGATGACGACACCACCGTCATCTCGGTGCTCGGCACCCGCGGCGCCGGCAGCGAACAGACTATTCCGGCGGCAATTCAAGTGATCGACCGCGCTGCCATCGCGCGCTCTGGCGCGCAAACGCTGGTGCAAGTGCTGGCAACGCTCGCCGGTTTGCAAGTCAATGACAGCATCGGTGATCGCGGCCGCGGTGCCAGCTTGAGCCTGCGTGGCTTCGGCGAAAACGGCGTCAACAATGTGCTGGTGCTGGTCGATGGCCGCAAGCTCAACAATCCGTCGCTGGCCGGCCCGGATTTAGCAAGCCTGTCGTTGCAGGATATCGACCGCATCGAAGTCTTGTATGGCAGCGCCGGCGCCCTCTATGGCGATCAGGCCAGCGCTGGTGTGGTACTCATTCACACCGCTGCGGCAACGGAAAAAAATCTGCGCGTTTCTGCTGCCCGCGCCAGTGACGATGGCGAACGCTACCGCGTTCAGGCTGGCCACCGTTTCGACAATGGTCTGCATGGCCGCGTCGCCAGCGAAAAATGGCTCAGCGACAACTACCGCGACAACAATGAACAAAATCGCCGCCACGATGCGCTCGCCATCGGCTATGACAGCGACGACTGGCAACTGCAACTCGACGGCCAGCACACTGACGATCTGCTGCGCCTGCCCGGCAGCCTGAGCCGCGCCCAGCGCGATGCAGACCGCGAACAAAGCAGCAGCCCGGCCGATTTTGGTGCGCGCGAAACCGATGCCTGGCATCTGGGCGCACACGTGCAGCTCAGCAACAGCTGGCAACTGTTGCTGGACGGCAACTACCGCGATGAAACCGGCGACGGCGCGCTGTATGCGTCGCCCTATCGCTACCGCACCGAGCTGTCGGCCTGGCAACCGCGGCTCAGTGGCAGCGTCGGTGCGGTCGATATGCTGCTCGGCATCGACGCCGAAAACGCCGATGCCGAAACCGATTATGGCTTCGGCGTTACCGCCATCGATCAGCGCAGCCGCGATCTCTATGGCCAATTGCAATGGCCCGCGGCGGACACCGTGACGCTGACCGCCGGCGCCCGCCACAGCCGCTTCGAAGCCGACCACAATCTCGCCACCGATGTCCAGCAATCGCTGAACGCCTGGCAACTGGGCGCCAGCTGGGCATTGACCGAAACGCAGCGCGTGTTCCTGCGCCGCGACGACAGCTTCCGCTGGCCGAGCGCCGATGAGAATGGTTTTATTGACCCCACGCGCGCGCAACTCGAGCCACAGCAATCGGCGTCATGGGAGCTCGGTTGGCAATGGCAGACGCAAGCACTGCACAGCACCATCACGCTGTACCAGCTGCAACTGCAGGATGAAATTTTCTACGACCCGAGCGCGAACGGTCCATTCGGCCCCGGCACCGGCGCCAACGTCAATCTTGATGCCAGCGAACGCAAAGGCCTGACCGTGCGCGGCGGCTGGCAACTGCATGACCGCTGGTGGGGTCATTTCAACCTCAGCGCTGTCGACGCCCGCTACGACAGCGGCAGCTTCGCCGGCAACACCGTACCGTTCGTTGCCAAGCGCCAGGCGGGCGCCGGAGTGTCCTGGCAGCTTGTTGACGCCGTGCAACTCTATGCCGATGCGCAATACACCGGCCCGCGCCATTTCGCCGGCGACAATGCCAACAGCGCGCCACTGCTCGGCGGCTACACGCTGTTCAATTTCGCCGCGCGCTGGCAGTGGCCGCACTACAGCCTCGCACTGCGCGTCGAGAACCTTGCTGAAAAACGTTACGATGGTTTTGCCGGTGTCTCGGCGTGGGGGCCGGCGTATTACTACCCGGCGCCCGGTCGGCAGTTTGAACTGACGGTGGCGGCTGAGTTTTGAGTGGCGCAGTGCGGGGTGGCGTGCTCACGTTCAGCCGGATGGTTCCCCCCTGCCCTGGCTCAGCGCCCCAGCCATTCGTCTCCAACTCATGGCGCTTCGGCGGAACAGAGCAGTGCTCTGTTAATTCCCGCCTACGCCCCTCGAGGGAGAAAGGGTGCGAGTGCAATGCTGTCGCGCGGGCTGCATGTTCACCCTCATCCCAACCTTCTCCCCTCAAGGGAGAAGGTGTAAACATATCCACCGCCATATCGTATGGTCTTGCCATAGCGAGCTGTAGATTCCCTCTCCCTTGAGGGGAGAGGGCCAGGGTGAGGGTGAAACCTGACTACTTCAAACAGGATGGTAAATGCAACAGACCCCGCTGCAACGTAACCGCGCCCGCCAGCTCCGCAAGAGCATGACTGACGCCGAACGTTTGCTGTGGCGTGAACTGCGCAACCCGGAAAATTTCAGTGCGAAGTTTCGGCGGCCATGCCCGATTGGCCCGTACGTCGTCGACTTCGTCTGTCTGGAGCAACGTCTAATCATCGAAGTGGATGGTAGTCAGCATCAGCAATCGGATCACGATGTGCAACGGACGGAATGGCTGGAAAAGAATGGTTTTCGGGTTTTGCGATTCTGGAACAACGAGGTGATGCAGAACCGGAGCGCAGTTTGTGAGGTGATTTGGCAGTCGTTGGGCCCTGTGCAATCGTAGATGGCGCGGGGAGCCCACTCCAGCAGGCGTCGCTCGCGCTGATAACTCACCCTCACCCTAGCCCTCTCCCCTCAAGGGAGAGGGGACACCTCTCAGACTCCGTGGATAAGAGCTGAGCGATGCTGCCCGCAAGTTTTCTCCTTCTCCCTTGAGGGGAGAAGGCCGGGATGAGGGTGAACCTGCAGAAACTCGCTTCACTTTGAGAATGGAACACACAACAGAGAAATTCGATGACCGACGATAACCAAACGCGCCACCAACAAAAAATGGCGAAGCTGAAAGAAAAAGTCGATGCCGGCATTGCCGCAGCGACTGACGAGCGCGGACTGGTATTGCTATTGACCGGTGACGGCAAAGGCAAGACCACCTCGGCATTCGGGATGGTGATGCGCAGCCTGGGTTATGGCCATCACGTTGCGGTGGTGCAGTTCATCAAGGGCGTGCAATTGTCGGGCGAGGAGCGGTTTTTGCGCGAGCAACGGCCGGATGTCTTTTTCTACCAGATGGGCACCGGCTTCACCTGGGAAACCCAGAATCGCGCCGCCGACATTGCTGCGGCAGAGCGAACCTGGCAGGAAGCCGAGCGCGTGCTGCGTGATCCATCGTATCGTTTGGTGGTGCTGGATGAACTCACCTATATGCTGAGCTTCGGCTACCTTGAAGAGGCGCGCGTGGTGGCGGCAATCCGGCAGCGGCCACCGGAGCAGAGCGTCGTGATCACGGGTCGCGGTGGCGGCAGCGCATTGCGCGAGCTGGCAGACACCGTCGCCGACATTCAGGACAGCAAGCACGCCTACCGCGCCGGCATCAAGGCACGGCCCGGCGTCGATTACTGAGATCGCGCATGTCAATGACCACCCGCCAGCGCCGCTCGCGCCTCCCGACTTGGCAGTCCCTGATCTTGCTGTCGCTGATCATGTTGGCGGCGCCGCCAATCAGCACTCGCGCGTACGGCGCCGACAAGCCGCAGCGGGTGGCATCGTTGTCGCTGTGCGTCGATGAATTGTTGCTGAGTCTGGCCGAGCCAACGCAGGTAGTGGCGGTTTCGCGGCTGGCGGCTGATCCGCGCTACAGCCGGGTTTGGCAACAGGCGCAACACACGCCGCAGCATGACGGTCTGGCCGAGCAGTTGGTGGCCCTGCGGCCCGATCTGCTGCTCGCAGCCGAGTACGAACAAGGCAAGGCGACAACGTTGCTGCGGCAACTCGGTTATGACGTGCGCATCGTAGCCACGGCGAAAACGCTGGCAGATGTTCCAGCGCAATTGCGCGAAGTGGCCACGTGGCTGGGTGCAGAAGCTCGCGCCGAAGCCTTGCTTGCCAACTGGCAACACCTGCTGGCTCAAGCCAGGCGACCGACGCCAACGGCTGACGCGCCACTCGCGCTCAGTCTGGCACCCAACGGTTACACACCGGGGCAACAATCGCTGAAAAATGAACTGCTGCACTGGACCGGTTACCGGACCGCAGCCGATGTGCTGGACTTGCGTTACGACAGCGAACTGACACTGGAGCAAATCCTGCTGCTGAACGCAGATGTGTTGTTTCTGGAAGAGCAGCACGGCAACCGTGACGCGCTGGCATTTCGCCTGCTGGATCATCCGGCGTTGCAGCAACGGACGACCCGGCGCATCGCCGTGAACAGTGCCGACTGGCTTTGCCCGGGCTTGGGGCTGGCAAGCATGGCGATGCAGCTGGCACAAGCGCAGGACTCGGCTGCGGTATCAATGAGAGCAGCGCCGATGAAAACAACATCAGTGAAGACAGCACCAACGGAGACCGCCCGATGAGTCGCTCGCGACTTACGCTACCCGTTGTGTCGGTGATGCTGACAGCGAGTCTGCTGGTGTTGCTGTTGCTCGCCCTTTCGCTTGGCAAAGTCTCGTTTTCGCCGGCGGAAATCCTGACTGCGCTGGGCGATGACACGACCGCGGTGGTGCGCGACGATATGCCTTCGGTGCTACGCACCATCGTTTTGGAAATTCGCTTGCCGCGCGCCTTGTTGGCTGCACTGGTCGGCGCCACGCTGGCGATGGCGGGCGCTGCCTTGCAGGGGGTGTTCCGCAATCCGCTCGCCGAACCGGGTTTGATCGGGGTGTCCAGCTGCGCTTCGCTGGGCGCTGTCATGGCGATCTATTACGGCATCAGCGCGCTGGCATGGTTTGCGTTGCCGGTGATGGCGATCATCGGCGCGATGCTTGGCATCGCCACGATGTTGCTGCTTGCTGGCCGGCAGGCACCGACCGTCACGCTGCTGCTTGCTGGTGTTGCCGTCAATGCCTTTGCCGGCTCCTGCATTGCCCTGGCACTCAATCTGGCGCCGAATCCATATGCGATGTCGGAAATGGTGTATTGGCTGCTGGGCTCTTTGGCCAATCGCAGCAACGCGGAATTGCAGCTGGTGTTGCCGTTCATCGCATTCGGCTTGCTGCTCTGCTGGCGACAGCGCCGCTTGTTGGATGCGCTGAGTCTCGGTGAAGACACGGCACAGTCGCTTGGTTTTGCCGTGGCGAAGCAGCGCTTGTTGCTACTGCTCGGCATTGCGCTGGCGGTCGGCGCGGCCGTTTCGGTCAGCGGCAGCATTGGTTTTGTCGGGCTGTTCATTCCGCATCTGTTGCGGCCGGTGGTCCGTCACCAACCCAGCCGCCTGCTCGGGCTCAGCGCCTTGGCGGGTGCGGTGTTCTTGCTCGCGGCCGATCTGTTGGTGCAACAGCTGCCGGCAGCACAGGAACTCAAAGTGGGCGTGATCACCGCGCTGGTCGGCGCGCCGTTCTTCTTGCTGCTGGTGCTGCGCAGCCGGAGTTTGTCAGCATGAAAGCGACCGAAACTGAAACCGGCGCCGCCGCGCTGACAACAGAACCGGGCCAGCACAGGCCTGCGCTTTTGCAGGCGCACGATCTGCACGCGGCTTACGGCGCACAGCAGGTGCTGTGCGACATTCGGCTCAGCATTGCGGCCGGTGAATGCCTGGCGCTGATTGGCCCGAATGGCGCCGGCAAAAGCAGTTTGTTGAAAGTGCTGGCCGGTTTGCTGCCGGCAACGGCCGGCAGCATTGCGATAGCCGGCAAACCGCTGCCAGCCTGGCGGCCTGATGCACTGGCGAAACAACGCGGCTATCTGGGTCAGCATGCCGGCGTGCAATGGCCGCTGCCGGTACGTGAGGTGGTGGCCTTGGGCCGACTGCCATTCGGCAACCGGCAACTGTCGCCGAACGACGAACGGATCATCCATACCGCCATGCTTGCGGCCGATGTTCAGAGCCTGGCAGAGCGGCCGGTCACCGCCTTGTCAGAAGGAGAACGGGCGCGCGTCTTGATTGCCCGGCTGTTTGCCAGCGAAGCGCCACTGCTGCTCGCCGATGAACCCACGGCTGCACTCGATCTGGCGCACCAGCATCAGGTGATGCAGCTGTTTCGTCAGCATTGCCAACGTGGTGGTGCCGCCATTTTGGTGCTGCACGATCTGAACCTCGCGGCGCGCTACTGCGACCGCGTGCTGCTGTTGCAGCACGGCGCCATGGTCAGCCAAGGCAGCCCTGCACAAGTGCTGACCGCCGCGCAATTGGCAGCGGTCTACGGTATCGACAGTGAGGTGTTGCAGCGTGGCGAGCGGTTGCAGTTGCTGTTCTCGCCGCGCTGAGTTTTGCGACAAGAAACCCATCCAAGGACGCTCTGATTCAGTCAGGAGGTTGTCATACCGGCGAAAGCCGGTAGCCATTTTCGCTGGTAAAAATGGACCCCGGCTTTGACCCACAGGGATGTGGGGAATGTCTTGTGGCTTCTGGAAAGCCACCGACCGCCGGGGTGACCAGTGTATTTTGATTTCCGGCTTGATCAGAGCTTCCCCAACTCGCACAAATGACCTTCCGCTGAGTCAGAGAACCGACCTCACGCCGCCTCTGCCAACAGTTCATCAATGTCCTCAAGAAAGTCGTCGAGTTCATCCAGCAGATGCGTTTTTTGCTTCGGCGTCATCGTTTGCAGCAAGTACAGCTGCAAAGCACGGCGATGATCGGTTTGCCGGGCAATCGCCGCCTGGTAGGCGTCACTGCGCAGGCTGGCCGGGTGCAGGAACATGCGCTCAACCGCAGCACGGGTGGCCACCGGGTCGGTGCGCTGTGCCAACGAGGCAACGATGAATTCACGCCAGCGCTGGCGCGACTCCAGCGTGTAATCGCTCCAGCGGATCGACTGCTGCTGCCAGTCGCGCAGATAGTTTTTTTGGTCGTCCGTGACACTGCCTAGCCATTGTTCGACATCATCCAGCAGATTCTCGAACCGTTCTTCCTCGGTGGCTTGCGGATCTTGCTCGCGCTCCGCCAGCTCTTCGCGGAACTCCTCGGTCTCTTCATCAAGATGCGCCAGCAGGTGCTCGATTTGTTTGTCGGTCAGCGTGCCGGCGAGTTGTACGGTGTCGTCAATGAGGCCGCTGATGCTGGCCTTGATCAGGGTACCGGTCTGCTCGTTCAGCGCCTGCAGGCGGGCATCGGTCATCCGGTCGTTGGCAATGTCATCGCGCAAGCCGGCCAGCGCCGTCCGCCAGGCCGGCAGTTGCTCGCGCTGGTGCCAACCAAGCCGCTCTTCG
The DNA here is from genome assembly GCA_049324755.1 of Pseudomonadota bacterium. Classification (GTDB taxonomy): domain Bacteria; phylum Pseudomonadota; class Gammaproteobacteria; order Enterobacterales; family Permianibacteraceae; genus Permianibacter. Next base: position 13,986 of record JBMOMZ010000032.1, read on the forward strand.
AGACGCTCGTCCAGCCAACGCTCCTGGCCACTCTCCAGACGCAGATAGCGGTCCACCTGCCAACCGACCAGGCTGTCGAGCCGCGGGTAAATGAGGCCGAGCGTACACCCTGACAACAGCAGGGCGGTCAGACCTATGGCCAGCCAGCGGCCCGGAAACTTGCTCAGAAACTGTCCTGTCATCATCCACTCCCGTATAATCGCCGCCCGTTTTGCCGGCCTGCCGCCGGCCCCGACTGCCTGATTCGCTGCCATGTCCGACTTGAATGCCTTTTCCGTAACGCAGGGCGCCACCGTGCCCACCGCTACAGCCCACCCGGACGCCGAAGCGGCCCGTCAGCGCAAAGACCAATACGAATTCAACAAGTTGCAAAAACGCCTGCGCCGGGAAGTCGGCCAGGCCATTGCCGACTTCAACATGATCGAAGACGGCGACAAGGTCATGGTTTGCCTGTCCGGCGGCAAAGACTCCTACACCCTGCTCGACATCCTGCGCAGCCTGCAACAGGCCGCGCCCATCCGGTTCGAGATTCTGGCCGTCAACCTGGACCAGAAACAACCGGGCTTCCCGGAAGAAGTGTTACCAAATTATCTGACCAGTATCGGCGTACCGTTCCACATCATCGAAGAAGATACGTACAGCGTGGTCAAACGGCTCATTCCGGAAGGCAAAACTACCTGCTCGCTGTGCTCGCGGCTGCGCCGCGGCGTGCTGTACAACTTTGCCGCCCAGCATGGCGTCACCAAGATTGCACTCGGCCATCACCGCGATGACATTCTGGAGACGTTTTTCCTGAACTTTTTCTACGGCGGCAAGCTCAAGAGCATGCCACCGAAGCTGGTCAGCGACGACGGCCGCAATGTGGTGATCCGCCCGCTCGCCTACAGCCGCGAGAAAGACATCGCCCGTTATGCGCTGCACAAGCAGTTCCCGATCATCCCGTGCAACCTCTGTGGCTCGCAGGAAAACCTGCAGCGCAAGGCCGTCAAGATGATGATGCAGGACTGGGACCGCAAACACCCCGGCCGCATCGAAACCATGTTCCGCGCCCTGCAGAACGTGGTGCCGTCGCATCTGGTCGACACGAATCTTTTTGATTTCAAATCGATTGCCGCGACCGGCGTGCCGACCGAAGATGGCGACCGCGCGTTCGACAAGGAAGATTTTGTCGAGCCGACACCGGATGGCGATGATGTGCCGGTGAATGCGTTGAATGTGGTGCAGTTGTAAGAGCGCGGGAATTGGTGCGCGTAACGTAAACTTCGTCGTCCCCGCGCAGGCGGGGACCCAGCGACTCTACCACCAAGCCACTGGATTCCCGCCTTCGCGGGAATGACGGAATCTCAAGCACACTGACTAATCCTGTTGGAGCTGCCTTGGTCGCGACTCTTTTCTGAAAGCTATCGCGGCCGCTCCAACAGAACACTAGCGCGGATAAGAAGAAAAATATGCTCGAATTCACCACCGAAATCCTGACCATCCTGTTCTTCGTCGCCGTTTTCGCCGGTTGCATCGACGCCATTGCCGGCGGCGGCGGGCTGCTGACCATTCCGGCGCTGCTCTGGGCCGGGCTGTCGCCGGCAATGGCGCTTGGCACCAACAAATTGCAGGGCTGCGCCGGGTCGTTTTCGGCGAGCCTGCATTTCATCCGCGAAGGCGCGGTCAATTTCCGCAAGTTCTGGCCGGCGTTTCTGGCCTCGCTGATCGGCGGTGCGCTCGGCGCGCTCACCGTTCAGCAAGTCGACCCCGGTTTTCTGCGCCAGGTGATTCCGTGGCTGCTGATCGCCATTGCGCTGTATATGCTGTTGGCCAAGAAAGTCGGTGAGGTCGAAAGCCACCAGCGGGTCAGTCTGCCGGTGTTTGCGGCGACCATCGGTTTCGGCGTCGGTTATTACGATGGCTTTTTCGGCCCCGGCACCGGCACCTTCTTCGCGCTCGGCTGCGTCGGTCTGCTCGGGCTGACCCTGCCGGTCGCCACCGCGCACAGCAAGGTGCTCAATTTCGCCAGCAACCTGGCTTCGCTGATTTTCTTCGTCATCGGCGGCAAGGTGTTGTGGCTGCCGGGCGGCGTCATGGCGGTGGGTCAGTTCATCGGCGGCCAGATCGGTGCCCGGATGGTGTTCAAGGGCGGTGCCAAGCTGGTGCGCATGGTGCTGGTGGTGGTGTCGATTGCCCTGTCCATCCGTCTGTTCCTGACGGCCTGAGCCGGCGACCGCCGCCATCAAGGTGGTCGCTGCGGCAGCACTGGTTTACACTGGGTTTTTCCTGCCACTTTTCCGGTATTTGGCTATCGTGACTGCCCGTTTCGGCGCCCTGCTGGCCATCGTGTTGCTGGTGGCAATGGCCACATTCCTGTTCTGGCCGCAGCAACCCGCGTTGGTTCGCGAACCGGTGGATGGTCGCTTGCCGCTGTTGGCGACGCCGGATCATTACCAGCTGCGGCTGAGCGTATTCCCCGAGCAACCGTCATTCCGCGGCGAGGTGGAAATCGGCCTGCAGCTGCACGCCGCGACACGCACGCTGTATCTGCACGGCCGTGATTTGACCGTCCACAACGTGGAAGCGCGCCGCGCCGGCGAAGACAGCATCAACGGCCGCTATCAGCAAATCAGTCCGCAAGGGCTTGCCCGTATCGATTTTGATGACACCCTGTCATCCGGTTTTCTGACCCTGGCGCTGCAGTACGACGGCCAGTACACCACCACATCGGAAGGGCTCAGCCGGGTGCAGGTCGATGATGCCTGGTATGTCTTCAGTCAGTTGCATCCGATTGAAGCGCGACGGGTGTTCCCGTCATTTGACGAGCCAAACTTCAAAGCCACGTTCGAGCTGGAAGTGATCAGCTGGCAGAACGACATCGCCATCGGCAACAGCCTGCCGAGCGAAACCCGGCAACTGCCCAATCATCTGAAAATCACCCGGCTCAATCGCACGCCACGGCTGCCGACCTATCTGCTCAATATCAGCGTCGGCCCGTTCGATGTCGTCAACGGCCCGGTTATTCCGGCCAATGAAGTCCGCCAGCGGCCATTGACCTTGCGCGCCGTCACCACCCGCGGCAATGGTGTCAAAACCCGGTTCGCCTTCCGGCACACCGCGGCGATGCTGACCGCATACGAGCAGTACTTTGCCATTCCGTTTCCGTTCGAAAAGCTCGATCTGATCGCGGTGCCGGACTCATCGGCCAACGTGCTGGAGAATCCGGGCGCCATCAATCTGTCCGATGAGCTGATGCTGATCGACGAGCAGGCACCGCTCGCGCAGCGGCAGGCCTTCATCGCCCACCATGCCCATGCACTCGCCCATCAATGGTTCGGCGATCTGGTGACGATGCCGTGGTGGGATGATCTGTGGTTGAGCGAAGGCTTTGCCGAATGGCTCGGTTATCAGGTCGCCAGCAAGAGCCATCCGGACTATCCGCTGACCGTCGCCATGCAGCAGCAATTGGAGCAGGCCATGCAACGCGACGGCCTGAGCCCGGAAGTGCGCATACGCCAACCGATCAGCCGCGAGCAGGACGTACAAGGCACGTTCAACACCGTTGTCTATGACAAGGCGATGGGCTTGATGCGGATGTATGAGCGCTTCCTCGGCGCCGATCAGTTCCGCCTGGGCCTGCGCAATTATTTTGCCCGTCACGCCTTCGGCAACGCCGGTGCCGATGATCTGTTCCGCTCGCTCGGCGATGCAGTTGCCGACCCGGTGGTGACCCGCAGCTTCGACAGCTTTCTGACGCAACCGGGCTTGCCTGCCATCCGGCTTCAGCAAAGCTGCAACAACGGCCGGCTGCAGCTGCAACTGCAGCAGCACGAGTACCGTCCGGCCGGCAGCAGCGCCCGCCAGTTGCACTGGCAGTTGCCGGTCTGCCTGCGAGCGCAGGATGAATCCCGGCAAAGCTGCCGGCTGCTCACCGAACCGAGCATGACGTGGCAAACCGACTGGAGCTGCGAGCAATTGCTCGTGCCCAATGTCGATGGCGCCGGTTACTACCGTTGGCAGTTGAGCGAAGAACACCGGCAACGCCTGCTCGCCAAACTGAAAGAACTGCCGGTGACCGAAGCCATGGACGTCGCCGCCAATCTCGGCGCCGCCGTGCGCGCTGGCGATCTGAGCCTGGAAGCGTTCTGGCTCAGCCTGCCGGCGTTGGCACAGCATCCGCAGCCGGCGGTGCTCGACAGCGCACTGAATCACTGGCGTTACCTGCTGCAGCACATATTGCGGGACCCCACCCGTGCCTATTGGCAACAGCAGCTGCGCGAGCTGTTGGCGAGGCCAACCTTGCAGGACCCGAACCACCACGAGCGCTTGCGGTTCCGTGCCTTGACGCTTGCGGATCAGTCGGTGCAGAAAGCGCTGCTGCAACCGCAACAAGCAGCCTTGCAACAGCTCCGGGACGGCGGCAATGTCAGCGCCAACGTCGATCCGCTGGCCTTGACCATTGCCCTGCAACGGGAACCGGCACTGTTCGCGCCGCTGCGCAAACAACTGCAAACCGAAACCGACAGCCAGATCAGGGCCGTCATCACCCAGGCGCTTGCACTGCAGAACAACCCGACGCTGCTGCCCGCCCTGCAGCTGTTGCTGCAATCACCGCATCTGCGCATCAATGAACGCTGGACGCTGTTGCGTGACAGCACATTGCAGCCGGCATTTGCCGGCCCGCAATGGCAGTGGTTGCGTGAGAACCTGAGCGTGATGCTGCCACTGTTGCCGGACTATCGGCACAGCCAGTTCGCCGAGTTGGCACAAGGCCTGTGTGACGAAGCCGATTGGCGCGCCACCGAACAGTTCCTGCTCACCCACCGTGAGCAATTGGCCTGGCCGGCCCCGGCCATCGCCACCACCGCCAGCAATGTGCGCCAGTGCCTGGCGCTGCGCGCGCAATTGAATCCGTCTGCCGCCACCGCAGGCGGCGAAACCGTTTCGGAGTGACCATGAACCAGAACAGCGTGCCGGCACCGTCGCAAAGCGAGCCATTGCAATGTGTGGCGTTGAAAGATTACCCGGTGCAGTTTCCGTTGACCGTCGCCTGGGGTGAAATGGACGCCTTCCAACACGTCAACAACGTGGTGTATTTCCGCTACTTTGAAAGCGCCCGTATCGAGTACGGCCGCCGTATTGCGTTGATGGACATGAAAGCGCAGGAAGGCATCGGGCCCATTCTCGCCGCGACCAGCGCCCGCTACCGGCGGCCGGTGCTGTTTCCGGATCAGCTGCTGATCGGTGTCCGGGTCAGTCGCCTGGGTGAAGATCGGTTCTGGCAGCAGTACGCCATCTACAGCCAGCAACAACACGCCATCACCACCGAAGGCGAAGCGGAGATCGTGCTGTTTGATTACCACAACCAGCGCAAAGCCGCCTTGCCTGCCGCCCTGCGTCAGCGTATCGAACAACTGGAACAACGCAGCTTTAGCTGAGCCTTGCCACCATGATCTTGTCTGAGTTGACCAGCAAACAAAAAAAAGGCCTGCTGCTGACGATAGCGGCGCTGCTGCTGCTCGCCGGCTTTATCTGGTGGTGGCGCAGCCCCGATCCCGCCGAAACCTTGCGCAAACGGTTTTCTTTTTTTGAAGTGATCAACGCCTCGCTGCGCAGCAAGAGCAGCAGCACCCTGCCCAACAACGTCAAGGAACAGATGCCGGATTCACCGCCGGAGCTGGAACCGCCGACCCTGCTTAGCGCCGGCGAATTCAGCGGTCTCGACAGCAAGCGGCCGGCCGCCGGCAAAGTTCAGCTGTTCCGGCTCGGCACCGGGGAATACCTGCTGCGGCTGGAAAACCTGTCGGTGGTGCGTGGTCCTGGCCTGCACCTGTATTTCACCGCCAGCGCCGGCCCGCGCGATGCCGCCGTGGTGCAGAGCGATTTCATTGATCTCGGTGAACTGCGCGCACAGAGCGGCGATTTGAACTACGTGATCCCGGCCGACATCGACCTGCGCGAATACAACGGCGTGGTGGTGTTCTCACCGTATTTCCGTGAACTGTACGCCACCGCGAGCCTGACCGTCGCCAGCGCCAGCACGCCGTGACGATGCCCGGCGGTGGCCGCCAACCGCCGCAAGACTATCTCGCCACCGCCATGCGTTCCCGCCACCACAGCAGCGCCAGCAACAGCACCGCCACAGAAACAAACGGCCATGCCGGTAACGGCTGCGCCCGGCTCGGCAACGGCGGTGCCGCTGTTTGCGCATGCAGGCGCGTCGCAAGCTGAGCGTTGCGCCACTGCTGCTCCGGCAAACTGGCGGCCTCACGCACGCGCCAGTCCGTGCTTATTGGCGAAGTTCCGGCAACGGTGGTGCTGAGCCGGTACCAGCCGGCTTCGGTTGGTCGGTACACCGCGCAAACCCGGCCCGGTGCCGCCACCGGTGCGACCGCAACGACATCGATTTGGCCACTGGGCCGCTGCAGGGTCAGTTGTAACGGCGCCGATTCAGCTGCGACGCCGGCATCGTCCAGACAAAGTTCGGCGGCCTGCCCGACCAGACTCTCAGCCGGCACCTGCCAACGTGCCTGCAAAGCCTTTGCAAGCGGCAAGCTGCGTTGCCACCAATCGGCGTACGCCAGACGCGCGCGCTGCCACAGGCGATGACTGTTGCCGACGCCCAGCCAGACGATGCGACCCTGGCCCCAAACGCGTTGCAGCACGGCGCGATCGTGCAGCACTTGCCAGTTTTCATCTGCGCGCGGCAACCAGGCGCTGCGCAACAAGGCAATGTCGGCGATCAGCAGCGCCTGCTCGGCTTCGGTAAGCGATTGCCATTGCAGTTGCAGGTGCTCGCTCAACTGGCGACGCACCCGCGGCTCGGTCTCGCTGCCATCGCTCAGCAACAGCAAGCTGCGCCCTTCGCCGACGCGTTGCAACAGCTGTTGCTGTTCGCGCGTTGAAGCGGCCAGCCAGCTGCGCAGATCGCGAACCAGAATGTCCGGCACGAGCGCCGCGTCGGCGGCAAGATTGAAGCGATCGCGCCGTTGCAACTGCTGCCCGGTGCGGGTGACGAATTCTCCCTGCATGCCGGTTTGCAGCCACCATTCCCGCAGCGCCCGCTGTTCAAATGACGGCGCGCCAAATTCGCCTTGCAGGCTCAGCGATGCAACCGGTTGCACCACGAACGCCACCGGCACCTCGCGCACCGGTTCGCCATCGCTGCGGCGCAGCCGAAGCTGCCAATCAAAGCGGCCGGTGCTGACCGGTCGGTAGCGCAGCAGCGCGGCGCCGTCCTGCAATATCGTTTCGGCAACGGCGACGCCACGGCTGTCGAGCAGCGCCACACTGTGCACCGGCGCCGGTGCACGCAGCTGCAGCAGCAACGCATCGCCGTGCTGCAGTTCATGTCGATAATCGAGTTGCCAGGCCGGCATTTCGGCCGGCGTCCAGATCACGGTCTGGCGCGGCAAAGCCTGCCAGACCGGCTCTGTCCAGCCGTGTCCGAACAACAACAGGCGGCGGCCCTGATCCGCCGCCAATGCCGCTTGCAACTGCTGCCAGCTTTGCAGATCCGGCTCGGTAGTCATGACCAGCACTGGCTGCTGAAGACGCGCCGCTGCCGCCTGGGCCGCGGCATCGCTCGTCGCATCACCTGGCGTTTGCACAATCAATTCGCGCTGGCGCTGCGGCTGTGATGGTGGTTGCAGCGCAAGGGCAAATGCCAGCAGCGCCGGCAGCCACAACAGGCGCCAGCGCCACGGCAACCGGCTGCGCGCCAATTGCCACAGCAGCACCAGCAACAAAACGCTCCAGCCGACAACGATTGGCCAGGTCATGGCGTCGGCTCCTCCGCTCCGTTGCCGGCGAGCGCGGCCCGCAACTGCTGCCAGCGATCAGCCTCGGGTCGCATTGCCGGCAGCGGCGTCGGCAACAGTGTCGACAACTGATCGCGCAGCGCCATCACACAGTCGGTGCAACCGTTTTGCCATTGCTGCACGCGTTCCAGTGACGCCAGCGCCAGCTCAGCCTGATTGCTGTCGCGCAACCGCGCCCGCAAATCCTGTTGCACCGCGGCGAGCAGTGCGGCGTCCACCACCGGCTCCGGCGCCGACAATTGGCCAAGCAGCGATTGCAACCGTTGCTGCGCCTCTGCAGTGAGCGCCTGATGCTGCCGTTGCACCGGTCGCAGATCCGTGGCTTCGCCGGTGAACCGCATGCTTTCTTCGAGCGGCGGTGGTGCGAACGCGGTCTTGTGCAAATACATCCGCTCGGCCTGCTGCAGCTCTTTGATGGCCGCGAGTGCAGCATATTCTTCCGGCAGGGCCTGCTCCGGAATGGCCATGCGCAGACCACCTTCGGCGCCCCACATGGCCCGAAGCGCACGCCGCAATATGGTTTTGGTCGCTTCGTCAAACAACGTCGCGTTCTCGGCTTCGTCGTGAGCATGACCGTAGGTTGCCAGCACATTCACCTGGGCGCGGGCCGCCGCACCAACGGCAATTGGCGCCGCACCATGATCCTCGTGCCCACCGTGACCATGGCCGGCTTCACCGGCTTCCTCGTCATGCTCCGCCGGCTCGCCGTCAGGCGCCGGCGTCGCTGCTTCAAAGCTGCTTTCTTCACCGAGGAACTCGCCGTAACGCAGGCGCAGGATCATCTGGTCCTGTGCCAGTTTTTCACTGCGCTCACGGAACTGCTGCGCGGACAATTGCTTGCGCTGGCTGATCAGTGCTTCGGTATCGAGGATGATCTGCCGCTGCGAACGGAATTTGGCTTTGCCGAGATCGGCTGGCAAGCGAGCACCGGCATCGCTGCCTTCCTGCTCGACCGGATGCCGCAAGATGTACGTGCGGCTACGGCTTTGCTGCCGGTTCGGCTGATGGTTGTCTTCCGCCACGACATAGAAATACAGCTCGTCACCGGGCTCCATGCCGAGCTGACGCAGGCGCACCGACTGCTCGTGCAGCCAGCGGCGTGGATCGGCACCGCCCGGCAAGCGCTGTTCGCGATCGGTGAAGCGGACGTTTTCGCCACCGCCTCGCGCCAAGGTCCAGTGCAGACTGGCCCGGTGCAAACCATAATCATCCGCGAGCTCCAGCTGCAACGGCAGCAGGTACTCGGCACTGTCGACATCTTGCAGTTCGCGTTCCGGCTGCCGCACGCTGATCACCGGAGCCTGATCGCGCTGCAGCAGCAAGCGGCCCTGCAGACCGGGCACCGGTTCACCTTGGTTCAGTACGCGAAAACCGGTGCTGAACCGGAACGTCCAGTCGCTGCAGACGCGATCCGTCTGCGTTGCAAGCGGCGCCAGCGGCCGGGTTTCACCATCGAGCCATTGCACGGTCAAGTGCTGCTGTTGCGCGGCGTTGGCCAGCAGACAAAATTGCACGGCACTGCCTTCCGGGATCCTGATCTCACCACCGGCCGCTTCGAACGGCGCCATGCCGGTGTATGCCGGCGGCGTCACGCTGACGACGGCTGCCGGCGGCAACGCACTGACGGTAACGGCAGGCAAACTCGCCGCGTTATCCGGCGTGCTCGGCACGGGCACTTGCCACCACCACAACGCGACGGACAGCACGGTGACGCCGGCACTGAGACCGTACGCACTGGTCGGCAGCACCGCCGGCAACACCGGTGGCAACTGCGCGAGCTGCTGCTGCAGTGCCGCTTGCACGCGTTTTTGCTGCAACGATGCGATCGCATTCTGCGGCACTGTGGTCAGCAGAAAACTGGAATCCTGCAGCGGCGCGAGGGCGTCGTCGAGCCAATGGCCGAGCAAACGGCCAGCTTCTTGCCAAGCGAGCTTCGCTGCAACTGCAGCGACCAGCATTGGCAGCAGCAACCACAGCCAGCGTGAAGGCGCCGCCGGCAGCCAGATCAGCAGCGGCGCGGCCATGCAGCAGAACACGGCAAGCGCCGTGCGCGCGGCGTAACGCCGTTGCAACTGCTGCAGCAAGGTCTGTGCCGACTTATCGACGTGCATGCGCCAGTCCCCGTTCTGCCAGCAGCAACAACACGGCCGCCAGCAGCAGCAGCGTTTGCAGCGGCTGTGCGTGTTCACCGCTGCCGGCCGGTGCGGCTGCCGCCATCTGGCTCAGCAGCGCACGGCTGTCTTCCTGCTGGCGCAGCAGGCCGCGCGCCAACCAACTGTCGGTCACTTGCAGCAACAACGCCAGCTGTGCCGGGTCGGCACGCAAGCTGGCTGCATCGGCGACACGCAAATGCAGCGCCTCGCCTTCAAGATGAAACGCCAGCTCGTGCCCGCCATACTGGCTGAGCTGCCACGGCAGCGGCTGATCGTGCCAGCGTACCGGCGTGTGGCGATCGTCGCGACCGATCACCAGATCCCAATTCGGTGTTGCGGTTTTGGCGAGCTTGGCGCCCGAGATCTGGGAGCCCGGGATCTCGGAACGAGCGCTTTCGGCAACAGAATGATCAAGACTGGGAGGTTCGGCACTGTTCGCCGCCTCTGCGGTAACTGATGCGCGCTGCCACTGCCAACGCTCGCTGGTGCTGGCGTGATTGGCGGCGGCAAAGAGCGGCGCGTACGACGCCGGTCCGGCCACTGACCACGGACGCCGGGCGGTCGACGTCGCGACCGGCACCACTTCCGTGGTGATGGGAAACGGCAGCGTCGGCACGCTCAGCATGCTGCTGGCAAGCTGTGGCGGCACCTGCACGGTCAGCGCGGCGATCGATGGTTCGCGCGTGGCAAGCGCGATCAAATCGAGCAGGAAGCGCTCTTCATTCACCGCAGCGCCTGTTGCCTCCGCACAGCGTGCAGTCAGCGCCTGTAGCAACCCCTGCCGGCACAGCCAATATCCGTTCGTTGTTGTGCCGCTGGTTAACGTTGCGGCCTCGCTGTCGGTCAATGCCGGCAGTGCCGGGTGGCGCAACAGCCACTGCTGATCGCGCACACGCGTCGTGTGCAAGGTCGGCGCCATCAGCGCGGCAACGAGGCAGGTCAGCAACAACAGCCGCAGCAGCAACAGCAGCCAGTCGCTGATCCGGCGCGCCTGGCCCTGTTCCGCCCCTTCCGGCAAGAACCGCATGCCGGCAAAGCGGCGCGGCAATTGCTCACGACTGGCAAAGAAATGGATCAGAATGGGCAGCGCCAGGCTGGCCAGCCCCCACGCCCAGGCGGCCGACGCAAAACTCAGCTCCATGCCGCGCCTCCGGGGGCACGCGCGCGCAACAGGGTCTGCACCACCTGATCCGGCGACGACTCAATGGCGCTGCTCTGCCACTGCACCTGATGATGCCGGCACCAACGCGCCCACTGCGCGCGCTGCAGCTCACGATTGTCCAGATAGGCGGCGCGCTGGGCCGGCGTGTACGCCTGCTTCGGTTCGCCTTCAAAACCTTCCAGCAAGCCACTGCTGAACGGCAACTCGCGCTCATCGCGATTGTCGAGAGCAATCGCTGCGACATCGTGACCGCCGGCAGCGAGCCAGCGCAGCCAGACCAGACTGCTGTCGTCGATGAAATCGCTGACCATCAGGCAAACCGAGCGGGTACGGATCAAGCCTGCCAGCGCCCGGGCCTCGGTCGGCAGCGGCAACTTGCCGCCACAATTCAGCCGCGACAGTGTGGCGATCAGCCGCTGCAATTCGCGCTGGCCGCGCCGCGCTGGCAACAGCATCGGCCGCTCGTTGCTGAGCAGCGCCAAACCGACCGCATCGCCTTGACGCGCGGCCATCATCGCGACGGCGGCAAGCACCGCCGCACCGAACTCCGCCTTGCTGTAGCGACTGCCACTGAGCGCTGGATCGGCTTCCGCTTGCATGGACGCCGAGACATCGAGCAACAACCACACGGGCACCTGGCTGTCGCGCTCCGCTTCCCGGACAAAATAGCGATCGCTGCGTGCGGCCAACTTCCAGTCGATGCGACGCAGATCATCACCCGGCTCGTAGCGCCGGTATTCGCTGAACTCAAGACCGGCACCGCGGGTCTGGCCGCGGTGCGGCCCGTGCGAAAAGCCGGGCAGCGTGCGCCGCACCGGCAGATTCATCCGGCGCATGCGGGCAAGAAAGTCGGTGGTGATCAGCGTCATGGGCGATTCAGGCCGGCAACGGCAATGCTTGCAACGCGCTCAATACATCGGCGAGGCGGATGTTCTCCGCTTCGGCCTGGAAGCCGAGGATCACCCGGTGCCGCAACACGCTCGGCAGCATCGCCGCGAGATCGTCACGGGTCACCGCGAGCCGACCGTGCAAGACCGCACGCGCCTTCGCACACAGCACCAGGGCTTGCGCAGCACGCGGACCGGCGCCCCAGGAAACAAATTCGCGGACAATCTTCAGCTCGCTGGTTTGCGGCCGGGTGGCCCGAATCAACCGGGTTGCGTGCAGCAACAAGCGTTCGTTGACAACCACTTCCCGGGTCAATTGCTGCAGCGTCAGCAGCGTTTCGGCCGACATTACCGCGCTGATCTCGGCATGACCGGCAGTCGTGGTCTTGCTGATGATCGCGAGTTCCTCGGCTTCGCTCGGATAGCCGACATCAATATGGACAAGGAAGCGATCCAGCTGCGCTTCCGGCAGCGGATAGGTACCGGCCTGTTCAATCGGATTTTGCGTTGCCAGCACAAAAAACGGTTTCGGCAATGGATGCTGGGCGCCGGCAAAGGTCACCGACTTCTCCTGCATCGCTTCCAGCAATGCTGACTGGGTTTTCGGCGGCGTCCGGTTGATTTCGTCCGCCAGCAAAATCTGGGTGAAGATCGGTCCTTGCTGGAAGCGGAAGAAACGCTTGCCGCTGCCATGCTCCTCTTCCAGCAGCTCGGTACCGATGATGTCGGAAGGCATCAGATCCGGCGTGAACTGGATGCGGCGAAAATCCAGGTGCATGGCGTCGGCCAGGGTTTTCACCAGCAGGGTTTTGCCAAGCCCCGGTACGCCCTCGATCAGGGCGTGGCCACCGGCCAGCAGGGCCACCAGCAACTGCTCAACGACAACTTCCTGCCCGACGATGACGCGCGCCAGCATCGCGCGCAGGGCCTGGATCTGGCCATTCAACTCGGTCAGGTGCGACTCGCTCCACTCGGTACTCATGCGGCTCAGCCTCCAAGGGCATACATGATGATATTGACGGCAAAGCGCGTGTTGTCCTGCGCCAGCCAACGCTTGTTGCGAAAGTCATAATCCCATTCGCAACCGTAATCCTTGTTGCTGTACAGCACGCCGATGCGGCCGTTCTGCTCAACCGCTTTCAGGTAGTCATGCACCAGATCATCGCCCCAGCCATTCAGTTCGACACTGGTGGCCGGCGGGCCGTCGAAGCGGAAGAAGCTGCTGTAAAGCGGATGGTTGTTGGGGATTTTCTTCAATGCCCCGGCACCGAAGATGGCTTGCATCTGTTCTTCAAAAGAGCGGGCAAACAGGCCGTCGATATCGTGGTTGCAATCGTCGGCAAAAACGAAGCCGCCATTGCGCACATACTGCTCGAAGTTGTTTCGCTCTTCCTTGCTGAACTGCACCAGCTTGTGGCCGGCCAGATAGCAGAACGGCGCCTCCAGCATCTTGGCATCCGCCAGTGGCACGATCCGCTCGACCGGATCCACGCGCAGCGTGGTGTACTGCACCAGACTGTGCAGAATGTTGGACGGCATCCGCTGATCGACATCCCAGTCGCCGGATTCGTACATCAGTCTGGTGAAGTAGAAGTCGTAGTTGCTCATAGGCTCACGTCAGTCTGCATGTTTCACTGCATAGGTGCTCGACAGGAACTGCTCGGTTTGCCGGTTCGTGCCCCTGTACCTTGTTTGACCGATATACAACTCGACGCAGTGCGATTCGCAGCGGGGAATGCAGCAAAGGAAACGCCCGCCGAAGCGGGCGTTTCCCCTACCCTGCTACAACGCGCCCCTTCCCGAACGCATCAGCTACTGCAGCAAGCGCCTTACACCGCATCCGACAACGACGTGAAATTGAAGTCACGGATCTTCATGGGTGGAATCATCATGATCACGGCCGCTTCGTCGCCGGCAATCCGTTCCGGTTTGCCCAGCTCTTCGATGTTGTTCAGCATCGTGACCGGGCTTTCGTTGAAGCGGAAGTTTTTGACCGGGTACATGACTTTGCCGTTCTCGACATAGAAGGTACCGTCACGGGTCAGACCGGTGATGAGCAAGCTCTGCGGATCGACCATGCGCAGGTACCAGGTGCGGGTGACCAGAATGCCCTTCTTGGTCGACTTGATCATGTCTTCGAGACTGGCTTTGCCGCCGGTCATGATCAGGTTGCCGGGCTGTGCCTTGGCTTGAACGCCTTTTTCCTTGGCCCAGTAACGCGAGTACTGCAGGTAATTGACGACGCCGTTTTTGACCACGTCAATTTTTTCGCGCGCCGTACCCTCACCGTCCCACGGCAGCACCGGCACGTCCGGATGCCACGGATCGCTGTACAGGTTGACGCGCTCGTCGAAGAACTTCTCGCCGATGCGATTGCCGCCGCCTTTCTTGCTCATGAACGAGCGGCCTTCATCGGCCGAGCGCGCATCCAGGTTGAACACCATGAAGTTGATGATGCCCGCTGCCGCGGCCGGTTCCAGAATGACGGTGTAGCGGCCCGGCTCCAGCGCTTTGGCATCGACCGACTGCTTGGCTTTGGCGATGGCGATTTCGCTGGCAAGCCGGGTGCTCATCTTGCTGAAATCATCGACGTTGCGCGAGACCCAACCGGAACCACGACCGTCTTCGGTGCGCACGGTGCAGGTGAAATCGACACCGGATTGTTGCTGGTAACCGAACACGCCGTTGCTGTTGGCCTGCGCGACAAACCCGGCGTTGTCCTGCAGGAAGCCAGCGGCAACCAAACCATTTTTGCGCGCCGGCTCCAAGCTGTCGGCCGCGGCTTGCGCACGCTGCTCGGCCGTGATTTTCGCCGTGCTTTCATGAAAGGTGTTGCTCGGCTTGTAGCTCTGCTTGCCAACAGCCGGCATGAATTCCGGATTTTCCGGTGCCAGTTTGGCGAGTTCTTCGGCGCGGCGAACCGCGCGCTCCAAGCCGGCGTCATCCAACTCGTTGGTAGTGACAGTGCCTTGCCGTTTGCCATAGGCAACCGCTACCACCAGTTGAATATCATCAACCAGACCGCTGGTCGAAACGGTGTTACGGGCAAAACGGATATTGCCGGTGCGACCACCGGTCAACGCCACTTCACACTGATCGGCCTTGGCCAAGCTCAGTACTTTGTCGCAAATGCGCTTGGCTTCTGCTTCGGTCATCATGCTCATTCTCGTTCTCCTGACTTAGCCAATCTTGCGTGCCGTGTTGATGACATTGATGCCGTTGAAACGTGCAGTCGACGCGCCATGCGAGACCGCGCTGATCTGACCCGGCTGGCCCTTGCCATCAAAGAACGAGCCGCCCATGCGCCAGTCACGCTCATCGCAGATTGCGCTGCAGGCATTCCAGAAATCCTGGGTATTGGCCTGATAGGCCACGTCTTCCAGTTCACCGACGATCTGACCGTCCTTGATCTCATAGAACAGCTGGCCACCAAACTGGAAGTTGTAGCGCTGCTGGTCAATGGAGAACGAGCCGGCACCGACGATGTAGATGCCTTTCTTGACGTCCTTGATCATCTCGTCCGGCGTCAGCCTCTCTTTGCCCGGTGCCAGCGACACGTTCGGCATGCGCTGGAACTGCACACTGGACCAGGAGTCGGCATAGCAGCAGCCGTGCGACTCTTTTTCACCCAGCATGTGGACCTGATCGCGAATGGCCTGGTAGTTGACCAGAATGCCGTCCTTGACCAAATCCCAACGCTTGCAGGTGACGCCTTCATCGTCGTAGCCGACTGCGCCAAGGGAGCCCGGCTCGGTTTTGTCGGCATACAGATTGACGATCTTGGAGCCGTACTGGAATTTCTTGCTCTGCCATTTGTCGAGCGTGGCGAAGCTGGTGCCGGCGTAGTTGGCTTCATAACCCAGCACGCGATCGAGCTCGAGCGGGTGACCGACGGACTCGTGTGTGGTCAGGTACATGTGCTCCGGCGACAGCACCAGATCGTACTTGCCGGCTTCCACCGATTTGGCGGTCAGCTTGGCCTTGGCCTGACGGCCGGCGGCGCGGGCATCTTCGATGATGTCGTAGCTGTTCTTGTACAGCGTGGTGACCCCACCGGCCGCCTGGATCTTGTCGCTGGCGCTGCCATCCAGCCATTCGTAACCGCGGCCCACCGGTGCGCCGAGCGACTGCCGCGACCGGAATTTGCCGGTGCTTTTGTCGACCGCGGTGGCAAAGAACGGCACCCACAGACGGTGCACATCCTGATCAATGTACGAGCCATCGGTCGAGGCGAAATACTTCTGCTGGTTGACCTGGAACATCACCGACTGGATGAAGCTGGCGCCGGATTCCAGTGCCGCCTTGTTGGCTGCGATCAGCAGATCGGCTTTTTCCTTGATGGGCACGGCGCGCCAGTCTTTCTTGTACGGCGTTTTCCAGCTGACTTCACCGACGCCTTTGACGGCCGCCAGCCGGACCGGCTCGGTCAACAGCCGGCTGTTGGCTTTGGCAATGGCCACCGCTTGCTGTGCTGCGGCGGCAATGGCTTCTTTGGTCAGGGCGCTGGTCGCAGCAAAACCGTAGCAACCGTTGGCAATTACCCGAACACCGGCACCAACCGATTCGGTGTTGACGACGTTTTCGACGTTGACGTCACGGGTCGTGATGAACTGCTGCAGATAACGGCCGATACGGACATCGCAGTAACTGGCGCCGGCCTTGGTTGCGGCGTTGAGCGCGGCATCGGCCAGCTCCTTCTTGAAAGCCACCGCCATCGGTGCAAGCAAGTCTTCCGCGGCGATGGCGCGGCCCATGACCGGCACCGTCATCGCACCGACACCGATGCCGGTGATTTTCAGAAAATCGCGTCGTTCCATTCTGGTCTCCTTGGCCCGTTTTGTAGTTGGTGCATGAAGTGGCGTATGAGCCAATGGCGCGAACGCGCCGCAACGGGGTGCCCGTACGCTAGCACCGGCAACTGACGCGGCTTGCCGGGCAATCGTTTGCATTTGTTACCAAATTTGTCCCGAAGCCATTGCCGGCGGTCGGGCCAGTGCCGCCAGCCCTGCTGCGGCGCCGGCTGCCGTTCAGCCGAGCTTGCGGGCGGTATTAATCACATTGATGCCATCGAAGCGCACCGTGGACGAGCCATGCGACACCGCACTGACCTGACTCGGCTGACCCTTGCCGTCAAAAAAGGAACCGCCCATGCGCCAATCGCGGGCATCGCAGATCGCGCTGCAGGCATTCCAGAATTCCTGGGTGTTCGATTGATAGGCGACGTCTTCCAGCATGCCGGTGATCTCGCCGTCGCGAATTTCATAGAACAGCTGGCCACCAAACTGGAAGTTGTAGCGTTGCTGATCGATCGAATAGGAGCCGCGACCGATGATGTAGATGCCGTTCTTGACGTCCTTGACCATCGCGTCCGGCGTCAGCTTCTCGTTGCCCGGTGCCAGCGAGATGTTGGGCATGCGCTGAAACTGGATGCTGCTCCAGGAATCGGCATAACTGCAGCCGTGTGATTCTTTTTCGCCGAGCAGGTGCACTTGGTCGCGGGTCGCCTGGTAGTTGACCAGAATGCCGTCCTTGATCAGATCCCAGCGCTTGCACGGCACGCCCTCATCATCGTAACCAACGGCACCGAGCGAACCGGGCTCGGTCTTGTCGGCGTAGAAATTGACGATTCGGGACCCGTACTGGAATTTCCGGCTTTGCCATTTGTCGAGCGTGGCAAAACTGGTGCCGGCATAGTTGGCCTCATAGCCCAGCACCCGATCCAGCTCAAGTGGATGACCGACCGATTCGTGCGTGGTGAGAAACAGATGCTCCGGTGCCAGCACCAAATCGTATTTGCCCGGCGCCACCGATTTGGCAGTCAATTTTTCCCGGGCTTGCTGGCCGGCAAGCCGGGCATCTTCGACCAGATCGTAACTGTTCCGATACAAGGTGGTGACGCCACCGGCAGCGCGGATCTTGTCCTCGGCGCGCGCATCCAGCCATTCATAACCACGCCCGACCGGTTGCCCCAGCGCCTGCCGGCTGCGGAATTTTCCGCTGCTCTTGTCCACGGCCGTCGCGGTGAACGGCGCCCAGATCCGGTGGATGTCCTGATCGATATAGGAGCCGTCAGTCGAGGCAAAATATTTCTGCTGATTGATCTGAAACAGCTGCGAGCGCATGAAGCTGGCGCCGGCCGCCAGCCCCGCGGCATTGGCAGCAAGCAGCAGCTCGACCTTGTCCTGTATCGGCACCTGGCGCCAGTCTTTCTGGATCGGCGTTTTCCAGCTGACTTCACCGACACCTTTGACGGCAGCAAGCCGCACTGGCTCGGTCTGCAACCGGCTATTGGCTTTGGCGATCGCCACCGCCTGCTGCGCGGCCGCGGCGACGGCATCGGCAGTCAGTTGATTGGTGGCGACAAATCCGTAGCAACCTTTGGCAATCACGCGGATGCCAACACCCGTCGATTCACTGTTGACCACATTCTCGACCGTGTGATCGCGGGTGGTGATGAACTGCTGCAGGTAGCGGCCGATGCGCACGTCACAGTAACTGGCGCCGGCTTTGCTCGCGGCCGTCATCGCCGCATCGGCCAGCGCTTTCTTCGCGGCCAGTGCCAGCGGCGTCTGCAGCTGTTCGGCCGCCATCAACACCCGCCCCGGCACCATGCTGACACCGACACCCACACCGGAATACTTGAGAAAATCGCGACGATCCAAAGTTGCCTCCTGATTACCAGTTGTCCGGCACGGATTGAACGGAACGGATTGATCCGAACGGCTGTCGCTCACCGGGCCATTGCTGCCGGGAGCGTTGCTTACCCGGATTTGTCCTGACGCCCCTTCAGCACCACCGTAAACGCGATCTGATCGTGAATGGCTTGCCGGTTGGCATCCCAGAATACCTGGGCAAACCCGAGCAGGCCGGTGGCAAAACCGGCGGCATAACCGCCGTAACGGTTAAAGCTCTCCCAGACGGTCAGCGGCCGGCCGTTGAGTTTGACCACGCGCACCCCGAACAAGCGCTTGCCGACGGTTTGACCCTGCCACCAGGCCGTCAACAAGGAAAAGTAGACTGCCGCCCAACCGAAACCAAAACCGATATCGTCGAGCAACTGGCGCCCGGTTTCGATCAGGCTGAAGCCCTCGTGCTCGGCCTTGAGTTTGGCGTTTTCGGCACGCAGCGAATGCAGCTCGGCCTCCAGCGGCGACAACGCCGCGGTCACGGCGGCCTCGGCCTCTTTCTCGCTCAGCTCCGCCGCCGGCGGCGCCTTGGATTTGCGGTCGTCATCAAACAACCAGTCCGCTGCGGTCAATACCGCCCAACCGATGAAAATGGCCATCAACACCATCGGCAATTTGCCGACCGTAGCGAGTTGACCGTTGCCGCTGTTTTGTTGCCGGCGCCGGGTGATCAATTGATAGCTCAGCACAGCGAGTGCCACCGCCAGCAGGAAACTGCCAGCCTGGCTCAGCATGCCGACAATGACGCCATCGACCGCCCAGGCCTTGGCGCGATCGATCGGCTTGGCCAGCGGTTGGCCGAGCAACTCCGGCGCAACAAAGAACGCTTCCGGCGTCACCCGCTCACGCGGGTCGCCTGCCGCGGCATCGGCTTGCGTACCCGCCCCCTGCGATACGGTCGGCGGAATCTGGCCCGGTGGCTGCGACACCGCACCTGCCGGTGGTTGCCCGCCCGGCTGTCCGGGTGCAGACGGAATCAGCCCCTTGTTGTCGGAAGCGTGGGGATCCATAAAACCTGCCCTCTGCGCGCGCACGAATCAGCAGGCATCATCAGCAAATAAAAAGGCGACCGCAAGGGTCGCCTTCTCTGTTACTGACATTGGCTACCGCCGGATCAGTTCTGCTGCATGGGCACCAGATCCAGTTCAACGCGACGGTTGGCGGCGCGACCGGCTTCGGTTTTGTTATCAGCGATCGGCATGCTGCTGCCATAACCGCGCGCTGACAAGCGCTCACCGGCGACGCCCTGTGAACGCAGGTAGTTCGACACCGCCTGCGCGCGCTGCTGCGACAGCGTCTGGTTGTAATCGGCCTTGCCGGTGCTGTCGGTATGGCCCGACACCATCAAGGTGGTGTCATCGAATTCCTTCAGCACTTTCGCCACCGAACCGAGCACCGGATAGAAATCGTCTTTGATCGCCGACTGATTGGTCGGGAACGTGATGTTGCCCGGCATCACCAGTTTGATTTCGTTGCCGATGCGCTGGACGCGCACGCCAGTGCCTTCCAGTTCCTGACGCAGCTTGGCTTCCTGGGTGTCCATGTAGACACCGACACCCGCACCGATCAGACCGCAACCGGCCGCGTACTTGAGCGCAGTCTCGCGATCCTTGCGGCTACCGAGCGCGGCGCAGATGGCGGCCGAGATGCCACCGTATTTGACGGCCTTGCTGGTTTGCTGCTCACCGGTATACGGGTTCACGGTGCAGCCGTTCAGCATCAGCACGCCGCAGGCGGCGGCAGTCAGCAATGTCACTTTCAATTTCATGGCGGCGCTCCTCTCTCTTTCCTGTTCGTTTTCTGGCCGCCACCACGGGCAGTGGCGTACCGCATTGCATTCAACGGCCGGCAGTCTGGATCGGCCGCCGTGAATTGTAACTGAACCACAGCGTTTTGCCGGCCGAGGCCGCACTCAATTTGCGGCGGCGGTCACGTCCAGCGCTTTTGGGCCGCCCAAATGCCGTTCAAAAAAGGCCGTGATCTGACGGAACAAGTGCAGCCGCAGATCGCGGCCGGTGATGCCATGCTTGCTACCGGGATAGAGCATCAGCTCGAACGCCTTGTTTTTGCGCTGCAGCACGTTCATCAACTCGGCAGAGTGCAGGAACAGGACATTGTCGTCGGCCATGCCGTGCACGAGCAGCAACTGGCCCTGCAGTTGATCGACATAGGGCATCACGGCACTGCGCCGGTAACCGTCGCGATTGTCATCCGGATGGCCGAGATAGCGTTCGGTGTAGTGGGTGTCGTACCAGGCCCAATCGGTCACTGGCGCAACCGAGACGCCGACATGAAAATCCTGCGGTGCCTGCATCAGCATCATCAGGCTCATGTAACCACCATAGCTCCAGCCGAACACGCCGATACGCTCGCCATCCACCTGCGGCAGGCTGCGCAAGAACGCCACGCCGGCTTGCTGATCCTGCACTTCGATGGCGCCAAGCTGACGATGAATCGGCGCTTCAAAGCGGACGCCGCGCCGGTTGGTGCCGCGGTTGTCGAGCGAGAACACAAAGAAGCCCTTTTGCGCCATCAGCTTGTGCCAGAAGACATTGCGGCTGTCCCAATTCTTCTGGACGCGGGCGCCATGCGGACCACCATAGACATCGATGATCACCGGGTATTTTTTGCCCGCTTCCAGATTGGCCGGTTGGTACAGGCGGTAATACAGATCCTGGCCGTCGGCCGCTTTGATGCTGCCAAATGTCGGCTGCACATCGGTCGCGAGATACGGCGCGTACGGATGGGTTTCGTTGAGCGTATTGTCCAGCAGCACCGTGGCGAGCGAGCCATCACGACGGTACACGCTGACTTTTGGTGGCTGACTCGGCGATGAGAACTCGTCAAGGAAAAACTCACCATCATCCGACACCGTAGTCTGGTGCCAGCCTTCGCCCTGGGTCATTTTCTGGATCGGGCCGCCGTCCAGCGAGACGCTGTACAAATGCAGCTCGAGTGGCGAATCGGCGTAACCGGTGAACCAGATCCGGTTGTTGGTTTCGTCGACCGCTTTCAGTTCTTCGATCTGCCAGTTGCCTTCGGTCAGTGGTTTCACCAACTTGCCACTGCGATCATACAGGTAGAGATGTTTGAAACCGCTGCGCTCCGACGCCCAGACAAACTGCGGCCGGCTGCGCAGAAAGCGCAAATCGCTGTGCAGATTGACCCAGGTCGGACTGGTTTCGCTGATCAGGATCTGATTGCG
The DNA here is from genome assembly GCA_049324755.1 of Pseudomonadota bacterium. Taxonomy (GTDB): domain Bacteria; phylum Pseudomonadota; class Gammaproteobacteria; order Enterobacterales; family Permianibacteraceae; genus Permianibacter. The sequence goes on from JBMOMZ010000032.1 coordinate 35,878, forward strand.
CTGGCTCAGGGTGTCGTGAACGATCAAATCCAGCCGCTTCTGATCCCGGCTTTGCCGCTGAATGGCCAGCTGACGCGAATCCGGCAGCCAGTCGACCCGCGCCAGATAGATATCCGGATTGTTGCCGAGATCCACCCAGCTGATGTGACCATCGAGCAAATCCATGACCCCGAGCTGCACCGTGGCATTGGCTTTGCCGGCGCGCGGATAACGCTGGCTGACCACGGTCAGTTCGTCTTTGCCCGGCTCGTAACGCTGTTCGATACCGATGGCAGATTCGTCGACCCGGGTAAAAGCGAGGAATTGATCATTCGGCGACCACCAGTAGCCGGTGTTGCGGCCCATTTCTTCCTGGGCAACGAATTCGGCCATGCCGAATTTGATCGGCCCGCCACCTTCCAGCGTCAGCTGCCGCTCGCGGCCGCTTTGCACATCAATGACAAACAGGTTCTGATCGCGCACGAAGGAAACATAGCGACCGAGCGAGGAAAAGCGGACATCGGTGAGGTCGCCACCAGCGCTCAGCACGCGCGTGGCCTGACTGCCCGCATCCGGCGAGTGCAAATACAGTTGACCGGCGAGCGGAAACAGCAAGGACTGGCCGTCCGGCGACCACTGATAACTGACAATGCCCGAGCCGGTGATGCGCTGGCGCTCACGCCGGGCTTGCTCCTCGGTCGACAGCGCTTCATCGCCACCGGTCAGTGTCGCTGCATCAACCAGCCGGCTGATCTCGCCGGTCGCGGTCAGGTACTGCCACAGATCCTGGCGCTCGCCTTCGTCGGCACGGAGAAAGCTGATGCGCTGACCGTCCGGTGAAAACGCCGCGGCTTTCAGCACCGGTCCCGACAGCGCGGGATCCTGATGCAACCGCTCCAAGGTCAGTTGCTCTGCTTGCACCGTCACTCCGTAACCTGCCATGGCTGCCATCATCAGACCCTTCGCCCATACCTGCGTCGCCCAGCGCAACATTGGTCGCCCTTCTTTGTCGTCGACATGAAGCCGGTATTCTCGCCAGCTCGCTGCGGTGATACAACCGGAATCGACGGCGCGGAAACAGTGGGTTTCGCCAGCCGCCGCAATCCGCGCTGGCAGCACCGACGCGATTTGCGATAATGCCAACCCGCCCTCATCGCGATCTTCCCCATGCACACGCTGTCCGGCCGCTGGCAACTCGGCCTCGCGCTTTCGCTTTGCACCGCCCTGCTCTGGGGCGTGCTGCCACTGGCGCTGAAAAGCCTGCTCGGCCAACTCGATGCGGTCAGCATCACGGCCTTCCGTTTTGTCACGGCCGCTATTGTCATGGGGCTGTGGCTGCGGTGGCGCGGCCAGCCTGTGCGCTGGCAGGCACTGCGCGAACGCAAGGTATGGCTGCTGTTTGCCATCGCGGTGCTCGGCATCGTCGGCAATTACGTCTGTTACCTGATTTCGGTTGACCATATCAGCCCGGCCGGCGCCCAGACCCTGATCCAGATGGCGCCGCTGCTGCTGCTGCTCGGCAGCGTGCTGTTGTTTGGCGAGCCTTTTGGCACGGGCCAATGGCTGGGCTTTGCCGTGTTTGTTGCCGGCCTGGTGCTGTTTTTCAATCAACGGCTGCTGGCGCTCAGTGAGCATCCGGCCTTTGTCATCGGTTTGTTGTGGATGGTGGTCGCGTCGCTCACCTGGGCCGGCTACGCGCTGGCCCAGAAAGCCTTGCTGAAAACCTGGCCGTCACCGGTGATCATGTATCTGATTTATCTGGTCGCCAGCGTGCTGCTGTTACCGTTCAGCCATTTTTCGGCGTTACCGAGTCTGAATGCGCTCGGTTGGGGCCTGCTGCTGTTCGCCTGCGCCAACACTTTGCTCGCTTACGGCGCCTTTGCCGAGGCACTCGCGCACTGGGAAGCCTCGCGCGTCAGCGCCACGCTGGCGCTGACGCCGCTGATCACCATTGCCAGCGGCGCACTGCTCAACCAGTTGCTCCCGGGCAGTGTGGTGCTGGAACCGTTGAACGGCTGGAGCTACCTCGGCGCGCTGATGGTGGTGGCCGGCTCGATGGCGGCCGCGCTGCTGCGCAAATAAATACCGCCGCAACAAAAAGGCCCGGCGATTGCCGGGCCTTTTTGTTGCTACTGACTCCGATCAGAGCAGCAAGCGGCGAATATCGGTCAGGTTCTTCGCCAGATGGGTGATGAAGCGGGCCCCGACCGCGCCGTCGATGACCCGGTGATCGTAGGACAGCGACATCGGCAGCATCAGCCGCGGCACGAACTGTTTGCCATCCCAGACCGGTTTCATGCTGCTCTTCGACAAGCCAAGAATCGCGACATTCGGCCAGGCGACGATCGGCGTGAAATAGGTACCACCGATACCACCGAGCGACGAGATGGTGAAAGTCGAACCCTGCATCGCGTCGGCACCGAGCTTCTTGTCGCGGGCTTTCTTGGATATCTCAGCCAATTCTTCCGACAGCTGGAAAATCGACTTCTTGTCGACATCACGCACCACCGGCACGACGAGACCATCCGGCGTATCAACGGCAACACCGATATGCCAGTACTTCTTCAACACCAGCGTTTCGCCATCCGGTGCCAGCGAGGCATTGAAGCTCGGGAATGCCTGCAGCGTGTTGACCACTGCCTTCATGACGAACACCAGCGGGGTCAGCTTGATGCCGCGCTTTTCCGCCTCGTCTTTCAGCGATTGCCGGAATGCTTCCATTTCGGTGACGTCGGCATCGTCATGCTGGGTCACGTGCGGAATGGTCAGCCAGTTGCGGTGCAGGTTGACGCTGGACACTTTCTGGATCCGCGTCAGCTGTTTGGTTTCGACTTCGCCCCATTTGCTGAAATCAATGGTTGGCAGTTCCGGCATGCCGGCACCACTGCTCGCCACCGGTTTCGGCCGATTCAGTTCGAATTTGACGAAAGACTGGATGTCTTCCTTCAGCACCCGGCCTTTCGGACCGGAGGCATTCACCTTGGTCAAATCCACGCCGAGTTCACGGGCAAAACGCCGTATCGCCGGCGACGCGTGCACGATTTTCTCGCCCGCCGCCTTGCGCTCGTACGGATAATCCGGCACCGGTGCGCCACGATCGGCGCCGGCAGTCGGCATCGCCGCCGTCACCACGCTCGGTGCCGTCGCCGGCGCCGCGACGCTGGTGCTCGCAGCAGCAGCAGGTGCAGCAGCCAGTGGCGCAGAAGCGCCGCCCGCCACCTTGATGACACCAATCACGCTGCCTTGCGAAACTTTGTCGCCGACTTTCAGCGCAATCGATTCGACCACGCCGCTGACCGGCGATGGCACATCCATCGTGGCTTTTTCGCCTTCGACGACGATCAGCGTGTCATCTTTCTTGACCGTATCGCCGACCTTGATCGCGATCTCGATCACATCGACGTTTTTCGCGTCACCGATGTCCGGTACCGAAACCGTCTCGCTTTTTGCCGGACCGCTCGCGACTGGCGTCGCAGCAGAAGCCGGCGTCGGTGCAGGCACGGCTGCCGGTGCTGGTGTCGGAGCCGGTGTCGGAGCAGCAACCGCTGCCGGCGCGGCAGCCGCGGCGCCGCTTTCTTCGAGCAACAGGATCAGCGTGCCTTGCGACACCTTGTCGCCGACTTTGAGTTTCATTTCCTTGACGGTGCCCGCGGCCGATGACGGCACTTCCATCGTCGCCTTGTCGGTCTCGATGGTGATCAGCGGATCGTCCTTGTTGATGACATCGCCGGCTTTGACCAGCACTTCAATGACATCGACGCCCTTGGCATCGCCAATGTCCGGTACGGTGATTTCACGGATTGCCATGTCGTGCGCTCCTTACACCGTGACCGGATTCGGTTTGTTGCTGTCGATGCCGTACAGCGTGATGGCATCCTTGACCGCTTTCGCCGGCACATCACCGCGATCGGCCAGCGCTTTCAGCGCGGCGACGACGATGTAGTGACGATCGACCTCAAAGAACCGGCGCAGCGCGGCGCGCGAATCCGAGCGGCCGAAGCCGTCGGTACCGAGCACGCGGTAATCGCCCGGCACCCACGGCCGGATCAGATCGGCCAGCGCTTTCTGGTAATCGCTGGCCGCGACGACCGGACCTTCGCGATCTTTCAGTTGCTGGGCGACATAAGACAGCTTCGGCTTTTCGTCCGGATGCAGCAGATTGAAACGGTCGACATCGAGCCCGTCGCGGCGCAGCTCGGTGTAGCTGGTGACGCTCCAGATATCGGCCGCAACGCCGTGGTTGTCGCGCAGCAATTCGGCCGCCGCCAGTACCTCATTGAGGATCGTGCCGGAACCGAACAGCTGCACTTTCGGCGCTTTCTTGCCTTTGGCTTTGCTGCTGACTTCACCTTCGCGCAGCAGATACATGCCTTTCAGGATGCCTTCTTCGGCGCCTTTCGGCAGTGCCGGCTGCGCGTAGTTCTCGTTCATCAGCGTGATGTAATAGAACACGTTTTCCTGTTTCTCGACCATACGCTCGAGGCCGTTCTGGATGATCACGGCGAGCTCATAACCGTAGGCCGGATCGTAGGCAACGCAGGACGGAATGGTCGACGCCAGAATGTGCGAGTGACCGTCCTGGTGTTGCAGGCCTTCGCCGTTCAGCGTGGTGCGACCGGCGGTGGCGCCGAGCAGGAAGCCGCGCGCCTGCATGTCGCCGGCGGCCCAGGCCAGGTCCATGGTCCGCTGCAGACCGAACATCGAATAGAAGATGTAGAACGGAATCATCGGGTAGTTGTTGCTGCTGTACGAGGTACCGGCAGCGATCCACGACGAAATGGCACCGGCTTCGTTGATGCCTTCTTCGAGGATCTGCCCTTTGATGTCTTCCTTGTAGTACGCGACCTGATCGGAATCGACCGGCTGATAGAGCTGGCCAACTGACGAGTAAATGCCGTACTGACGGAACATGCCTTCCATACCGAAGGTGCGTGCTTCGTCCGGAATGATCGGCACGCAGCGCGGGCCGAGCACCTTGTCTTTCATCAGCACGTTCAGCAAACGGACGAACGCCATGGTCGTGCTGATTTCGCGATCGCCGCTGCCGGCCGTGACCGCGTCGAAGGCTTTCAACGCCGGCACCTCCAGCGACTGCGACTTCGGCCGGCGCGCCGGCAGGAACCCGCCGAGTGCCATCCGGCGCTCGCGCAGGTATTTCATTTCCGGCGAATCTTCCGGCGGCAGGTAGAACGGCAGATCAGCCAGCTTGTCGTCCGGGATCGGCACGCGGAAGCGATCGCGGAAGGCCTTGATCGCATCGAGATCCATTTTCTTCAGCTGGTGCGCGATGTTCTTGCCTTCACCGACCGGGCCGAGACCATAACCCTTGACGGTTTTCGCCAGAACGACGGTCGGCTGGCCCTTGTGATGGGTCGCGGCGTGGAACGCGGCATGTACCTTGTGCGGATCATGACCACCGCGGTTCAGGCGCCAGATGTCTTCGTCGGACATGTTGGCGACCATCGCTGCCGTTTCCGGATCTTTGCCGAAGAAATTGTCGCGGGTGTATTTGCCACCGAACGATTTGTAATTCTGGTATTCGCCGTCAACGGTTTCTTCCATGATCCGGCGCAGCGCGCCTTTGGTGTCGCGAGCGAGCAGCGGATCCCAATAGCGGCCCCAGATCACCTTGATCACGTTCCAGCCGGCGCCGCGGAAATCGGCTTCCAGTTCCTGGATGATTTTGCCGTTGCCACGCACCGGGCCGTCGAGTCGCTGCAGGTTGCAGTTGACGACGAAGATCAGGTTGTCGAGCTTCTCGCGACCGGCCATGCCGATGGCGCCGAGCGATTCCGGCTCGTCCATTTCGCCGTCGCCCATGAACGCCCAGACCTTGCGGCCGTCGGTCTGCTGCAGACCACGGTGTTCGAGGTATTTCAGGAAACGCGCCTGGTAAATGGCCTGCAGCGGGCCAAGGCCCATCGACACGGTCGGGAACTGCCAGAAGTCCGGCATCAGCCACGGGTGCGGGTACGAGGTCACACCTTTGCCATCGACATCCTGACGGAAATGCGCGAGCTGTTCTTCGCTCAGCCGGCCTTCCATGAAGGCGCGGGCGTAAATGCCCGGCGAGGCGTGGCCCTGGAAGTAAACGAGGTCACCGCCGTTGCCCTGATCGCCTTTAAAGAAGTGGTTGAAGGCGACGTCGTAAATGGTCGCGCTGGAGGCGAACGAGGCAATGTGGCCGCCGAGCTCCAGATCGAGCTTGCCGGCGCGCAGCACGATGGCCATGGCGTTCCAGCGGATGATCGAGCGGATGCGCGCCTCGATGGCCTGATCGCCCGGATACGGCGCTTCTTTCGACGGCGGAATGGTGTTCACGTAGGCTGTGGTCGCCGAGTACGGCAGGTAGGCGCCGGAGCGGCGGGCCTTGTCGATGAGCTTTTCGAGCAGGTAGTGGGCGCGTTCGACGCCTTCGGCCTCGAGCACGCCATCGAGCGCGTCGAGCCATTCCTGGGTTTCGGTCGGGTCGGTATCGGGCAGTCGATCGATCGACATGATGGGTTCCTTAACAGAGCTTGCGGGGCCGGCCGGGAGCCGGACAGGGCGGTTGACCGCCATTCTTCCTATACAAGTCGGGAGCGTGTCAGGCCGGGCGGCGCGAGCGCCGGTGTGCGGACGACAAACCGTTGGCAAGTCTAGGCTTGCTGACCAGAAAAACCATGGCTTCGGTCATAAACCGGCGCGGGGTCAGACCAGATTGGCCGGTTTTTCGGAATTATTTTACTTGCAAGTAAGTAACTTCAGATTCATCATCTGTCCAACCTCGATACCGAGGACGGTTCCATGATGTGGTTGGCAGGAAAATCCATGACTGCGCGTCGCGATACCCGAACTGAAGTGCTGGACCTGGCCGAGAAGCTTTTTCACGAGCGCGGCTACCGTGGCTTCTCGTATGCCGATATCGCCGGCCCGCTCGGTGTCAAACCGGCCGCCATCCATTACCACTTCCAAGGCAAAGAAGAACTGGGTGTGGCGCTGATCGAACGGCTGCGTGACCGGCTGAAAACCGCGCTGAATCACTTTGCCGCCCACCAGACCCCGTGGCCCAAGCAGCTGGAATCGCTGTTCGACTATTACCGCCACCATGCCGAAACCAACTGCTCCGTCTGTGCGGTCGGCATCAGCGCCATCGAGGCCGAAGGCATTCCGCACGCCATGCAGATTCAAGTCCGGCTGCTGATCAAGGAAATGCTCAACGCCATGGTCCAGATCCTGGCCCGCGGCCGCGACGCCGGCGACTTTCATTTTGAAGGCCGCGCCGAAGAGCGCGCCACCCTGCTGTTGGCGGCACTCGGCGGCGCGTTGCAACTGCAGCGGCTGACCGGCATGCCGCAGCTGGAAACCGTGATCGCCGAGCTGCAGCACGGTTTGCTGGCCGAACGCTAATCCGCTTTTTTTTGGACTGACAACTTACTTATCAGTAAGTATATGGAGAACGCCATGAACACTTACCCGAGCACCCCGACACCGCTGCTGCCCCCTTTGGTCGCCCGCCGGCTGCGGCCCAGTCAGACCCTCGCACCGCATCGACCGGAAACCTGGGCCCTGCTGGCACCATTGCTCGGCGTGTCCGGCGCGGCCCTGCTCGGCGTGCTGCCCCTGTTCGGCGTGGGCAGCACCGAACAGGTGTACGCAGCATTCTGTTTAGGCTTGGCGCTGCTGTATTTGGCACTGGTACCCGGCTGCGAGCACGGCGGTGGCATGGCGCTGCTCATGGCGCTCGCCAATGGCGCCGCGGCGATCGCGCTGGTCGATTGGCCGGCGGCACTGCACGGCTGGCTCGCGTTGCAAACGCTGGTCGCGGCGCTCTGGCTGGTACGCGACCAGGCCCACGGTGAACGCTCGCTGGCCGGTTTGCTGCTCGGCCTCAATGTCGGTGCAGTCGCGGCCCTCGGCTTCAGTCTGTAAAACAAGCCGCAGTCAGGCGCGATCGCCCTTGGAAAAGAACAGGCCGGCAATTGCCGGCCTGTTCTTTTCACACCCGAAGCAAAAACTCAAATCAACACACCGAACAGCGAGAACAGCGCAATCAGCACCAGCACGAGCAGCAACGCCCGTTCGGCCAAGGCAATGGCTTGGGTGTTTTCTTCCAGGGCATCGGCCGGCAAGTCCGGCTCGATGGCCAGCGCCGCCAGGCCGGTATCGACCAAGATCTGCTCGCTGCCGGCATCCGCCTGCCGCCAGAAGGGATGCAGGGCACTGTAGCCGCGAACAAAATCACCGACCAGGGCATAGGCAAGCGCTGTCAGCCGCGCCGGCAGCCAGTCCAGTACCTGCCGCACCCGCTGGATCAGGCGCTGGTGCGGATGGCCGGGTTCGAGTCTGACCAATTCCGCGTACGCCGTGCACAGGCGATAAAAGAGACAGGCTGCCGGCCCGAGCACGGCAAACCAGAACAACAGGGCGATGAAGCGGGTGTTGATTTCAGTGAAGATGAAGCGCGACACCTGCCGGCCCAGTTGCGGCAGTTCTTCCACCGCGTCGGTGTCCATTTGCTCGCGCGCATGTTCCCAGGCGCTTTGCGGATCATGCCGTTCCAACGCCGAAAAATACGGTGCCAACAGCGCCCGCAAATCTTTCGGCCCAAGGCAATACCAGAGCACCGCAGTGCCGACCGCCAGATACAACAGCTGACCCAACCAACCGTCGCTCAACCAGAGCAGCAACGCCAGCAACAGCGGAAACAGACCAATCAGAAACAGCAGGCCGAGCAAGCCTTCAAACTGGGCGGGAAACTGCCGCTGCATGAAACTGCGGTAGTGGGCAAACCAGCGAAACGTCCGGTAACTCGGCGGCAGGCGGAAATACCATTCCAGCACCAGCACCAGCACAATGGCCAGCAAGGTCATGAGGCGTCCCTGTAGAAAGGTGAAGAAGCACGAACCGAATTATCGCACAGAACCTCGTGTGCACTGGTCATCCGAGGAACAACGCTGCGCCAGCATCGCCCGGTATCGTAACCAATCAAACGCCGGCCCCGGATCGGTTTTCCGGCCCGGCGCAACATGCTCGTGGCCGACGATCCGCTCGGCACGCAATAACGGCCAGCGCACCTGCAAGGCCAGCGTCAACTCGACCAGCATCTCGTACTGGGCAGTGGTGTAGGCCACGTGATCGGTGCCTTCCAGCTCAATGCCAAGGGAAAAATCATTGCAACGGTCGCGGCCGGCAAAATGCGACTGGCCGGCGTGCCAGGCGCGCGCCAAACAGCTGACAAACTGCAGCAGTTCACCGTCGCGCCGAATGAAAAAATGGCTGGACACGCGCAGCCCCTGCAAACCGGCAAAATACGGATGCAGGCTGCAATCGAGGGTACCGAGAAACAGCTGCTCGACATACGGGCCGCCGAACTCTCCGGGCGGCAAACTGATGCCATGGATAACCAGCAAGGAAATGTCGTCCGCCGACGGGCGCGCATCGCAATGGGGTGAAGAAAGGTGACGGGCTGGCTCGACCCAGCCATCAGGCCTGACGTGCATGGCAACGAAACCCTGACGCTGCGGAAGGCGCTACCTTACCGCAGCACCGCATGTGACAACAGCCCGTGAGGCGGACACAAAAACGACAAAGGCCGGAAAATCCGGCCTTTGTCTGCGTTCGGCAAGCAACGCCGCGTTATACGTCGGCAGCATCCTTGAGCTTGCGCAGGTTGGAGATCACCGCCTCGAGCGCGCGGTCAAACAGCGCCGCATCATCGAGCAGTTTGACGCCACCGCGACGCAGCGCGACCGCCAGGCCGGGCCGGGTGAATTCCGCGACCTTGACGCCGGCACGGTTGACGAAAATCAGTTTGCCCACCGTGGGAATACGGGCCGCCAGTTTGCAACGCGAGCTGCGCTCACCTTCGCGCAGTTCAATCCAGCAGCCGACTTGCAGGTTGTCGACCTGATCGAGATAACCGTCGTCACTCGACTCCTGCTCCGGTTCGCTGCTGAGCACGATTTCTTCGTCCGCCGCCACCGCCGTTGCGGCAGGCATCGGTGCCACCGGCTCGACACTGATCGAGGCGAGCAAGGCGGCATCGTCGGCACTGGTGTCCGGCAGCGCATCCGCCAACAAATCGGTTTCGGTCGGGCTGACCTGCTCGGCACGGGCCGGCTCGACCATGTCGTCGAGACCGCTGTCTTCCGGCACCGCTGGCTGCACCGGCGCCCGCATCAATTGGAAATGCAGCGCTTCCAGATCCTGCAACAGGGCGCTGGACTCCAGCGCGCCGTAAGAGATGGACTCGAAACCGGCGCGCAGTTGCCGCACCAAGCCCGGGATCATCGCCGGCAACTGGGCCCGCTCCGCCGGTGTCCGGATCGTCACCGATTTGACCAGCACCTCAGCCACCTGTGCGGCATGGCGGAACGCATCCGAATCGGCGCCACCGGAGCGCAGGTGCTCAAGAAACAGAACTTTGCTCCAGACATCGTGCAGCAGCTTGTGGGCAACCGGCGGCAGCGAGCGGCCGGCAGTCACCGTGGCCAACAGATTGTCGACCACCTGCTTGGCGGACTCCGTCCGGGCTTTGCCTTCTTCGGCTTCCTTGGTGCGCTTTTCGATGATGGCCGCGCGACGACGCTCTTCCTCGCAGTAGCTGCGAAATTCCTCGAGCAGCTCGGTGAACAGCCGGGAGTCATCTTCAAACTCGTTCAACACGCGCTCGACGATGGACTCGATCCGGCCTTGCAGACCGTCCTTGCCGCGCCGATCCGGATCCCAGCCAATGCCGGCATAGGCCATTTCATTGAGCAGCTGGCGCGCCGCATGATTGCGGTTGCTGAAAAAGCTCTTGTCGACCAGCGCGACTTTCAGCATCGGGATCTGCAGGCGACCGAGCTGGACCTTGATGTCGTCCGGCAGATTCGAGTCACCGAGAATGAAATCGAACATCATGCTGACGATGTCGATCACGTCATCATTGACGGCGCCGACCGCACTGGCATCGACACGGCCGCCAACGACCACCGGCAAGCGGGTCGCCAACGCCGCCCGCAGGTCGATCGGCTGGCCGGTTGGCACCAGCGACGGATCATGCTGCAAGGTCGACAGGGCCTGCAGCAGTTGCGGCGTTTCCACCACCGGCATAACCGGTGTGCCGAAGCCACCGTCAAACAGCGCGCCCGCGCCGACGGCGATTGCACCGCCTTTCTGTACGGCGAGCAGATCGCGCAGGGCGTTGAACACTTCGGTCTTGATATCAACTGCCGGCTCAACGATTTCGGCCAGACCATCATCGACTTTGCGTTTCGGTGCCGGGGTCGGCGCTGGCGAGGTCAACTTGCGTGGCTTGCGTACGTGCAGGTCCGGCAACACGCCGTTGTCGGCAAAGAACAGGTTCAAATCATCGTAAACACCGGTCAGCTCGCCCAGCACGCTACGCTCGAACAGCTTGAACACCACCAGTTTGGTGCGCAGGTCGAGGCCGAGTGAGCGGGTTGAGGTCCGGAAACATTCGCAGATGCGGCGCGGGAAAACCGGCAGCTCTTCGGTCTCGATCTGCAGGTCCGGAACCACAGCCTCAAACCGGCGGGCGAGATAACGCAATGGCTCTTCGTTGCGCTGTTTGGCCCGGTTCACCATGGCATCAATGGCCAGGTTCTCTTCCAGATCGTCCTCGTTGACAAGGCTCAGCGCGTCCAGGGAGTAGGTGGCCGCGGTTGACGCCGAAGCCGGCTGACCGACCAGGGCATAGAATGCATTCTGCAGTTCCTGCCGGAAGATGTTCTCCATGCCCTTGCGCTTGATACGCAGCTCGCGCATGGCATCGAAATAGAGGGTCTGATCCTTGTTGTTGCCAGCCTTGTCGGCCAAATCGAACAAGGTGTCATCGGCCGTGTCGAGCATGTGCCCGAACAGCTTGACCAGCGCGTCCTGCGACTGTTCCCTGACCCGTTCAATCAATTTTGGCAATTTCCTCGGCTCCTGAGCCCGGCGGGGCTCGCCGGTCGAGGTGAAATGCAGCACTTGAGGTTCAAAAGCCATGGTCTTCAACTCCGGGGCGTGGGCGTAGACTTTTTCACGCATCGCCATTACAGACGATCATGAGCAAGCTTGCCGTGATGCACTGCACAGAGCCCGGGAGACCCATCCGCCAGATTGCCAAACCCCTCAGCGCGTGGGTGATGGTAAAGCTATAGACCCTGAACTTCGATTTGCCCATGCCTCCCGTGCCGTACCCAACATTTGCCGCCACCGGCCGGGCCATCGATAATCGCCAACCTTGATGACTGCCTGACGACAAGACCATGCACAACCGGCTCGATCCCGATTACCTGGCCCGCGAACGTGAGACAGCTGTTCGGCATGCCTTGGCGGAGGATCTGGGCCAGCCGGCCACCGCCCCCCTGCAACCCGAGCGCGATCTGACCTCCATGCTGGTGCCGGCCGACCGCCAGGGCCACGCCACCATCCTGACTCGTGAGGATACCGTGGTCTGCGGTCAGCCCTGGGTCGAGGAGGTCTTCCGGCAGCTCGGCGAGGCCCAGAGCGCGCACGGCAAAGTAAGTATTCACTGGCTGGTCAAAGAGGGCGAAATGGCTGCCGCCAACAGCGTGCTGTGCGAGCTGACCGGCCCAGCCCGACTGCTGCTGACCGGCGAACGCACTGCCCTGAACTTCCTGCAAACCCTGTCCGGCACCGCCAACGCCACCCGCGCCTTCGTCGCACCACTGGCCGGCAGCAAATGCCAGTTGCTGGACACCCGCAAGACCCTGCCCGGACTGCGCGCGGCGCAGAAATATGCCGTCCGGGTCGGCGGCGGCAGCAACCACCGTATCGGCCTGTTCGATGCCTTCCTTATTAAAGAGAATCACATCGCCGCCTGCGGCAGCATTGCCGCGGCCGTTCAGGCGGCTCGCCAGTTGGCGGACGGCGTACCGGTGGAAGTGGAAGTCGAGACCTTCGCCGAGCTGGAGCAGGCACTTACTGCCGGCGCCGACATCATCATGCTTGATGAGTTCGCCGACAGCGCGCTCAGCAAAGCCGTCCAGCTGACCGCCGGCCGCGCGAAACTGGAAGTATCCGGTAGCGTGTCAGCCGACCGACTGAAAGTCATCGCCGCCGCCGGCATCGACTACGTCTCCGCCGGCGCCCTGACCAAGCATGTCCGGGCCTTGGATCTGTCCATGCGAGTGCGACTGTCGGCCTAAGGGCCGCTATGGAACTGTGCTGGTCACGATTTACTTTGGCCAGTTGCCAACGTCACAGCGCCCGTCATCACGGCAGCAGAGGCCTGGACTTTTAAACCCTGCACTGAAAAGACAAAGGCCGCGCAACGCGCGGCCTTTGTCTTGAATGATGGTGCCGGCAATAGGAGTCGAACCTACGACCTTCGCATTACGAATGCGCTGCTCTACCAACTGAGCTATGCCGGCGCTACCTGCTCCGCCCGCCTCGGGCGAAAGGCGCGCCAGTATAAGGAGTCAGCGGGCCGGGCTCAAGCGACCGAAAGCAAGCCCGCACTTCATTGTGCGAGCAAGGTCACCGGCACAATTGCCAACAACGTCCTGTCATCGGCAGAGAAAACAGCGGTCATGCGCTGATCCCGCACAGAAATGGGCAAAACTCTCACAGCCCCCTCTTCCAAGCCTTGCGCTGCCACTTCAGCCCGCAAGGTAGCAACAGCAGTGCTTGGCTGAACATTGCCGACCTCTTTCAGCGCGGTTGAGAATTGCCCGGCAAACTCGGCAAACGGGCGATAGCGCTCAACATCAAGCGTCATCGGAGGCTTGCCCATCATCGCCGCCATAGCGCTCTCCAGTTCGGATGCCAATGCGCTTTCAGCCGGAATCCCGACCCATTGAGGCCCGGCAAGAGGGGCGCGCCACGGCTTGTTTTCCGCCAAATCGGTTGAACGGACAACATGGAGCTGATTGCCAAAGAACACCATATACGCCGGGCGGGCCTCTGCAATCACCCAAGCGCCGTAGCACAGCGCCGCAGCCTGCAACAGCGCAATCACCGTCAGATCAAATTTCAGCGATGGCTTGCCGGCTTTGAACACCAGCAAGGTCAACAGCGGCCCCAACACGACATCCACCGGCACCAGAATCGAAAGCAGACCGGTTGCCCCTGAAACAGCAAACAACGGGCCTGGAAACCAAACGAATCGAAGCACCGCAACGAACAGCAACGCCACCAACATCGAAATCGCCAGATGCAACGCACTCGCTGACCAACGTGTCATTCCACAAGGCTCCTTGATAAACCCGTTCAAATGGCCCAATGCGACCGACCGGCAAGTTTGCCCGATCTGTTAACGCAAAGACGAGAGCTTGCTGGTCGAGATTGTTTGTCATCTGCATGTGGGGTTTGAAGTGGCCGAAAACAGCACCAGAGACAACCATCAAGAAAAAAGCGAGATATGACGCCCGCAACACACTGACAAATATTGTCACAAGCTGCCCAGGATGCAGAGGCCTACTCAGCAGACCTCTTTCAAGGCGCACCAACGGGCCGCCTAGGGAATTGTGTCGCGGTTCGCAATTTTTCAAGGGCTAGCCTACTTTATGACCGATTACCAGACGATATGACCTTAGGTCGTCGCGCTTGGGGCAAGAATTTGTAGTTGGCATGCTGGTTGCTTTGAGATACACAACACTGGCCGGTCATTTGTCCTCTGCCCCTCACCCGGCGGGACAAAACGCGCCAGTGGCGGTTTCCGGATCTTCATCTATCCTGAAACGACTGGCCATCCCTTCCCCTGTGAGGAGCTTTAACCATGAAATCAGTGCAAAAGGGTTTCACCCTGATCGAACTGATGATCGTCGTCGCGATCATCGGTATTCTGGCTGCTGTTGCGCTGCCGGCTTACCAGGACTACCTGAAGCGCTCGAAGGTTTCGGAAGTAGCTGCTGCTGCCGGCGCCTGCAAAACTTCGGTAGCTGAGTTCTATGCCGCTAATAACGCGTGGCCTACAACCAATGCCGCTGGCGGTTGCTCGGTGAGTGCTGGCGCGGGTGTGAGCTCATACGTTGAAGACATCGATGTTGCTACTACTGCGGGCACCATTGAAGTGCTTATTCGTGACGGCTCTATCGATGCCGATTTGGACCCTCACTCGCTGTTTATGGAAGCATGCGTTGAGCCGAATGGTGCGGATATTACCGACCCGGGTTGCACGACCCCAGATCCAACAACTGCAGGCCAAGGCAGCATTGGCTCGTGGCGTTGCTATACAGATGCCGCGAATACGCTTTGGAAATTTTTCCCAGCCAATTGCCGTCGCGGCGCGTAAGCTTTCTAATCTAAAAGCGAGCCTATGGCTCGCTTTTTTTTTTACCTGTCTCAAACATTTGAAGGAGCTTCGTCACCGGCAAGACTTGCAATAAAAGCTCCATCCCACCTACATTTACGCTGTCACCTGCGAAGAATACCGGGCTTCGCGAATTTATCGGGAATCGTCCTCTCATGAGCGTGCCAGGCAATCGAGTCAGTTTGGGTGGTCTGCCAAGACGATTAGTTACAGATGGAGTTCTGGACGAAGCTATCGCCCAGGAGGCCGTTCAGCATTCGGCCAAATCCAAGACACCGTTCATTACCCATGTTGTTCAAAGCAAACTGGCCAAAGCGCATGTTATTGCGAACATTGCGTCGCAGGAGTTTGGTGCTCCACTGTTTGATATAGACGCCATGGACCAAGATCTTATCCCCAAGGATTTGGTCGATGATGCCATTATCCGGCAGCATCGTACGATGCCGCTGTTCAAACGTGGCAATCGACTGTTTGTTGCTATTTCCGACCCAACCAACCTTGAAGCTCTTGACAAGGTTCGGTTCAACACCGGCATGAGCATTGAGGGAATCCTCGTTGAGGATGACAAACTCGGCAAGGCAATAGACAAGCTGCTGGAGGCGAAAGATGCCGGCAGTTTTGAAGGAATGGATGAGGACCTTGATAATCTAGACATCGAGGCCGGCGATGATGAACCGGCTGGTGGTGAAGATGCTCAAGGTGGAGACGATGCTCCAATCGTTCGCTTCATTAATAAGCTACTGATGGATGCCATCAAGAAAGGCGCATCGGACCTGCATTTTGAACCATACGAAAAGGAATATCGGGTCCGTTTCCGAGTAGACGGTATTTTGCGCGAAATTGCCAAGCCTCCAGTCAACCTCGCAAGTCGTTTGGCCGCACGCCTGAAAGTCATGTCACGGCTCGATATCGCCGAGCGGCGAGTGCCGCAAGATGGACGCATCAAACTTAAATTGTCTAAGAATAAATCGATCGACTTTCGTGTCTCGACACTCCCAACTTTATGGGGCGAAAAGGTCGTGATGCGGATCCTAGACTCTTCCAGTGCGATGTTAGGTATCGATGCACTAGGTTACGAGCCAATTCAGAAAAAGGCGTTCATGGATGCTATTGCCAAACCGCAAGGAATGGTACTGGTGACAGGCCCAACCGGTTCAGGCAAGACCGTTTCATTGTATACGGCAGTGAACATCCTGAATGACGAGGAGACCAATATCTCCACGGCTGAAGACCCTGTTGAAATCAACCTCCCCGGCGTTAACCAAGTTCAAGTCAACCCCAGAGCTGGTCTGACCTTTCCAATGGCTTTGCGAGCATTTTTGCGCCAAGATCCAGACGTGATTCTTGTCGGTGAGATTCGAGACTTGGAAACTGCTGAGATTGGCATCAAGGCAGCTCAAACTGGGCACTTAGTTCTGTCAACGCTACACACTAATAGTGCGCCGGAGACCCTGACTCGCTTGGTCAACATGGGGGTGGCTCCGTTTAACATAGCCACGACCGTTCACCTCATCATCGCCCAGCGTCTGGCACGACGCCTTTGCTCTCATTGTAAAAAGCCAGTCAAACTCCCACCGGAGGCATTGGTCGCAGAGGGGTTCTCCGAGGAAGAAGCCCCAACATTGACTTTATTTGAACCAGTGGGTTGCGATAACTGCAACAAAGGTTATAAGGGGAGGGTCGGCATCTATGAGGTGATGCCGGTGTCAGAGGAAATCAGCCGGATTGTAATGCGTGGTGGCAATGCCATTGAAATTGCCGACCAAATGAAGGCAGAAGGCATCAAGGATCTCAGGGCTTCCGGTTTGGAAAAGGCTCGCCAAGGTGTAACCAGCTTGGCCGAAATCAACCGGGTGACGTCGGACTAAGCCACTTTGGGCACCTAACCGCCACCATTCAGAATGTAGTTTGAGCTCAAGCCAGTGCGGAAGCACTGGCTTTTCGCTTTTCAGGGTGCTTCAATAAGAGCGATTTCCGGGACAAAAAGCACAGTCAGTCAAGACGTTAGCCGCTAGTATTACGACAATTCCTGAACATACGAAGGATCTTGGCCATGGCACTGCAAGCCGTCAAGAAAGAAACCGCCGCCAAACCGCGCCCAGGGGCGGTCACTCGGACCAAGCAAACGGTTGAGAAGCAGAAAACCTTTTCTTGGGAAGGGGTCGATAAAAAAGGCCAGAAAATAAAAGGAGAGATGCAGGCCGCTAACGAGGCGATGGTCAAAGCCCAGCTGCGCAAGCAAGGGCTAACGCCGGGCAAGGTGAACCGTAAAGCCGCCGACCTTTTTGCGCCAAGGAAAAAACCCATTACCCCTGCAGACATCGCCATGATGTCGCGCCAGCTGGCTACGATGATGAAGGCAGGTGTACCGCTGGTGCAGTCCTTCGAAATCATCGGACGCGGTAATGAAAAGCCCTCCGTTCAGGAACTGATGTTGACGATTAAGGGGGACATTGAGGCAGGTTCACCTTTTCATGAAGCACTGCGTAAACATCCGAAGTACTTTGACCCACTTTTTTGCGACCTTGTGGCAGCCGGAGAACAATCAGGTGCGCTCGAGCAAATGCTTGATCGTATTGCAACATATAAAGAAAAAACTGAGCGGATAAAAGCCAAAATTAAAAAAGCACTTTTTTACCCGACTGCAGTCCTAGTGGTCGCCGCAATTGTAACAGCAATTCTTCTGCTGTTTGTCGTACCAATGTTTGAGGATATGTTTAAGGGCTTTGGTGCAGATTTGCCTGCATTCACCCAGTTTGTTCTCGGAATTTCACGCTCACTTCAGGAGACTTGGTACGTCTACTTGATTGCAATCATCGGCGCATCACTTGCGTTTAAGCATCTTAACACCACCTCACAGAAATTCCGTGACGGGAAAGATCGACTGATGCTTAAGCTACCTGTTGTCGGAGTGATTTTGCATAAAGCAGCGATAGCGCGTTATGCCCGCACTCTCTCCACAACTTTCGCAGCCGGTGTTCCCCTAGTGGAAGCATTGGAATCGGCTGCTGGGGCATCAGGAAATGTTGTTTATCGCACATCTATTCTTAAGATTCGCGATGACGTAACTACCGGTATGCAAATGAACCTTGCGATGCAAGGAGTTGGTATGTTTCCAAACATGGTAGTACAAATGGTTGCCATCGGTGAAGAGTCTGGCGCGCTGGACAGCATGTTATCCAAAGTTGCCGACATTTATGAGGCTGAGGTCGATGATGCCGTTGACTCGCTAAGCTCACTGCTCGAACCGATAATAATGGCAGTTCTCGGTGTGGTAGTCGGTGGCCTGATCGTGGCGATGTATCTTCCTATATTTAACCTTGGTAAAGTCGTTTAATCCGAATAATGGAAATTTTAGACTTGTTCGGCGGCGACCGTGTTAACTTCACGGTCGCCGTTGGTATTTTTGGCCTGCTGATTGGCAGTTTTTTGAACGTCGTGATTTTTCGACTACCCATCATTTTGCAGCGGCAATGGCAAGCCCAGGCGCGCGAGTTGATTGAAGAATCCGGCGCCAAGGTTGACCGGGAGTATAAGGATGCCTACCCGGCCGAGTTTGGTCTGGTGATGCCTCGCTCGGCGTGTCCGCATTGTGGTTACGCCATACCGGGTTGGCTCAACATCCCGTTATTCAGCTGGTTGATGCTGCGCGGCAAATGTCGGCAGTGCCAGAACCCCATTTCCGTTCGCTATCCGATTGTCGAAGCGTTGACTGGCGCGGCGTTCGCGTTCGCAGCGTGGGAGTTTGGCCCGGACGCCTTGCTGTTCGGCGCGCTGCTGTTCACCGGTTTGCTGATTGCCATGGCGGGGATTGATTGGGACACCAAGTTGCTGCCTGACCAGCTGACCTACTCACTGTTATGGCTCGGTTTGCTGTTCAATCTGCAGAACGGCTTTGTGCCCATCAACGACGCCATCATCGGCGCGGTGGCCGGTTATGTCAGCTTGTGGTCGGTGTACTGGGCCTTCAAGCTGCTGACTGGCAAAGAGGGCATGGGTTACGGTGATTTCAAACTGTTCGCGGCACTTGGTGCCTGGCTGGGTTGGCAGCAATTGCCGGTCATCATCATTCTGGCGGCCGTGGCAGGGCTGGTAATTGGCGGCGGCATGATGTTGTTCGCACAAGACAAGGATCGGCAAATCCCGTTCGGGCCCTACCTCGCCATCGCCGGCTGGTGTTCACTCTATTTCGGCGCCGATTGGATGAGCGCCTACTTGCGCGCCTCCGGGCTGTGAGCAGCGCGGTGCCAAGATCAGCCAAACCGCTGCGGATTGCGCTGACCGGCGGTATCGCCAGCGGCAAAACCATGGTTTCAGACCGTTTTGCCGCTTTGGGCGTGCCGGTCATTGATGCCGATATTGCAGCAAGAAAAGTGGTGGAACCCGGCGGCGCCGGCCTGAATGCCCTGCTGCAGCTCTGCGGTCCAGCCATTTTGCAGGCTGATGGCCAGCTGGACCGGCGCGAGCTGCGCGCGCGGATTTTCGCTGACGACACGCTGCGTCAGCAGGTCAATGCCCTGTTGCATCCCATGATTCGCCGCTGGATGCAGGAGCAGGCAGCGACACAACCGGCACCTTACCAGCTGTTCGTCATTCCCTTGCTGGCCGAAACGGGTCAGGCCCAAGACTACGACCGGGTGTTACTGGTACACGCCGACCTTGCCACACGCCGGCAGCGCCTGATGGCACGTGACCGGCTCAGCGCGGAACAAGCCGATGCCATATTGGCCGCACAAGCTGACGACAGCCAACGCGCCGCGATCGCCGACGATGTCGTCTACAACAATGCAGATGAACAATCGTTGGCGCAGCAGGTAGAATCTCTGCACCAACATTACCTGCAACTGGCCAAGGGCTTGGCGACCTGACCCATGACCGCATCGACACCAGCTGGCACCGCCACACTGCTGTTTGAACAGCCGTTGAACGAGAAGACCAGGGTCTACCTGCGACTGGAAGGTATCTTCGGCCGCGCCCAGCAACTCCTCGCCGAGTCCAGCATGGCGGCACATTACGCGGCCTTCGGCACCCTGTTCGAACTGATGGACTCCGTCGACCACGGCGATTTGCGCGGTGATCTGCACAGCGATCTGGACAAGCAGGTACAGCAACTGCGCACCCTGAGCAGCAACCCGAAGGTGGACACCGAGAAGCTGCGTCGGTTCTTGGAGCAACTGGAAAAACTGCACCATTGGATTCTGCACCACCAGGGTAAATTTGCCGCCCGTCTGCGCGAAAATGAATTCCTGCACGCCATCAAACACCGCTATGCCTTACCTGGCGGCACTTGCGCCTTCGATCTACCGCGGCTGTATTGTTTCTTGCAGCGCCCGGCCGAGGCCCGACGCGAACGCTTGCATCAATGGTTGAACGAATTGCATGGCGTGCGCACCAGCGTTGATGTGTTGTTGCGTTTGATGCGGGAAAGCACTGCTTGGCGCAGCGCGCAATTTGATGACGGCTTCTTTCAGCTTGAGCCAGTACACGGCCAGTTACTGCGTTTGCGTATGACAGGTAGCCAATCCGTATTCCCGGAAGTCAGTAGCGGTCGCCAACGCTGCGTCATTCGGTTAGCAGTTGCCGACGATGATGGTGCGGTGAAATACCTGCGCGAAAGCAGCAGTTTCGAATATGCGTTGTGTGGTTGATGCCATGACTGACAATCGCCACGAGCGCACGCCACTCATCGTTGCCTGCCCCTGTTGTCGCAAATCGGTGCAGTACCGCGCTGACAATCCCTATCGCCCGTTTTGCTCGGAACGTTGCCGGCTGATCGATTTGGGGGAGTGGGCCTCGGAAGGACACCGGATTGCCGGTGATGCGGTCAATCCGGATTCGGAAGAGAATCACTAGCCAGACCATACGATCAGCGCAAGGCGTTGATCCCGTCCGAGCGCATGATCTACCTCGCGCCCGGCGTCCTTGCAGCCGACGCCGGAAATTGCACGCTCCAGCGCTCGCCGAGACGTGGCGTACGCATTCTGCACACTATCGCCTGATCGGTCATCGACGAACTCGACTGACTTTATATCGGGCAACCACCTAATCAGGCCAGAGCGCGCGCTGTGCCGCGATACCTTGGCCGCCATGTTGCCAACTGACCGGCAGATCCGCAGCAGTCATACCACCAAGCGCATACACCGGACGATTGGCTTGCGCCGCCAGCTCGGCAAAACGGCGCCAGCCGAGTGCCTCGGCATCGGGGTGTGTTGCGGTCGGCTTGACCGGCGACACCAGCAGAAAATCCGCACCGAGCTGCTGCGCTTTTCGGAGTTGGTTTTCGTCATGACAGGCCGCAGACAACCACCGCGGCCGTTGCTGCAGCAGCGCATCCGTCATCTGATTCATGCTGGCGCCAGACAAATGCCAGCCCTCACATGACAGTCCGACCATCACCTCCGGTTTCCGATTGAGCAGCAGTGCGCAATCGTGGCGCGCAGTGATGGCATGCACTTGTGCCGCCAGATGGCGATACGCCGCATCACTCAGCGTATGCGCCCGCAACTGCAGCAGGCGAATGCCGGCGGTGCAGGCTCGTTCGACACGAACCAGAAAAGCAGCAATATCATCCGGCTCCGGCGTGACCAGCAGTTGGGTTGGCAACTGCACTGCCGCGATGATCGGCACATTGGCTGCCGGAAACGCATAGTCGCGCAGCCGTGCGGCGGGCACCCACGCCAGCGGCTGCCCTTCATGCCCATGCGGCGTGCCCGTGAACGCATCAACCCGAAACACGTGCAGGCAAACCGCTTTGTCACCGTAATGATGGCGGATGGTGATCAGGCGACGAAATGCGGTCGGTGTGATGCCAAGCTCCTCCTGGAGTTCACGCACCAGCGCATGCTCGGCGGTTTCACCAGGCTCCAGTTTGCCGCCGGGGAATTCCCAGCGATCGCCCTGATGACGATGGGCCGCACGTTTGGCAATCAACACCTCGTTGTTGGCGTTGACGATGGCGGCTGCTGCGACATTGAGGTATTCGGTCATCTTGCTTCACACCATGCTGTGCTACCGTTTACCAAAAGCAAAAAGGTGAGCCTGAGCTCACCTTTTATCGACATCGCGCAATGCTTGCGATCAGGCGATGGCGCCATGGCAATGCTTGTATTTCTTGCCCGAACCGCACGGGCACAAATCATTGCGGCCCACTTTCTGACCGACCCGCACCGGTGCACTCGCAGCTGCCGCCGGTTCTTCTTCAGTTGGCTCCGGCTGCATGGCATTGGCTTCAGCATGCTGGAACTGCAGTTTCTGCCGCTCCGCCCGCTCCTGCGCTTCCCGCTCCATGCGCTCGACTTCCGACTCGGTGCGAACTTGCACCCGCGACAAGATGCTGACCACGTCGTACTTGATGCGATCCAGCATGCCGGAGAACAACTCGAAGGCTTCGCGCTTGTACTCCTGCTTCGGGTTCTTCTGGGCAAAGCCGCGCAGGTGAATGCCCTGGCGAAGGTAATCCATCGCCGCGAGATGTTCGCGCCACGCGCTGTCGACGTTCTGCATCAGCATGGCTTTCTCGAAGTGCCGCAGTACCGGCGCACCGACTTGCGCCTCCTTGGCCTGATAGGCCTGGGCAGCAGCATCACGCACCCGTTGCCGAATGCCTTGCTCATCCAAGTTCCGATCTTGCTGCAGCCATTGGTTGATCGGCATGTCGAGCGAAAACTCGGTGCGTAACCGCTCTTCCAGACCATTGATGTTCCACTGGTCGGCCACGCTCTGCGGCGGGATGAACTCGCTGACCACGCCGTCGAGCACATCGTCACGCATCGCATTGATGGTTTCCGAAACGTCCTCGGTGCGCATCAACTCGGCGCGCTGCTGGTAGATCACCTTGCGCTGATCGTTCGAGACATCGTCGAACTCCAGCAAGTGTTTACGGATTTCAAAGTTGCGCGCTTCGACTTTGCGCTGGGCATTTTCGATGGCACGGTTCACCCAGGGATGCTCCAACGCCTCCCCGGCTTGCCAACCGAGTTTCTGCATCATCGCCCCCATCCGTTCGGAGGCAAAAATGCGCATCAAATCGTCTTCCAGCGACAGGTAAAACCGCGATGAGCCCGGGTCACCCTGGCGACCGGCACGGCCACGCAGCTGGTTGTCGATTCGGCGGCTCTCGTGCCGTTCGGTACCGATGATGGCAAGACCGCCTGCCGCCAGCACCTGATCGTGACGCTCCTGCCACTGCCGTTTGACTTCTGCTTTCTGCAGCTCGGTCGCATCCGCTGGCAGGGCCGCCAGATCCGCCTGCAGCGAACCACCGAGCACGATGTCGGTACCGCGACCGGCCATGTTGGTGGCGATCGTGACCGCACCCGGACGACCGGCCTGGGCAATGATCTGCGCTTCGCTTTCGTGGAATTTGGCGTTCAATACCTGGTGCGCAATCTTGTCGTGATTGAGCAGCTTCGACAGGATTTCGCTCGACTCGATGGAAGCGGTACCGACCAACACCGGCTGGCCTTTTTCACGACGAACCTTGATGTCCTCGATAACGGCTTTGTATTTGTCCTGCTTGGTCAGGTACACCAAATCGGACATGTCCTGACGAATCATTGGCTTGTTGGTCGGGATGACGACCACTTCCAGACCGTAAATCTGCTGGAATTCAAATGCTTCGGTATCGGCGGTACCGGTCATGCCGGACAGCTTGTTGTAAAGCCGGAAATAATTCTGGAATGTGGTCGACGCCAGCGTCTGGTTTTCCTGCTGGATGGCGACGCCTTCTTTGGCCTCGACGGCCTGATGCAGACCTTCCGACCAACGGCGGCCGGGCATGATACGGCCGGTGTGTTCATCGACGATGATGACCTGACCATCGCGAACGATGTAGTCAACGTCGCGCTTGAACAGCGTGTGCGCACGCAGCGCAGCATAGGTATGGTGCAACAACTGAATCGACGACGGGCTGTACAGGCTTTCGTCTTCGCCGAGCAAGCCAGCTTCCACCAGCAATTGCTCGACCTTTTCCTGACCTTTTTCCGTCAGGTGAGCCTGCCGGCCTTTCTCATCCAGATAGTAGTCGCCATCCCCTTGATCATCTTCTTCCTGCTGACGCTGCAGTTTGGGAATGATCACATTGACCCGCTTGTACAGCTCGCTGGAGCCTTCGACTGCTCCCGAGATGATCAGCGGCGTACGCGCCTCGTCGATCAAAATGGAGTCAACTTCGTCGACGATGGCGAAATTGAGATCACGCTGCGCTTTTTGCTCCAGCGAGAAAGCCATGTTGTCGCGCAGGTAATCGAAACCGAATTCGTTGTTGGTGCCGTAGGTGATGTCAGCAGCGTAAGCGGCTTTCTTTTCTTCACCCGGCTGCTGCGACAGAATCACGCCGACGGTCAGCCCAAGCGCTTCGTAAACCGGCCGCATCCAGTTGGCGTCACGCTTGGCGAGGTAGTCGTTGACGGTGACCACATGCACGCCTTTGCCGGAGATGGCGTTCAGGTACGCCGGCAGCGTTGCCATCAGCGTTTTGCCTTCACCGGTGCGCATCTCGGCAATGCGGCCCGAGTTCAGCACCATGCCGCCGATCAGCTGGACATCAAAATGGCGCAAGCCGAGTGTCCGGCGCGCCGCTTCACGGGTTGCCGCGAACGCTTCCGGCAGCAACGCGTCCAGGCTCTCGCCTTTTTCCAGCCGCTGTTTGAATTCCTGGGTCTTGTTGCGCAGCTGCTCATCACTGAGCTGCTGGAAGCTCGGCTCCAGGGCATTGATGGCGTGAACGGATTTGGCGAACTTCTTGACCAACCGCTCGTTGCGGCTGCCGAAAATACGGGTCAACAGAGAAGCAAACATGAACGTCCCAATCTGATGAAATCCGCCGCAGGCGAATTCGTTGTTATCGTAAAACCGTCGAGGCGTGGCGGCGTGTTTGGCATTGTTCGGAAAACCGCACCATTCCTATGCGGGAGGGTTGCGGCCAACACCTATGTGCTGAACGGCGAGCCAGTTCAGCGAAGCCGGCATTCTACCGGCTTTCACCGGGTCACGGAACGCGCCGCCCGCCGAGAATCCGCGTTCCGGCCGCCAACAGCAGGTGGTGCTGCCCGTAGCAAATTTCAAGTGCGCCGGGGTTCGAAAGGCCAAAAACGCAAAACGGCGCCGATGGCGCCGTTTTGTCCAGAAAATGCCCAATCGGCGTGTTCTGGCCTCAGCCTTTCTTACCGAGATATTTGGCCGGATTCAGGAACAGGCCATCGCGCGCCACTTCGTAATGGACATGCGGCGCCGTCGAGCGACCAGTCGAACCGACTTTGGCAATGACCTGCCCCTTGCGGACCAGCTCACCGACTTTGACGTTCAGTTTGGAGTTGTGGCCGTAGCGGGTCACCAAACCGTCACCATGGCTGATCTCGACCAGATTGCCATAGCCATCCTTGACGCCCGAGAAGGTCACCACGCCGGCAGCGGTTGCCAGCACATCGCTGCCTTCCGGCGCGACAAAGTCGATGCCTTTGTGCCAGGTGGTGCTGCCGTGGAACGGATCGGTGCGGTAGCCGAAGTAGGAGCTGATGTAGCCGGTACTGACCGGGTGGCCGGAAATCAATTTTTCCGTACCCATGTGTTTGTCGAGCAGCAGCGATTCCAGTACCGCCAGCTGACGACCGCGGGTTTCCAGCTGTGAGTGCATCGCATCCAGCTGGCCGATGAACTCCAGCGGCGAGGCGCCCGGCGCGGTACCGATCGGCTCGCCCTCGGGTCCGCCCAATGCCGGTTCCGCGCTGAACTCGAATTCCTTGCCTTCAAGGCCGACCAGCTCGGTGACCCGCTCGCCGACAGCATCCAGACGGGCGATATGTGCCTGCAAGCGTGCCACCCGGGCGGCCAGGGCATTGATCTGCTGCTCGGACTCGGCGCGGGCGGTTTCGACCGCCTGACGCTGGGCGTCGAGCTCTTGCTGCCAGTTTTCGACCGTGCGCTGGCTGACCACCCCGTTCGGGTGCAGTTTGACAGCCACGAGGTAGCCGCCAAAGCAGGCAGCGCTGAGCAGGCCAACGCCGGCCAACGCGGCGCAGATCTGGCCGGCGCGACCGAGCTGAAGCCGTTTCGCTCCGCCTCGGGTATGGGTAATCAAGGTCAAGGTCATACTGATACTCTCGTCACTTTGCAGCAGAAACCGCCTGCCTGGCAGCCTCTGCCACTACCGTGGCGTGTGCCGACGGCGCGAAGCGGTTACACTGAGGCAGTCCAGTTTTACTGCCTTGCCGTTTCCGGCGGAATCCATGAACCGCTTACCTACTGCGCAATCGGTCGCCCATTTGCTCGGTCAACCCGAGGGCCCCCTCAAAGCTCTCTTGGACCGGCTGGCTCTTCTTGAGGGCATGGACCATACCCTACAGCCGCTGCTGCCCGCAAGCCTGCGCGGCCAGTGTCGTGTCACGGCCGTGGACGGCGTCACAGTCGAGCTGACTGCGCGCCAGGCCGCTGTCGCCACCCGTCTGCGCTACCTCGTCCCGCAACTGCTGGCCGGCCTGAACAGTGCCGGCTACCCGCAGCTGACCGCGCTCCGCGTCCGGGTCAGTCCCGGCAGTTGAGCGTTTTTTCATCACCAGTGTAGGTCAGCTGGGCCGTTCCGTCCGGATACGCAGCACATTGGCGCCGTGATGGCATCCACAGTTCACCCAGGCCGAAAAGCCAAAGGCCGGGACGAATCCCGGCCTTTGGTTGCTGCTGGAGTCAGTGTCAGCTCAACCGGCCGCCAGTACCGGGTTCATGATGTAGGAAATCGGCGCCGTCTTGGCATCGTCTTCAAACGTCACCAGCTCCCAGGCCTCGGCATCCGCTTTCAGCGCCCGCAACAGCTTGTTGTTCAGCGCATGACCCGACTTGTGGGCGCGGAACGAGCCGATCAGGCTGTGCCCCATCAGGTACAGATCGCCGATGGCGTCCAGAATCTTGTGTTTGACGAACTCGTCTTCGTAGCGCAGCGGACCGTCGTTCAGGATCCGGTACTCGTCAAGCACGATGGCATTGTCCATCGAGCCACCGAGCGCCAGGTTCTTGGAACGCAGGTACTCCAGATCATTCATGAAGCCGAAAGTCCGGGCCCGGCTCACTTCCTTTACAAAGGACGTCGACGACAGATCGACCACCGAGCGCTGGATGGTGTTCTGCAGCACCGGGTGGTTGAAATCGATCGAGAAATCGATTTTGAAACCGTCAAACGGCTCGAATGCCGCCAGCTTGTCGCCGTCGCGCACTTCTACCCGTTTCTTGATCCGGACAAAACGCTTCGGCGCGTTCAGTTCTTCGACGCCCGCCGACTGGATCAGGAACACGAACGGACCCGAGGAGCCGTCCATGATCGGGATTTCCTGGGCGCTGACTTCGATATAGGCATTGTCGATGCCGAGACCGGCCATGGCGGCCAGCAGGTGTTCGACGGTCGAGATCCGGACATGGTCCTTGACCAGACAGGTCGACATGGTGGTCTCGCCAACGTTTTCCGGCATGGCGACAATTTCAACGACCGGGTCGAGATCGACCCGACGAAAGACAATTCCGGTATCGGCCGGTGCCGGCCGCAAGGTCAGGTACACCTTCTCGCCGCTGTGCAGACCGATACCGGTCGCGCGGATGGCGGTACGGAGGGTACGTTGCTTGATCATGCTGCTTCTTGCTCCTGAAGTGGCCGGCCTTCTAGGCCCCGGCCGACGCCTGGAGTTCCTTCTGCGCTCGCGGCCGCTGATGCTTGCCGCGTGACCCGCTCGGGCGGGAAGTCCCTGCTTACGACCACAAACACCGCGGCGAGCTGCCGCCATCTGGTCAAAAGGTGTGCAATTACGCACTGCTCCGGCCACTAAGTCAAGCTGACATATGCCCCTGTCAGCGATAGCCGCAGCCTATGGACTGGCGCGACACGAACCTGCGCGACCCGTGTCAGCGCTGTTCGACCTGTCATCCCGACCGGCAGCCGCCACCGCCCACCCCGGCAAAGGGGGGAGCCGTGATGGACGGCGGCGCCGCAGGAACCGGAACGACGAGTCGCCCGCCTCGCTCAATCCGCCTGCTTGCGCAGGAACGCCGGAATGTCCAGGTAATCCAGATCCGAACCCGCCGCCATCCGCATCGGTTGCGGTGCGACGCCGCCGTTGTTGCGGATCGCGGTCGGCCGATCCAGATCCTTGTAATTGACCGCTTCGCCGGCACGCGGTGACGCAGCTTGCTGCGCCTGTTGCTGCTGTACCAGGCGCACCGGTTTGTCTTCCACCGGTGCAGCCGCCGTTGCTGTCAGACCCAGACCGGTGGCGACCACGGTCACCCGCATTTCATCACCGAGGCTGTTGTCGAGTGCGGTACCGATCTTCACCGAAGCATCCGACGCGGCAAAGCTCTGCAACACCTGACCGACTTCTTCGTACTCGTCGATCAGCATGTCTTCGCTGGCGGTGATGTTGACCAGAATGCCGCGGGCACCGGCCAGATTCACATCTTCCAGCAGCGGGCTGCGCACCGCGAGTTCGGCGGCGCGACGAGCGCGACCTTCACCGGCGGCAACACCGGACCCCATCATCGCCATGCCTTGCTCGGCCATCACAGTGCGGACGTCGGCAAAGTCGGTGCCGATGAAACCCGGGCGGGTGATGAGATCGGCAATGCCTTGCACCGCGCCGCGCAATACCGCATCGGCATTGCGGAACGCTTCGGTCATCTTGGCACCACCATAAACGGCCAGCACCTTGTCGTTCGGAATGACGATCAGGCTGTCGACTGCCTTGCGCAGTTCGGTGATGCCGTGATCCGCCACCTGTGCCCGCTTGCTCATTTCAAAACGGAACGGACGGGTGACGATCGCTACCGTCAGAATGCCCATGTCTTTGGCGATCTGCGCCACCACTGGCGCGGCGCCAGTGCCGGTGCCACCGCCCATGCCGGCGGTGATGAACACCATGTCGGCGCCCTGCAGCATGTCCTGGATGCGCGCTTTTTCTTCCAGCGCCGCCATCTTGCCCACTTCCGGGTTCGAACCGGCGCCGAGACCCTTGGTCAGGTTCGAGCCGAGCTGCAGCGTGAATCGCGCCTTCGATTGTTTCAGCGCCTTGCCATCGGTGTTGGCCGCGATGAACTCGACGCCTTCGATATTGGCATCGACCATGTGGTTGATCGCGTTGCCGCCACCACCACCGACACCAATCACCTTGATGACCGCGTTGTCCGCGGTGTTTTCCAACAGTTCAAAATTCAAAGCCATGGTACTACCCCCTTTTTATCTCACCCGTTGCCAGGTGCTTCAGTCACTGCATGTCGGCGTGATCACGACGGGAACTGCCAATCACGCCTGCCCTTGCAACTCAATCACGAAAATCAAAACGGCAAATTCACCAACCGGGAATCACGCCAATCAAAAACCGCTGAACCACTTTTTCATTTTTGCCAGCACGCTGCCGAATTTGTCATCGACACTGGCACTGCTGCGCGGCAGCGCCAGCTGCTGCTGGCCATACAACAACAGACCGACACCGGTCGCGTAAATCGGATTGCGCACCACTTCCGACAAGCCCGACACATACTGCGGTACACCGAGCCGGACCGGCACGTGGAACACTTCTTCGGCGAGCTCAATCACACCCTGCATCTTGGCCGCACCACCGGTCAGCACAATGCCGGAGGCGATCAGCTCTTCAAACCCGCTGCGGCGCAGCTCGGCCTGAATCAGCTGGAACAGTTCCTCATAACGTTGCTCGACCACGTCAGCCAGGATCTGCCGGCTCAACCGGCGCGGTTCGCGCTCACCCATGCCCGGCACCTCGATGGTGTCATCGAGCGAGGTCAGCTGCTTCAGCGCGCAGGCATATTTGACCTTGATCTCTTCGGCATGCTGGGTCGGCGTGCGCAGCGCGACCGCGATGTCGTTGGTGACCTGATCGCCCGCGATCGGGATCACATGGGTATGGCGAATGGCGCCGCCGGTAAAAATGGCGATATCGGTGGTACCGCCACCGATATCGACCAAGCACACGCCCAAATCTTTTTCGTCTTCGGTCAGCACGGCATAGCTCGATGCCACCTGCTCCAGAATGATCTCATCCACTTCCAGGCCGCAGCGGCGTATGCACTTGACGATATTCTGGGCTGCGCTGACCGCACCGGTCACGATATGGACTTTCGCTTCCAGCCGCACGCCCGACATGCCGACCGGCTCGCGAATGCCTTCCTGGTTGTCGATGATGAATTCCTGCGGCAGCACATGCAGGATTTTCTGATCGGCCGGAATCGCCACCGCACGCGCCGCATCGATCACCCGCAGCACGTCGTCATAAGTGACTTCCTGATCACGAATCGCAACGATGCCGTGCGAGTTCAGGCTGCGGACATGTGAACCGGCAATGCCGGTGTACACCGAATGGATCTCGCAACCGGCCATCAGTGCCGCTTCTTCCACCGCGCGCTGAATCGACTGCACGGTCGATTCGATATTGACCACCACGCCTTTTTTCAGGCCACGGGACGGATGCGACCCGAGGCCGATGATCTGGATTTCACCGTCGGTCGAAATTTCGCCGACAATGGCGACGACCTTGGACGTTCCGATGTCCAAGCCGACGATCAATTTTTTGTCTGCCATTTTCACCATCTTTTCCCTGTCACCGCTGTACCGGTGGCTGTTGTTGGCGCCAGCTCTTGCGCCTGTTTTTGTTCTGTCTGCGCCGATTCGACTCAGCGCTATAACCCTGCCGTCCGGCTGATGACGCGGTCCGTCGGCAACGCGGATTCGGCCTCCGGCCATGCCACCGCAAAACCGGTGTCATAACGCAGATCGACATACCTGGGTACCCGCTCGCCGGTCACCAACTCCGGATACAAGCCGAGAAACCGTTGCAGGCGGCCATCCCAGTCATCGCGGCCGAACAACAAGCGAGTGCCGTTGTTCAGCGTCATTTCCAGGGCACCGCGGCCACTCAAGGCCAATTCGGCAATGGTCAGACCGAGTGGCTTCAATTGGTCATTGCCACCGACAAACCGGGCCACTGCAATCTCCAACTGACCATGCGAGCTATGCAGCACCGGCAGGTGGCTGAACGCCGCGGCATTGGCCGGTGCATACGGATTACCGTCGACATCAATCAATTCTTTGCTGTTCAAGCGCAGCCACGGCGTCCGCTCGCTGACACTGACCTGCAGCTCACCCGGGTAGACCCGGCGCAAACTGACCGACTTGACCCAAGGCAGCGCAGCGACCCGCGCATGCAAGGCACGCAGATCCAGTTCTGCCAGCGTCATTCCGGCTTGCACTTGCATCGCCGCCAGCACATCCGCCGACTTGACCTGACGCAGATCGCCTTCGACCCGCACCCGCTGCAACTGCCAGCTGTCAGCGCTACGGTATTTCTGCTGGATAAACACCACCAGAATGGTCGCGCCGATCAGCAGCAGCAGCGCCGACACGAACGGCAGCGCCGCCTTGACCTTGTCGGTCAGCGGAACGCTGTCGGTGGTTTTCCGTGTCGCCTGCGCCATCGTGCCTGCTCGTTATGCCGTCAAGGTCGGCAGCAGAATGCGCTGCACCAGTTCTTCAAAACTCATTCCGGCGACTTTCGCCGCTTTCGGTACCAAACTCGTTTCGGTCATGCCCGGTACGGTGTTCACTTCCAGGACAAAAAATTGCTGACTGGCGGCATCGCGCATGACATCAACCCGGCTCCAGCCTTGGCAACCGAGCGAATCAAACGCCCACTTCGCCAGCTTGCCGAGTGCCGCTTCATCTTCGGCCGACAGACCACTCGGACAGTGATACTGGGTCGTACCGCCGCTGTGATACTTGGCCTGGTAATCGTAAAAATCGCGCGGCGTCACCATCGAGATGCTCGGCAGCACTTCGTCGCCAACGATCGCGACGGTGTACTCCGGACCGCTGATGAAGCGCTCGACAATGACACTGCGGTCGTACTTCATGGCCTCACCAACGGCCTGCTGCAATTCGGCCGGCGTCCGCACTTTCGCCATGCCAACGCTGGAACCTTCGTGTGCCGGCTTGACCATCAGAATCGGTCCGAGCTTGCCAAACAGTTCCGCCGCCTTGGCTTCGGTCGCCACCATCTCGGCAGTGACCAACAGAAAATTCGGCGTCGACAGGCCGATGCCCTGCCACAGCTGCTTGGCACGCGCCTTGTCCATCGCCAGCGCGGAAGCGCCGACACCGGAGCCTGTGCAAGGAATGCCGAGCAATTGCAGGGCGCCTTGCAGCTGACCGTCTTCGCCACCACGGCCGTGCACCGCATTCCAGACCCGGGCAAAGCCTTGGCTTTTCAGGGTCAGCAGAAAATCCCCGACCGCATCGACGCCGTGGGCATCGATACCGGCCCGCTGCAAGGCGTCCAGCACCGCTTTGCCCGAACGTAAACTCACTTCCCGCTCGGCTGAGGTACCGCCGAACAGCACGGCGACTTTGCCAAACGCAGTCGGCGCCGGCAGCGCAGTACGTTGGATGGCAGACAGATTCATTTCGTACTCCAGACGTTTTTCAACGCCACCAGATCGAGCTTGACCGCCGCCAACTGCTTGGCGATACCACCGATGTCGCCGGCACCTTGGGTCAGCAGCAGATCACCGTCGCGCAGCACATTGGCCAGCACGTCCGGCAGCTCCGTCTTGTTCTCGATAAAAATCGGGTCCAGCTTGCCGCGCGCGCGAATGCTGCGACACAGCGAACGACTGTCGGCACCGGCGATCGGCGCTTCGCCAGCGCTGTACACGTCCATCAGCAACAACGCATCGGGCTCCGACAGCACTTGCGCGAAGTCTTCATACAAATCGCGAGTACGGGTATAGCGATGTGGTTGGTAAATCATGACCAGCCGGCGCTGCGGCCAGTTGGCGCGGATGGCTTTGACCACTGCACCGACTTCGCGCGGGTGGTGGCCATAGTCATCGACCAACCAGATTTTGCCGTTTGCCGTGTCAAATTCGCCATGCGACTGGAACCGGCGACCGACGCCTTTGAACTGCGCCAAGGCGCGGACGATCGCCTCATCGCTGACACCTTCTTCGGTGCCGATGGCGATTGCTGCCAGCGCGTTCAGCACGTTGTGCCGGCCCGGCAAGTTCAAGGTCACCGCCAACGGGGCATGACCGCGACGGTGGACATTGAAGCGGCTGCGGCCATCCCCCTGCACGACATCGGTGGCGCGGACATCGGCATCCGGATCAAAACCATAGGTCACGACCGGCCGGGTCACGCGCGGCAGAATTTCGCGGACGTTTTCGTCATCGGTGCAGAGCACGGCCAGACCGTAGAACGGCAGGTTGTGCAGGAACTCGACGAAGACATTCTTCAGCTCTTCGAAGTCGCCTTTGTAGGTGTCCATGTGGTCGGCATCGATGTTGGTGACCACCGAGACCATCGGTTGCAGATGCAGGAATGAAGCATCGCTTTCGTCCGCTTCTGCGACCAGATAGCGGCTGCTGCCGAGCCGGGCATTGGTGCCGGCGCTGTTCAGCAGGCCGCCGATGACAAAGGTCGGATCGAGATTGCCTTCGGCGAGAATCGATGCCGTCAGACTCGTGGTCGTGGTTTTGCCGTGCGTGCCGGCGACCGCAATGCCGTGCCGGAACCGCATCAGCTCGGCCAACATCTCGGCGCGCGGCACCACCGGAATGCGGTGC
This sequence comes from Pseudomonadota bacterium, assembly GCA_049324755.1. Lineage (GTDB taxonomy): Bacteria > Pseudomonadota > Gammaproteobacteria > Enterobacterales > Permianibacteraceae > Permianibacter. The sequence goes on from JBMOMZ010000032.1 coordinate 69,707, forward strand.
GCCCGCGCGGCGAGCAATTCTTCGTTGTCCGGCTTGATCGCGGTCGACACGACCACGACATCGGAGCCGGTGACATTGCTGTCGACATGACCACGGAACACCGTCGCACCGAGCGCCTTCAAGCGCTGGGTCACGCTGTTGTCCGCCATGTCGGAACCGGAGACCTGATAACCCTGGTTCAGCAGCACCTCGGCAATGCCGCCCATGCCGGCACCGCCGATGCCAATGAAATGGATGCGTCGGATCCGGCGCATTTCCGGCACATTGTAAGTACCGTTAGCCATTGCCGTTCCTCTCGTTCGATGCCTGCGTATGGCGCGCATCGATGACGCGCTCGCAGGCGGCTGCCACTTGTTCGGCAGCATCGTTAATGGCAGCGGCCTGGGCCGCTACCGCCATGTTCTTCAGCACATCACGCTGACCGGCCAGCGTGTTCAACCGCGCCGCCAGCACCGCCGGCGTCAGCTCGGTCTGCGGCAGCAACCACGCCGCACCGCGCTCACTCAGATAGCGTGCGTTCGCGGTCTGGTGGTCATCCACTGCATGCGGATACGGAACGAAAATCGCCGGTACACCGACCGCCGCCACTTCGGAAACCGTCAAGGCACCGGCGCGGCAAATCACCACATCGGCCCAGCTGTATGCCGCTGCCATGTCATCAATAAATTCGCTGACCCGGACACCGCGCCGATCGCCATACCGCGCCTGCGTCACCGCCTGCTGCTGACGACCGGTCTGATGCCACACTTCGACCTCGGCGTTCAGCTGCGCGACCGCTGCCGGCACCTGCTCGTTCAATACCGCGGCACCGCGACTGCCGCCGACCACCAGAATCCGCAATGCACCGCTGCGATCGGCGAAACGCTCGGCGGCCGGCGCCAGTTTCAGCAAGTCGGCCCGCACCGGATTGCCCACCGAGCGAACCGCCGCATCGGCAAACGCATTCGGAAATGCCTGCAGCACCACCGTCGCCACTTTCGCCAGCCAGCGATTGGTCAAACCGGCAATCGCGTTCTGTTCGTGGATCACCAGCGGCCGACCGCTGATGCGCGCCATCAAGCCTCCGGGGCCACTGGCAAAACCGCCCATGCCCAGCACGACGTCGGCTCGCGTTTGCTGCAACACGCGGCGCGCCGCCAGCATTGCGCCGACCATGCGAAACGGCGCCAGCAACAGCGCCTTGACGCCTTTGCCGCGCAAGCCACTGATCGCCAGCAAGTGCAGCGGGATCGCGCGTGGCGGCACCAACTGCTCCTCCAGGCCGCCACGGCTACCGAGCCACTCGATCCGCCAGCCGCGCGCGCGCAGCACGTCAGCAACGGCCAGTGCCGGGAAAATATGGCCACCGGTGCCGCCGGCGGCGATCAACAGACAAGGCGCGCTCATGCCGTCACCTCGTCAGTGTCATCGTCTCGCGCCGCTTCATTGCGCTCCGGTTCCGTGGTCATTTTTCGCGCCCGTTCCGGACGCACGTTGCGACCAACACCGCCGCGCAGGCGGCGCTCGTAATCTACCCGCAGCACAAATGCGATCGCGGCCATCGTGACGATCACGGCATTGCCACCGTAGGAAATGAACGGCAGCGTCAGACCTTTGGTCGGCAACGCGCCGCTCGCCACACCGATGTTGATCAGCGCTTGCAAGGCAAACCAGGTGGCAATGCCGACGCAGGCGTAAGCCGGAAACGCCATCTCGGCTTTCAGCGCCAGCTGCGCCACCCGCAGGATACGCAGCACCAGCAGCGTAAACAGCGTCAGTACCGCGATGACGCCGATGAAACCGAATTCTTCGGCAACCACGGCAAAAACAAAATCGGTGTGCGCTTCCGGCAGGTAAGCCAGCTTCTGCAGGCTGTTGCCCAGCCCCTGTCCGGCCCATTCACCGCGACCAAACGCGATCAGTGACTGGGTCAATTGGTAACCGCTGCCATAGGGATCAGCCCAGGGATCCAAAAACGTTTTCAGTCGTGCCAACCGGTATTCCGCCGACAGTGCCACCACCGCCAATGCGGCACCTGCGACCAGACACAGCGCGATGAACTGCCAGACTTTGGCACCGGCAAGGAACATCATCGCGAGGCAAGTCGCCGTGATCACGACGCTGGCACCGTAATCCGGCTCCAGCAGCAGCAGGAACGTGGTGAAACCGAGAATCAGCAGCGGCCGGAAAAATCCTTCAAAGCGCGTGCGCAGCAGCTCATTGCGGCGCTGCAGGTAGTCGGCCAGATAAATGATCACAAACAGCTTGGCGAGCTCGGACACCTGTACCGTGAACACGCCGACGCCGAGCCAGCGCTTGGCGCCGTTGATTTCGCGCCCGAGCAGCAACACCAGCACCAGCATGACCAAGCAAGCAACCAGCAGATGCATGGCGATTTTCTGCCAGTCCGCGCTCGGCCTGGTCAGGATCAGCGCTGCTGCCACACCACCGATGCCGAGATAAACCAGATGCCGGATGACAAAATAGAAGCCGTTGTCATGCCGCTCCATCGCAAACGGCAACGAGCTGGAGGCCACCATCAAGATGCCGAGCGCCAGCAGCAGCACGACCAGACCCGCCAGCCAGCGGTCAAACACCGCCGGTGCCGTGTCCGTGCTGTGGCCGAACCAGCGTTGCAGGCGGGCCATCATGGCAACGCCTCCACCGCCCGGCTGAACCGGTCGCCGCGCTCTTCGTAATTGCGGAACATGTCCAGCGAAGCGCAGGCCGGCGACAACAACACGGCATCGCCTGCCTCGGCCAGATCCGCGGCCGAAGTCACCGCCTCCTCAATGCTGTCGACAAACTCTTGCCGAACGGTATCCGGCACCACCGCCGAAACCCGTTCAGCATCACGGCCGAGCAAGACCACGGCGCGGGCATACTGGGCAAACGCCGGCAGCAGCGGCGACAAATCCTGACCCTTGGCATCACCACCGGCGATGATCACCAGTTTGCCGGTGATGACCGGGCCAATGCCGTTGATCGCCGCCAGGGCAGCACCGACATTGGTCGCTTTCGAATCGTTGTAATAGCGCACGCCTTTGTGTTCGCGCACCAGCACACAGCGGTGCGGCAGGCCCTGGAAGCTGCGCAAACCGTCACGCAGTTTTTCGGCTTTGACACCAACCGCTTCACACAAGGCCACCGCGGCCAACACGTTGGCGGCATTGTGCTCACCTTGGATCGGCAGATGTGCCAGATCGGCGAAGGCCTGTTCACCCACGGTCAGGAACCGGCGACCGTCGATATGCTCGACCCGGTAATCGGCATCGGTGTGGTGCACGGCAAATGCGACGAAACGACGGGCCAAATCGAAATCACGGCGGGTTTCCCGATCATCGGCATTGATGACGGCTACCGCAGCGTGGTGATAAATGCGCGCCTTGGCTTGTGCGTAGGCCGCCAGCGACGGATAGCGATCCATATGATCTTCGCTGATGTTCAGCACCGTCGCCGCGGCCGCGTGCAGGCTGTAGGTCGTTTCCAGTTGGAAACTCGACAGCTCCAGCACATAGTAATCAGGCACCGGCTGTTCCAGCAGATCCAGCGCCGGAATGCCGATGTTGCCGCCGACCAGCGCTTTCTTGCCGGCGTGATTGAGCAAGTGGCCGGTCAGCATGGTGACCGTGCTTTTGCCGTTCGAACCGGTGATGGCGATGATCGGTGCGCGCGCCACCTGCACAAACAATTCGATGTCGCCAATCACCTGGGCGCCGCGGCTGCGCGCGGCAACAATCGACGGCTCGGCCAGTGCCAACCCTGGCGACAATACGATCACGTCTGCTTTCGCCAGCAGTTCGGCATCGAGCGCGCCAAACTTGCATTCGACATCCGGCGCAATCTGCCTGAGCTGATCCACACCCGGCGGGGTAGTCCGGCTGTCGGTCACGGCAAACGGCACGCCGCGGCTGCGCAAATAGCGCGCAACCGACACCCCGGTCTTGCCCAGACCGGCGATCACATGAAAGCGACGTGCATCAACCATTGCAGCCTTTCCTTAACGCAGTTTCAGCGTGGCAAGCCCTGCCAGCACCAGAATCACCGTGATGATCCAGAACCGCACAATCACCCGCGGCTCCGGCCAACCTTTCAACTCGAAATGGTGATGAATCGGCGCCATCCGGAACACCCGGCGGCCGGTCAGCTTGAACGAGGCGACCTGCACCATCACCGACACCGTTTCCATCACGAACACCCCGCCCATGACGAACAGCACCAGTTCCTGGCGCACCAGCACGGCCACGATACCGAGTGCCGCGCCGAGCGCGAGCGCACCGACATCGCCCATGAACACCATGGCGGGATAGGTGTTGAACCAGAGAAAACCGAGACCGGCACCGACGATCGCGCCACAGAACACCGCCACTTCACCAACGCCCTTGACATAGGGGATCTGCAGGTATTCGGCGAACACGGTGTTGCCGGTGACGTAAGCAAAAATCGCCAGCGCGCCGGCGACCATGACCGTCGGCACAATTGCCAGACCGTCCAGGCCATCGGTCAGGTTGACGGCGTTGCTGGTACCGACGATGACGAAATAGGTCAGCAGCACATAGAACGCGCCAAGCGGAATCAGCACGTTCTTGAAGAACGGAATGATCAAGGTGGTTTCGGCCGGGCTGGCCGCGTTCAGGTACAGATACAGCGCGGCCGCCAAGCCGAATACCGACTGCCAGAAATACTTCCAGCGCGCGATGAGGCCCTTCGGATCCTTGCGCACCAGTTTGATGTAATCGTCAGCAAAACCGATGGCACCAAAGCCGAGCGTAACCAGCAGCACAACCCAGACAAAACGGTTGTCCAGATTGGCCCAGAGCAGCGTGCTGAGCGCGATCGACACCAGAATCAGGGTGCCGCCCATGGTCGGCGTACCGGATTTGCTCAGGTGCGTTTGCGGGCCGTCCTTGCGTACGGTCTGGCCAACTTGGTAATGACGCAGCCAATCGATCATCTTGGGACCGACGATCAGTGAAATCGCCAGCGAAGTCAGCACGCCAAGAATCGTGCGCAGGGTCAGGTAACCAAAGACATTGAAGCCGTGGTAGTACTGTTCGAGATATTGTGCGAGCCACAAAAGCATCAGTGCATCTCCCCGTGTTTGTTGTCGTCGTTGGGGCTGGAAAGAGCAGAAACAACGCGCTCCATGCGTGCACTGCGGGAACCCTTGACCAGCACGACATGGTCGCGGGTCAAGGCTGACTCAAGCGCCGCAAGCAGCGGCTCGAGTGCGGAAAAATGCTGGCCACCGGCACCGAATGCGGTGCTGGTGTCGGCGCTCAATTGGCCCAGCGTGTAAACGGCGGCGACCTGCTTTTGCCTGGCGTAGTGGCCGACTTCGGCGTGAATGGCCGCCGCCTCGTTGCCAAGCTCGCCCATGTCGCCGAATACCAGCACCGGCCGGCCCGGCAGGCTGACCAGTAGATCAATCGCCGCTTTCACCGACGACAGATTGGCGTTGTAGGTGTCGTCGATCAGCACCGCACCGCAGCGCGCCTGCTTGCGAACCAGGCGACCACCCACGACCGGCGTCGCGGCCAAACCGCGGGCGATCAGTTCAAGCGGCAATTGCAGCGCTTCCGCCATGGCCGCTGCGGTCAGTGCGTTCATGACGTTGTGCTGACCCGGCACCGGCAACTGCACCGCGACGCGGCCACGCGGCGTCACCAACGTGAAGCGCGCACAGGCATCGGCATCGAGCATGACCTGCTCGGCACAGACGTCGGCGCTCGGCTGGCGGCCAAAACGGATGCTGCGGCGTGCGCCAATGGCGGCGCGCAGAATCGGCTGGAACAGTGCGTCTTCGTTCAGTACCGCGATGCCATTGGCCGGCAAGGCGGCATAGATCTCGCTCTTGGCATGCGCCACGCCTTCGAGCGAACCGAAACCTTCCAGATGCGCCGCGCCGATCAAGGTGATCGCGGCCACGGTCGGCTCGGCGATGCCGGCGCAGTAGGCAATTTCACCGCGGTGATTCGCGCCCATTTCGATCACGGCGTACTTGTGCTCGGCGCCGAGCCGGAACAGCGTCAACGGCACCCCGATATCGTTGTTGAGATTGCCGAGCGTGGCGAGTGTCTCGCCATCCTGACGCAGGATGCTGGCGATCATTTCCTTGACCGTGGTTTTGCCGGCGCTGCCGGTCAAACCCACCACGGTGGCGCGGCAGCGCCGACGCCAGGCCCGCGCCAGATCACCCAAGGCAAGGCGCGTGTCAGCGACGATGATTTGCGGCACGGCCAGCGGCAATTCGCGCTCGACCAACAGCGCGATGGCACCCGCGCTGACTGCCGCCGCGGCAAAATCGTGGGCGTCAAAACGCTCGCCGCGCAGTGCGACAAACAATGACTCGGCAATGGCCTGCCGGGAGTCGGTATTGACGGCACGCACAATTTTCTCGGCCGCCGATGAATCGGCGCCGATCAACCGACCTGCGACGGCCTGTGCGATATCCATCAAGCGCATCGTGATCACGGGCGCGCTCCTGGCCATTGCTGCAACAAATCCTGGACAACTGCCACTTCCGAGTACGGCGTGCGCTGGCCGTTTGCTTCGACATAGGCCTCATGGCCTTTGCCCGCCAGCAATACCGCATCACCGGCCTGCAGCTCGGACAGAATCGTCGCGATCGCCTGTTTGCGATCGGCAATAAAGCGAACCTGCTGGCCAGCTTTCATGCCGGCGCGAATGTCGTTGGCAATGGCCAGCGGCTCCTCCGAGCGCGGATTGTCATTGCTGAGCAGCACCACATCGGCAAACCGCTCGGCAATCGCGCCCATCTCCGGTCGCTTGCCTTTGTCACGATCACCGCCGCAGCCAAACACCACCGCGACTTTGCCGTGGCAATGCAGACGCAACGCCATCACGGCTTTTTCCAGCGCGTCCGGGGTATGGGCGTAATCGACAACCACCAGCGGCTTGTCGCCGCCGCCAAAGCGCTCCATCCGGCCGGCAATCGGCCGCACCGTCCCCAGCACACCGGCGACGTCATCAAGGCTGTAACCGTTGGCGCACAGCGCGGTCAGCGCCGCCAGCAAATTGCTCAGGTTGAATTCACCGAGCAGCGGGCTTTGCAACAGCTTGCGACCCCACGGCGTGACGATTTCCGCCATGATGCCTTCGCTGCTGTAATGAATGCGCTCCGCATGCACGCTGCCGGCAACACCGGCCATCGCATGGGCGCGGGTGCCGTAGCAATATTTCGCCGCCGTGATGGCGCTGTCCGCGAGCAGTTCGCGGCCAAACTCGTCATCGGCATTGATCACGGCGTGCTGCAAACCGGGCCAGACAAACAGTCGGCGCTTGGCGGCGCCATACGCGGCCATGGTGCCGTGATAATCAAGATGATCGCGGGTGAGATTGCTGAAAATCGCCGTACGGAAATGCAGCGCTTCAACGCGGCCCTGATCCAGACCATGCGAGGACACTTCCATCGCGGCAGCACGCGCGCCCTGCTTGACGCCATCGGCCAGCAAGCGCTGCAGCGCAATCGCATCCGGGGTCGTGTGCCGGCCCGGCTGCAACGCGCCGTACAGGCCATAACCGAGCGTACCGAGCACAAAGGTCGGCCCCTGCAAACGGGTCAATGCGGCAGCCAGCAACTGGCAGATGGTGGTTTTGCCGTTGGTGCCGGTCACGCCATACAGCGGCAGCTTGCTGCTGGCATCGCCATACAGTTTTGCGGCCAACGCCGACACCCGCATCCGCAGATTCGGTACCGCCACAATGCGCTCATCACCATTGGCCGCTTCCGCCAGCGCGGCGACCGCACCTTTGGCAAAGGCATCGTTGATGAATTTGCGGCCATCGGTGGTGGTGCCGGCCAAGGCAATGAACACATCACCGAACTGGACATCGCGACTGTCCAGCGTGAGCCGGCTGACCGGAACGGCGGCCAATGCGGCCGGCAGCAATACCCGCTCGTCGGCGAGCAATTGTTGCAGGGTCAGATTGCCATTCAACTCAGGCATCGTTGCCTCCTGCGGCTGGTTTTGATCCGGGCGGTTGTTGGGCAACCCGGAGCACCGATTCATCATCCGGCGCGACGTTGATCAAACGCAGTGCCTGTTCCATCACGGTACTGAACACCGGCGCGGCGATATCGCCGCCGTAGTGCTTCTCACCATTCGGTTCGTCCACGACGATCACCATCGACAGGCGCGGCTTGTCGCACGGCGCAATGCCGGCAAACACCGAGAAATATTCATCGCTGTAGCCGCCGGGCACCGCTTTGTGCACCGTACCGGTCTTGCCCGACACGCAATAACCGCCAACCTTTGCCTGCTTGCCGGTGCCGCCGTCCTTGACCACTTCTTTCATCATCGCCAGCACCTGTTTGGCGATGCGCTCATCAACCACCCGCTCGCCTATCACCCCGTCTTTGACTTTCAACAGGCTGACCGGGCGCTTGATGCCGCCGCTGGCAAGCGTCGCGTAGACACTGGCCAGTTGCAGCGGACTGGCAGTCAGGCCGTAACCGTACGAGGCCGTCGCGAGTTCGAACTTTGACCAGCGTTTGTCGATCTTGAGCCGACCGGCGGTTTCACCCGGGAAACCGGTACCCAGCGGCAAGCCGAGACCGAACCGTTGATAGGTGCCGAGGAACTGCTCTTTCGGCAGGCTCAGCGCCATTTGCGCCACGCCGACGTTGCTGGATTTGCGAATGACGCCGGTGACATCGAGCACGCCATAGTTGTGGATGTCGCGCACCCAGGAACCGCCGACGCGCATCTGGCCCGGCCGGGTATCAATGACCGTGCCCGGCGCATACTTGCCCGACTCCAGCGCACTGATCACGACCAACGGCTTGACCGCCGACCCGGGCTCGAACATGTCGGTGATGGCACGGTTGCGGGTGGCGCCTTTCGGCCGGTCGTTGCGCTTGTTCGGGTTGTAGGACGGCCAGTTCGCCATGGCCAACACTTCGCCGGTATTGACATCCAGAATCACTGCCGAGCCGGCCCGGGCGCGGTGCTTTTTCACCGTGTCGCGCAGCTCGCGGAAAGTCAGCGTCTGCAACCGGCTGTCGATGGACAGCATGATGTCCTGGCCCGGTTCCGCATCTTTGACCACGCCTTTGGACTCGATCACCCGACGCTTGCGATCAAGGATCTGCCGTTCCGCTCCGTGGGTGGCGGTCAGCTGTTCGTTGAACGCCCGCTCAATGCCTTCAATGCCCTGCTCATCGATATTGGTGAAGCCCACCAAATGCGCCGCCACTTCGCCGGTCGGATACGAACGACGGTATTCACGGGTCAAATGCACGCCGGGCAGATCGAGCTGGCGAATCAGCTGCGCAACGGTCGGTTCCAGCTGGCGCTTGGCCCAGACGAAATGCTTGTTGGCATTGCTGTCGACCAGCTTGTTCAACGCCTTGGTTTTCAGCCCGAGCATGGCCGCCAACTGATGCCAGGCGGTGCTGTCACGCATGCCTTCGGCATCGTGTTTGTCGATGATTTCTTTCGGATCCAGAAACACCGACGCCACTTCCAGGGACACCGCCAGTTCCTGGCCGTTGCGATCGAGAATGCTGCCGCGGTAGCTGGCAATCGGCGCATCGCGCAGCGCCCGCGCCGCACTTTCTTTTTGCAGGAACGAATGTTCGACCAGCTGCAGATAGCCGGCGCGCACGCCGAGCCCGACAAAACCGAGCACCAGCACGCCACCGAGGAAATAGAAACGCCAGTTGTGCAACGGATAGTTGCGCCGGGTGTCGGCGCTGGCTTTTGCCGTGTTGCTGCCCATCGCCTTGGCGACCGGGCTTTTGACCGGCGTTTTCGGTTCGCGAGTGGTCATTGTTCCACCACCCGTTCGTTTTCAATGCTGACCCGCTCCATGCCGAGCCGGGATTTCGCCATGTTTTCCACCCGGCCGTGTTCGGCCAACGCGGCCTGGCCGAGTTTCAGGGCACGGAACTCGCTGTCCAGTTCATCGCGCTGCTTTTCCAGCGCTTCCAGCTCGGCGCGCGCCATCCGGGTCTGGTGCGCGCTCCACACGACCGCGAGCGCCGACAACAGCGTCAGCAGCGCGAGCAGGGCCACACCTACGCCAAAGCCACGCAGACTGGTCAGCATGGCTGTGAGCAGGGAGGGCTGGTTCGGCGTCGCGCTCATCAGAGTTTCTCCGCGACGCGCAGCACCGCGCTCCGGGAGCGCGGATTGCGGGCAATTTCTTCTTTGCTCGGCAGGATTTTGCCAAGCGACTTGATCCGGGCATGGATCTCGCTGTGCCGGATCGGCAGATCTTTCGGCAGATCGTCGCCTTTGGCTTCGCGCTTGAAATACTGCTTGACGATCCGGTCTTCCAGCGAATGGAAACTGATCACGGCAACGCGACCGCCCGGCGCCAGCACCTCAAGCGCCTGCGGCAACACCCGCTCGACTTCGCCGAGTTCATCGTTGACGTGCAGCCGCAGCGCAAGGAAGGTGCGGGTGGCCGGATGCTTGTGCTTTTCGTGACGCGGCAGCGCGTCGGCGACGATATTGGCGAGCTGGACGGTGCGGGTGATCGGTTCGACAGCGCGGGCCGCAACAATGGCACGGGCAATGCGGCGCGACTGGCGCTCTTCGCCGAGACGATAGAGCACATCGGCGATGGCTTCATCCGTCGCCGTGGCGAGAAAGGCAGCTGCGCTTTGTCCCCGCGTGGGATCCATGCGCATGTCCAGTTCTCCGTCACGCATAAAGCTGAAACCGCGCACCGCTTCGTCCAGTTGAGGCGACGACACGCCCAAGTCCATCAACACGCCATCGACCTTGCCGGTCATGCCGCGCCGTGCAATCAATTCGGCCAGCTGCGAAAACGCACCCTGCTCGATCGAAAACCGCGGATCGGCGCCGAACTTCTCGTGCGCCGCCGCAATCGCCTGCGGATCTTTATCAATACCGAGCAGCCGGCCCGCCGGTCCCAGCTGCTGCAAAATCAAACCGCTGTGGCCGCCGCGACCAAAGGTCGCGTCGACATAAAAACCGTCGGCACGCACCGCCAGCGCTGCCACCGATTCGTGCAGGAGTACCGTCTCGTGCATGAGTGCGGCTCCTTAGAACGACAACGGCGGCAAATCGTTGTTGTCGGTACCGTGCGCCTCGATGTCGACCCGGATCTGCTCGTCCCAGCGGATGGCATCCCAGAGCTGGAACACCTTGCCCTGGCCAACCAGCATCGCGTCCTTGGTCAAACCACACTGTTCGCGCAGCACGGACGGCAACAGCATGCGACCGGCGCTGTCGAGCTCCACTTCCGTGGCAAAACCCATCAGGATGCGCTTGATGCGTTGGTGGACAGGATTGGTGTTCGACAACTTCTCGAGGTCTTGCTCGAGCCGCTCCCAGGCCGGCATCGGAAACACCAGCAGGCAGGGCAGGCTCAGATCTCGGGTGATGACCAGCTGGCCGGCACAGAGGTTCTGCAGGGCGTCACGGTGCCGGGCCGGCATGGCGATGCGGCCTTTGGCGTCTACCGAGATGGCACTTGCCCCGCGAAACACGACAGTTCAGTCCTTTCCGTCACTTGGTTACGTGAGATCCACAAATCGACACGTTTCCCCACTTTTCGCCACTATAGAAACGAGGGTGATCAGCGTCAAGCGAATTCCTGTTCAAAACCGGGGAAATATCGCTTGTGCGACAAGGACTTAGCGCTGGATCACAGCTTGTGGATAAGTACCAATTGCAAGGAAGAAAAGGAAATCAAAATCTTGGCTGCGGAACGTGAGAATTCACTTTAAGTTTGGTCAGGAAGCGCCTGCCTCGGCAGCCGGGGAAGAAAAGTTGGGAGTCGGCCGATAAGCCGGATTCTGTCGAGGACAGTCATTCCTCTGGGCCGCCTGTCACCAGTCGGCTCAAGCAACCTACCCGCGTCCAGCGCGGGCCACGCCATTGGACGCCTATTTGGTCTTGCTCCGGGTGGGGTTTGCCGTGCCATCGCCTGTTGCCAGGGACGCGGTGCGCTCTTACCGCACCATTTCACCCTTACCTGCGACAGTATCCGGTGCCGTTGCCGGCACCGGACTCGCCACATCGGCGGTATCTTTCTGTTGCACTTTCCATCGGCTCGCGCCGTCCAGGCGTTACCTGGCACCCTGCCCTATGGAGTCCGGACTTTCCTCCAGCACCTTGCGGCACCAGCGACTGTCTGGCCGACTCCCAGCGCCGATCTTAGCCTAAAGCCGGTCGCGGCCGCAGCGCGAATTTCCTGTCGCAACAGGAATCGTGCGGAAAGTGAGCACTCAGTTAAGGAAAATCTGATCAGATTGGCAGGCTGTCATACCGGCGAACGCCGGTATCCATTTCATCCAGTCAAAATGGGTCCCGGCTTTCGCCGGGACGACCGTGTTTGCGCAATTCCTGACGAAATCAAAGCGGCCATCACCCGCGACGATTACAGCGACAACTTCGCCCGCAGCGCTTTCAGCAGCGCTTCGGCGGCTGCCGGCGCATACGGCTGCGCCGGCAGCTTGCCCCACACCGGCGCCGGCCACGCGGCATCGCCGACTTTGCGCACGATGTGGTGGATATGCAGCTGCGGCACCATATTGCCGAGCGCGGCAACGTTCAATTTGTCGCCGGCAAACTGCTGCATCAGCGCTTCGCCGAGTGCGCAGGATTCGGCGAGAAACTGGGCGCGATCAGCCGCATCAAGCTGATAAATCTCGCGCAAATCCGGCCGGCGCGGCACCAGAATCAGCCACGGGAAATTGCTGTCATTCATCAGCAACACGCGGCACAGCGGCCAGTCGCCGACGACCAGACAGTCGGCGGCGAGGCGTTCATGCAGGACAAATTCGCTCATCTTTTTCCTTCACTCCTGTCAGCCACCGGAGACGATACGCATCATCTCGGCACAGAGGTAACCACCATACGTGCCAAGCACATAACCAAACACCGACAGCAGCACACCGACCGGCGCCAGCGATGGATGAAACGCCGCGGCCACCACTGGTGCCGATGCCGCCGCGCCGATGTTGGCCTGCGAGCCGACGCAGAGGAAGAACAGCGGCGCGCGAATCAGCTTGGCGACGATAAACAGCAGCGCGCCATGGGTCAGAATCCAGAACAGGCCGACGAAGAACAGCTGCCAGTGATCGGCCACGGCGGCGATATTCATCTGCATGCCGACGGTCGCGATCAGGACGTACAGAAAGCCGGAGCCGAGTTTCGAGGCGCCAACGCCTTCGAGATTGCGGGCGCGGGTAAACGACAGGCCAAGACCGCCGGCGGTCGCCAGAATCACCACCCACAGGAAGGTGCTGTCGAGGCTCCAGGTTTTCAAAAATGGTGCATGTTCGCCGATGTATTTGGCAATACTGCCACCGAGCCAATGCGACAAACCGGTGACGCCAATCGCGAGGCCGACCATGATCATCAGATCGTTCAGTGTCATTTCGCGTTTGTGTTCGGCCTGGAATTTCTCGACCGTCATGCGCACGTCATCAATCGCGCGGGTGTCAGCTTTGAGCCAGCGATCGATGCGCTCGGCATTGCCGATCAGGAAGAACAGAAACGCCATCCACAGATTGCCGATGACGATGTCGATGGTCACCATCACCGAGAACAGATCGCCCGGCGTATTGTAAGTTTCGCGCAGCGCGGCCTGGTTGGCGGCGCCGCCAATCCAGCTGCCGGCAATGGTGGCAAGGCCGCGCCATAGCGAATCCGGATCAGTACCGGTAACGCTTTCCGGTGAAATCAGCGAATAGATGAACAGCATCAGCGGCCCGCCAATCATCACGCCGAGCGTACCGGTCAGGAACATGATCAGCGCTTTCGGCCCCAGCGCAAACAGCCGCTTCAGATCGACGCTCATGGTCAGCAAGACAAGGCTGGCCGGCAGGAAATAATTGCGCGCGACCTGATAAAGATTGGAGGCACTGCCATCGATGATGCCGAAGGTGTTCAGCAGGGACGGCAGGAAATAACAGAGAAAAATCGCCGGCACGTAGGTGTAAAAGGCTTTCAGTGGCGACCACTGGCTGCGCGAGGTGCTGAAAACCAGCGCCAGAATCAGCGCCAGCAAGCCCATCACGACAACATCATTGCTAATCAGGACAGTGCGTTCCATCTCTCTCGTTCTGTGCAGAGGGTGACAAACAAACGGCGCCGCGAAGGCGCCGTTCGGCGAATACGAGCGAAGGCGGCATGGCGCCTCGGTCGGTGACAATCGCGCGGACTATACCACGCAGGTCGACGATGGCTGTTGGCGTCAGGGCCGGGCCACTATCCTGTTGCAGCGCAGCAATTTACGGCGCCGTGTCGACCGGCATTTCGCCGACCACTGCCACCCGCTTGCCGCTGCCAACCACCGCCACCGCCTTGATTTCGATCAGTGCGGACGGCATCACCAGGCCGGTGGTGCCCACCGCCGTCCACGCCGGGTAATGCCGCGGGATAAACCGGTCCTTGACGGCTGCGGCTTTCGGGAAATCGGCCATGTTGGTGTGGTAGCTGGTCAGTTCGACAATGTCCTCCAGACTGGAACCGGCCGCCTCCAGCGCTGCTTTCAGGCGCTCAAAGGCAATCTCGGTCTGCGCCTCAATGGTGGTGGCATCGGGTCTGGCGCCGACTTGTCCGGATACCCAGATCGTCTGGCCGACCCGGGCCGCCTGCGCATAATGCCAGCGCTCATAAATCGGCATGGTGCCGGCCGGATTGATCAGATACTTGCCGGGGCCGTCGGGCTGCGGCGCCTGGCTCACCGCACCGGGACCGGCACAGCCCGTCGACAGTACCGCCAGCACGCTGGTCAACAGGACGATCCGGGCATGGCTCCGGGCGGACAGAACTGCATTCATCGACAATGCTCCTGCTAGCAAGGTAGAAACGACTGCGCGCCGGCATTGGCCGGACTGGCGGACCGGCAGCATAAATTTTTTCCGACCAGCACAAACTATTTGCTGCGACCAACCGACATTAGGATCAGACGAGCTGAACAGCGGCCCCTGCGGACGGGACCGCAGCACCGGAATCACGCGGGCCGACTTGCGCAAGCCGGCCCACCCAACCCGCTCCACACGACAAAGACACAACCATGTTCGGAATAGCAGACGACGGCGAACTGATTGCCAAGGCGCTGGGGGGATCACAGCGCGCCTGGCTGAGTCTGGTTCGCCGCCATGAAAAGCGGGTTTACAACCTCGCCTACCGGATGACCGGTAACCGGCAGGATGCGCTCGACCTGATGCAGGAAGCGTTTCTGGCGGTCTACCGCAACCTGCCCAATTACCGGGCCGAGGGCGTGTTCGCCGCCTGGTTGCTGCGCATCGTCGCCAACCGCGCGGTCGACTTTCTGCGCCGGCGGCGCGGCAACCCGCTGCACAAAGCGGCGGAAGTGGACGAAGACGTGATCGTCGCCGATGACAGCAGTCATCGCCGCGTCGAGCAGGACAGCCTGCGCAGCACGCTGCTGCGCTTGATGGCGCAATTGAGTAACGACCAGCGGCTGGTGGTGGAACTGAAATTCTTCCAGCACCTGACCTTCGAGGAGATTGCCGGCCAGCTCGGCATCCCGGAGAACACCGCGAAAACCCGTTTGTACACCGCCCTGCAGAAACTGCGGGGAAATGAGGAACTGAAACATGCGTTGTGAAGAAGCCGGCCCTTTGCTCAGCGATTACCGCGAGCATCTGCTGCCTGAAGCCACGCAGCAGCAATTGTCCGATCACCTGGCGCAATGCCCGCATTGCCAGGCCGATCTCGCCATGCTGGACACGCTCAGCCATGAGGCGCGCCAGTGGCGCGATCTGCCGGTGCCGGAATGGCATCGCGCCGCGTTCGCCGTGCCGGAAAAGCAGCGCGGCCAATGGTTGCCGTGGCTGTCGATGGCGACGTCAGCGCTGTGCCTGCTGCTGGTCGTTGCCAAGGTCGATGTGCAAAGCGATGCCGACGGTTTCCGGGTCAGTTTCGGCGGCAGCAAAGCTGCCAACGGCCAAGTGCTCACCGCCGATGCGCTCGAGCAACGCTTGAACCAGTTCAAGGAACAGCAGCAGCTGGCCGTCACCAATCAGCTTGCCGCCTGGGACATCAGCCGGCAGCAGGACAACCAGAAAATGATGACCGCGGTGGTGAATTACGCCCGCGAACAGCAACAACAGGATTTGGCGCAATGGGTCGACTACTGGAAGACCGTGCGCGATCAGGATCAGGCGTTGCAGGTGAAAGCCTTCAGCGATCTGTTGACCACTCAACAGCAAAGTCGACTTGAGTTGCGCGCGCTCAAGGCCTCGTTGCAAACCACCACCGACTCGGAGGCTTTATGAACCGTCGTACTTTCAAGGTCCGCCCTTTTCTGACTGCCCTGCTGGCAGCCGGCGCGACCGTCATCAGCACCGGCAGCCTGGCGGCCGACAGCAAATTCAGCGCGATCAGCAAAGACGTGCAGATCCTCGGCCAGGTGTTCGAAACCGCCACCGCGCCGAAATCGCGGCAAGGCCGCTGGGAACATGGCGGCGTCAATATCGACGGCCTGTACCTCGCCGGTCAGGGCATGGTATTCGAAGTGCATCTGCCGGGCGCCCATTACGGCCACGTTTTTGGCACGCCACTGGCGCCCATCGCCCCGCTGCCGCCGATGCCGGTAATCGCCTTTGACGACGACGAAGATACACCGGCACCGGAAGCCGAAGTCGACACCGAAGAAATGGAAGCGGTGGTCGAAGAAGCCATGGAAGCCGCCCAGGAAGCGATGAGCGAAATGGGCTATGGCCGCGGCATCGACAAGCAAACGCAGGATCAGCTGCGCGCCCTGCGCGATGCCCAGCGCAAGGCCGCACGCGAATACCGCGACCAGCAGCGTGCTTACGCCGAAGCCGTGCGCAAGAACAAGGACATGAGCCAGAGCGAACGTGACAAGCAGAAAGCGGCGCTGGAAAAATCGCGGCAAAGCTTTGAAGCGGCACAGCAGCAGTTCCGCAACAAGGCCGAGGCACTGCGCAACGAGCAAAGACAGCAGTGGCAGGCCAAGGTCAAGGAAACCGAAGACCAGTTGCTGGACACCCTGTGCAGCTACGCCGGCTCCACCCGCCGGCTCGGCGCCGGCGAACACGTCACGCTGATCCTGAAAGACGCCGCCGGCGAGAGCGATGCCAAGCACAAAATCTGGGTCGTCAAGAAAGCCGAGCTGGATGCCTGCGCCACCGGCAGCCAAACCAGTGGCGTGCTGCAGAAGAAAGCGATCAGCTACAACTTCTGATGGCCTACGCCAATAGAATGGACGTGGTCAACCGAACATGCCTTGTAGTACCCGACCGAGAACAGGCGGCCATGTGCCGCCTGTTCTCGGTCGATCGGCGCCGGTCATCGGCAGTCAAGCCAGGCTGCCAGCCCGATCGGGTCCAATGCAGTCACACGGTGTCCGGGCCATTACATAGCCGATCACATAATCGATTACAAAACCGACGACCCGGCCCGGGACAAATCCCGCTATGATGCCAGCGATGCTGGTCCTCGTCAGCTCAAGCCGAGCACACCAATCAACAACACGACCGAAGCAACGGCACAACCAACGCAACGAAAAAAAGGATTCGTGACTCATGCAAGGACTTCGCCTCTACCCCCTTACGCTCGCCATCGTAGCCGGCGTTGGCTTCGCCAGCAGCGCCGAGTCGGCGACGCTGGCGCAAGGTGTCGACACCGTATTCTCCGAGTACAACAAACCGGACTCGCCCGGCTGCGCGCTGAGCGTAATTCGTGATGGTCGTATCGCGTATAGCAAGGGTTTTGGTCTCGCCAGTCTCGAACACAAGCTGCCGATTGACCCGCAGCGCACGGTGTTCGACATCGGCTCGACCTCCAAGCAATTCACCGCCGCCAGTGTGTTGCTGTTGGTGCAGGACGGTAAATTGTCGCTGGACGATGACATCCGCAAGGTCCTGCCAGAGATTCCAGATTACGGCCACACCATCACCGTGCGCCATTTGCTGCACCACACCAGCGGTCTGCGTGACTACATTGCGCTGATGAATCTCGGTGGCATTCATTTTGAGGATTTCACTACCGACGCTCAGGCACTGGCCGTTATCGCACGTCAACAAGCCTTGGACTTTGTGCCCGGCACCGAGCATAGCTACAGCAATACCGGTTACTTCTTGCTGTCGGTCATTGTCCAGCGTGTCAGCGGCAAACCGCTGCGTGAGTTCGCCCAAGAACGCATCTTTGCGCCGCTGGGTATGAAAGACACCCGCATTCTGGACGACCACACCGCCATCATTGCGAACCGGGCAACCGCCTACGGCGCGAACCCAGAAGGCGGCTTTGCTGTACGGATGTCAGACTGGGAACAAACCGGCGATGGCGCGGTGCAAACCACCGTTCGAGACTTGGCCAAATGGGACCAGAATTTCTACACGCCGAAAGTCGGTGGCACCTGGCTGATCGAGCAATTACAAACGCGTGGCCAGCTCGCTAATGGCGAAAGCATTGGCTATGCCGGCGGTCTGATGATGGGTGAGCTAAACGGTCAGCCGATGGTGTCGCACGGCGGTGCGTGGGCCGGTTACCGCGCCGAGCTGATCCGTCTGCCGGAACAGAAACTTTCGGTGGCCGTGTTGTGTAATGTCGACAGCAGCGACCCGAGCGCACTGGCAAGGCAAGTGGCCGAATTGTATCTGGGGGATAAGCGGAAAAGCGAAGGCCTTGCCGTAAGCAAGATGGCAACGAGTGCACCGAGTGCAACGCCTGCCACAACAGCCTCTGCAACGGCCACCGCTGCGCCAGCCGTTGTCACTAACCCCGAGCGTTTCACCGGCATGTACTGGAGCCGCAAGAGCGGCTTGGTTCGCCATATTCAGGTTCGCGATGGCAAGCTCTGGTATGTCCGCAGTGAAGACAATGCCTCTGAACTGACAGCGCTGGACGGTGACCGTTTGCTGATGCTGGGAACACCAAACCGCACCGAGCTGAAGTTCAGTCTCGATATGGGCAGCCCGCGCAAACTGCAACTGATCATTGGCGACAATGACAACACCGAGTTTGAAGAGGTCAAACCGTTTGCACCGAGTGCAGCCGAGCTGGCGCTGTATGCCGCCACGTATCAAAGCGATGAGCTCGATACCAAATGGCGGTTCGCGGTGAAAGATGGCGCACTGACCTTGCTGCAAGCGCGCGGCCCGGATATGCCATTGCAACCTGCCTTTGCTGACAGCTTCACCGTTAGCGGATTGTTGGTGCGGTTCCTGCGTGACAATGCTCAGCACATTACTGGCCTTGCCGTCGATGCCGGCCGCGCCCAAGACCTGAAGTTTGTGAAGTTGTCGGAGTAAGCTGGCCGAGTAATCAGACGGAGTACGCCGACCACGTGAACTAACGGGGTCAGTTCTGAACGACTCAGAAAACCCGGCGCTCATGCGCCGGGTTTTCTTTTTGCTTGCTGTCAGTCACGGGTAGCAGTCAGCGCCGCACCGGCAAATGCAACTGCGATTGCCGCGCGCTGCCGTACGGCACGGTCAGTTGATAGGCATTGAGCGTCGGTGGGCTGTACTGCGGATCGGCCGTATCGATCGCCAGCGCCAGTCGGTGACCCGCCGGCAAATCGTAAGCCGTCGCGATCAATTCAATCTGCACCTGCCGGTCTTGCCCCGGTACCGTATCCAGCACCGTGACCGGGCCATGGGTAATCAAGGTGCCGAAACCCCAGTTGTCCAGATCGTACAGATAGGCGATGGTCTGAAAGCGTTCGTTGCTCGGCCGCAGCCACAAGTCCAGCGTGGCGATGCCGCGAATGCGCTGGCTTTGCTCGAACCGTTCCGACTCGTACACCAGCGCCAAAGCGCGGTTGATGCCGGGAATGAACGCCGTGATCGGTGCCTGTAGATGCGCTTCGAAGGTCGCACTGATGACCGGAACACCTGCCGTGGCGCCGGACAGCAGACCGGCATTGAAGGTATTGCTGGCACTGGTGTTGTTCGGTGTGCGGCGCAGATCGCCGTTGCTGAACCAGCCGCGCGGACCGAGGTAGAACGTTTTCTGCTCCACCTCCGCGGAGGGCCAGTCGGCAAACGTATCGCGCTGTTGATCCAGCTTGACCGCCATGCTGACCGGTGCGTCCGTCAAAATACCGTTGTCCTGATCGCGCAGCCAGTAATCGAACCAGCGCTGGACATTGCCCCAGACATGGTTGCGCAAACCAAGCAGTCCACCGAGCTCTGCCGTAGCGTGGTTGCCCAGATTCAGATCCAATTTTTTCGGCCCGGTCAGCGCGCTGTAAAAACGCATGCTGGCATTGGGCTCGAACAGTTCGTCGCGAAAATTGTGGCTGAGGTAAATCGGCACGCCCCGCGCATTCAGCACGTCGATAACCGTCTGCGGGGAACGCTGGCCAGCCCAGGCCAAGGTTTCTGGAATATTGTCATGGCGCAGCAGATTGCCGTACATCTGCGCAATGATCGGATCCATGCGGCCGGTCAGATAACCCGCGCCCACCAGAATGCCGCCGAACACCGCGTCCGGCGTGTTGCCGCCATACAGCGACTCCGCCAGATTGGCCCAGCCGCTCATCGCCACCACCGCGCTGATGCGCGCATCATTCGCCGCCGCCAGCAGCGAAATGCCGCCGCCGTAAGAAATGCCACCGATGCCGATGCGCGCCGGATCGGCCGGCGTATTCGCCAGCAACCAATCGACAACCGCTTTGGCGTCTTTCATGTCATCCGGCCCGGCCACATTGACCAGGCCGCCGGACACACCGAAGCCGCGCGTGGCATAACTCAGCACCACATACCCTTTGTCGGCGAGCTTCGCCGCCTGCGCCAGATACTCGTGATGCTCGAGCGCCCAGCTGTTGACGAACACCACCGCCGGTGCCGGGTTCGCTGTGCTGGCACCGTGCGGCGTAAACACACTGGCGGCAAGCCGAACACCGTCATGACTGCTGATGCGCAGTCCATCCTGGTACTGGTAACCGGCCCAGCTGGCGGTGCTGGCAAAAAATGTCAGTAACAGCAAACAAGAACAAAAAATGCGGGAAGCGCTCGACGAGCGCCGAGAAGAGATCGACATGCTGTGTTTCCTCGAAAAAGTCGTTGCGAGTGTTTTCGTCAAAGAAAACCGCCGAACGGCCACACCAAGGACAATGAGCACGACAGGGACAGCAACCCCGGCTCAGAATGGTGACCAGCAGAACGCGCACGGCGTAGATGAATGGGCCGACCTTTGTAAAGACTTGGTCTGACCTCATTCCAGTGGAGGTATAGCAAGGGCCTGTCTAGCTACCAAGCTGAAACGATCGTTTTAAACGGCTTTTTTGATGCTGCGACGCACAAATTTTGCCGGGATTGATACACGGGGATTGGAACAACCGCAGTGCCAGCCAACGATCAGAAGCAGACATTCATTCGTAGGATGGGTAGGGCGCCAGCGAAACCCATCACTCAACGAAACCAGTCAACAGGGAGCGATACAAAACGACGATTGGTTTCGGCACCACGTGCCTCTAGCCATACTACAGGGCTACACAGACATACCCCGTGTGGCGCCAATCCAAGGAGGCTTCCTTCGGGGCCTAAGGCGAAGCCGCATTGTGCTGAATGAAACTTGAATCCGACGCAATGCCCTTCGGTTATTGCGCCCTACGGGTTCTTCCTCACAAAGGCAGAACTAAACAAATAAAAATAAAGCACAACAATAAGGAACATCGCCCCGTACGACGCAAGGCATGACATCATAAAAAACAGGAGACCATCAGAATCACCGAATCGACTCAACTTTTTTGAACTCATTGCAACAAATGTCGCAAAAAAAAATATTACCGGCATCGCAACAAATACATACCGAGGCCTCTTATTTCTCGTCATATCATCAACAATTAACACCCGCCACTTAGCAATAAAAATAACAACTGAAATTAAACCAATTAACCAGCCGATAATGACGGCCGCAGCTTTAACGTCGCGACAATTTGGCACCCAAAATAAAACTTCGCAGGCATTATCTTTGATCAACTTAACAAGCCAAAAGTCGCAAATTAATCTGACAAGATAAAAATATGAAAATGAAACAAGAATAGATAAAGATATCCCGATATTTAAAATTGATAAAGGCGCCCCGAACATTTACCCACCTCTGCACTGATAAATTGACAAATTCACACCGAACCCGCGATCACCGAAAACAAAGACTGAGAGGTTAATTATTATGCCAGTCAATCAAGTATTAACAAAATGCACTGCATATGGTCGCTCGATTTACGCCTCGACGACCAGAATTGCGCTGCAACTCATCGAAGTAACGAGAAATTCATACCAGACCTCGTAGGGCGCAATAACCGAAGGGCATTGCGCCGAATTTAACCCAATACGGCGCAATGCGGCTTCGCCTTATTGACGCCCTACGCTCAATCGTTGTAGCAAAAGATCCCGGGTCATTGCTTCGCAACGACCCAGGCTACGTCCTGACCGGTTCTGATCACAGCGCCTTTTCGACCTTGCCTTCTTTCATCACAAAACCGACCTGCGTCATCAGCGTGATGTCTTGCAGCGGGTCGCCTTTTACCGCGACCAGATCGGCGTATTTGCCGGCCTTGATGCTGCCGAGTTCGGCCTCTTGGCGCAGCACTTGGGCGGCGTTGATGGTGGCGGATTTGATGGCGTCCATCGCCGTCATGCCGGCTTCGACCATGTAGACGAACTCATCGGCGTTGCTGCCGTGCGGGCCGACGCCGGCGTCGGTGCCGAAGGCGATTTTGACGCCAGCCTTGTAGGCCTTGGCAAACGTCTTCTGGATCTCAACGCCGATGCTGGCGGCTTTCGGCCGGACGACTTCCGGGAAATAGCCATCGATCTCCGCTTTCTTGGAGACGAATTTGCCAGCGGAAATGGTCGGCACATACCAAGTGCCGCGTTTCTTCATTTCCTTGATCACTTCATCGTCCATGTAGGTGCCGTGCTCGACGGTGTCGACGCCGGCCTTGATGGCGCGCAGCATGCCGTCCTTGCCGTGCGCGTGCACCGCGACGGTGAAGTTGTAATCCTTGGCGGTTTCGACAATCGCTTTCAGTTCGTCATCCATGAACTGCGGGTTCATGCCGCTTTTGGCGAGGCTCAGCACGCCGCCGGTGGCAGTGATTTTGATCAAGTCAGCGCCTTCCTTGTACCGCTGACGGACCGCTTTGCGGGCCTCTTCAACGCCGTTGATAACGCCATCGGCCGGGCCGGGGTCCTTGCGCAGTTCGATGCTGAGGCCGTTGGTCGGATCGGCATGGCCGCCGGTGGTGGCAATGGATTTGCCGGCGGCGAAAATGCGCGGGCCTTTGACCCAGCCTTTGCGCACGGCATCGCGCAGGCTGATGTTGAGGCCATCGCCGGCGCCGAGATCGCGCACGGTGGTGAAACCGGCGTTGAGCGTACGTTGCAGGTAATTGGTGGCGCGCAGCGCGTAGTCGGACGGATTCAGGAAAAAGCCTTCGGTGTACGAGGTCGGGCTGTTTTCACCGGACACGTGCACGTGCAGATCGATGAGGCCCGGCATGACGGTGTATTGCTGCAGATTGTGATACTGCTCGAAGCCTTGGCTGTCGACGTAGCCGGCTTTGACTTCGGCAATGCGATTGCCCTTGATGATGATCGAGACCTGCTCCTGCACCTTGCCTTGCTCGGTGTCGATGAGCTTGCCGGCGTGAATCAGGGTGTCGGCATGGCAGATGCCGGCAGCCAGCATGGCCGCGCTGGCGGCGGTGCGATACATCCAACGAATAGACATAGCAGGCCTCGATGCGTGTAGTTGTGATGGGTGTTGGTGATGGGTGTTGGTGATGGACAGACCGACGTGGAGCTTTCCGTCTGCACGGAAAGCTCCGAGTGTAGCGAGCAGGCCGATATCGTCAAACGGTATGGGCCGGGAAAATTCCCCAAGTACGGATAGCAACAGAGCCGAGGCTTCAGCTGACACCGACACGCTCCGACAAGGACGTTGCGTGCGGCGCTCAACCGCCTCCGGCCCTGCCTTGACAAGGCGGGGGGAGCGAAGACGCGGAGTGTCAGACGGTATGGACCGGGAAAATTCCGTAAACGCTGAAGGCGACGGTTTAGCAGTGTCGGCTGATTGCGACATGCTGCGTCAAGCGCGCTGCGTGCTGCACTCAACCGCCCCGCCTTGACAAGGCGGGGAGCGACGCAGCGAAACGTCAAGCGCCGTTGGCCGGGAATGTTCCCGGTCGGCTGCAGTGCGGGGATGAGGCGGTGAACTCACGTATTGAATACCAGGTTTTGCCGCACTGCGGCAAAACCTGGCGCGTCACTCAGCCCGACGTTTGCTTGCCATCGTCACGAGCGACCGGTTTGTCGACTTGTGTGGTGGTGGCGCGGTCGAACAGGTCGCTCATCTGTTCTTTGTGGGTTTCTTGCCATTCGGTTTGGGCATTGCGTACGTCTTTTTGCAGGCGCTGCAGTTGGCGACGCAGCACCAGATCGTCGCCCGCAATGTGCATTTCGTGCTCCAGCAACTCCATCGCCCGATCAAAGCGTTGGTAGGCAAGATAGGTTTCCAGCGCCGATTGCACCTGTTTGATTCTGAGAATCCGCCGATCTGCGCCGCCCGTGTCCCCTTGCGGCGTTGTCGGCTCGTCGACTTCCGCTGCCGGCAAGACTTCTTTCGGAATGTGCGGCGTCCTGACCCGTGGCTTCAAGGCCCTGTTGTGGTTGCGCCGCTCACGCCACTGCCAGAACACGGCGCCCGCCGCGATCAATGCCGCCACAATCGCCAACGGCCACATGATCAACTGCCAGACACTGGCTTTGCCCGGCGTCTCGTCGGCAGCAGCGGGCTCGGCAGTGCTCGCAGGAACCGTCGCGGCGGCGACCGCTTCGGTTGCCGTGAGCTGATCGCGCACTTCCACCGTCACCGGTTTGATCGCTGTGGTGGCGGTGTCAACCGACGGCTGTGCTGGTGCTGCGTGTTGCGCTGCTGTTGGTACCGTTTCGGTTTGCGTCGGTGCCGCTTGTGGCGATGCTGCCGGCAGTGTTTCTGTTTGCGCTGGCGCGGCTTGTTGTATCAACGCCAGGTAACGACTGTCGAGCTGGGCAAGCTGTGCTTCCAGTGCCTGCATGCGTGCTGCCGCCGCTGCCAGTTCGGATTTCAGTTCGGTGTTTTGCTGTTGCAAGGTTTGCAGCAAGGCGGCGTGGCTGGAGGATTCGGTGACAGCAGATTCGGCACTGGTCGTTGCCTCAGCTGCCGGTTTCATGGCATTGGCCGACGCGACATTTGCAGGCCGCGCAAACAATGCCAACCAATCGCTGCGCCGATAGCGGGCGACCTCGGCTGCCGTGGGCAATTGCAGCGGCACCGCGGCTTTCAGTCGATTGGGGTCGCCGGCGAGAAACGCGGTCGGATTGGCCTGATACAACGCGACGCCATATGCCTGCCATTCGACGCCGGCAGCTTTGCCAAGCCGATGCGCGATCAGTGACAAGTTTTCGCCCGGCTGGGTCGGACCGTAAACGGTTTGCACCGAGGTGCTGGCGGCGTCAGTAGTTGCCGCGATAACCGGGGATGTGGCCGTCGTTGCGGCCATTGTGGCGGCACCGACGGGCGGTGTTTGCACCGCCACCGCCACCGCCGCTGGCGCTGTCGTTACCGCCGGGTCGGCGGTAGCAGTCGCGGGCGTTGTATCGGTGAGCGCTTGCGGCCGTTGCGGGCTGCTGCCCGGCAGATCCAACAGAATGGCGTAATCGCGCAGGTAACGGGTATTGCCCTCTTCCGCCACCAGCACCAGATTCAACAGCGGCTCACGCAGCGCGCTGCGGCTGCGCAACTGCAGCACCAATCGGTTGTCGCGCTGCTGGATTTCGGTGCGGATATCATCGATCTCCGGCGCGTAGTCATAACCGAGCGCCGCGAAATCTTCCCGCTTGCCGAGCCGCACGCGGATCGCGTCGCTGGCGTAAGCCGGCACGCCGAGAATGGGAATTTCCGCCTGTAGCGGCTGATTGAGTTCGCTCTGCAGTCGCAACTCGCCAAAACCGAGCGACCAAGCCACCGGACTCAAGCTCAAGCCCACCAACAATGCCGAAAGCGATTTGCGGAACGGCGCCATGACTCGACTCCTTGTCGAAGACATCCGCAGAGCCTGCGGTGCCGCCGCCCGGGATGGCGAACGACAGCTAGAGTATGGGAAGCCGTTTTGGTTTTTGCAAAGCCAACAACCCCATCAAAGTGCGTGACTTTCCTGGCTTTTTGCCGGGACGTGACCGGCGTCGACCCCGCGGCACATCGAAATTCAATGACTTATCCGATTGGTCATAGCAAAAAGGCCACGGAAGGGTAAGCAACCGTGGCCTTTTCATTGTTTGAGCAAAGCGCGGCTTAGCTGAAAAACGCCTTGACCGCCTCGGCCGGGATCGGCGCACCGGTGGCTTTGGCGCGCTTCAGCAGCGTCCAGAAATAACGATAGGTAGCGCGATCGTGCAGCTCGCCTTTGTGCTGGATCGGCCCCCAGTGGTTGGCCTGGGCAGCGAGCAGGATCTCGGCGCCGTCCTGGATCTCGGAGAAGTCCGGCTTCATCGCTTCGACGATGGCCTGGATCTGGGTCGGGTAAATCGACCACTGGCGCAGGAAGCCGAATTCATAGCGGGCCCGCTTGGCGTCGGCCTTGGTCTGCTCCGGGTTCTTCAGATCGAGCGTGACGTTGTGCGCCGGGACCACGCCGTTGGCCAGCGCGGCCGCGACCATCTCGGTCTTGGCGCGGGCCAGCAGCGGGTGATCGAACTGGCCCGGCGAGCGCATGCAGGCGGCCGGAATGGCGCCATGATGGCCGGAGACGAAATCCATCATGCCAAAGTCCAATACCTCGACCCACGGCAGGGTGGCAATCTGCCAGACTTCATGCAGCGCACCATGGGTCTCGATCAGGATGTGCACCGGCACTTCGCGCTTGAGGTGAAACTGCCGGCATTTGTCCTGGATGTAGGCCACCATCTCTTCGGCCTGACGGGCGTTGGTGCATTTCGGAATGGTGATGTAGGCAATGCGGTCGCCGGCGCCCTTGAGCAGGATGTCGACATCCTTGCGCCAGAACTCGTGGCTGTAGTCGTGGATGCGGACGCCGGCGCGGTTGTGCTTGTTGGCCTCGGAATTGATGACGGAGACGACCATTTCGGCGTGCTCGGTCTCTTTGCCGGCCTGGGCGCCGTCCTCGCAGTCACAGGTGATGTCGAAGATCGGACCGAGTTCGGCCTGCAGCTGAAGGGCCTTGTTGATGAGCTTCTCGCTGCCGGCAAAGTGCTCGCAGCTGGCCAGCGCCGGGAACGGGCGCTCGCCTTCGAACAGGGCGACATCAGGGTGCACAGGCTTGCTCACGGTGGGTCTCCTTGCGACGTATCGTCAAATCCGGTTGCAGGGCATTTTGCCCGAGTTTTTCTTGAGAATTGTGCCCGTACTGCTTTAGTCGTAGCGGGCTTGACCGGCGGGGCCGGCCTCTCGGAGCCTGTATTGATAACACAGTAAACAAACATTTCAAACGGGTATTTCAAATGAGCGTTTGAATCGTTATATTCGACGCAATCGCCCGGCCCGACCAGTGCCGGGACGCCCGTGTTGTCGCCGCGCGGAGGGCGCACACCGGGTAGACCAGACCGCAGGAGGGCAGTCGGCATGATGGCAGAACACGCATTTCTCAAAACCATCAACGAGGAACTGGTGCTGGGCGGCCCGTGGCCGGGCATCCAGCTCTATTACCCGCCGGTGAAGTACAACCCGGCCCAGGGTATTTACGAAACCATGGAGCAGGCCGCCGAGCGCATGCGCAAGTACGCGCGTGAATGCAAGGCGCACACGCTGCTGTTCGACCTGGAAGACGGTTGCCGGCAGAAAGACATGTCGCGCGATCTGCTGCGCCAGGAGCTGGCCTCGTTTGGCGAAGCGAAAGACCGCAACTTCCAGATTGCCCTGCGCATCAACCCGTTCCGCACCGTCGAATACGACAAGGATCTGGAACTCATCAAGGACATGGCGCCGTTCATCGACGTCGTGATCCTGGCCAAAGCCGGCGAAGTGTACGGCGCCGCCGAAATTCGCGATTTGAGCGGCTGGCTGGTCAACGTCAATCCGAAAATCACCATCCAGCCGATTATCGAGCACCCGCGCAGCCTGAAAATTGCGCCGGAGATGATGACCTTCTCGACCGTCAAGCACGTCGTGTTCGGCATCCACGACTTCTCGAAAGCGATGGCGATACACCTGACGCCGGAGAACTGGATCAACGAGCTGCGCACCTATCTGATGATGCTGCTGTTCGAAGCCCGCATCGCCGGTAAAGGCGTGATCGGCGGCGTCGAAGTGTTGCTCAATGCCAGCGCGATGCCGGAAACCTACATCGAGCCGCACGACATCCGCCGCTGGCTCGATCTGCATGGCGACCGCGAAGCGCAAATCGTTTACGCCCACGCCGTTGAAGAAGCGCAGATGGGTCTGACCGGCAAACAGGTCATCCACCCGGGCCATATCCACCTGTGCAAGGTCGCGTTCACGCCGTCGCCGATGCGCATCCAGCGCGACGTCAACATTCTCAAAGCCGCGATCGATGCCGACGCCCTGCTCGGCGGCGCCATCCGCTTCGAAGGCGAAATGCTCGATCCGCCGATGTTCGGCAAAGCACTGCAAACGCTGCTGCGCGCCAACGCGCTGAATGCCTTGCCGGCCGAGCAAAAGCTGTTCGCCATCGAAGTGCTGAAGAAACTGCCAGTGCATACGATCCGCGAAAACTGGCCGTACGGTCTCGTATAAGGAATTGCCACTCCCCTCCTTATCAAGGAGGGGTTGGGGGTGGTTGCGCGCCACAGCGAACCCATCGATTTCAAGCGCTCCGATTCCTGGAGCGAAGAGAGCAACACCATGTCCGACTGGCAGTGGAATATCCCGGAATACCTGAACATCGGCAGCGCCTGCACCGACAAGCACGCCACCGGTGAACGCGCCGCGCATTTTGCGATGATTGTCGAAGACGCCGAACGCGGCGAAGAGCGCGTGACCTACGCCCAGCTGGCCGAGCAAAGCTCACAGCTCGCCGCCGCGCTGCTCGCACTCGGGCTGCCGCGCGAAACCCGCGTGCTGATCCGCCTGCCCAACTCCATCGCTTATCCGGTGACGTTTTTCGGCACGATGAAAGCCGGCGGCATCGCGGTGCCGTCGTCATCGCTGCTGACGGCCAGCGAACTGGCTTATCTCGCCAAGGACTCGGGTTCGGCGGTGCTGGTGACGCACGTCAGCATGTGGCCGGAACTGGCCGAGCAGATCAATCAGGTGGCCGGCGTGCAACATGTGCTGCTGTCCGGCTGCGATCGCCTGCCTGATGATCTGCCGAAGGCGAGCGCCACGCTGCACGCCTTCAATGCGCTGCTGCGCGCGCATCCGGCGCTGAAAGAACCGGTGCCAACCAAGGCCAATGATCCGGCCTATCTCGTCTACACCTCCGGCACTACCGGTTACCCGAAAGGCGTATTGCATGCGCATCGCGCACTGCTCGGGCGCCTGCCCGCCGCGACCAATTGGTTCGACTTCAAAGGGCAGGATCGGATTCTGCACTCGGGCAAGTTCAACTGGACCTATGTGCTCGGCACTGCCCTGATGGACCCGCTGTATCACGGCCACACCGTCATCGCTTACGAAGGCCCGAACGATCCGGGTCTGTGGACACGGCTGATTGCCAAGCATCAGTGCACGATCTTCATCGGCGTGCCGACCGTGTACCGCCAGATCCTGCAGAAAACGTCGGCCAGCAAAGCCGATGTGCCGACGCTGCGCCATTGCATGTGCGCCGGCGAGCATCTGTCCGATGACGTGCTGACCGCCTGGCAGGAGCGCTTCGGCCAACCGATTTATGAAGCGATTGGCATGAGCGAGTTCTCCTATTACATCTCGCATCCGCCGACCCGGACGCCACGACCCGGTGCCGCGGGCGTCCGTCAGCCCGGTCACAACATTCAGCTGCTCGACGAAAACCTGCAGCCGGTAAAGCGCGGTGAAGAAGGCATGATCGGCATTCCGGACAATGATCCGGGCCTGTTCCTGTCCTACTGGCAATTGCCGGAAGAAAACGCCAAGCTGCGTCGCGGCGGTTACTTCCTGACCGGCGACTACGCCTGGGAAGATGACGAAGGCTATATCTGGTTCATGGGCCGCAAGGACGACGTCATCAAATCGTTCGGCTACCGGGTCAGCCCGCATGAAATCGAACGGGTGCTGAAAAGCCATGACGGCGTCGGCGACTGCGTCGCGCTCGGGCAAGCCATCGATGCCAGCAAGACGCTGGTCGTCGCCTGCGTGATCCGCCGCCCCGGCAGCCACGCCACCGAAGCCGAGCTGATCGCCTTCGCCGAAAAGGAACTTGCCGCTTACAAAGTGCCGAAACGCATTTTCTTTTTTGACGACTTCCCGCGCACCAAGAACGGCAAGGTGCTACGCAAAGATTTGCTGAAACAGTTGCCGGCCTGATCCAAATAGTTGATGTGAGCCCCTCCCCCCTCGCGGGGGAGGGGTTGGGGAGAGGGGGATACACGACTCCGCTCCGACCCACAGGAGAAAAGACCAATGAATAACGTGCCCTACCGCCCGCGCCGCACCATGTTGTATGTGCCGGCCCACGTCGAGCGCCATCTGGAAAAAGCGCGCGGCCTGCAAGCCGACAGCGTGATTTTCGATTTGCAGGAATCGGTGCCGTCCAGCCTAAAGACCCAGGCACGCGAGCAACTCAGAAAGGCATTCGAAAATCCCAACTTCGGCCACTCGGAAAAAGTGGTCCGGATCAATCCGCTCTATTCGCCATGGGGCCAGGACGATCTGCGCCTCGCCGCCAGCCTGCCCATTGATGCCATTCTGCTGCCGCGCGTCGAAAGCAAACAGCAGGTGCTGGATACGCTGATCGCGCTCGACGCGCTCGAAGCCAAGCACATCCAGCTGATGTGCAATATCGAGAGTCCGTTCGGTGTCCTGCGCGCCGAAGAGATTGCCGGCGCATCGGACCGGGTCTGCGCGCTGGTCATGGGCACCACCGATCTGGCCAACGAGTTGAAGCTGAACCCGAATCCGGAACGCACCGGCTTGCTGACTTCGCTGGGCTTGGTGATCCTCGCCGCACGCGCGCATCGCAAATGCGTGGTCGACGGTCCGCACTTTGATCTGAGGGACATCAAGGCCGCCGAATTCGCCTGCCGGCAGGCGCGCGATCTGGGTTTCGATGGCAAGGCCATCATCCACCCGAGCCAGCTCACGTACGCCAACGACGCGTTCACGCCCAAACGCGGCGATGTCGATCGCGCCCAGCGCATCATCCAGGCCCTGAACGACGCCGATGCCAAGGGCATGAGTACCGCGGTCATTGACGATCGTTTGATCGAACCGGCAATGATCGAATGGGCCCGCCGCGTCATTGCCGTTTACGAAGCCGTGCATGCGCTCGGCCAGACCGAACTGCTTGGTCAGGCCAAGCGACGCTGACAAAAACGTTTCCCCGCCTTATCAAGGGCGAAGCAGGAAGTAAGCTCAGTGCAAGTGCACTGAGCGCCTGCGAAGCGACAAGTACTCTGTACTTGGCTGGGCGGGGACAGGAGTGGTTGGGCTCCGCGCGCATTGCAGTATGAGCCGCAACCACCACGCCAGAGACCCACAACTCACGGACAAGGCGGCAACCATGACCATCGGCCGTTTCTTTGAAGACTTTCAACTCGGCGAACGCATTCAGCACGCCACGCCACGCACGCTGACCGAAGGCGATGCGGCGCAGTATCTGGCGCTTTATGGCTCGCGCTTTGCCCAGTACTGCGCCGCGCCCTACGCCAGCGCCTGCGGCTTTGCCAGAACGCCGCTCGACCCGCTGCTGGTATTCCACGTCGCGTTCGGCAAGACCGTGCCGGATGTTTCGCTGAATGCCGTGGCCAATCTCGGCTACGCTGATCTGCGCTTCCTGCAACCGGTGTTTGCCGGCGATACGCTGTTCGTCGACAGCGAAGTGATCGGCCTGAAAGAAAACAGCAACGGCAAAACTGGCGTGGTCTATGTCCAGTCACGCGCCCAGAACCAGCATGGCGAGCCAGTGCTGCAATGGCAACGCTGGGTGATGGTGCACAAGCGCAATCATGCGACGGCAACAGGCCACAGCACGGTTCCCGCCACCAAAGCGGTACTGACGGCGAACGATTTGCCGATCCCGGACGGACTGAAAGTCCCGGACGAGCAGAACTACTACACCGGCAGCCGCAAAACCGCCCGCGATTATCGCGTCGGCGAGGTCCTCAGCCACGGCGGCGGCATCACCATAGGCGACAGCGACCATATGCTGGCGACGCGCCTGTATCAGAACAACGCCCGTGTCCATTTCGATGCCGCTTACATGCAACAGCAGCCCGCTGGCAAACGGCTGGTGTACGGCGGCCACATCATTTCGCTGGTGCAAGCGCAGAGCTACAACGGTCTCGAGAACGCACTGTGGCTGGCCGGTTTCAACGGCGGCGTGCACGCCAACCCGAGCTTTGCCGGCGACACCATTTACGCCGCCA
Source organism: Pseudomonadota bacterium (assembly GCA_049324755.1). GTDB lineage: Bacteria > Pseudomonadota > Gammaproteobacteria > Enterobacterales > Permianibacteraceae > Permianibacter. The sequence continues at coordinate 102,156 of JBMOMZ010000032.1, forward strand.
GCGTCATCAAGGCTATCCAACCGTTGCCGGAAAAATTGGCCGCGGTGCGCGTTGTCAGCTTTGGCCTCAAGGCTGAGCCGGGCGAGTTGCTCGTGTCATTGCCGGCACTTGCAGACGGCGCCGCATTGCCGTCCACCGTCGTATTGAAGTGGGATTACTGGCTGTTGCTGCCACACTGATGTGCAGGCGGTTTGTCCAGAGCCTTTTTGCAGACTCCTGGCTCAATGTCTGATCCGACGGCGCTTGCGCCGTCTTTTTTTATCTCGTCCGTAGCCTGACACCGACTTGATCCGGCGTCAGTTTGATCCGGAACAAACCTGCGTGCGCGCGCTGCGACACTTTGCCGCACAGCCGTCAACTCGCCGCACTTTAGGATCACTTCATCCTGACTATTCGTTGTGATGGAGTGTTGCCTTGTCCGCTTTTGTTCGTAAGTCGCTGTTTGTCAGCCTGTCGCTGGCGCTGATGTCGTTCAGTCATGCCAGCTCCGGCGCGGAAAACGCGAGCCTCGATGCGCCGGTCGATGGCCACGCCGACGCCGAAACCATCGTGATCACCGGCAGCCGGATGTCGGAACCACTGACAGTTCATACCGACACCAAGAAACCACGGCAGCCGTTACCGGCGCACGATGGCGCCGACTACCTGAAAACCATCGCCGGGTTCGCCGTCACCCGCAAAAGCGGCACCGACGGCGATCCGCTATTCCGTGGCATGGCCGGCTCGCGGCTCGGCATTCTGGTCGATGGCGGCAACATCCTCGGCGGCTGCAATGCGCGGATGGATGCGCCGACCGCCTACATTTTTCCGGAACTGTATGACCGGCTCAGCGTGATCAAAGGCCCGCAAACCGTGCTGTCCGGCCCCGGTGTGTCGGCCGGCGCAGTCCGCTTTGAACGCGACACCAGCGCCTTTACCGAAGCCGATCAGAAGACCTATGCCGGCCTTGTTGCCGGCAGCTTTGGCCGCTTCGATGCGATTGCCGATCTGCGTTTCGGCAATGCCAGCGGTTACGCGCAAATCACCGGCTCCTACTCGGAATCGGATGACTACGAAGACGGCGATGGCGAGCGCGTGCACGCGGCGTACGAACGCTACAACGGCAATCTGGCGTTCGGTTGGACGCCGGATGAAAACACGCTGCTCGAAGCGAGCATCGGCCAAAGCGACGGCGAAGCGGCCTACGCCGACCGCGCGATGGATGGCAGCAAATTCCTGCGCGAAAGCGAGTCGCTGCGTTTTCGCCGCAGCGATTTCACTGCCTGGTTCACCCGCTTGGATATCAACCTCTATCGCAACGATGTTGACCATGTGATGGACGATCAAACCCTGCGCACACCCGGCATGATGGGTTACAGCAACCTGCTGCGCCAAACCGAAGGCGGTCGCGCCGTTGCCACATTCAACCCCACAGCCAACACTCAGCTTGACGCCGGCATCGATGGCGAACGCAACAGCCACCGCTCGCGCTCGGCCGCGCCAATGGCCAGTTACAGCCTGTGGCGGGACGATGCCCGCTTTGAACAAACCGGCCTGTTCGTTGAACTTGCCTATCAGCACGACAACGCCCATCGTTACATTGCCGGCCTCCGTCGGGACAACTGGTGGGTCAAAGATGAACGCGCCAGCACCGGCGGCATGATGCCAATGCCCAATCCGAGTTTCGGCGCCACGCGTGACGAGGATTTGCAGAGCGGCTTCCTGCGCTACGAATACCGCGCCGCTCACAACACCTGGTTTGTCGGGCTCGGCCACAGCGAACGCTTCCCGGACTACTGGGAATTGATTGCCAAGGAAAGTGCCAGCAGCCGCAGCGCATTCGAGACGAAACCTGAAACGACCCGGCAACTGGATGTCGGCGTCATCCATCAGGCCGAGGCGCTGCAGCTGTCGGTGTCGCTGTTTGCCAACCGCATCGACGACTACATCCTGATCGACTTCAGCAACCCGATGAAGCGCAGTGGTTTCGCCCGCAATATCGACGCCAGCAGTTGGGGTGGCGAAATCGAAGCCAGCTACCGCCTGAGCGAACACTGGCAAACCACCGGCAGCCTGGCTTATGTTCGTGGCGACAACGACAGCGACGATGTGCCGCTGGCGCAACTGCCGCCGCTCGATGCCCGCATCGGCCTGCAGTATGACGCCGGCAAATGGAGCGTCGGTAGCCTGCTGCGCATGGTCGACCAGCAGGATCGCTACGCGCTGAACCAGGGCAACATCGTCGGCCGCGACCTCGGCGAGAGTGCCGGTTTTGCCGTGTTCTCGCTGAACGGCAGCTGGCGCCCGGCTGAGGATTGGCTGCTCAGCGCCGGCATCGACAACCTGTTCGACAAGACCTACGCCGAATTCGTCAGCCGCGCCGGAGGCAACGGCATGGGCGGCAGCATTCCGGGCTACGTGCAAACCACGCGGGTCAATGAACCGGGCCGGCTGCTGTGGCTGAAAGCCACGCTGCAGTTCTGAGCCGGCATCGTTTCGTCATCCTTTCCTGATCGCTTGCACCGATCGGCCGACAACGTCTCGCGACGCCGTTGCCGGCCGATCGGGGCAAGCACCTTGCCATGCGTCACCGACGCGCGAACAGCGTGGGTCAAATCTGCTTACAGTTCGCTACAGGCAAGCGCCCTGCTCTATGCTCTGATCACACCATCACCGCCGCTGCGGTCGATGGCTCGTCACGCGGTAGCCGCTTTACCGCCAATCAGGGAGTTGCCCACATGTTGATGACCACCACACCCAGTTTCGAAGGCAAGACCATCGTCGCCTACAAGGGCATCGTCACTGGCGAAACCATCGTCGGCGCCAATATTTTCCGCGACATCATGGCATCGGTGCGCGACATCGTCGGCGGTCGTTCCGGCGCCTATGAAAGCGCACTGCGCGATGCCCGCCAGATGGCACTCGACGAACTGGCAGACGCCGCCCGCGCGGTCGGCGCCAACGCCATTGTCGGTATCGATCTGGATTACGAAGTGATTGGCCAGGGCGGCTCGATGTTGATGGTGTCAGCCAGCGGCACCGCGGTCGAAGTGCGTTAACCCACCAGCAACAAAACTTTTGCGGACGCGGCCAGCGGCGACTGATCGCCGCTGGCCAGTTGCCGTTTTTGCGCAGGACTGAGCTGCTTGATGGCATGCTCCAGCCGCGATGCCGTGGACCGATTGCTGGTCGCCAGGCTCGCCAGCAGCTGGCGCGGCTTGCGCGAGCGCGTGTACTTGGCGCCCTTGCCGGCGCAATGCGCGGCGTAGCGTTTGCCAACATCGACCGCAATGCCGGTATAGATGCTGCCGTCTTCGCATTCGATCAGGTAAACGTGCCAGCTCACCGGTTCGGTCCTACCGCCAGATCCAGAAAATGCTGAGCCCAGCATGACAAAGGCCGCAGCAGCGGCCCTTGTTGTATCAGTTTGCAGCGGGCTTGTCCTTGGCTTTGTCCTGCACCAGCGCACTCAACTCGCGCGCCATGCCTTCGCCTTTGTAGCTGGATACTTCATACAGCCAGCCGGCGTGACGTGCATTCAGCTCTTCGACCGCCTTCTTGACCTCGTCCGTCGCCGCGGCGCCCGCTTCGGCGTGCAGGCTCACATAATGCTTGCTGTCTTTCAGGTGGTGGCTGAGCGTGATGATCTGATCGTCGAAGCTGACGTAGCGCGAGATCGTGGTTTTGGCGCCGGCGAAATCAAACGCGGTTTGCCTGAGCACATCGGCCGCCGTCAGACCGTTCAGCGCATCGGTCAGCCCTGACAGCAACCAGGCCGCGCCCGCCTCTTTGCCAGCCGGGATCGGTGCCAGCGTGAAGCTGTTGTCTTCCGGTTTTTCCTTGCTGAGCGCGAACACCGGCTCGCCGGCGACCGGTGGACACGGCGCCGTCACGCACTGCACTACCGTCGTTTGCAGGCGTTCGACCCGCTTGATCTTGCTGGCCGGCAGCATGATCAGATCGGTGCGCAGCCAATCGCTCACTTCGCGGCCGACCGCCAGCTCGCGATCGACCAGCCAGCTCTGGTTGTCGCCTTTCAGGCGGACAAACTGACCACTCGGACGCAGCACGGTGTTGCCCAGCACCAGTTCGGCAACCGTCTGCTCGCCAGCGGCAAGCGTCAGCTGCAGCGCCTTGTCACTGTCTTCCTTCAGGCCGAGTTTTTCATGCTTGCCGGGATCGGCCGTTTTGGCTTCGATCTTTTCCGCCTGCCCCAGGTTATCGAGCAGCGCGCGGATCTTGCCGGCATTGGCGACATAGCCATCACGGCTGGCAACACGCCATTGCTCACCGTCACGCTTCAGCTCGACCAGCAGCTTGCCGTTGCTGGCCAGCTGGACGCGGTCGACCGTCGCGCGCGCCTCGGTAAAGGCCGGCAACAGTTTTGCTCGCGTACCGCGATCCGGTTTTTGTGGCCCAAGCCAGTTGAGCGCCAGCACCGCGACGATGAGCAAGGCCGCGGCCACGCCAAGCAGATTGAACAAACGACGATTCATTGGAACCAGGCTCCTGATGATTCGTGGACAAATATTGATAGGTCGATCGCAGATGTCAGTCGGTCTGCTGCCAGCCAAAATGACGGACAGCAGACCCGGCGCCGGTCAGTCGCGCGCCTTGCGGGCCCGCAGATTGCGCCGGCTGAGCGCGATAAACGTTGCCAGGGCAATCAGCAGCAACGGCACCAGCGCGATATTGATCAGCTTCAGCTTGGTGCCGAGCGCCTCGATATCGCGATTGAGCTGGTGCTGGACCTCGCGCAATTCCTTGCGGATGCGCAGCTTCTCGCTCTGGAAATCACGCAGCGCCTGCTCTTCCTGTGGGCTCAGCGTGACCACCCCGGATTCGTTCATCCGCTTCTGCAGATCGCTGAGCTTCTGCTCGGTTTCGCTGAGCCGCTGTTGCAGGGTCTCTTCCTGATTGCGGAATTTCACCTCGGCATCACGGCGCAGCTCATCGAGCTTGTCGAACGGCCGGGCGAAGCGGCCACGGCTGCGCAGACCAATCAGATCCGGCGAATCGGCAAACTGCTCGACGCTGTTGAAAACAAAGTTGCCGTTGTCGGCAAACGGCTGGGCAAGGCGCTGGCCAAAGAAGTCCTGCACCTGTACCCAGAACCGATCCGACAATACGTCGGTGTCGGCGACCAACAGCACGTTGATCCCGCCTTCAACGGCTTCTTTGCGCTGCTCGCCACTGACACCTTCCGGCGCCTTGTCAAAGGCACTGGTGGCGGCACCGGTCAGATGCGCGGCGATGGTCTGCACTTTGTCCGCGCTGACAAACTCCTTCTGCAGTGTGCTCGGATCCGGCAGGAACTCGAACTTGCTGCGTTCGACCAGCATGCTGTGGCTGCCGGATACCAGCACTGGCGTGATTGTCGTCTTGCTGTCAGGTAGCGATTCAATAACGCCGGCGCTGCCGATGTTGATCATCTCCAGACCGGCAGTCAGGCTGTGGCCGGCCGCGTTGCCGTCGACACCGAGCAAACCCAGATGCCGGACCGGATTGCCGCCCTGGGTCACTTGAATGGCCAGCGCGTTGTCGGCATCGAGCAGCACCTGATTCATGTCGATCTTGACGCCCCAGGCTTTCAGCAGGCTGTTCAGATCGTCGCCAGCCATGACCTGCGGAAACGGATTGTCCATGCCACCGCCCATCCGGTCCATTTCGGCAAACGGATCGGTGAACAGCATCAGCTTGCCGCCGTTCAGCACGTATTGGTCGATGGCGTAACGCAGCGACTCCGACAGCCCTTTCGGCTGCACGACAATCAACAGATTGAGGTCGTTCGGCAGCGAGCTCGCATCCGACTTGATCTCTTCGATGCTGAACAGCTGCTTGAGCTGCTCGAACACCATCCAGGCCGGCCGTGGCTGCCGGCTCATCATGTCGAAACCGCCGTTCACCTGCATGCCGCTCAGCAAACCGACTTTCGGTGGTTCGCTGCGGTTCAGCTTGGTCAGCATGCGGCTGACGTCGTACTCCAGCGTCTGCTCCTTGTCCGGCTGCAGGAAAGCGATGATTTCTTTTTCATCGACGCTGTTGCTGCCGACCAGGCCGAAATAGATCTTGCGGTCGGCAACCGGCACCGCCTGCAGGCCGTACTGGGCGGCGCGATCTTCGTCTTCCGAGAACGGCACCGGATCGACCAAGGTGAAGATGACCTTGCCGTTACCGATGCGCTCGTATTCCTGCAGCAGCTCACGCACACGCTGGGCGTAAGTGCGCAGGCCCTGCAGCTCTGGCTGCGATTTCGATTCCTCATCGGAGAAGAACAGATACAGGTGCACCGGCTCGCTCAGGCGACCAACGATGCGCTCGGTGCCTTCCGACAGCGAGTACAGCTGGTTCTCGGTCAGATCGATACGCCAGCCGCGCATGACCAGCGTGCTCAAAATGGTCAGGGCCACGAAGGCCAGTGCCAGCAAGACAAGGCCGGCACGGGAAAACAGGTTCTTGTTTGACATAGCTGTTGTCTCGGTTCCGGGGGCTTACTCGGCTTTCTTCATGTCCAGCACAATCGCCGTGGCAACCAGCCAGGCAATGATGAAGGCGATGAAATAGAAAATGTCGCGCAGATCGAGCACGCCTTTGCTGATGGCATCGTAATGGGTCAGGAACGACAGGTTGGCGATGCCATCGACCAGCAGTTTCGGCAGCCAGTCGGCAAACCAGTTCAGCACCAGCGGGAAACCCGCCAGCACAAACAGGAAACACAGCACGACAGTCAGAATGAAGGCGACCACTTGCGAGCGGGTTGCCGCCGACAGACAGGTGCCGACGGCGAGAAACGCCCCCGCCATCAGCAGACTGCCAATGTAAGCGGCGGCAATGACGCCGTTGTCCGGATCACCGAGGTAGTTGACCGACAACCACATCGGGAAGGTCAGCAGCAGTGCCACGGCGAGCAACGCCCAGGCGGCGAGGAATTTCGCCAGCACGGCCTGCCAGAGCGTCACCGGCAAGGTCATCAGCAATTCCAGCGTGCCGCTGCGGCGCTCTTCCGCCCAGGTGCGCATGGCCACCGCCGGCACCAGGAACAGATACAGCCACGGATGGAAACTGAAGAACGCGAGCAGATCGGCTTGGTTACGCTCGTAGAACTTGCCGATCTCGAACGCAAACACACCGCTCATGACCAGAAAAATCACCACAAACACCAGCGCCAACGGAGTGGCGAAATAGCTGGCGAATTCGCGTTTGAACAGCACCTTGATCGCGTGGGTCTTGGACAGGGTCGGATTCATGCTGGCAACACTCATATCAGGCGACGGCATCGTACGGGCATCCATCTCACACCCCCGCCGTCACATCGCGAAAGACATCGTCGAGCCGGCCGCTTTCGGCGAACAGCTGTTGCACCGGCCAGGCCTGCTGGCGAACGAAGTCGCTGACCGCGGCAAACACCGATTGCCCATGCTGCGGCAACACCAGCCATTCGGTGGCGCTGAGTGCTTCGACTGCTTTGACGCCGCTGACCGCCGCCAGTGCTTGCTGTTTGCTGTGATCCGGCGTCTGGCCATCGGCAAACACCAACCGGGCCGCACCGTGGTATTTCGAGCGCGCCAGCAGATCGTGCGGCTTGCCGTCGGCCAGCAGTTTGCCGCGGGCAATGATGATGGCGCGCGAACAGACCGCCGTGACTTCTTCCAGAATATGGGTCGAGATGATCAGGATCTTGTCTTTCGCCATGCCGCGGATCAGCTCACGCACTTGATGTTTCTGGTTCGGATCGAGGCCATCAGTGGGCTCGTCGAGGATCAGCACTTTCGGATCGTGCAGAATCGCCTGCGCCAGACCGACCCGACGCTTGAAACCTTTCGACAGCGTCTCGATGGTCTGCTGCAACACTTCGCCGAGCTGCACCTGTTCGACCACGGTCTTGAGCCGTTCGGTTTTTTTCTGGCTGGACAGGCCGCGCATGTCGGCAATGAAATCGAGATAGGCGCCGACGGTCATGTCGCCATAGGCTGGTGCGCCTTCCGGCAGATAACCGATCAACTGCTTGGCCGCAAGCGGCTCGGTTTCGATATCGTGACCACAGATGCGGATGCGGCCCGCGCTCGGCGTCAGAAAGCCGGTCAGCATTTTCATGGTGGTGGATTTGCCGGCCCCGTTCGGACCGAGGAAACCGAGCACTTCACCGGGCTGTACCGTGAAGCTCAGGTTGTCGACTGCCTTGAACTCACCGAACTGGCGAGTCAGCGATTGAATTTCAATCATGTCGCGAGGAGCTCCTTTTTTATATGAACCATCAACAGGCTCTTGAATCGCCGACCACTGGCGCAGCCGACGAGCGGCGCCGGGCATCTTAGGGTCGATTGATGAATTTTCAAGGTCAGCGATCACGCCGGCGGCAACGAAGCGCGAGCGCCCTGCATGCCGCCGGTGTGGACCAGCAGGATCCGGCTGCCGCGGCGGAACACACCGCGCTCAGCCAGCGCGATCAGGGCGTAACAGACCCGGCCGCTGTAGATCGGTTCCACCGGCACACCGCTGTCGGTGCTGAACTGGCGGCAGAACTGCTGCAGCGCTGGCGGACAGCGGCCATAGCCGCCGAAGTGATAACCGGTCAACACCCGCAGCGGCCGGCGCGCCTTGACGCCCGCTGCGGCCAGCAGGCGCTTGCCATCGCGCAGCAAAAAGCCACCGCCTTTGAGCACGGCGATGGCCCAGACTTCCCCGTGTGCCTGCACCGCCGCCAGGCCGGCGGCCAATCCGGCAGCGGTGGCGCCGGTGCCGGCGGCGCAAAGCACGACATCCGGGGCGAACGCCGACACGGTCGCTGTCTGCAAGGTCGCCGCGACGCCCGGAATCGCCAGCGCGTTGCTGCCGCCTTCCGGCAGCCAATAGGGTTTGTCAAAAGGGCGCAGATCGGGCGTTACTGTTGCCCGCAATTCACGAAACGCCGGCCGGGACAGGAAGCGCAGCGCCATGCCAGCGGCGCGGCAATCGGCCAAAGTCGGTGTCAGTGCTTGCTCCGGCTCGGCGCGAACAAAGGCCGCCGTGGCAAAGCCAAACTGGCGACCCGCGACAGCCAGCGCATGCAGATGATTGGAATGCGGTCCGCCCATGCTGACCAGCGTCCGAGCACCTTGGCTGTGGGCGGCAATCAGGTTGTGCTGGAGTTTGCGGGCTTTGTTGCCAGAAAGGTACGGATCACGCCGGTCTTCGCGCAGCACGCGCACATCCAGATCGGCATGGCAGAAAACAGGGAGAGGCAGGGATTCAAGCGGCGCCGGAGGCAGCGCCGCGAAGTACTCGGCTGGGTTCAGAGATTGACGGCCTTGTCGATAGCGGTTTCCGACAGCAACAGCCACGAGGTATCGGCCCGGCGCCGGTCCGGTACGACCCGACGGTCAAGACCGAAGTGGCCGAGCAGCTTCTCGAACTCATCGTTACGGACGCTGCGGCGGCGCTCCTCGCGCCGTTCCGGACCGACATAGACGGCGTCGGTCTGGCCTTGCTGCACTACCCGGATAAAGCTGCTGGTCATGTCTGGCCACCTTGGGGCAAATGCGAAGCGGTTCACAAAATTGCGGACGGTGACATTATGCGTCATTTTTTGCCCTTGGCAAGCCATGGGGAGTGACCGGCAGCGTCAGGCCGACAAATGGGCTGCCCTCCAGCCGGCCGGATCAGCCGCCATACAGCGTGAGATGCAGGCGTAACTTGAACGCCACTACCGCCAGCGGTATCCAGAACGCCAGATCAAAGGCGGTGCCCTGCAGGGCGGCGCGAAAGGTGCCGAACAGCGCCAACGCACACAGGGCGTTGATCAGCCAGCGTACCCAACGCCGCTGTATCCACCACGGCTTGCCTTTCCAGATGTTCGGGTCGGTTTCGACCACCCGCTGCCGGGCGATGTCATCGAGCAGGCCGGCCTCTTTCCAGTCCTGCTTGCGACTGGCAACCAATGCCTCCATCGCCGCTTTGCGCTGAGCCTCGTGCTGGCGTCGGTAGTGGTCGGTCGCGTCCGGCATGACGGCCTCCTTGTCGACCGCTGGGGTTGTGGTTGCGGCTGTGGCACCATCTTCTGCCTGCTTCTACCTCCCTGCAATCGGATTGTTCACGGCATGACGCCCGCTCCCGCCCCGGCACTACCGCGCACCGTGCTCGCCCTTGGCCTGGTCAGCCTGCTGATGGATCTGTCCAGTGAAACCATCCATGCGCTGTTGCCACTGTTCATGGTCAATGCGCTCGGCCTGTCGATGATTGCAGTCGGCCTGCTCGATGGCGCCGCCGAAGCGCTGACGCTGGCCATCAAGCCGTGGGCCGGAAAACTGTCCGATCACTGGCAACGACGCAAACCGTTGGCGCTGGCCGGCTATGGCCTGTCGGCGCTGGCAAAACCGTTGTTCGCACTGGCCGGCGGCATCACGCTGGTGGCGAGTGCGCGGTTTCTGGATCGGCTCGGCAAAGGCATCCGCGGCGCCCCGCGCGATGCCCTGATTGCCGATGTCACGCCGCCCGACCAGCGCGGCGCGGCCTATGGTTTGCGGCAAGCGCTCGATACCGTCGGCGCGCTGCTGGCGCCGCTGCTCGCCGCCGGTTTGTTGTGGTGGCTGGCTGGTGATTACCGGGCGGTGTTCTGGCTGGCATCGTTACCGGCCTTTGCCGCCGTGCTGTTGCTCTGGTTTGCCGTGCAGGAACCGCGCGAACACGTGCACAAACCGGTCGCCAAGACCAACGTGCAGCATGGCGCATTCCCGCGTGCTTTCTGGCTGGTGATCGGCCTTGCCGTATTGCTGACGCTGGCGCGGCCCGGCGAAGCGTTTCTGATTCTGCGCGGGCAGTCGCTGGGCCTGAACGAATACCAGAGCGCACTGCTGCTCGCCGCAATGAATCTCAGCTATGCGCTGTCGGTATGGCCGGTCGGCCGCCGGTTTGATCGCATCGGCGCGCCACGACTGCTCGGTTTGAGCCTGCTCTGGCTGCTGGCTTCGCAGCTTTGTTTGGCGCTCAGCAGCAGCGGTGTCTTGGCCTTTCTGGCAGCGCTGCTGTGGGGCTTGCACCTAGGCTTTTCCCAAGGCGTATTGGCTGCACTGATTGCACAACATGCACCCGCGACGCGACGCGGCGCCGCCTTCGGCTGGTATGCGTTGGCGGTGGGGCTGGCGCTGCTGCTGAACGGCAGCGTGTTCGGCGCCCTGTGGCAGCAGTTTTCGCCAGCCACCGCCTTCACCTGTACCAGTGTGCTCGCTGGAATTTGCCTGCTGTTCAGTGGGTGGCGGCAATGGCAGAACGGGCGGCACTGACTGTACAAAATGCCATTGCCCCGAACCGGTCAGGACTGTTACAACCGAGCCGATTGCGATCACGGCACTTCCATCGACCCGAATTGAGAGAATCCAATGCCCGCTTTCCGTCTGCGTTTGTCCGCTCTGGCCCTGGCAACGACACTGGCCTTGTCTGCACTTGGCGCACTGACATTCTCCGCGAGCGCCATCGCGCACGGCAGCGGCCATGCCACGCGTTATGTCGCAGCTGATGGCCATGATCGCGGCGACTGCGCCAAACCCAGCGCGCCATGTCAAAGCCTGGGCTATGCGTTGGCCAAATCCGGCAAAGGTGACAGCATTCATGTCGCCGCCGGCAGTTATGCCATTCGCGGTGCCGAGCGGGTCAATTTGCTGGCCGGCGTGGTGCCGATTTCAGGCGGCTACAGCCGTGCCGATGGTTTTGCCAAAGCCGATCCGGCACGCCACATCACCGAACTGGTGGGCGTGCCGTTCGAGTACCGCGAACAGCTGGAAGCGCGCGGCTTCAAGGTGCAGCAGGACAGCAAAGGCAACGACATTCGCTTGACCCAAGCCGAACAGAAACTGCTCGGCAGCTGGCAGAAAATTTCCGGCAAGATGGAAGGCCCGGCCAACTGTGCCGGCGGCAAAGCGGGCGAATACGATTGCAATAAAGTCGATCTGTTGTCACACATTCCACTGAATGAATTCTCGACCAACCCAGACAGCGCCAATGACATCTGGGGATTCATGGATCGCAACGACGGCCGCGAGTATGCCCTGATCGGTTTGTCAAACGGCACCGCGGTGGTCGACATCAGTGAGCCGGCGACGCCGCGCGAAGTCGGCACCGTGCGTGGCCCGAACTCGCTCTGGCGCGATGTGCACGTTTATCAGTACTTCGACAGCAGCACCAACCGTTACAAGGCGTATGCCTATGTCACGACAGAAGCCGGTGGCGGTGGCGTCCAAGTCATTGATCTGAGCGGTCTGCCCAATACCGTCTCGCTTGCCCATACCATCCGCGACGTCGAAACCTCGCATACGCTCTATGGCAATTTTGATTACGCCGACGGCACGCCGGTCACCGGCTTGACACCCACGCTTTACATTGCCGGCTCCAACGTCGTGGTGACCAGCAAAGACAAACAGCAGATGAGCCGCGGCTCGTGGCGCGCCTACGATCTCAGCAATCCGGCGCAGCCACGCTTCGTGCATCAGCCGGTTTCCACCAACAGTTATATGCATGACGGCACGGGCTTCATCCTGACCGATGACCGCACGGCGCAATGCGCGGAAGGCCATAACCCGTGCGAGATATTGTTCGACTTCAACGAAGATACGCTCGACATCTGGGATGTCACCGACAAAGCCAATCCGTTGCGACTGGCCAAGGCCCCGTATGGCGGTGCCGGTTACTCCCACTCCGGTTGGTTCACCCGCGACAAACGCTATTTGATTCTCAATGACGAGCTCGACGAACAGGGCAGCGGCAACAACACCCGCTTCCGCACGTTTGATCTCAGTGATTTGCGCAATCCGGTGGTCGTCGCCAATTACTATGGACCGACCCGCGATATCGACCACAACACCTACATCCGCGGTTCGCGTGGCTATGTCGCGCATTACCGGCGTGGCCTCGTGGTGCTCGATGTCAGCAATCCGCTGTCGCTGTCAGAAGCGGGGTTCTTCGACAGTGCACTGCTGTTTGGTCCGGCCCCACAATTTAATGGTGCGTGGGGCACCTACCCGTACTTCCCGAGCGGCAGCGTGGTCATCAGTGATATCGAAAACGGCTTGTATGTCGTCCGCGACAACACGGTGGCCGGTGGCAAAGGCAGGCTGGGCTTTGGCGTCAGCCATTACCGCGTCGACGAAGAAGCCGGCAGCCTGGCCGTGCCGGTTTGGCGCAGCGGTGGCGCCAGCGGTGCAGTCAGCGCCCGTATCACCAGTAGCGACGGTACCGCCACTGCCGGTACCGACTACACCGCCATCGATGTCACGCTGAACTGGGCCGATGGCGAACGCGGCCAAAAACTGCTGACACTGCCGCTGACTGATGACAGTGATATCGAAGTCATCGAAAGCTTGCAGCTGGCGCTGGAGATTACTGGTGGTGCCGAGCTCGATGGCGACAATGTGCTGCGCATCAATCTGAACAGCGGCGAAAACGCCGGCCAGATCGAATTTGCCAGCACCAGCTCCAGCGCCAGCGAAAGCGCCGGCAGCGTCACCCTGACCGTACAGCGCATCGGTGGCAGCGGCGGCAGCGCCAGCCTGCAATACCAAACCCAGGATGGCAGCGCGACCGCTGGCAGTGATTACACGGCCAGCAGCGGCACCTTGACCTGGGCCGATGGCGACAGCACCAGCAAAACCGTGGTCATTGCCCTGACCAATGACAGCAACAGTGAAAACACCGAAACATTCGACGTGATCCTGAGCAATGCCAGCGGCGCCACGCTCGGCAGCCGCACGCAAGTCACCGTGACCGTGCAGGATGACGACGGCAACAACGGCAGCGACAATGGTGGCAGCAGCGGTGGCGGCGGTAGTTGGTCGTTGCTGGGGTTGGCGTTCTTGTTGGCGGGGCGCCGCAAGCGCTGAGTGGGCGTGACATTGGCGCGATGCTACACTGCGCGCCAATGTCAGCTTTCCGATCCACCATGACCAATCCGGTTGCACCTGTATTAATTTTCGATTCCGGCGTGGGCGGCCTCAGCGTTCTGCACGCGATTGCCGAAACGCTGCCGGGCTTGCCGCTGGTGTTCGCCTGCGACAACGGTTTTTTCCCTTACGGGACCAAGACTGAAACCGAGCTGGTTGAACGGGTCGATGCGGTTTTGCACCGCCTGATTGCCGAAATCCGGCCACAACTGCTGGTCATTGCCTGCAACACCGCCAGCACGGTCGCGCTGCCGCGGCTGCGCAGCCGCTTCGCGTTGCCGATCGTCGGCGTCGTGCCTGCGATCAAACCGGCCGCGCAATTGAGTCGTAACAAGATCATCGGTTTGCTGGCAACACCGGCGACGGTGCAGCGGCCCTATACCGACCGCCTGATCCAGGAATTCGCTGCCGATTGCACGGTGATAAAAGTCGGCAGTCGCGAGCTGGTGCAACTGGCAGAAGACAAACTGCGTGGCAAAGCGGTCGATGCCGGGCAGCTGGCAGCGATTCTGGCGCCGTTTTTTGCCGATCCGGCCCAATGCCCGGACACCATCGTGCTCGGCTGCACCCATTTTCCGCTGTTGCGTGACGAACTGGCCGCCGCCAGCCCGGCGACCGTGCAGTGGGTGGATTCCGGTAGTGCGATCGCCCGCCGCGTTGCCGAATTGCTGGGCGAGACCGCCAAGACGCTGACCGACAGCCGCGCGCCACGCGGTCCGGTTTACATGACTGCCGATACCGCCGACGCCCATGCCCTGTGGCCGGCGTTGGCGACGCAGGGCTTTGCGTCGCTGCAATTCATCACCATCGGCTGACCGGCGGGCCGCCGCCGCTTGCCGCCGTCGGAAAAGCGCGCTACAAGCAACTATCGTCTCGGGAGAACGCGTATGCGCCAGCTGACTGTCATTTCCTGTTCGTTGCTGTCTGTCGTGCTTGCCGGCTGTGCCAGCGCGCCGCCAGCGGAAGTCGATGCCCATTTTGCCGCCTGGCAAAGCGCCCAGGTTGACGAGCTGATCCAGGCCTGGGGCGTACCACAGCAAAGCCGTGAGGTAGCCGGCAAGCATTACGCCGAATGGACCAAACAGGACGTCTCGAGCTCGCCGTCATTCTCGATCGGCATCGGCGGTTTTGGCAGCCGGGTCGGCGGCGGCGTCAGCACCGGTTTCGGCGGTGGTGACAAGCACAATTTCTGTTCGGTGCAGGCCGAGCACGATAGCGACGGCCGGGTGGCTGCCATCCGCTGGAACGGCGCCACCGACATCTGTATCGAACAGTTCGCCGCGCGCAAACGCTGACGCAAGCACAAAAAAAGAGCGGGCTGGACCCGCTCTTTTTCTTCAAGGACATTCGGTCTGCGGCGGCTCGCTGAGCAACACCGGCAACCACTTGCTGCCGGCACACTCCTGCACATAGCGCCCGCCGTTGCCATCGGCAAAAACAAACCGTACCCCCTCGGGTAATTGCAGGCTGAGCGGGGTCACGCCCTTGACGTTGAGCCAGTCGGCAAACACCTGCATGGCGCCGCTGGCACCCGACAGACCGGTGCTCTGGTTGTCATCGCGACCGAGCCAGAACACCGCCAGATGCTCACCATCAAAGCCGGCAAACCAGGAATCCCGTTGATCGTTGGTGGTGCCGGTTTTGCCGGCCAGATTGGCCGTCGGATAGCGCGCGCCCAGTGAGCGGCCGGTGCCATCGCGCACGGCGGTTTGCAACGCGTAATCGATCAGGAACACGGTGGCGGGTTTCAGGCGCTGATAGATTTCGTCAGTGCGCACCCAGCTCTTGCCATCGTCGCGGCGCACCGCACGGATCGCTTTTGGTACCCGCACCACGCTGCCGTGGGCCAAGCCGGAATACAGTGTCGCGACATCGAACGGACTGAGTTCGAGCGCGCCGAGCGCCAACGAGGGCCACAGCCGGATATCGCGCCGCAAGCCCATCTGCTGCAACGCCGTTTCCACCACTGGCAGACTCACCTCCATTGCCAAGCGCGCGGTCGCCAGATTCAGTGATTCCGCCAGGGCTTTTTGCAGCGGCACGATGCCGCGGGCAACGCCATCGTAGTTTTTCGGCTGCCAGGTCTGGCCGTCATCGGCGCGCATGACAAAGGCCGAATCCTGCAAGGTGGTCGCGAGATCGAAGCGTTCCGGTTGATTGAGCGCGGCGTAGTAGATCATCGGCTTCAGCGTCGAGCCGACCGGCCGTCGCGCATCCAGTGCCCGATTGAAACCGGCATAACTGCTATCGCGGCCGGCGACAATCGCGCGCAAACGGCCTTGCTGGCGATCGGTCACCACCGCAGCGGCTTGCAGGCTGCCGGTGCTGTCCAGTCGCTGCAGGCTTTTCTCGACCACCAGTTCGGTCTTGCGCTGCAAAACCGGATCGATGCTGGTGAAAATCTGCAGCCCGGATTCGCTGGTATCGTACTGGCCGACATCCGCCCGCAATTCCCGTTTGACGAGATCCAGCACCGCCGGCATTTTGCCGGACAGCGCGCGGGGCGTGTGCAACACACCGAGCGGCGCGCGCTGCCAATACGCCAGCTCGTCGGCACTGAGCTGACCCTGCTGCTGCCGGCGTGAGAGCACGTAGTTGCGGCGCTCACGCGCGCGTTCGGCCTGCTTCCACGGCGAATAGAATGACGGCCCGCGGATCATGCCAATCAGCAGCGCCGTTTCCGCATCATCCAGCTCACTGACCGGTTTGCCGAAGTAGTAACGGCTGGCGAGCGAGATGCCGTGAATGGCCCGTTGGCCATCCTGACCAAAATAGATTTCGTTCAGGTAGGCTTCGAGAATCTCGTCCTTGCTGTAATTCCACTCCAGCACGATCGCCATCAGCGCTTCGCGGATTTTCCGCCACCACGTCCGTTCGCTGTTGAGAAAATAATTCTTCACCAGCTGCTGGGTGATGGTGGAGGCGCCCTGCTCGGTTTCGCCGGCACGCAAATTGGCCCAGGCCGCGCGGGCAATGGCGGTAAAGCTGATACCGATGTGCTCATAGAAATGCTGATCCTCGGTCACCAGCAAAGTGTCAATCAAGGTATCCGGCACCGCCGCCAGCGGCAGCAATTCACGGTCTTCGTCGGCGCGAGCGGAAAAACGCCCGAGCAACACCGGATCGAGCCGCGCTGAACTGAGCTCCTCGCCGTTGCCATCACGCAGCGCGGCAATGCGATCGCCACGCAGGCCCAGCTCCAGGCGCCGTTCTGGTAGCGCACTGTCGGCAAAGCGGAAAGCGCGCGCCTGAATCAGGAACGCGCCGGGCCGATGGGCATACTCCCCGGCCTTGCGTGGCGCGCTGACCTCGCGGTAGCCGAGCAACTTCAGTTCCAGTTGCAGATCAGCTTCGCTGAGCACGTCACCTTCTTTCAGGGTCAGCACCCGGGCATAGACGCTGGCCGGCTCGGTCCAGCGCTGGCCTTCGAAACGGCGGGTGACATCGGCATGCAGATAAAGCAGCAACGCCGCCAGCAGCAGCACGGCAATCAGCGCCAGCTTCAGCAGCAACGGCCACCAGCGCTTGCCGGCGCGTTTGCCGCCTGCAGCTGGTGTTTTGGCAGGAGAAGAACGGGGACGACGGGCCACAACAGTTGCGCATCCGATCAAAAGGGCGCTCACGTTACCGCAGCGGCTACCGGCGCTCAACCAACCGGCGCACAGGCTGTGCGCTCGCGCCGCAAAGCAAACGGGGCCGGCTGCCGCCGACCCCGTGTCGAGTATGCCGACCGTGCGGGTGAACTGTCCGCGGGGGCTTTCAGCGCGGGATCTTGCGGCCCCGGATCCAGCCACGGCAGCTCGCCGCACCGCAGCCGCAGAAGAATTGCCGGAACAACTCGTCCTCGGTGCTCTCATAATCCATGGTCAACATTTCGCCCGGGGCAATATCACGCAGCGCGGTGAAGGTGAGCGTGCGCATGTCGCAGCGCATGTTGGGCTCGCAGGCGTGCAGCACCTTGCCCATCACCAGCGGATCGGACAGGTATTTGCCCGGCTCGATCTGCAGGGTATACAGGGTTTGCTCACTGACCACACTGCCGGTGAAGGTGAACACGATCTCGCCGGCGCGAAAACCGATCACCGCCTGCAGACCCTCGCCTTTGCCGTCATCGGTGCTGATGACCCTGACCCGATCCCGGGTTGGTTCGTTGGCAAACGGCGGACAGAGCTGTGCGTAATAACGTTGTCCGGACGGTGCGGCACTGGCAGCCGCTTCGGGGTGCGCTGTGGCCATCGCCATCATCGGTGCTGGCATGGGTTCTCCTTAACATCGCTTGCGTGAACGCCGTTGGCAAATGTGCCAGCGGCGAGCCAAGGCCCGCCGCTGTCGTTGGTTATTTCCGAATCACAATCTGATGGGTGATTTGTTTCGGGGCGTAGTATTTGTTGACCACCGCCATCACCGTTTCTTCTTCAAACCATTTGCAGCTGAACACGTCGAGGTACATGTCACGGGCTTGATCGTTGGTGTGTACGGTCAACGCCGAGGTGGTGATGAGCTGTACCGCCGAGATGCCGACCTGGCAACCGTCACCGAAGCGGGCGGCGATCGGTTCGCCGTAGCGGATCATGTCAATCTTGTCGGCCAGCTCTTTCAGGAATTCCTTCATCGTCTCGACCGACAACAGACTGTCGTTGCAAGCTTCACAGGTCAGCATCATGTGCTTGCCGTAATAGCGGCAGCCGTTGACGGTAATGTTCTTGTATTCATCCCACGCCATGATTCCATCCACTCACAGGTTTTACCGACGCCCGGTTGGTCGGGCCCACTTTTCTCGAATCCAGAAACGCAAAAACCCCCGGTCAGAATGCCCTCGCGACAGCCGGGTCCTTGCCCTGCTGCTGCCACGAAAGATTCGTCTCCGGAGGTTCCAAGCCGCCACATGACGGCGAAACCAAATATGCGCCGGTCGATTTGCCGGTGCAATAAAAATGTTGGCCATCCAAATTCAACCGGATGCGCCGTTGCGCTGCGCCTTTCCTTAATTTATTCGGGTCATGGCGGCCACTGTCCGGCGCGCTCCCCACGCGTTTGGATGGCCATTTTTCGGAACGGAATCAGAGTCAGTTACCGGCCTGCTTTTTGGCACGGTCGTCGGCTGCCTTGCTGCGCCGGGTCGGCTCTGCTTCGAGCGGATTTTCCGGCCAGTAATGCTTCGGATACTGACCGCGCATGTCCTTGCGCACGTCCGGATAGGCGTTCTGCCAGAAGCTCGCCAGATCCTGCGTCACCGCCAGCGGCTGCCGGCCCGGCGCGAGCAGGTGGATCAGCAGCTTGGCTTTACCGTCGGCGAGACGCGGCGTGTCGCGCTCGCCAAACATTTCCTGGATGCGCACCGCCAGCACCGGCTGCGGGCCACTGTAATCGAGCGCGATGCGCGAACCGGTCGGCACCGTCAGGTGGGTCGGCGCCAGCCGCTCCAGCTCCTGCTGCTGGCGGTAATCGAACCGGCTTTTCAGCGCGGGCAGCAGATCGACATGGGCGAGCTGCGTCCTGGTCCGGATGCCGGTGACGACAGGTCCGAGCCATTCGGTGAGCGTGGCCAGCAAGGCCGTGTCGCTGAGCGCCGGCCAATCGGCTGGCGCGAAACCGTTCAGCCGCAGCCATTCGCTGCGCGCGCGCCACTGGCCGGCCGCGCCCGACCAGTCGAGTACCGACAGGCCGAGCTGACGCACCCCGTCGAGCAGCGCGGCGGTGCGCGCGGCCGGTTCCGCTTCAATGGTTTGCTCGCTGAAAATCAACTGGCCCAGGGCGCGCCGACGGCGCGCGACCACGCACTGCTCGCGGCTGTCCCAGACCACCTCATCACGGGTCACGATGAGATCGCCAAACACGTTTTCCAGCTGCGCGGCCGGCAACGCGGCGGCGAGAAAAATTTTCGCATCGGCGCCGACGCCGTCGACGTCCGCCACCGCCAGAAACGGTTCCCGCGCCAGCGCACTGCCATCCGGCAGGCTGGCGCCGATGCCGCTGGCCAGTTGATAACGTAACGATCGCTCGCCGCGCTGGCGGGCGATCCGATCCGGGTAAGCCAGCGCCAGCAGCGTGCCGATATGATCGTCCTGCTCCGCTTCGCTGCTTACCTGCATCAAACCGCGCAAGCGTTTGGCTTGTTGCCTGGCGCGATCGCGGGCGGCCCGATCGACTGCGCCGCCGTGCACCAGCGCCAACCAGCGGGTATGCAAATCGACATCGCTGCGATCGGCACCGCGCAGGATGTCGCGTTCCTCCAGCAAGGCCGCGACATCGCAGGCGAGCGCGCCGAGACCCAAGTCCTTGCCGCGCACCAGCATGTGACCGTAACGCGGGTGCACCGGCAAACGTGCCAAGGCGCGGCCGTGCGCGGTCAGGCCATCGTGCGCGTCGAGCGCGCCGAGCTGGCGCAACAGATCGCGCGCCTGCTGCAGATGGGCGGCGGGCGGTGCGTCGAGCAGACGCAGGCTGGCGACCTCGCGCACACCCCACTGCGCCAACTCCAGCGCGAACGGCGTCAGATCGGTGCTGAGCAATTCCGGCGTCGGAAAGCGTGGCAACGACAAATGCTGACTCTCCGGCCACAGCCGGTAACAGACACCGGCTTGCTGACGGCCGGCACGGCCACGGCGCTGTTCGGCCGTCGCCTGCGACACGCTGACGGTCACCAGCCCCGACATGCCACGCACCGGATCGAAACGGGCGACCCGGGCCAGCCCGCTGTCGATCACGATGCGAACCCCATCGATGGTCAAACTGGTTTCGGCAATCGCGGTGGCGAGAATGATTTTGCGCACGCCGGCCGGCGCGGGCGCCAGCGCCGCCTGTTGCTGCGCCGGCGAGGCCTCGCCGAACAGCGCGTGCACCGCAACACCAGTCAGCGCCAGTTCGTCCAGCAGCTGCTGGACGCGGCGGATCTCGCGCTGGCCCGGCAGAAACACCAGCAGGTCGCTCCTGCGCATCCCTGCGCCCGCGACACTCGCGCTGTCCTGCGCATCGTCCCCAGACGCTTCTTTCAGCGCCTGCTGAATCGCGCTGAGCACTTGCGGCTCGAGATGGGCGTTGGCATTGCGACCGAGATAAACGGTGCGGACCGGAAAGCTGCGCCCCTGGCTTTCCACCACCGGCGCCGGCACGCCGTTCTGCGCCAGCAGCGCGGCGACCGCAACGCCGTCGAGCGTCGCCGACATCACCAGCAGCCGCAGATCCTCGCGCAGGCTGTCCTGCACATCGAGCGTCAGCGCCAGCCCCAGATCGGCGTGCAACGAGCGCTCGTGAAATTCGTCGAACAGGACAATGCCGACGCCGGACAGCTCCGGATCGTCCTGCAGCATTCGGGTCAGAATGCCTTCGGTCACCACCACGATGCGGGTCGCGGCCGACACCTTGCTGTCACCGCGGATGCGATAGCCAACGCGCGCACCGACCGCTTCACCGAGTTGCTGCGCCATGTACTGCGCGGCGCGCACTGCCGCGAGCCGGCGCGGCTCCAGCATCAGAATCTGTTTGCCGGCCAGCCATTCGGCTGCCAGCAACGCCAGCGGTACCCGGGTGGTTTTGCCGGCGCCGGGTGCAGCCGACAACACCACGCGCGTCGAGCGGTTCAAGGTCGCCAGCAGCGTCGGCAACACGGCGTCAATGGGCAACGCCATTTCGCCCGGCCCGGTAGCAGTCATTTTCGCCATGTCACTTGCAACCTGAATCCGTCTGCCGATCGCCGGCCGGCATTATGCCCGATCCGCTTGCCCACCTGCGGTGCTGGACAAAAGCTGGCACACTTGCCTTTTCGCAATCAACGCAGCAAAACCACAATGGCGCAGACCCGGGTGTTCTTTGCCTTGCCAGTGCCGCAAGCGGCCGCGCTGCGCTTGGACCATTGGCGACGGCAGTTGCCGCTGAGCAGCGGGCGCTGGGTACCGGTCGGCAATTTCCATCTGACCTTGGCCTTTCTTGGCGAGATCACTGACGCCGCCCTTGATGCGCTGCTTGACGATGACCAGCTCGGCAACCCGCGCACCACCCTGCCACCGTTCACGCTCGAATTGGGTGAACTCGGTTACTTCGCCAAACCGAAAGTTTTGTTCGTGGCACCAACGGCGATACCCGACAGCCTGCTGGCCCTGGCGCGCCACTGCCAGCAATTGCAAGGCCGCTACGGCAGCGCGAAAAAAGAGCACCGTTATCAACCCCACATCACCCTCGCTCGCGATGTCGAAGCACCGATACCACCGGCGGCCTCACCGCTGGCCTTGACACTGGAATGCCAGAGTTATTGCCTGATGGCTTCACACAACAGCAAAGACGGTGTGCGCTATCAGACGCTGGCGAGCTGGCCGCTGCGCCGGCCGCTCCGGCCACAACCGCGTTAGAGACACGGTTAGAACGGTTACTTGATTGCCGCATCGCAAAGTCGTCATGTGCAACTGCACAATGACAATCGCCGCCGCTTTCGCCTATTGTTGTCACAGAAAACGAAAACGGCGACCGAAGTCGCCGTTTTGTATCGTTGTCGTCGGGACCGAAGTCCCTCGACTTGTTGCCGATAGTCCCCACCATCGGAATGCTTGATACGGGACCGATGGTAGGCAAGTCACTTGGGCGTTGTCAAGAAAGGAGACATTGACTGATGTACCGCCTCGGAATCGATTTGGGTACCGCCTCAGTTGCCGTTGTTGCACTGCACCTAAACGAACAGAAAGACCCCACAGATGTTCTCTGGCACATGGATCGCCTGTTCTCGGAGCCAACGGAGAAAGGTACAACAGGACGCGAGCCGAAACGCGCAGCCCGGCGCAAAGCAAGGCTACAGCGCAAGCAAATTGACCGACGTGCTCGGCGTTTGCGTCGCATTGCGCATCTTGCGCCACTGCTGGGTCTGATCCCCTCGGAAGTGCCCGCCGATGCGGGTCAACATCTGATCAAGGTTCGAGCAGACGCCGCTCGCCAGAAAGTCGAGCTTGCCGACTTCTTGCGTGTGCTACTGAAGCTGGCCAAACGCCGCGGCTACAAAGGCGAGTTCCGCACCAAAGGCGACGATGAAGCCGGCCAGGTTCAGGGCGGCAGCCAAAAGCTCGCCGAAGCCATGCAGGCACTCGCCCAATCACTCGGACGCGACAGCATCACCGTCGGCGAATTCCTGTATCACGGGCGGCACCTCAAAGGGCTGCCGGTTCGGCTTAAGCTGGACCGTGACGAGGCCGATATGCCCAATCTCTACGCCCTTCGGGGCATGATTGAACAGGAGTTCGATCAAATCTGGACTGAACAAGCTCAGCACCACGCTGTTCTCAATGGCCAGCATCAAGGCCGACCGATCAAAGAGCTTTTCAGGGAGGCGATTTTCTATCAGCGGCCACTGAAATCGGTTGCCGGCATGGTCGGCAATTGCGGACTTGAAACCAATTTGCCACGTGCATCACGGGCGCAGATGGCCGCGCAGGCATTCCGCATTGAAAAGCAACTGTCTGATCTGCGCTGGGGCGTCGGCAAGCACGCCGTCCCGCTGACTGATCCGCAAAAGGCTGTTATTCGGCAGTTGTTGAACGAAAAGAAGGAGGTTCCGTTCAAGACGATCCTGAAAGAACTGGAGAAAGCTGGCGTATCAGGTCCGGTCGGCAAAGCGCTGAACATGGACCGGGCCAGCCGGGAAGAACTGCACGGCAACAGCACCTTGGCGGCCTTCCGGAAAATGGGTTTGGAAACGGACTGGCTGGAGCTGGACGCGCTAACCCAGGTTCAAGTCATCAACTTTCTCGCCGACCTCGGTAGTCCGGAGGCACTTGGCTCAAGTGACTGGCCGCAGAATTTCGACCGCAAATTTAGCCCGGCATTTATTGCTTTCATCAACAAGATGCTCGAGAGCGGCGAATTCGACCGGCTTGCCAAGATGGGGTTTGACAGCGGCCGGAGCAGCTATTCCATCAAAGCCCTGAACAAGCTCTCCCATTGGTTACAGTCACCAAAATGGCCTGCAGATTGGACCGGTGAACGCCGGGTCGATGAAGAAGCGGCCATTCGACAATGCTACCCGGCACTTCAGGCCGCACAGCAAGTCGGCCTCGAACCGCGACTCCCAGCCCACGCACCAACCGGCAATGACGTGGTCGATGTTGCGCTGCGGCAACTGCGCTGGGTGATAAACCAAGCCATTGCTGAGCTTGGTGAAACACCGGCTGAAATCATCGTAGAGATGGCGCGTGAAGTAGGCGTTGGCGTTGGCAAACGCAATGAATGGGAAGCCAAATCGGCCAAAAACCAGAAAGCGCGAAAAGCAGCAGCGAAGCGTATTGCCGACAGCGGCTTTACCGTCACCTCGGCCCGCCTGCTGCGGTTCCAGCTGCATGAAGAGCAAGGTAGTTACTGCCCCTATTGCGCCCAACGCATTGAGTTCACACAGGCGATGGATGGCAACGAAACCAACTTCGAACATATCTTACCGCGCAACCTGACCCAAGTCGGTCGTAAGCGCAGTGAGCTGCTGTTGGCTCACCGGGACTGCAACGACAAAAAAAAGGACCAGACGCCATGGCAGGCATTTGGCCACACTGACCGCTGGCCAGTCATTGAAGAGCGCGCCAAATTTCTGGAAGCGCAGGGTAAAAAGTTCTATGGTCGAGACCGGGGCAAAGCCATGGCCCTGTTTCGGAAAGCCAAACTGCTGCTGCTGAAAGATTACGAAGAAGAAGTGTTGACCGACGAGTCCATCGCCAATTTTGCAGATCGTCAGTTCCACCAAACTTCCTGGATTGCCAAGCTGGCCGCGCAGTGGCTACGCCGCATCTGCCCGGATGTATCCGTCTCCCGCGGTGAAATGACGGCACAGCTTCGCAGGGCGTGGCGACTGGAAACGGTAATCCCCGAGGTTCGCATCGAAGAAGGGTATCCGGTATTGGATATCGATCAGAACGTTATCAGTCCGGAAGAGTTTGCCCTGTACCGCAAGCAGTGGGAAGGACACCGCCCCGGCAAGGATGAGCCGCGCACCGACCGTGTACTGGACAAACGGCTGGACCACCGCCATCACCTGATAGACGCGCTGACTATCGGCCTGACCTCCCGCAGCGTTTACCAAGCCATGGCGCGCGAGTTCAAGAAAAGGGAAGAACAACGCAAGCAGGGATTCCCCATCAAAGAGGTGTTCGGTGTTGAACCACCCATGCGCAATGTGCGGGAGCAGGCGCTGGCGCTGATTCGGCAGGCCCGTATCAGCCACAAACCGGACCAACATCCATCTGGAAAACTATTCGACGCCAGGGCATACGGAACACAGGTAAATGACGATTCCATTCGTCTTATTTCCAGATACTCCTTAGCAGATCTGGCAGATGCAAACGGAGACCTATCCAAAACAAGAAAAAAGCTTTCGAAAATCGCAAGCAATGATACTCGTCGCATCATCGAAAAAGAGTTTGAAGCGAGGCTCGCATCGGGCGAGGACGTAAAAAAAGCGCTTTCACGACCCATTTCAGACCATCGTTATGGCACAGAAATTTGGCGAGTTCGCCTTCTTGGCGAGAGCGCCGAGTCCGTAAAGACGGTTATACACGCTTCCCGCTCAGGCCAACTTTCCAAGAAACTGGTGCCGGATGGATATGCATGCCTTCGATATCATGTCGCCGATGGGAAACTTACAGAATCGCCCAAACTCATTACAGCGGCGGACTATTATACCGAACAGCGAAGCATCGCAGCCACCTACCTATTCAAAGGCGACATTGTTCTTGACTCAAAAGATGGGCGCCGGTACCGAGTCGCGTATTTTAAGGCGGAAGGCAACATTCATGTTGTGCCGGAGACGGAGCCGCGAGCATTCGACGAGATCAAGGAGGCTGGCAGCGGAAAGAAAAAGATATCGTTTGGTCAGGTTCATCGCCTGACAGTTTGCAAATAGCGAAAGATGTCAGAGCATCGCATTCTGCTAATCGAAAATCCGGCCTTTCTGTCCATCGATATCGGGCGACTGAAAATCGCCCGACCGGAGCAGCCGGATGTCTTCGTGCTGCCACGCGACATTGCGGTGCTCTGCCTGCACCATCACAGCATTGCGCTCAGCGTGCATGTGCTCAAAGCGCTGTCCGCCGCTGGCGCCATCACCGTAGTTACCGACGACAAGCATTTGCCCAGCGCCCTGCTGCTACCCGTGGTCGGCAATGGCTACCAGTCACTGCGCCTACGTCAGCAGATGGCATTGGAGAATACCGATGCTGCCCGTCATGCCTGGCAACAACTGGTGCAAGCCAAGATCCGCACCCAAGCCGGCACCTTGCGCGCATTGGGCCGCAACGGTGCCCTACGGCTGGAGCGGCTGGCCGAACAGGTCGAGCCCGGTGACCGTGGCCATATCGAAGGTCAAGCCGCACGTCATTATTGGGAGCATCTGTTTGAGGAAGAAGACTTCGCCCGCCGCAAACAGGGAGCCGATGACCCGATTAACGCAAGGCTGAATTTTGGTTATGCAGCACTGCGCTCAATGATTGCCCGCGAACTGGTTTGTGCAGGACTTAATCCCGTGCTCGGGGTTGGCCACTACAGCAGCGAGAATCCGTTCAACCTTGCCGACGACTTTATCGAGCCGTATCGGCATTTGGTTGAGCAACACGTGGCGGAGGACGACGGCCGAATGGACGACTTCACACCGGCGGCACGCAAGCAGACCTTGGCGTTTGTGCAACGCACCGTTCGCCTCAAAGGTAATGATTTCCGTTTACCGGCGGCCATATCGGAGTCGGTTGCCAGCTATGTTCGCTTGCTTGACAGCTGGCGGCCGGAACGACCGTTGACCGGTTTGCGACTGGTGTTGCCGGGCGATAGCTGAAGATGGCCAAGAATGGGTGGCGCGTGATGTGGGTGATCGCTGTCTATGACTGCCCAATGACCACCAGTGAAGAACGGCACGACTACACCGTTTTTCGCAAACGGCTGCTCGGCGAGAACTTCATGCAGCTGCAGTACTCGCTTTACGTCCGGCACTTTCCGACCATGGCCGTCGCCGAAGCCACCGTCCAACGGCTGAAAAACCATATCCCGAACGATGCCCAAGTGGTGTTCTTCCTTGTGACCGACAAGCAATACGGCATGACTCTGGAGTTTTTCGGCGCCAAAAGCACAAAGAAAAAGCCCGATCAGCCGGAGCAGATCGAGCTCTTCTAGGGCAAAACCGCAAGCCAAACAGCAACTTACAGCGCGCCAGATGTTATCAAGCATTCCGATGGTGGGGTATCGGAACGCAAGGGCAAGGTTACCGGCAAGGCCTCGTGATGTTATCAAGCATTCCGATGGTGGGGTATCGGAACGGAGCCGAGGGTGTCGCCACCCAGGAACGGGATGTTATCAAGCATTCCGATGGTGGGGTATCGGAACCTTTAGTTCGAAAACGTCTGTCGCTCGAGCGATGTTATCAAGCATTCCGATGGTGGGGTATCGGAACGAGAGCTGAGAGATCGCATTGGTGAACTGCGATGTTATCAAGCATTCCGATGGTGGGGTATCGGAACCTGGCCCCGGTCAAGCAAACGCACGGCCTGGATGTTATCAAGCATTCCGATGGTGGGGTATCGGAACGCGATGGTCGCCATTTCCTGCACTTGCTCGGATGTTATCAAGCATTCCGATGGTGGGGTATCGGAACATAGCGGCAACCGTACTGAGCGCGCTGCTGGATGTTATCAAGCATTCCGATGGTGGGGTATCGGAACATGGAACTTTGCTGTTAGGTGCTCAAGGACTGATGTTATCAAGCATTCCGATGGTGGGGTATCGGAACCCCGGCCGGGGAGGGTCGAGTCCACCACTGATGTTATCAAGCATTCCGATGGTGGGGTATCGGAACACCATGTATCGTCTGCCGGACGTTCCGACCGATGTTATCAAGCATTCCGATGGTGGGGTATCGGAACCGGGGGCCGAAAAAGCCCCGCAAGCCGCGCGATGTTATCAAGCATTCCGATGGTGGGGTATCGGAACGCCCCGAACCACTGGGTTCCCATGCGCGGCGATGTTATCAAGCATTCCGATGGTGGGGTATCGGAACACACCGGGCAATACGGCAGCACGGTGGCGAGATGTTATCAAGCATTCCGATGGTGGGGTATCGGAACCGCCCTAAAGTTCCACTCCCGCCATTTATGGATGTTATCAAGCATTCCGATGGTGGGGTATCGGAACTACTCCCCCCAGAAAAGACACTGATCGGTCGATGTTATCAAGCATTCCGATGGTGGGGTATCGGAACCGGTTTTTGAGTCGAACACCAGCCGGGGCGGATGTTATCAAGCATTCCGATGGTGGGGTATCGGAACTCGAAGCGGATCGCAGTCGCGCCGGATTTTGATGTTATCAAGCATTCCGATGGTGGGGTATCGGAACAATGTTGTGATTCAGGTGGATTGCGTCATAGATGTTATCAAGCATTCCGATGGTGGGGTATCGGAACGACGACGTTGTGCAGGTGCACGCCGTGGTTGATGTTATCAAGCATTCCGATGGTGGGGTATCGGAACGGCCGACCCTCGCGGTATCGCATGACGGCAGATGTTATCAAGCATTCCGATGGTGGGGTATCGGAACAGCCTGCTGCACTGGCTGGTGCGTGTATAAGATGTTATCAAGCATTCCGATGGTGGGGTATCGGAACTTGTAGTTCACCCCCGGCAGCAGGTTTGCCGATGTTATCAAGCATTCCGATGGTGGGGTATCGGAACTCAGGGATGCCGCCAGCCTCGTCAATCAGGGATGTTATCAAGCATTCCGATGGTGGGGTATCGGAACGGTTCGCGGTCGGTCCTGTTTGCGGGCATCGATGTTATCAAGCATTCCGATGGTGGGGTATCGGAACAGCGAAATACAGCGCGCCAGCGTTCATCGCGATGTTATCAAGCATTCCGATGGTGGGGTATCGGAACGCAGGGGCTGGCGGGGCTGTAGCGGCAGGGGATGTTATCAAGCATTCCGATGGTGGGGTATCGGAACAAAGCGCCAACGATCGCACCCGCATCGCCAGATGTTATCAAGCATTCCGATGGTGGGGTATCGGAACAACCATCGCGATTACCTCGTACTGCGGGACGATGTTATCAAGCATTCCGATGGTGGGGTATCGGAACAATCTAGTTGTCGAGGATGTGAAGTCACCGGATGTTATCAAGCATTCCGATGGTGGGGTATCGGAACAACTTCCCATATACAATCGCGCTCGTGGCGGATGTTATCAAGCATTCCGATGGTGGGGTATCGGAACTGAAGATGAGATATGCGTTGCAGCTACACCGATGTTATCAAGCATTCCGATGGTGGGGTATCGGAACAGGGGCTGGCGTGGGCCAAGTTTGAGATCGGATGTTATCAAGCATTCCGATGGTGGGGTATCGGAACAAAAACTTGTGGAGACTGCGGCTGACCAGAGATGTTATCAAGCATTCCGATGGTGGGGTATCGGAACAGGACATGGGTGGGGGTCTCCCGTAACTGCGATGTTATCAAGCATTCCGATGGTGGGGTATCGGAACGACAGAAGGAGAATACCCGCAATAGCCTTTGATGTTATCAAGCATTCCGATGGTGGGGTATCGGAACAACGGCGGCATTTTCGGCGAATACAAAACTGATGTTATCAAGCATTCCGATGGTGGGGTATCGGAACCGACCAGTTCGACTGTGCCGCTATCCCGAGGATGTTTTGAAGCGTTTCAACGATGGATGAGCGGAGCCTTTCCTAACAGAAGTTGCGGCCGCTTACCCTAGCAAAGAAAATCCACAAGTACCCCGACAATCCTCGGCCAACCTCAAGAAAACACTGCCAACAAACCAAATTGCAGAATAGTGAATAAGCAAACTCGCCATACGTTTGTCCCAGATGCGAGACACCGCGTTTTCGCGGTCGGCAAACCTGAAAATCCGCACTATGCTTGCCGCAGGACAGTTACGGACATGCCGTCATGGCGGAGTTCAGCCCCGATGTCACGTTACTGCAGGCCGAATTGCAACGCCTGCGCACCGTGCTCGATGCAGTGGGCGCCTATGTGTTCACCAAAGATGTAGACGGTCGTTACACTTACGCCAATCGTCATGTGCTGCAGCTGTTCGGCTGCACCCTGCAGGACGTGGTCGGCAAAGACGACAGCCATTTCTTCGATCTGGACAGCTCGGATCAACTGCGCCAGAACGATCGTCTGGTGCTCGATCATGATCAGGTGATCGAACGGGAAGAAATCAACTACCTGAAACCGTCCGGCGAACGACGCATTTACTGGACGGTCAAGAAACCCATTCATGACAAGAACGGCCGCATTGTCGGCATGTGCGGCATTTCCACCGACATTACCGAGCGCAAGCGACTGGAAAGCGAGCTGGCACGACAGCGCGCCTTGCTGCAGACGGTGCTGAACAACGTCGACGCGTTCATCTATATCCGTGACGATCTGCGCCGTTTTCATTACGTCAATGAAAAGCTCGCCCGGCTGTTTGGCCGGCCGGAGCAGGACATCATCGGCCGCACCGACGACGAGCTGTTCCCGGCCGGCACAGTCAGTAATTTCACTGAATTGGATCTGCAGGTATTCAGCACCGGCGAGCGTTGTGCCGGGCAGGAGTTTCTCACCACGCCGGACGGCACAACCTCGCACTACTGGAGCATCAAGGTACCGATTGCGCTCGGCAACAGCCGGCCGACCCTGATCGGCTTTTCCACCGAAATCACCGAACTGCACAAATTGCAGGAAGAACTGACCCGGCTGTCGACCACCGACGTGCTGACCAATCTGCCGAACCGCCGTTCGTTTCTCGACTCTGCCGAGCGCGAATTCTCCCGCGCGACCCGACACGGCTTGCCGCTGTCGCTGCTGATGCTTGATGTCGACCATTTCAAGCAGATCAATGATCGCCACGGCCACCCGGTCGGCGATCAGGTGCTAACCGGCATCGCTGAGCGCATTCGCGGCAGTTTGCGCAAAGAAGATTTGCCGGCCCGGCTCGGCGGCGAGGAGTTTGCGGTGCTGCTGCCGGACACGGAGCACCACCGGGCACATGCACTGGCAGAGCGCATACGCCAGGCGGTCGAAACCGCCGTGTTTGTCGTACCGGGCGGCGCGCCACTGAACGTGACCATCAGCATCGGCCTGACCACGCTACTGGCAAATGACGAGAGCTTTGCCGCCCTCTATTCCCGCGCCGACCGCTCGCTCTACCTCGCCAAGCAAAGCGGCCGCAACCGCACCTGCAGCACTAGAAGCCATCTCAAAAATAATTCCTAAGCAAAATCACCAAACAGCCAAGGCGAACAAAGCCGAGGAAATTATCGGCATGGCGCTCATATCGCACCACAAGCCGGCGAAAGTTATGTAACCAGG
>JBMOMZ010000033.1:0-17420 GCA_049324755.1 Pseudomonadota bacterium
CTGATTAAGTCTGAAATCAAAATGAACTTGTCACCCCGGCGAAAGCCGGGGTCCACTTTTGCCGGTGAAAATGGATACCGGCTTTCGCCGGTATGACAGCCTCCTGACTTGATCAGGGTTTCCTTAATTCTGCCGACAATTGCCGGTGGGATCTGCGTTAGGATCGGTGCTCCGGTGAACCAGAGACGGTGGTGGCAATGACTGCGGTAAGCGCGCAGATCTGCATTGTCGGTGGCGGCGTGATTGGGTTGATGACGGCGCGCGAGCTTGCCATGGCCGGCGCTGAGGTTTGTGTCGTTGAGGCCGGCCAGTGTGGTCGGGAGTCGTCCTGGGCCGGTGGCGGTATTGTCTCGCCGCTGTATCCGTGGCGTTATCCACCCGCCGTGACCGCGCTGGCCAAGTGGGCACAGCAGGCGTATCCGGCGTTGTCGGCGCAGCTGCTGGCTGACACCGGCATCGATCCGGAATGGCAGCAGAGTGGACTGATCCTGCTGGACATCGCAGATCAGGAACAGGCGGTGCACTGGGCGCAGCAGCAACAGCGAACGATGCTGCAGTGGGACCGATCCGCGCTGCAGGAAGCGCAACCGGATTTGGTCAATGAAGTCACCAGCGCGCTGTGCTTTCCGGATGTGGCGCAGGTGCGCAATCCGCGGCTCATGAAAGCGCTGTTGGCGGATGTGATCCGGCGTGGTGTCAGGGTGCTGACTGAGTCGCCGGTGCAGCGTGTGATTCCTGCCAGTAAGCCGAATACCGTTGCTGCAGTGCAGACCACACGTGACAGAATCGATGCGCAGCACATCGTGATCTGTTCTGGTGCCTGGACAGCGCCCTTGCTTGCCGAATCGCTACCTGCGTTGGCGATAGAACCTGTGCGGGGGCAAATGCTGTTGTTCGCGCCGCACGAGCACCGCTTGCGTCATATTGTGCTGCGTGATGGCCGCTATCTGATTCCTCGCCAGGATGGCCGGATCCTGTGTGGTTCGACGCTGGAGCGAGTCGGGTTCAACAAGCAAACCACCGAAACAGCACTTGAATCTCTGCGCCGCTCCGCACTGGCGATCATGCCGTCGCTGCAGCATGTTGCCATCGAAAAGCAGTGGGCCGGTTTGCGCCCTGGCAGTCCGGACGGCGTGCCGCGCATTGGTCGCGTATCAGGCTATGACAATTTGTGGATCAACGCCGGCCATTTTCGCAACGGCATTGTGCTGGCGCCGGCATCAGCGAGGCTGTTGGCGGATTTGTTGCTCGGGCAACAAACCGCCGTAAACGCGGCGCCGTATCGGGTCTGATTGACCGGACTTGTACCTGAGCCCGGTCAACCGCCGGCTGGTGTCACCGTAATAGGTAGATCGGTATGCAACATGATGCCGTCAGTCACGCTTCCGTCGATGGAGAAAATCAGCCGCTGTTCCCAGTTGCCTTGCTCTCCGGACTGGGCGTTGAACGTGGCACCGCCTTCCGGTAGCTCCAGTTGCCTGTAAAGCGAATTCTGGAATTGTGCCCAGGCGGCTTCATCTTGGTTGAAGAATGAAGCGGCGCAGAAGCGGGTGCCGCAGGCCAGCCGTTGCAGGCTGATGGCCCCGGACTGAAGCGCTGGCAGTGACCGCACTTTCTCGTTCAGTCGTTGTGTCCGGTCTCGCAAGGCTGCTGCGGCCGACAAACTTTCCAGCGCATGGAACAGGTTCTCGAACTGTGCCTGTTCCCGTGTGGTGGCTAACAGCTTTTTGAGGTTGAGGCTATTGCCGGAATAAAACTGCTGCTCGTATTCGGCCAGCACCATTGCGTCGTTGGCGATTGCAGCCTCGGATATGGTTTCTGCTGACTTTGCATTGTCTACGCCACGTGGCGACGGTATCTGCCCCGGGTTCGCAATGAGGTCGTCGCGATGGTGGCTAGTGTTCGGTTCTGCATCACCCAAGTTGGTGAAATTGGCTGACTGCGTTGTCATCGTGGCATTGCCGTTCAATTGCGATGCCGGACCGAGGTATGAGCGAATCAAAACGGCAGCAACCACGATAATGAGAACAAGCGCGACGCGGCGGTACTTCATGGCATCCCTTCCTTACGCAAATTAAGACCTAACTCAGCCCATTACCCATTCGGATTCATCTGAAGATGCACCGCAGTGCAAAAAAACGGTTTGTGACTCACCGCGTTCACTCGATTGCCATGAACGCGAATGGTCATTCCAAGCCCAGCTTCTGCAGCTTGTAACGCATGGCGCGGAAGCTGATGCCGAGCTTGCGCGCGGCGGCAGTCTTGTTCCAGCGGCAGGCTTCCAGCGCTTCGACAATGGCATCCCGTTCGATTTTCTCCAGATAGAGATCGAGCGGGATATCACCGCGCTTGCCCGGGGTCACCGCCGCCAGTGTGGCGGCATCGATCACCGGCTCGCTGCTTTCCGGTAGCAGCAAGTCTTCGACTTCAATGACATCACCGTCGGCGAGCGTCAGGGCGCGTTCCAGAATGTTTTCCAGTTCGCGAATGTTGCCGGGGAAGGCGTATTTCTTCAGCCCGGCACTGGCGCTGGCGGTCAGCCCCGGCACGGTCATGCCGTGGCGATCGGCGAGTTTTTTCAGGATGTGCTGGGCAAGCTCCGGAATGTCGTCGATGCGTTCACGCAGCGATGGCGTGGTAACCGAAATGACGTTGATGCGATAGAACAGATCCTGGCGGAAATGGCCGTTCTGCACTTGCTCGGCCAGATCTTTGTGGGTGGCACTGACAATGCGGACATTGATCGGGATTTCCTTTTCCGCACCGACCGGGCGCACCGCGCGTTCCTGAATGGCACGCAGCAATTTCACCTGCATGGTGATCGGCAGGTCGGCGACCTCATCGAGGAACAGGGTGCCGCCGTCGGCAGCCTGGAACAGACCCGGTTTATCGGCGACCGCACCGGTAAAGCTGCCTTTCTTGTGACCGAAGAATTCGCTTTCCATCAGCTCGGACGGAATGGCGCCGCAGTTGACCGGCACAAAAGGCGCATCGGCGCGCGGGCCGAGCGCATGGATCAGCCGGGCAACCAGTTCCTTGCCGGTGCCTGATTCCCCGGTGATATGGACCGGAGCCTGACTGCGTGCGACTTTGGCGATGGTTTGGCGCAGCGCCTGCATTTTGCTGCTGCTGCCGATGAGCTGCGGCGCGTTGGCCGGAAACTCGGTCACGACCTTTTCGCTTTCCGGTGTCGGCAGGGCCAGCGCGTTTTTGACCAGTTCTCGCAGGACGCCAAGCTCGATTGGCTTGGACAGGAAATCGAAAGCGCCGGATTTCATCGCTTCAATCGCGGTCTGCATATTGCCGTGTGCCGTAATGACCGCGACCGGTAGTGTCGGCTGATGTGCCTGCACATATTTGACCAGTTCGATGCCGTCACCATCGGGCAGGCGCAAATCGGTCAGACACATATCGAACTTGTGCTGGGTCAGCAATTCGCGTGCTTGCTGCAGATTGGTGGCTTCACGGGTATCGACCCGCATCCGGCCAAGGGTGATGGCGAGCAGCTCCAGAATGTCCGGTTCGTCGTCAACGATAAGGGCGAGTGGTGTTTTCATGGCGCGGGAATGGTCCGTTGCGCAGGTGCAAAACTGATACGGAAGCAGGTACCGCCGCTCGGGATCGGCAGGTAGTTCAGTTGCGCCTGGTTGGCTTCACACAGTTCTCGGGCGAGATACAAGCCAAGCCCGAGGCCTTTGCTGCTGGTCGTGAAAAACGGTTCAAACATTTTTTCCGCCACTTCCGGATTGATACCTTCGCCGTAATCGATCACGTCCAGGAAAGGGCGGCCGGCAGTCTTGTCTATGCCAGCATGCAGCTCCAGCAAGGGCCGGTTGACCTTACGGATACTGTAGCGCATGCCATTTTCGCACAGGTTGGTCAGCACCTGAATCAACTGACCGACGTCAAACAAGACCACAATATCGCGCGGGCTGATGTCGGCAAGGATTTCCGGGGCCGGGCTGCGGCCCAGTTTGAAGTCTTCAACGAAATTGTGCAGAAAGCCCGCCAGGGCAATGCGTTCCGGCTTGGACGGGCGGCGCTGCGAGATCTGCAGGATGTTCTCGATGATGTTGTTCATCCGCGCCGAATGCTTCTCGATGATATCCACCAGCCGCTGATCGGCCGGGCCGATGTCAGGCGATTCCTTCAATAACTGGGCGGCATGGCTCAGCGCACCGAGCGGGTTGCGAATTTCGTGGGCAATGGACGCCGTCAGCCGGCCGAGCGAGGCCAGCTTCATTTGCGTGGCTTGCTGGGTGGTTTTACTGGTGTCTTCCAGAAAGATCAGGGTCAGTTGCTGATCGGTGCCAAGGCCGGTGAAGGCAGGCAGCAGATCCGGGCCGGTGTTCGACATCCGGAACGGTTCGCCTTTCATTTCCGGGTTGCGGCGCCAGTGCCGCAGCTGTTTCAGCAGGGCCGGGCTGACTTCTTCCAAGGGCTTGTGCTGCACCGCATTCGGCATGCCGAGCAGGGTCCAGGCGGCATGGTTGATCAACTGGATCTGCTGCTGCTTGTCGACCACCAGCACGCCGGCATTCATGTACTGGATGATGTGCTCGTTCAGACGCTCCAGTTTGGCGAGGCTGACCCGGCTGGCTTCGGCGGCGGCTTCGGTTTCACGGATGCGGCGCGCCAGCATCAGTGCCAGTGCCGACATCGCAAAGAACGTCGCGCCGAGAATGCCGGTCTGGGTAAAGGTGTTGATGGAGCGCTGGCCGGCGAGGAAGGACCAGGTCTGCTCGGTGACGATGGCGACGCTGGCCAGCGCGGCGAACGTCAGCGACCAGGGCCGCGCCAGCAACAGGCTGGTGGTCGTGATGCTGACGCCGAGCAGCATGCCGAGGCCGGTCGGCACACCGCCGCTGGCGTGCATCGCCAAGGTGATGCAAACGATGTCGATCAACACCATCAGCACGACCTGGGTGCTGACATTGGGTTGCCGGCGATACACCAGCGGGATGGTCAGCAGCGTCAGCAACAGATAGATCGCGGTGGTGTGCCGATACAGATCCGGACGGTCCTGGCCGAGAAAGCTCGGGCCCAGATTCAGTTCAAACAGCAAAACCATGCCACCGGCCACCAGGAACCGGTACAGGTTGAACATGGTCAGGGCGCGCCAGCTGTAATGTTCGCGGTTGCTGGCCTGATCACGGGAGCGGACAAAACTGGGCGTAGGACGGTTCATTGCGATCTTGCGGCATCAACAGCCGGCAGTGTCGGCAAATTTGCCGCAGCCTGCAAGTCCGCCTGTTCGGCCGCAGCCGAATCGGCGAAAATGATGCACCTTAAGGCTCAGGTGACGGTCACGGCGTCGAGCCATTGTAAAAAACGGGAGCATCGCCATGCAGATTGCGCTGGCACAGGTCAATGTCGTCGTCGGCGATATTGTGGGCAACGTTACGCGCTTGCGCCGGGTGATCGAACAAGCCAAGGCGGATGGCGCGCGGCTGCTGGTGTGCTCGGAACAAGTGCTGTGTGCCTACCCGGCCGAGGATCTGGTGTTGCGCGCCGATTTTCAGCGTGCAATCGATCGCGCCTTGCGTGGGCTCGCGGCGGCGGCACGCGGCATTGCCGTGGTGGTCGGTCATCCGGAGCGGGACGGCGAGCAGCTGTACAACGCCGCCAGTGTCTTGCTCGATGGCCAGGTGCTGGCCCGTTACCGCAAGCAGCGCTTGCCGAATTATCTGGTGTTCGACGAGAAGCGCTATTTCGCCGAAGGCCACGAGACCTGCGTGTTCACGCTGGATGGCGTGCGCATTGGTTTGCTCATCTGTGAGGATCTCTGGCATCCGGAACCGATTGCCGCCGCCAAAGCGGCCGGCGCCGAGTTCATCGTCAGCCCGAACGGTTCACCGTGGCATCGCATGCAGGCGGCCGAGCGGGCGGCGGTGCTGGCGGCCCGGACACAGGAAACCGGTTTGCCGATTGTCTACGTGAACCAGGTCGGCGGTCAGGATGAGCTGGTGTTCGATGGCCGCTCGCAAGTCTGGACGCGGGCGGGTCGCATCCTGCTGTGCGCACCGTTTGCCGAAGACTTGCGGCAGCTGCGTTGGCACGCCGGTCAGCTGCAAGCGCTCGGCGACAGCGCGGCCGATCTCGCCGGTGAAGAAGAGATCTACCGCGCGCTGGTGCTGGGCGTGCGCGACTATGTCGAGAAGAGCGGCTTCAAAGGCGTGATCCTCGGCCTGTCGGGCGGTATCGATTCGGCGCTGGTGCTGGCCATTGCGGTCGATGCGCTCGGTGCCGATCGGGTGCGCGCGGTGATGATGCCGTTTCATTACACCGCCGATATCAGTGTCGAAGATGCCCGCCGCCAAGCGCAGATACTGGGCGCGCAGTTCGACATCATTTCGATCGAACCGATGGTCAAGGCTTTCCTTGACAGCTTGGCGCCGCAGTTTGCCGGCACCACAGTCGATCTGACCGAGCAAAACCTGCAGGCCCGCTGCCGCGGTACGCTGCTGATGGCCTTGTCGAACAAGTTCGGTTATCTGGTGCTGACCACTGGCAACAAGAGTGAAATGGGCGTCGGTTACGCCACCCTGTACGGCGACATGGCCGGCGGCTTCGATGTGCTCAAAGACGTGCCGAAAATGACCGTGTACGCGCTGTCGCGCTGGCGCAACCGCCATGGCGAAGTGATCCCGCAGCGGGTCATTGATCGGCCGCCGTCCGCCGAGCTGGCGCCGGACCAGAAAGACGAAGACAACCTGCCGCCGTATCCGGTGCTGGATGCCATTCTCGAACGCTACATCGAACGCGATGAAGGCCTGCCGGAAATGGTCGCGGCCGGTTTTGATGCGGCCACCGTCAAGCGGGTCATGCAGCTGGTCGATCGCAATGAATACAAACGCCGGCAGGCGGCGCCGGGCCCGCGCATCAGCAAGCGGGCGTTTGGTCGCGATCGCCGTTATCCGATCGTGTCGGGTTTCATCAAACAGCCGGATGATTGGCGGTAAGCCGTGTCCCCGCCTTCCAAGGCGGTGCTAGGGAGCTTCAATCGGTTTGGTTCGTTTCGATTACACTGAGGCGGACGGAACTTAACCACCCCCAGCCCCTCCTTGACAAGGAGGGGGGCCAACAGCCACCGCATTTGACTGCTAGAGTGCGCTAACGCGTCGTGATTTTGAATCGAGGGAGAGCGGAAATGAAAAAAGTCGAAGCGGTGATCAAGCCGTTCAAGCTGGACGATGTCCGGGAGGCACTCGGCGAAGTCGGCATCACCGGCATGACGGTGTGTGAGGTCAAAGGCTTTGGTCGCCAGAAAGGTCATACCGAGCTGTACCGTGGCGCCGAATACATGGTCGATTTCCTGCCGAAAGTGAAAATCGAGCTGGTCGTGGCTGATGAGCTGGTCGACCGCTGCGTCGAGGTGATCATGGAAACCGCCCGCACCGGCAAGATCGGCGACGGCAAGATTTTCGTTTACGACGTCGCACGGGTGGTCCGGATTCGGACCGGCGAAGAGGATGAGGCGGCGCTTTGAGTGTTGGCTAAAATGTTCAAAGCAACGAGTGAAATTGACTGCACAGTACGTCAAACGATCTAAAGGTACGTAGCAACCTCAGGGAGGTGCAGATGCGGTGCGTATTTGTTGCTGTTTTTGTATTGGCCTTATCAACCGCATGTGTCGATAAACGAGCAATGCTGATACATCCAACGTCTAAACAGATTCAGTATTGCCATAACAAAGGTTGGGGATGGGCTGGAGCCCCAATAGCTTCTTCAGAGCACAATAAATGCATAGCTAACTTGAAAGCTCTGGGGTATCGCTTCCCCGAGGAAATTAATTCTGCCCCAGAAAACTCTTTAGCTTCTCAAACGCAATCGGTCAATGTTGTTCCTGAAATTGGAAAGAGCACTGAATCGGGGTCCTTTGACGTCAGTAGGTATGGAAACGTCAGAGAGGCGAAACTTGCGTATGAAAGTGGAGTTATAACGAAAGTTGAGTACCAAAAGGTCATTTTTGAATTGAAAACCAAGTATGAGAAAGCCGTCTTTGAAGCTAAGCAGGAACTCGGTCAAGGCTTGATAGATAAAGTAGAATACAAGCGTAGAGTTGCTGCTGCCAGATCTGACTACGAAGGTTGAATCAGTAAGCTGAGTTTGCCTCTTTGCTACGCACCTCAGCCCAACCCTGAAGAAAAAGGGCCGCAGCTGCGGCCCTTTTTGTTTCTAGCGGGAACTCAGCTCTCAATATCCTGCATCCGATCCGGGAAATTCAGCGCCAGTACATCGCGCGCCTCTTTTTCCAGTTCCGGCAGGTTCAGTTCGCGGTAGCAGCGGACCATCATGACCAGCGCGTCGGCGCTGGCGTCAACGCCGGGAAAGTTTTCGATGACCCGGCGGGCGCGGTTGGCGGCGGCGAGCCAGGCTTTGCGCTGGGTGTAGTAGTTGGCGGCGTGCAGTTCGAAGTCGGCCAGACGGTTGCGCAGGTAGATCATCCGTTGGCGGGCATCGGCGGCGTACTGGCTGTCCGGGTAAAGCTTGATGAGCTCGGCAAAATCCTTGAAGGCTTTTTCGGCGGTGCTGGCATCGCGCTCGGACAGGCTGGCGGCGAACGCTTCCCGCAGGAAACCGAGTTCCGAGTAGTAATTGACCAGGCCTTTCATGTAGTAGACGTAGTCAAGGTTCGGGTGACGCGGATTCTGGCGGATGAACCGATCGGCGGCGGCAACGGCCGACGGCGTGTCGCGGTTCTGGTAGTAGGAATAAATCAGATCCAGCTGGGCTTGCTGCGAGAACGGGCCGAACGGGTAGCGGGAATCGAGGTTTTCCAGCTTTTCGATCGCCGATTTCCAGTTGCCGACTTCCATGGACTGGCGGGCCGCGCTGTACAGTTGCTGCGCGCTTTGTTCGCGCCGGCGCTGTTCGCGGTCTTCGGCGGTGGTCGCACAACCGCTGACCATGACGGCAGCGAGGATCAGGCACAGCAAACGGCTCATCATGCGAACAAACTGCCTTTGGTTGTTATATAGGTTGCTAGAATAGCGGGGCATTCTAACCAAGCTCATCTTCAAGGTCACCCATTCCATGAATTCAGCGTCAGAACCCGTCCGGCTGGAAGCCATTGTGCCGGAACAGGCGTTCGGGAGCCGTTTGGACGTCGTCCTGGCCGATTTGTTCAGTGAATATTCGCGGGTGCGCCTGCAGGGCTGGATCAAGTCCGGCTGCGTCCAGGTCAATGGCGTGGTGGTCGATCGGGCCCGGGAAAAGCTGATGGGCGGCGAAAGCCTGCTGATCGAGGCCGAGATCCCGGTGCAGAGCGATGATGCACCGGAAGACATCGCGCTCGATATCGTCTATGAAGACGACGCGCTGATTGTGGTCAATAAACAGGCAGGCCTGGTCGTGCACCCGGCGCCGGGTCATGCCGGCGGCACGCTGGTCAACGCCCTGCTGCACCATGCGCCGGAACTGAAAATGCTGCCGCGCGCCGGCATCGTGCACCGGCTCGACAAGGACACCTCGGGTCTGTTGGTAGTAGCCCGCCAGCCGGATACCCATCTTGCCTTGGTGCAGCAGCTCGGCAAACGCGCCTTCCTGCGCGAGTACGATGCGATCGTCCACGGCACCGTGGTCGCGGGCGGCACCGTCGATGCGGCAATCGGCCGCGACCCGAGCAACCGCCAGCAGATGGCGGTGGTCGAGGAAACCGGCCGTCATGCCGTGACCCATTACCGGGTGGTCGAACGGTTCCGCGCCCACACTCACATCAAGTGCCGGCTCGAAACCGGCCGCACCCACCAGATCCGTGTCCACATGGCACATGCCGGTTTTCCGTTGCTCGGCGACCCGGTCTATGGCGGCCGTCGTCGCCAGTTGGCCGAAGCCGGCCCGGAACTGGCCGAAACCCTGAAAAATTTCCGCCGTCAGGCGCTGCACGCAGCCAAGCTCGGCCTGACCCATCCGGTCAGCGGCGAGCAGATGCTGTGGGAAGCGCCGATGCCGGCCGATTTGATTCAACTGCTCGATTTGCTGCGCAAGGACCGCAACAAGAATGACTATTGAGGTCCTGCGGCCGGACTGGCCGGCGCCCGCCCATGTCCATGCGGCATCGACCATGCGAACCGGCGGGGTCAGCGAGGGCGCCTATCGAGGGTTGAATCTGCGGCTCAATATCGGGGATGCCGCCGCCAATGTCCGGCGCAACCAGGCGTTGCTGCGGACCGCTCTGGCATTGCCAAATGATCCGGTCTGGCTGCAGCAGGTACACGGTGTGGCGGTGGTGGAGCTGCCTGCCAAGGAAGCGGCGCCCGTTGCCGACGCCAGTTTCAGCACGGCGGCGGAGCAAGTCTGCGCGGTGCAGACCGCTGATTGTCTGCCGGTGCTGTTTTGCGACCGGGCCGGCCGCTGGGTGGCCGCCGCCCATGCTGGCTGGCGCGGGCTTTGTGCCGGCGTGCTCGAAGCCACCATCAAAACTTTTGCCGGCGCACCGGGCGAGATCCTGGCTTGGCTTGGCCCGGCCATCGGGCCGACCGCGTTCGAAGTGGGTCCGGAAGTCCGCGATGCGTTCTGCCGCCATGAGGCCCGGGCGCTTGAGGCGTTTCGCCCGGGCGAGGGCGATCGCCTGTTTGCGGATCTGTACCTGCTGGCGCGTCAGCGTCTGCAGGCGGCCGGTGTCCGCGACATTTATGGTGGCGGCCTCTGCACCTACAGCGATCCGGTGCGGTTTTTCTCGTACCGGCGTGACCGCGACACCGGTCGTCAGGCGAGCCTGATCTGGCGGAGTGCGCCATGACCGTGCTCGTCGTGTTGCTGGTGATTTCCTTGCTGCTCGGACTCGCAGTCTGGGCCGGCTTGCGCGCCAATCAGGCCGACTGGGGCGGCTGGTGGGTCAACGCTATCGATGGCCTGGTCCGCCGCTATGTCCGCCGCTATCACCGGCAGGGTGATGCCTATCTGCATCTGCCGGAAGGCGGTGTGCTGGTCGCGGCCAACCATGTCTCCGGTCTGGATCCGCTGCTGCTCATCACAGCCAGTCGCCGGCCGCTGCGTTTCCTGATTGCTGAAGAGGAATACAACCGTTTCGGTCTGCGCTGGCTGTTCCGCGCTGCCGGCTGCATTCCGGTGGATCGCGGCGGGCGCACGGATGCGGCTTTCCGTGCCGCGGTGCGGGCGTTGAAAGCGGGCGAGGCCGTGGCCTTGTTTCCGCACGGTCGCATCTTCCTTGACGACCAGCCGGAGTCACGAGTCAAGCCGGGTGTGCTGCGGCTGGCGCAACTGGCGAAGGCGCCGATCGTGCCGGCGCGCATCGAAGGGGTAGCCGGTCAGGGGTCCGTGTTTACCTGCCTGTTTCTGCGCGGACAGGTAACGCTCACCGACTTTCCCGTCATTGACCCGGAACATGCCCATGGCGCCGACATGCGGCAGCAACTCGGTGAGCTGCTGCTCGGCCGGCGCAGCCACATCGCACTGCCACCCGCCAGCGAAAACTGATCGTCCTTGCCATCCGCTACGCTTGTGCCGGTGGCGCGCGATTTGCGCTGGCGCAAGGAACGGGCGGGAGTTTCGCGCGCCTGCTTGAAATCCAAAATCGCTGACCGCATCTCGTTGCCATTCGCGCATGCCCTTGCCGCATGCGTCACAAGCGAGGGTTACCCATGCGTATGGATCGGTTGACCAGCAATCTGCAGCTGGCCTTGGCGGATGCCCAGTCATTGGCACTGGGTCGGGATCATCAATTCATCGAGCCGCTGCACCTGATGCTGGCGCTGCTTAATCAGGACGGCGGCTCAGCCCGGCATTTGCTCGAGCGCGCCGGCGTCAATCTCAATGCCTTGCGCTCGCAGCTGACCCAGGCGCTGGAACGCTTGCCGAGCGTGCGCGGCACCGAAGGCGACGTGCATCTGTCGAATGATCTGGCGCGGCTGCTGAATGTCTGCGACAAGCTCGCCCAGCAACGCAAAGATGCCTACATCTCATCCGACATTTTCCTGCTCGCGGCCGCGGAAGACAAAGGTGCGCTTGGCGAGCTGCTGCGCAAGCTCGGTTTGCAGAAAGCGTCGTTGGAAAACGCCATCGAATCCGTGCGTGGCGGCCAGCGCGTGGAAGATGCCAATGACGAAGAAAAACGCCAGGCGCTGGAAAAATTCACCATCGACCTGACCGCCCGTGCCGAACAGGGCAAGCTCGACCCGGTCATCGGCCGCGACGACGAAATCC
This sequence comes from Pseudomonadota bacterium, assembly GCA_049324755.1. GTDB lineage: Bacteria > Pseudomonadota > Gammaproteobacteria > Enterobacterales > Permianibacteraceae > Permianibacter. The sequence continues at coordinate 12,169 of JBMOMZ010000033.1, forward strand.
GCCGGACCATTCAAGTGCTGCAGCGGCGGACCAAAAACAATCCGGTGCTGATCGGTGAGCCCGGCGTTGGCAAGACCGCGATTGTCGAAGGCCTGGCGCAGCGCATCGTCAATGGCGAAGTGCCAGAAGGCCTGAAACACAAACGTGTGCTGGTGCTCGACATGGGCGCGTTGATCGCCGGCGCCAAATTCCGTGGCGAGTTTGAAGAGCGCTTGAAAGCCGTGCTCAATGAGCTGTCGAAGGAAGAGGGCAAGGTGATTCTCTTCATCGACGAGTTGCACACGATGGTCGGCGCCGGCAAGGCCGACGGCGCGATGGACGCCGGCAACATGCTCAAGCCGGCGCTGGCGCGTGGCGAGTTGCACTGCGTTGGCGCCACCACCCTTGATGAGTACCGCAAATACATCGAGAAAGATGCCGCGCTCGAGCGTCGCTTCCAGAAGGTGCTGGTCGATGAGCCGAATGTCACTGACACCATTGCGATCCTGCGTGGCCTGAAAGAGCGCTACGAGGTGCACCACGGTGTCGAGATCACCGACTCGGCGATCATTGCCGCGGCGCAGCTGTCGCATCGCTACATTTCCGACCGCAAGCTGCCGGACAAGGCCATCGATCTGGTCGACGAGGCGGCATCGCAGATCCGGATGGAGATCGACTCCAAACCGGAGGAGATGGACCGGCTGGAACGCAAGCTCATCCAGCTCAAGATGGAGCGTGAGGCGCTGAAGAAGGAATCGGACAGCGGTGCCAGGAAAACCCAGGAAGCGCTGGAAGAGGACATCAAACGTTACGAGCGCGAGTTTGCTGAACTGAACGAGATCTGGCTGGCGGAAAAGGCCGCGCTGGAGGGCTCGAAAAACATCAAGGCAGAACTGGAGCGCGCTCGGCAGGACATGGAGGTGGCGCGGCGCGCGGGCGATCTGGCCCGCATGTCTGAGTTGCAGTATGGCCGCATTCCGGAGCTGGAAAAGAAACTCGACATGGCGGCGCAGGCGGAAATGCAGAAAATGCAACTGCTGCGCAACAAGGTCAGTGATGTCGAGATCGCCGGCATCGTGTCGAAGTGGACCGGCATTCCGGTTGCCAAGATGTTGGAAGGCGAACGTGACAAGCTGTTGCGGATGGAAGAGGCGCTGCATCAGCGCGTGATTGGCCAGAATGAAGCGGTCACCGCCGTCGCGAACGCCATTCGGCGGGCCCGTGCCGGCCTTGCGGAGCCAAACCGGCCGAACGGGTCCTTCCTGTTCCTTGGCCCCACCGGGGTCGGCAAGACCGAACTGTGCAAAACGTTGGCATCGTTCCTGTTCGACAGCGAAGAAGCGATGGTACGCATCGACATGTCCGAGTACATGGAGAAGCACGCGGTCGCCCGCCTGATCGGCGCGCCTCCCGGTTATGTCGGCTACGACGAGGGCGGTTATCTGACCGAAGCCGTGCGGCGCAAGCCGTATTCCGTTGTGCTGTTCGACGAGGTCGAGAAGGCGCACCCGGATGTGTTCAACGTGTTGCTGCAAGTCCTGGAGGACGGTCGCTTGACCGATGGCCAGGGCCGAACAGTCGACTTTCGCAACACCGTGGTGGTGATGACTTCGAACCTGGGCTCCGACATCATCATGGAGCATCGCAAGAGCAGTCACGGCGAGTTGAAGGACATGCTGATGGATGTCATCGGCAAGTACTTCCGACCCGAGTTCATCAACCGGGTCGACGAGATCGTGGTCTTTCACGCGCTGGCTGACGAACACCTGCAGCAGATTGCCAGCCTGCAGATTGAAGGCCTGCGCAAGCGTCTGGCCGAGCACGAGATCAAGTTGCAAGTCTCGCCGGAAGCGCTGCTCTATCTGGCCAAGGCCGGTTCCGATACGGCGTTTGGCGCTCGGCCACTGCGGCGGGTTGTGCGGCAACTGGTGGAGAATCCGCTGGCACAGAGCATCCTCGCGGGCCGTTTTGCTGCTGGCGAGACGGTGGTGGTGGATGTGGTGCAGGGCGAACTCGTGCTCAGCAAGCCACAATAGCGACGTTCGTGTCGGCAAAGAAAAAGGCGCCAGTTGGCGCCTTTTTCTTGTCGGTCAACGTAGTCTCACTGTTTGCAGTACGTTGAGATATTCAGCTCCGTTGCTGCCATCTTTTCCTTGCGCTCCTCGTCGGTCAGGAAGCGCTCGGTGCCGTCTTTGTCGGTCACCCGGATTTTCGGGATGGTCAGCAAGGCCTCTTTGTTCTGTTTGGCAAGCTCGCAGTTACGAGCCATTTTCTCTGCTTCCGCTTTTGCGGCTGCGACGTCGCCACTTTTCTCGGCTTCGTCCTTTTTCTTGCCGGTCGGCGCAGCCGCGGTGGTTTCTGGCTGCTTGCTGCGCACGCGGATGGTTTCGTATGGACGGTCCTTGGGCGGCAACTGCGTGTACTGCACTTGGCCGTTGTCATCGGTCCATTTATAGGTATCCGATGCCTGGGCAACACCCAGCACCATCAGGGCGGCGCCGATGGCGGCGAGAGGGAAGGACTTCATAACCGACTCCATACACAATCCGGGGTAGTGTTGCGCCTAACTATAGTGAGCGTTGCCCAGTCAGGGAAGCGCAGCGGTTCAAACTTCGACGTATTCGGCGGTCTGGAGCGCATTTTGTTCCGCGAAATCGATGATTTCCCGGAACAGTTGCGGGTGCAGCTCCGCCAGCGACGGGTCTACCACCACGCCCTTCTGCCCGGCAATGATGATCGGGCGCAGCAGGGGGGAGTAGTACATCCGCCGGTTGCGAAAGGTGCAGAGATTGCCGCACATGCGCTCCGCCCAATCGCTGGGGCGGAACACCTGGCCGGACTCGGTAATGCCTTTGATAAGGAGTTTTTTGCTGGCGCTCATGGTGCTGGAGAATGGGGGCCGGAACCGCACGAGCCGACCGGATTCGCGCGCACACTATAGCAGAGCGGGCTCGCTGTCGGTCGCCGGTTCGACGTTTGTGGCATGTCCTGGCGCAAACAAAGTGGAATCAGCAGGGTGAGACCGATCAACTTTGCGGCAAGCTTCGTATCGGCCGTTGCAGCGGGCTGAGTCTGTAACAAATCGGTCGGGCTGCTGTCTGAGTCGAGGTGTCCGATAGCGGGGAGGTTGCGAGCCATGTCGCGGTTGATTCGGGTGGCGGAGCGCAATGCGCCGCGCCGGATAACGGATGAGAGTGTCTATCTGGAGCGTCGGCGCCTGCTGCAGTCACTCGGCCTGGCGATGGTTGGTTCCTTGTTGCCAGAGGCGGTTTCGGCGGCCAAGCCCGGTACCCGCCTGCAATACAGGCCAGAGCCGGCGACACCCGACGCACGCCTCACCGAGGAAGAGGCGATCACCAGCTACAACAATTTCTACGAGTTCGGTCTCGACAAAGCCGACCCGGCCAAGCGCGCTGGCCGGCTGCGGACCGAACCCTGGTCGGTGGTGGTCGAAGGCGAGGTGGCAAAACCCGGCCGCTATGCCCTGGAGGATCTGCTGCGAGGGAGTGTGCTGGAAGAGCGCATCTATCGGATGCGCTGTGTCGAGGCCTGGTCGATGGTGATTCCGTGGGTGGGCATTCCCCTGGCAACCTTGATAAAGCGCTTCGAGCCGACCAGCAAAGCCAAGTTTGTTGCCTTCCAGACCTTGCATGACCCCACGCAGATGCCGGGGCAGAAGCCGGGTTTTCTCGGCTTTTCATCGCTTGACTGGCCCTATGTCGAAGGCCTGCGCATGGACGAAGCCATGCATCCGCTGACCTTGATGGCGGTTGGCCTGTACGGCAAGACGCTGTTGCCGCAGAACGGCGCGCCGTTTCGGCTGGTCGTGCCATGGAAATACGGCTTCAAGGGCATCAAGTCGATCGTCCGCATGCGATTCCAGGAAACGCAGCCGGCGACCAGCTGGAGCCGGTCCGCGCCAGAGGAGTATGGCTTCTACGCCAACGTCAATCCTGCAGTGGACCATCCCCGCTGGAGCCAGGCCAAAGAACGGCGGATTTACAGTGGCTCGCTGTTCGGCGGTGTCGAGCGTATCGAAACCTTGCCGTTCAATGGCTATGCCGAGCAAGTTGCCAGCCTTTATCAGGGGATGGACCTGCGTCGTTTTTACTGAGAGTTCGCTTGATGTCGCGTTTGAAAATGACCCCGGAGCGGTGGGTCAGGTGGGGACTCAAGCCGCTGATTTGGCTTGGTTTATTGCTTCCGGCCGGGCTACTGACGGTCGGGATCGTCACCGCCGATTTGGGGGCCGACCCCCAGAAAACCATCGTCCATACCACGGGCCAATGGGCGTTCTACAGCCTCTGGTTGACGTTGGCGGTGACGCCGCTGCGCCGGCTGACCGGCGTCGGTGCGTTGTTGCTCACCCGACGCCTGTTGGGCCTGTTTGCCTTCTTCTACGCCTGCCTGCATCTCACCAGTTATGTGCTCCTTTACATGGGCCTCGATTGGCTGGCGTTGCAGGAAGATCTGACTGAGCGGCCCTACATCATCGTCGGCTTTCTGGCCTTTGTAGGGCTGTTGCCACTGGCGCTGACTTCAACCCGCCGCCAAATGCGCCGTCTGGGCAAGCGGTGGGGGCGGCTGCACCGGCTGGTTTATCCGGTTGCCGGGCTGGTCTGGCTGCACTACCTTTGGCAGACAAAATCTGATCTGAATCAGCCCGTTTTGTTTGGCCTTCTGCTAGTCTTATTACTAGCGGTTCGTGTTTACTGGTTCTGGCTGGCGCGCTCATCAGGCGCCGGTCTTTCCCGTCAAGTCCCCGCAGCAGAAAAATAGCCCTTGCACCGGTGTTTCCGGGCCCTATAATGCGCGCCCCGGCCGACGCCCTGTCCCTGACAAAACGTCAGCCGGTGCGGTCAATACGGCAATGCAGCAAATCGATGCAAAAGCCTGTTGACAGCAAAGCAAGGCGCTGTAGAATGCGCGCCCCTGCTGACGCGAAAGCGGCGGTGGTGGTGAAGTCGGCAAGTCGGTTGTTCGCGTAAGTCGCGAATAACGCAGCGAAAAAGCTGAAACGACCTGTTGACAACGAACTGGGGTGCTGTAGAATGTGCGCCCCGCCGGACGACAAGTTCGGCGCTGCCGAAAGGCAAACGCTCTTTAACAAAGTGAACGAAGTAATCTGTGTGGGCACTTGCGTAGAGTCGTGCGACGAAAGAAACACGATGTAAACAATGCAAGTGAACTTCGCAAATTATTTGAGTATTCGGAATAGTTACGAAGCTTAGCGAGTATTGAGTCTTAAAGATTGAACTGAAGAGTTTGATCAT
>JBMOMZ010000034.1:0-128220 GCA_049324755.1 Pseudomonadota bacterium
CGTTTCGGCCGGTGGTGATGGCGATGGTGCACAAACAGCATGCGATCGCCGGTCTGCAGTTCCATCCGGAATCGATTCTGACGACTTATGGTCGCGATCTGCTGGCCAATGTCGTGCATTTCCTGAAAGAATCCGAGCAGAAGGAGCGTGCAGCATGAACCCGGTACTGGAGCGCGTCGTGGCCGGCGCGAATTTGAGCGTCAGCGATGCCGAACAGGCGTTTGCCCGCATTGTCCGCGGCGAAGCCGACGTGATCGAGATCAGTGCGTTGCTCATCGCCCTGCGCACCAAAGGCGAAACGGCCGAAGAAGTCGCTGGTGCCGCCCATGCCCTGCTGGCCGCGGCCCTGCCATTTCCGACGCCGGATTACGACGTCATTGATTGCTGCGGCACTGGCGGTGATGGCATGGGCACACTGAATGTCTCGACCGCAGTCGCATTCACGCTGGCGAGTCTCGGCGTACCGGTGGCCAAACATGGCAACCGTGCGGTCAGTTCACAAAGCGGTTCGACTGATGTGCTGAAAGCGCTCGGCATCCAGTGTGAACAACCGCCGGAGCGCGCGCGCGCCTTGCTCGATCAGTATCAGCTCTGCTTCCTGCACGCGCCGCAATACCATCCGGGTGTGCGTCATGCGATGCCGGTCCGGCAGGCGCTGAAACTGCGTACGCTGTTCAATCTGCTGGGGCCGATCATCAACCCGGCCCGCGCCAGTTTGCGGCTGATGGGCGTGTATGATCCAAAATACCTGACGCTGGTGGCCGAAACGCTACGTGAAATCGGCATCAAGCGCGCGATTGTCGTCAACGGCGATGTTGACGAATTCGCCGTGCACGGGCCGAGTCAGTATGTCGAACTGCGTGACGGTGTTTTGACCCTGGACGCACTGACACCGGAGCAGGTCGGGCTGCAGCGTTTCCCGATTGAAGCGCTGCGCGGCGGTGATGCCGTCGCCAACGCAGCCGAAATCGAAGCGGTGCTGTCTGGCTCCGGCCGCCCGGCGTTTCATGCTGCCATTGCCCTCAATGCCGGTGCCGGGCTTTATGTCGCCGGCAAGGTCGGCACCATTGCGGCCGGCGTTGAACAAGCCTCGGCGGCGCTGCGTGATGGCGTGCCGCTGGCGCGGCTGCGGGATCTGCAACGGGAGTCAGCTTATGTCGGTTAATGTTGTTCCTGTGAAAGCCGAACCTGCGAAAGTCGAACCGACGAAACTCATTTCGGCTGGCGCACTCGGCACCGCGCATGGACAGGAGACTCCGGTGCGTAACGTGCTGGCCGAGATCGTGGCCAACAAACGGCTGGAACTCGCGCAGGCCAAACAGGTGCGGCCGCAGTTGCAGCGACCGACTGAATTCGGTCCGGTCCGTGATTTTGCGGCTGCGCTGCGCGCGCCCGGCAAACGCTTCATCATGGAGTGCAAGCGTGCGTCGCCGTCGCAGGGCGTGATCCGCCGTCAGTTCACCCTGGCCGAGATCGCCAGCGCATACAACGGCATCGCCGATGTCGTTTCAGTCTTGACCGACGAGACCTATTTTGGCGGTCATCTCGATCACATCGCAGAAGTGCGTGCCATCACCCGGGCGCCGATTCTGCGCAAGGATTTCACGCTGGAACCGTATCAGGTGCGCGAAGCCTGGGCTTTCGGTGCCGATGCGGTGCTGCTGATGCTGTCGGTGCTCGATGATGCCGGCTACCGCGCCTGTGCTGCCGAAGCCAGGTCGCTCGGCCTCGGTGTATTGACCGAAGTGCACGATGCCGCTGAGCTCAAACGGGCGCTGGCGCTCGGCGCCGAAATCATTGGCATCAACAATCGCGATTTGCGCACGCTGAAGATCGACCTTGCCGTCACCGAGCAATTGGCACCGCAGGTACCGGCAGACCGGATTGTCGTCAGCGAATCGGGTATCGGCAGCCATGCCGATGTCACGCGGCTGGCCGCACATGCCAAGGCATTCTTGGTCGGTTCCAGCCTGATGAAATCCGAGCGGGTCGATCTGGCTGCGCGTGAGCTGGTCTTTGGCGCGGTGAAGATCTGCGGCCTTACCCGCACTGAAGATGCCAGAGCGGCTTATGGACTCGGTGCCGGGTTTGGCGGCCTCATTTTTGCGCCGGAATCGCCGCGCCGGATCACGCTGCCGCAAGCGAAAGCCATCCAGCAGGCGGCACCGCTGCGCTATGTCGGGGTGTTCACCAGCAACGATATCGATGAAATCGTTGCGACCGCGCGCGAGTTGCAATTGTTTGCGGTGCAACTGCATGGCGAGCACAGCGAAACCGATATCGTCACTGTCAAGGCCCTGCTGCCGGGGGTCGAGGTCTGGAAGGTGGAGCGGGTCAGCCAGGCTGCGGAAGTGAACACACCAGACAGCAGCGCGACCGCGGCTGACCGCATCCTGTTTGATAGCGGTCATGGTCAGGCCCGCGGCGGTAACGGCACGGTGTTTGACTGGCAGGCGTTACCGCCGACGTTGGCACGTGCGCGCATCGTGCTTGCCGGCGGCCTGGCACCGGACAATATTCGTGCAGCGCGGGCTACCGGTGTCGGCGTGCTGGATGTCAATTCCGGGGTTGAGTCAGCGCCGGGGATCAAGGATGCCCAGAAGTTGACCGCGCTTTTTATCGCACTGCGCAGTTAGTTTTTTCTGTGGGAGTGGCCTTAGTCGCGATTGCTGATCAATATCGCGGCTAAAGCCGCTCCCACATCCCCACCATCATGAGCCGGCTTTACGGATGAAGCGGCTTCAAAAAATGGAACGTTTACAGAGAGAGACTGATGAGTACTGCTGCAGAAGACATCACCCGGTTCGGCCCCTATGGTGGCCAGTACGTGCCGGAGATCCTGTTGCCGGCGCTGGATCAGCTGGCGGCGGCGTTTCATGAAGCGCAGCGCGATCCGGCCTTTCATCAGCAGCTCAACAAGCTGCTGAACGACTATGCCGGGCGGCCGACGCCGCTGTACGAGTGCCGCAATTTTCTACGCGATACGCCGCTGCGGGTGTTCCTGAAGCGCGAGGATTTGCTGCACGGTGGCGCCCACAAAACCAATCAGGTGCTGGCCCAGGCACTGCTGACCCAGCGCATGGGCAAGAAGCGGGTGATTGCCGAAACCGGTGCCGGTCAGCACGGTGTCGCCACCGCGCTGGCCTGCGCGCTGCTCGGGCTGGAATGCGTCATTTACATGGGCGCGAAAGACATCCAGCGCCAGCAGATGAACGTGTTCCGCATGGAGCTGTTTGGTGCCAAGGTGATTCCGGTTGAGGCGGGCAGTGCTTCGCTGAAAGACGCGGTCAACGAAGCGCTGCGCGACTGGGCGGCGAGTTTCGAGACCACCCATTATCTGCTTGGCACGGCAGCGGGGCCGTATCCATTCCCGCTACTGGTGCGGGAATTTCAGCGTGTCATCGGCAAGGAAGCACGCGCGCAGATACTGGCGCAAATCGGCAAGTTGCCGGATGCTGTGATTGCCTGCGTTGGCGGCGGCTCCAATGCCATCGGCATTTTCAGTGACTTTGTTGCGGACGCCTCGGTGAAACTGATCGGTGTCGAGCCCGGTGGTCATGGCATTGCCAGCGGCAAGCACGGCGCGACGCTGTGCGCCGGCACACCCGGCATTCTGCACGGCGCTTACACCTATGTGATGCAGAATGCCGATGGCCAAATCGAGGAGTCGCATTCGGTGTCGGCGGGATTGGATTACCCGGCAGTCGGACCGGAACATGCCTATCTGCAATCCATTGGTCGCGCGCAGTATGTGGCGGTCAATGACGAACCGGCGCTGGCGGCGTTCCAGCGGCTCGCGAAAGAGGAGGGCATTATTCCGGCACTGGAATCCGCGCATGCACTCGCCTACGCCGAGCAGCTCGCGCAGTCGATTACCGAACCGATGAATGTCATCGTCAACCTGTCCGGTCGCGGTGACAAGGATCTGAACCATGTTCGCAGCATGATCGCGGCCGGCTCGGCGCACTGAGGAGGCAGACATGAACCGCTATCAAGATATGTTTGCCCGCCTGCGTGATCGCAATGAAGGCGCGTTGATTCCGTTTCTGATGCTCGGTGATCCGGACCCGGAAACCTCGTTCGCGCAGATTTGCGCGGTGGTCGATGCGGGTGCCGATGCGCTCGAGCTCGGCATACCGTACAGCGACCCGGTTGCCGACGGCCCGACCATCGTCGCGGCGGCCAACCGTGCGCTTGCCACCGGGGTGACGCCGCCGGCGGCGTTGAAGATCGTGGCGCGGGTACGGGCCCGGTTTCCGCAGTTGCCGATCGGTTTGCTGGTTTACGCTAACTTGGTCTATGGCTCATGTGTTGAGCCGTTTTTCGCCGAGGCAAAAGCCGCCGGCGTCGATTCGATTCTGGTGCCCGATGTGCCGGTGCGCGAGTCGGCGCTGATCCGTGCAGCCGGTACCAAGGCCGGTATCGACAACGTATTCATCCTGCCGCCGAATGCAAACGCACAAACCCAGGCCGATGTCGCGCGTTTGTCACAAGGCTATGTTTATTTGCTGTCGCGCGCCGGCGTGACCGGTTCGGAAACGGCAGCCAACATGCCGCTGGAGCATTTGCTGGCGGCGCTGCGCAACCACCAGGCGGCTCCGGCAATTCTCGGTTTCGGCATTTCTTCCCCGGAGCATGTGCGCGGTGCGCTTGATGCCGGCGCCGCCGGTGTCATCGTCGGTTCGGCGCTGGTGCAGCGTCTGGCCGCGAGTGCGGATGAGAACAGCCTGGCCAATGTTCAGCGCTATGTGACGGAGCTGAAAATCGCGACCAAGCGCTAAGAAAGCTCTGATTAGGTCTGAAATCAACATGCACTTGTCACCCCGGCGCAAGCCGGGGTCCACGGTAACCGGTGACAGTGGCTACCGGCTTTTGCCGGTATGACAACCTCCTGACTTGATCAAAGCTTCCCTCACTCACGTTGCGGGCTATCTCGCGGTTTTGCCAAGCCAGCTGTTCTGTCCAACGACAGTTTTCGCCAATCGACAAGGCCCGCCGCGTGCGGGCCTTGTCGTTGTAGCGGACACCCGGCACCGGTCAAGGCTTGCCGTCGCTGCACGCTTGTCCTATGGTTGCCGGGCACATGCCGCCGCAAGAGCGGCGTCGGGTTCGTTTTCCGATGCCGATGGAGCTAATGGCCGGCAGCGGGCTTTATCGGTGCATATCTTTTTTTTGGTGTAGAACAGGGACGGCAACATGACCGCGCATCAATGGCAATTCTTCCGTTCCGGTGGCTTCGACCAGGTGCGGCTCGACCGCATATCCGACTGGCAGGCGCTGGCCGAACTGGATCAGAAATTGTGGGCCGCGCTGGCCTGTCCGACTCAGGGCCTTGAGTTCGATGCCCGAACCTTGGCATACATCGATGCCGATGGTGATGGCCGTGTGCGGGTGCCGGAAGTGCTGGCAGCAGTCAAATGGGCATTGTCGGTATTGAAGCAACCGGACGTGCTGCTGAGTGGTGACGCTCTGCCGCTTGCCGCGATCAACGAGCTGCATCCTGAGGGGGCCAAACTGCTGGCGTCAGCGCGCGAGATCGTCGCCAATCTGGGCAAAACCACAAACACGCTGTCGGTCGAGGATACCGCCGATCTCGGCAAGATATTTCCGGCGAACCGGCCGAATGGTGATGGCATCGTGCCGGCCGAGCTCAGTGACAATGCCGAGGTCAAGCAGCTGATTGCCGATGTGATCGCCACGCTTGGCGGTGAAACGGACCGCAGTGGAGCTGCCGGTGTTTCACAGGCCAAGCTTGATGCCTTTATCTCGGCCGCCAAGGCCTTTGTCGATTGGCAACGCGCCGGTGGTAATGCCGAGTTGCCGTTTGGCGATGACACCGCCGCGCATGCCGAGGCACTGGCGAACCTGCGCGCCAAAGTGGATGACTATTTTGTCCGCTGCGATCTGGCCAGCTACGACGCACGCGCGGTGACAGCATTGAATGGCAGCGACGCCGATCTCGCGGCCATCGGCGCCCAACTGCTCAATACCGACAGTGCCGCCTCGGAAGGTTTACCGCTGGCCCGCATCGAAGCCGGCCGCGCGCTGCCGCTCAGCGCCGGTATCAATCCGGCCTGGCAAGCTGAACTCGATGCATTGAAGCCCTTGCTTGAAGCGGTGCTCGGCAAAACCGACAGTCTGAGCAAGACCGGCTGGGAAGCGGTCAAAGCCAAGCTGGCGCCGTTTCAAGCCTGGCAGGCAAGCAAGCCGGAGAGTCCGGTCAACGCCCTCGGTGGCGAGCGCCTGAGTGCGATCCTTTCCAGTACCTGCGCCGCCGATTTGGCGGCGCTGATTATTTATGATCTGGACCACGCTGATGAAGCGGCCGAGATCGTGTCGGTTGACAAGCTGGTTCGCTATCAACGTTACCTGCGCGTGCTGCTGAACAACTTCGTCAACTTCCGCGATTTCTTTGCCCGCAAGGACAAGGCGGTTTTCCAGAACGGCACGCTTTTTATCGATGGCCGCAGCTGTGATCTGGTGGTGCGGGTCAACGATGCCGGCAAGCACGGCGCGCTGGCCGGGTTTTCGCGGGCTTATCTGCTGTATTGCGATTGCGTGCGCAAGAAAACGGGCGAGAAAATTACCGTCGTTGCCGCAGTAACGGCGGGTGACGCCGGCAACCTGATGGTCGGACGTAATGGCATCTATTATGACCGCGCCGGCAATGACTGGGATGCGACTGTCAGCAAGATCGTGGAAAACCCGATCAGCGTGCGCGAGGCGTTCTTCACACCGTACCGACGTATCGCCCGGATGATTTCGGAGCAGGCGCAGAAATTCGCCGCCTCGAAAGACAAAGCCATTGAAGAGAAATCGGCGGCCGGCGTCACCGATGCCACCGGCAAAGTGACTTCCGGTGACAAGCCGGCGCCGGCCGCGCCGTTCGATGTCGCCAAGTTCGCCGGTATTTTCGCCGCGATTGGCTTGGCGATTGGCGCCATTGTTACCGCGCTCGCCGCCGTGGTCAGCGGCTTTCTGGCGCTCAACTGGTGGCAGATGCCACTGGCGTTTGCCGGTGTGCTGCTGCTGGTGTCCGGCCCGTCGATGATCATGGCCTGGTTCAAGCTGCGTCAGCGCAATCTCGGCCCGATTCTCGACGCCAACGGTTGGGCGGTGAACACCATGGCGAAAATCAATATTCCTTTCGGCACGGCGCTGACCAGCATCGCCGCATTGCCGGCGGGTTCGGAGCGCGCGCTGACCGACCCCTATGCCGAAAAGCGCTCGCGCTGGCCGTGGCTGGTGCTGCTACTGCTGATCGCAGCCGGTGTGCTCTGGTACAAGGGCATACTGCAGGGCTGGCTCGGCATCACGGGGTGACGGCGGTGGTGAAAACGTCGTGATCGGGCAGCCTGTTCAGATACGTGAGATGCAGCATGGCGATGCCAATGCCGTGCTCGCCATTTTCGCCGAAGGTATCGCCTCGGGTATCGCCACGTTTGAAACCGAATGCCCGGATTGGGCCGGCTTCAATCAGCGGTTCCTGGCCGCGCCACGGCTGGTGGCGGAGCAGGCGGGTCAGGTGCTCGGCTGGGCTGTGGTGTCGGCGATTTCCGCGCGTGCCTGTTATCGCGGTGTCGCTGAGCTGAGTGTTTACGTCGCCAGTGCCGCGCAGGGGCATGGTCTTGGCCGGCAATTGCTGCAGGCCTTGATTGACGCGTCGGAGGCTGCCGGGTTCTGGACGCTGCAGGGCACCATCAACCGCCGCAACACCGCCAGCATTGCCTTGCACAAGGCCTGTGGCTTTCGTGAGGTCGGTTACCGTGAGCGCATCGCCCAGCGCGACGGTGTCTGGCAGGACACGGTGTTGATGGAGCGGCGATCAAGTCTAGTCGGGCAGGTCTGAGTGCCGTTACGTTGACGCCGCAAGTGACTGACGCTTGATCCAAATCAGGTGCAGCGGCCCCAGATTTGGCGTACAAATTGATCGTGTTCGCATGGCAGGGGGAGCAACACCATGTTCAAACATATTCTGGTACCCATCGACGGTTCGGAGATGTCGCAATCGACGGTGCAACGCGTGCTGAGTTTTGCCCGTGAAGCCGGCGCGCGTGTCAGCTTCTACCACGCCCAGCCGGCATTCGTGCCGCCGGTGATCGCCGGTGAAGGCGTGATCATCGACGCTGGTGCCCAGCAGATTTTTGCCGAAGCGCGAGCGCAGGAAGCCAAGCATTTGCTGGAGGCCGCGGCCAAGCTGGCGCAACAGGCCGGTGTTCCGAGCGAGGGGATAACCGATATCAGTGATGCCCCTTGGCAGGGGATTATCGCCGCCGCCAAGAAACACGGCTGCGATCTGATCTTCATGGCCTCGCACGGACGGCGCGGGGTGTCGGCCTTGTTGCTTGGCTCGGAAACCCAGAAAGTGCTGACGCACTGTTCGATTCCGGTGTTGGTTTACCGGGAAGAGAAGAAGCATTGAGCTGTTGTGGTGCTTTGGTAGGAGCGGCCTCGGCCGCGATGGTTTTTTGTTTCGAGTAGGAAATGAATCGCGGCCAAGGCCGCTCCAACAGCAACGATTCCGTCGCGGCTTGAAAGATTGCAAGCTTAGGTGACGGTGGTATGTTGGCTCCCTCTCCCTTGAGGGGGCGAGGCGGGCGTTAACGACAAATTGCTTCGTTCTGCCGCAGCGCCATGCGGCTTTTTCGCATGGCCGGGGCGCGGAGCGGGGCTGGGGTGAGGGTGGGCCGGCAGCACGAGAGGCTACTACGGATTGAGCCTTCTTCACCCTCTCCCTAACCCTCCCCCATCAAGGGGGAGGGGATCCCGTTCGGTTCTGAATCCCTGCGTTTGTTTGCAACCCACCAAGCCGTTCGCGCCCTCACGCTTTACTGCGCAAACGCAGACTCTCCGCGTGATGCACCAATCCTTCCGCATCGGCCAGCGCCGCTGCCGCTTGATAGAGCGGCAAGCCTTTGACAATCGTTTGCTGGGTCTGGATGCGCAGAAAATCAAGCACGGACAGGCCGCTGCTGCGCCGGGCAGCGCCTGCGGTCGGCAGCGTGTGGTTGGGGCCGGACAAGTAATCGCCGAGCGCGACCGGACTGCGGGCGCCGATGAACAGGGCACCGTAATGCTGCAATTGCGATGGCGCAATTGCACTGTCGCAGAGCATCAGGTGCTCCGGGGCAAAGCGGTTGCTGAATGCGGCGGCCTCATCGGCATCGCGGGCCAACACCAACTGGATCTGCTGACGTGCCAGCAGTGCCGCACCATCCGTGTTGGCATTCAGCGCACGCTTGGCCTTTTGCAGCCAGGCATCACTGCAACTGACGATTACGGCCAACGCGTCGGGGCCGTGCTCGCTTTGGGCAATGGCATCTTCAACCAACCACGTCACCGGCGCTTCCGCGTCGGCGAGGATCAGCACTTCACTCGGACCCGCGACGGTGTCGATGCGCACGCGGGTTTGCAGCTGCGCCTTGGCTTCGGCCACATAGGCATTGCCGGGGCCGACGATCATGTCTACGGCCGGCGTCCATTGTGAGCCGAGCGCAGCGGCGGCAATCGCCTGCGCGCCGCCGATGCGGACGAAGCGGGTCGCGCCGGCAAGGCTTGCCGCAGCGAGCAGCGCCGGATTCACCGACGGCGACAGCGCAATGCGCTCGCTAACGCCGGCAACACGCGCCGGAATCAGGGTCATCAGTGCTGTCGAAATCAGCGGAAACCGGCCACCGGGAACATAGGCCGCAATGCGCTCCAGCGGCACCGCGCGATGGCCGTAACGGCCATATTCATCTTCGAACTCAACATCGGTCAACGCGGCGCGCTGCGCCCGTGCAAACCGCTCAATGCGATGCGCAGCGGTACGTATGGCGGCGGCGAGCGCCGGCGCCAACTCATAGGCTTCAAATGGCTGCAGTTCGATGAGCTGCGGGGCGAAACCGTCGAACTTCTCCGAGGCAGCGGTGATCGCGGCATCGCCACGCGTTTCGATATCGCGTAGCAAATCGCTGACCCGGCGCCGGATATCTTGATCGTCGGCGAGTGTCGGGCGCTGCCAGTTTTGGGTGGTGTAAATCACGGTTGCAGGCTTCCGATTTGTGGTGATTGCGTGGAGCGATAAGCCCCCACCCCGGCCCCCCCTCGCAGGGGAGGGAGTGATTGTGCTCCTCCCCCTGCCAGCGGGGAGGCTGGCAGGGGGCTTATCGCCCTGCAATAGCGAAATTTAAATCAGTGAGTTCATCGCATCAGGTTTCTGGGAGCGTCGAGTTATGCATGCCGACTGCGCAATTCATTCTCAATCTCCGCCAGCGACACGCCCTTCGCGCGCGCATTTACCAGTGCGAAGTAGAGCAGATCCGCCGCTTCCCAACGGACATGCTCGGGTGCTTCGGCATCAATCAACTCCTCGGTTTCCTCGCGCAGCTTTTCGGCACGCAGTGCGGCGCTGGCGTAAAGCTCGGCGGTATACGAACCCGGCTTCGGCGTGGATTGCCGTGCCGCGAGCACGCTATCGAGCGTGGCGAGGGTGAAGCGTTTGCGCTGGGCCGGGAAACAGCTCCAGCGGTTCAGGTGACAGGCCTCTTCGGTCTGGCGGATGCGGAACAGCAGGCTGTCGCCGTCGCAGTCGAAATCAACCCGAACCAGTTGCTGGACATGACCGCTGGTTTCGCCCTTGCGCCACAGCGATTGTCGCGAGCGGCTCCAGTACACGCCAGCGCGTTCCTGCAGGGCGACGCGCAGCGAGTCGGCGTTGCTGTAGGCGAGCATCAGCACTTCGTTGCTGGTTTCATCCTGCACGATGGTCGGAATGAGCGGCTGCTTGGTGAAATCGATCGAGGCGAGCAGGGCATCGACCAGCGTGAACCTGCCGGTGTAAATCGCCATGCCGATCTGGCCGTTGGCGCCGAGTTCGCGCAGCAGGCGGATGTCGTCGAGCGTGGTGATGCCGCCGGCGATGGTTACCGGCACCGGCGATGCCTTGACCACGGCGCGCACGCGCGGCTCGTCGAGGCCTTGCAACATGCCTTCCTTTTGCACCTGCGTGTACAGAAATTCGCTGCAGCGGCGGGCAAGTGTCGGAATGAGATCCAGCACTTTTTCACCGGTACCTTCACGCCAGCCTTTGGTGACCCACTCATCGCCATTGGCATCGATGGCGAATACCAGCGCGTCACGTGGCAGTTTGCTGACCCAGTCGGCACGCGCTGCCGTGCCGAGAATGATTTTGCTGGCGCCGGCTTTGAGGTATTCACGGGCCGTCTCCAGATCGCGGATGCCGCCACCGACGCGGCATGGCGCGAGCTTCAGCAGATCTTTGATGAGTGCCTTGTTGTCGCCTTCACCGAGGGCGGCGTTGAGGTCGATCAGCGCGACTTCGCCAAACAGGGAGAATTCGACCAGTAACTCACGGACGTCATCGCGCGCCAGCACTTTTTCCTTGCCCTGACGCCATTGCACGGCCTGACCGTTGTAGAGATCGATACTTGGAATCAACATGTTCTGTTCCCATAAATTCTGCTTCAGATCCCCCTCCTTCCAAGGAGGGGAGTAAAAAATCAACTTCTGATCGCAACACCGGCCGCGCGTAATGCCGCTTTCAATTGCGGGATCGGCAGTTCGTTGCGGTGGAAAATGCCAGCGGCGAGCCCGGCATCGATGCCTTGTTCAAACGCATCGATGAAGTGCGTCGCGGTGCGCGCGCCGCCGGAGGCAATGACGGGCACCGGCAGTGTGCGTGCCAGCTCGCCGGTCAGCGCCAGTTCAAAGCCTTCGCCGGTGCCGTCGCGATCGATACAGGTCAGCAGCAGTTCACCGGCACCGCGTTTCACCGCTTCCTTCGCCCAGTCGCGGGCATTGCGGCCGGTGCGGGTACGGCCGCCGTGGCTGACCACCTCATACAGCGCATCCGGCGCCAACAGGAAATCGATCGCCACGACTATGCACTGGGCGCCGAACTGCTGACTGGCGGCATCGATAAGCCCCGGTGCATTCAGCGCGGCGGAATTGATCGAGACCTTGTCAGCACCGGCATCGAGCAGTGCCCAGATATCATCCAGCACGCGGATGCCGCCGCCCACCGTGAACGGAATCGACAGGTTCTGCGCTACCCGACGAATGACTTCAGTCTGGGTCTTGCGTCCTTCCGGGCTGGCACTGATGTCGAGCAGCACGATCTCGTCGGCGCCCTGCTGTTCATAACGCAGCGCCAGTTCGACCGGGTCGCCGAGATCCTGCAGCCCGACAAATTTCACGCCCTTGACGACCCGGCCATCACGCATGTCGAGACAGGGCAGTATCCGCTTGCGCAAGGTGTTGTCCGCTTGTGTGCCCATCATTTCAGCAACCACCGATCCAGCAGCATCGCGCCGTGAACTCCGATTTTTCCCGATGAATTCGAGGCTGTTGTTTGTTTGCGTGTCATTTCAGCAACCACCGATCCAGCAGCATCGCGCCGTAAGCGCCGGACTTTTCCGGATGAAACTGACAGGCTGTCCAGGTGCCGGCGCGCACGACGGCGCAAAAGCGTTCGCCGTATTGGGTCCATGCAGTGGCCTCCTTTGCTGCCGGCACGACAAAACTGTTGACGAAATAGGCATCACCATTGGGTTCGTTGGCCGCTTCATCGAATACCACCGGTGCCCAGCCCATCATCGGCTGTTTGGGGCTGTTCAACCGGCGCACTTCACCGTGCAGCAGCCCCAGGCCGCGGACACCCGGATCTTCTTCGCTGGCATCGAACAACACCTGCAGACCGACACAGATGCCGAGCAGGGGTTGACCGTTCTTGAACCAGTTGCGCAGGGCCGGCACCCATTGCCGATCCTCCAGCGTTCGCATCACCGGGCCGAAGCGGCCCTGACCGGGAATGATCAGTTGGTCGATGCCGTCGAGCTGCGGCGTCTTGAGCCGCACCGCGACCCGGCCAGCGCGTTCGACCGCGGCCTGCAGGCTGGCGAGATTGCCGGCACCGGTTTCGATGATGCCGATGCGTTGGTTGCTGCGGGTCATTGCATAATCCTGGTTTTGCAGGAGCGGCCAAGGCCGCTCCTGCGAAAATCACAACACGCCTTTGGTGCTGGTCACGGCGTTGCTCTGTACCGAGAGCGCTTCTTTCAGCGCCCGCGCCAAGGCCTTGAAACTCGCTTCGATCAGATGGTGATGGTTATCGAAGTACTCGGTTTTCAGGTGCAGCGCGAACTGGCCCTTGCTTGCCAGTGTCTTGAAAAAGTGCGGCCACATTTCGGTCGCCAAGCCGCCGACCGTTTCGCGGGTAAACGGCAGGTTGATCACGGCCGCGGCCCGGCCGCTCAGATCGACTGCGCACAGCACCAGGGTCTCGTCCATCGGCAGCAGGCGCTGACCGTAGCGGGCAAGACCCGGCCGGCTTTGCCGCAGCTGATCCAGCGCCATGCCGAGCACGATGGCGACGTCTTCGATCAGGTGGTGGTCGTCGATTTCGATATCGCCTTTGGCGCGCAGCTCCAGATCCCAGCCGGCGTGAAAGGCGAGCTGCTCCAACAGGTGATTGAAAAACGGCAGGCCGGTGTCGATGGCAACGTTTCGCGCGCCATCAACGCTCAGCGTCAGGCGGATCTGGGTTTCTTTGGTATTTCTTTCGAAAAAAAGCGGCTCAAAAGAAACTCGCTCAGTGCTGTTTTGGCTCGATGTTGTTGTCACAGCAGTGCCTCCAGGGCATTGATATCGGCAATCACGACATCGGCACCGGCGGCGCGCAGCGCTTCGGCATTGTCGGTGCCGATGCCAATGGCAACCGCACCGGCGCCAACGGCAGCCCGCATGTCATCAACGCTGTCGCCAACCATCCAGACCCGGCCATTGCGGCTGAATGCTTGCTTGCAGGCGAGTATGCCTTCCGGATCCGGTTTCAGCTTGGCGACATCGTCACGCGAGACGATCCGATTCGGTTTGAGTGCACACAGCTGCACGCCGGCTTCGGCTTCGGCGCGCGGCCGGCCGGTCACCACGGCATACGGCTGACGGGCGAAGCGTGCGACGGTTTGCCCGGACGCCACAGCGCGTTCGCGCTGGCAAAGACCGGGCGTCTTTTCCGTGCCGAGATACAGCGACTGGAAGGTTTCGACAACACGCGGGTAAGCGATGTCGAGGCCTTGCTGTTTCAGCAGCGCTTGCGCGAGTACCCAATCGTCATTGAAGCCGCCGCTGTTGCGCAGTGATTGCAGCGCATCGAGGCTGGGCTCGCTGCCACCCAGCGCGGTGACGGTTTGCTGTACGCAGGCGTCGTAGCTCGCCCGGGTATCGATCAACACGCCGTCCATGTCGAGGCAGAGCAGGTCGGGTTGCAGCGCTGTCAGCAGCGCCTGCTGCAGGCGGCTGGCATCGACCGGGATGGTGATGCGCAGGCAACCGTTCAGTTCGGCTTCGGTGAAGCGGCGCACGCTGATGTTCGCCCGCGCCAGGAAATTCGCTACCAGTTCGGCGCGTGCCGGTGACAGCTGCAGCAACAGAAAATTGCCGCCGCTTGGCAAGACCGTGATGCCGAGCGCGAGCAATTGGTCGCGCAGCGCGTCGCGGCTGTTTGCCACGGCGCGGCAATACGTTTGCATCTCGGCTTGCGCGGCACTGCTGCAGGCGGCCTGCGCCAACACCAGTGACGGCGTCGACAGGTTGAATGGTGGCGCCAGCGCCCGCAGCCGGGCGATCAGTTTTTCATCGGCAATCAGGCAGCCGACGCGCAGGCCGGCAAGGCCAAAGGCCTTCGAGAAACTGCGCAGCACGATCAGGTTGTCGAATTCGGCGATCAAATCCAGCACCGATTCGCCGCTGAATTCGGCGTAGGCTTCGTCCATCAGCACCGGGTTGCCGAAGGCGCGCGCCTGCAGCAGCAGCTGCCGCACCTTGTCGCGCGCCAGTACTTCGCCGGTCGGATTGTTCGGGCTGGTCAGTGCCAGCAACTGGCCGGTGGCCTGCAAGGGTTTGATCAGCCCGTCCAGATTGATGCGGCGGTCCGGCAGACCGTCGACCGTCACCACGCTGACATCGTTGCGCGCCGCCGTGACCCGGTACATTGAGAAGGCCGGCAGCGGCAGCAACAGGTTGCGCCGTTCGCGCTTGGCCAGGCGCAGCACCAGATCAATGCCTTCATCGCCGCCGTTGGTCGCCAGCACCTGCGCGGCGCCAACGCCGAACCGCTCGGCGATTCTCTGTTCCAGCGGTTGCCGATCCGGGTAGCGCCAGAGGCTGCTTAAATCCAGCGCGCTAATCGCCTGCGTCGCCCAGTACGGCGTGCCTTCGCAGCGTTCGTTGAAATCGAGTTTGAGCATGATGCGGTCAGTTCCTGTGCTTACACCACTTTCCGGATCGGCATTTCCAGAATGTCGCTGGCGCCGGCGGCGATCAGTTCCGGCACCAGTTTTGCGACCTGTCCCGTCGGAATTGCCGCTTTCACCGAGAAACCGGATTCGTTGTAGAGCTGGGCGACGGTGGGCGAGCGCATCGCCGGCAGCAGCTTGACGATGGTTTCCAGCCGATCGGCCGGCACGTTCATTTCCAGCAGCACGCGGCCGCGGCCATTGATCACGCCTTTCATCAGCAGCAGCAGGTTTTCGATCTGCTGGCGCTTGGCAACATCATCAAGCGCGCGCGGATTGGCGAGGAAGCGGGTGCTGCTTTCCAGCACGGTGCCAATCACTTTCAGCCGGTTGGCGATCAGCGTCGAGCCGGTCGCCGAGTTGTCGACGATGAGATCGGCATCTTCCGGCGGGAACACCTCGGTGGCGCCATAGGAGCGGACAAAGGTGTAATCGAAACCTTGGCTGTTCAGGAAGTTCCGAGTCAGTCGCTCGTATTCGGATACGGCGATGATGCGGCGTGTTTTGAGCGCGTCGACATCGGTGGTTTCCGGCACGGCGGCCACGATCTTGACCGGATCGAAACCGAGATCCAGCAGCTCGGTGACTTCGGCACCTTGCTCCAGCACCCAGTCGTAACCGGCAAAGCCGATGTCGTGCTGGTTCAGCGCCAGCAGCGGCGGAATGTTCTGGCTCTTCAGCAATTTCACTTCGATGCCGGCGACCGACACCGACGGCCGGTAGCTGCGCTCGGCGCCAGTCAGTTTCACGCCGCACTCGGCGAGCAGCTCGGCCACTTTGTCGTAGATGCGGCCTTTCGGGACTACCAGACGCAATGCCATGTTGTTTTTCCTTGCGATGATTCAAATGCCGGATAAACACAAACGCAACGGGATTGCGTTTGCGCGCCAGTCCGGCCAAGGGCCGGAGTTGGCTCAGGGATGAGCCAAACAAAAACCCCGTTGGGGTCGCCAACGGGGTTTTTCGGAATTCGCTTTGCGCGCGCCGTTACCGCCGTGGTCCCCAAGGGAGCTCGGTGTGATGACGATGGTGATGACGGGCGAAACGCAGCATGGTGATAGGGTCTTCTGCAAAACGGCTGACGACAGGTCAGCTCGATGGCGGTGATTTAAGCGCAGGCCGGGCCCGGCCGTCAACAATAATCTATACAAGCATAAATAAGTGATTGTTATTGAAGGGCTGGTTGCCTGTATATACGAGTGGGACCGGGCGCCTGTTCTGTATATGCAGGCCCGTCATGGCGGCCGCAGCCGGCAAAGCGCTACCATGCCGAACCATTTTCGAAAAACCGGAAAATCCGGATGCAAGTCTTTGAAATTGTTCCCAATGGCCCGGTCAGCGGCCGGGTGCGGGTTCCCGGGTCGAAGTACCAGGCCAACCGTGGCCTGATTCTGGCGGCGCTGGCTGATGGCGACAGCGAGCTGGCGCCGGTGCCGGCCAATGACGATATCCGCCGGGTCCAGGACGGTATTGCCGTGCTCGGCGCGGGTGTGCGCGCCGAGGGCGATCGCGTGTTGGTTCGCGGTGTAGGTGGCACGCTGCGCGGTGGTCAGATCAACGTCAATGCCAGCGGCACCTTTGCCCGTTTTGTTTCGGCGCTGGCCGGGCTTTCGGCAGAACCGGTGACCATCGACGGCAGCGCCCGCATGCGCGAACGGCCGATGGCGGATCTGTGCGCGGCGCTGCGTTCGCTTGGCGTAACGGTTACCAGCGGTGCCGTCACTGATGCGCTGCCGCTGACCATTCAGGGACCGCTCAAGGGGGGCGTTTGCGAATTGCCGGGCCATGTCAGCAGCCAGTTTCTGAGTGCGCTGTTGCTGGTGGCGCCGTATGCCGAGAGTGACGTGACCATCCGGCTGACCACGCCGCTGGTGTCGCGGCCGTTTGTCGAGATGACGCTGGCGATGATGGCGGAGTCTGGCGTTGACGTGGATGCGCATGGCGATGATTTCACGGTCCGAGCCGGCCAGCGTTATCGCGCCCGTCGCTTTGATCTGGAAGCGGACCCGTGCAGCGCGTCGTATTTTCTCGCCGCGGCTGCATTGACCGGCGGCGAGATCACGGTCGAGGCATTCAATATCGAATCGGTGCAGGGCGAAGCACGGTTACCGCTCTTGCTCGATAAAATGGGCTGCCTGATCAAGCGCACGCCAGACGGCTTGCGGCTGACCGGGCCGGCGCTCGGTTTGCGCGCCATTGATGCCGACATGGGCAATATGCCGGATGTGGTGCAGACCGTGGCGGTGCTGGCTGCGTTTGCCAACGGCGTCTCCCGTTTCCACAATATCGGCCATCTGGCGCACAAGGAATCGAACCGGATTTTCGATACCGCGCTTGAGTTAAAGAAAATGGGCGTGAAGGTGGAAGCGACCGCCGATGCCTTGATTGTTGAAGGCGGGAAGCCTCACGGCGCGCTAATCGAAACGCACGAAGATCACCGAATGGCGATGAGTTTCGCCATTGCGGGGCTGGCGATTCCGGGCGTGAAGATTGCGCATCCGGACGTGGTCGGCAAATCGTTTCCGCAGTATTGGGATACGCTGCGTGGCTTGGGCGTGCAGATCGTGGCGGGTTGATGGGCGATGTGTTTGCTGTCGATGCGCTTCGTAGTGGGCTTCACCCTCATCCAAACCTGCTCCCCTAAAGGGAGAAGGCTTCTGATCTCCTCTCCCTTGAGGGGAGAGGATTAAGGTGGGGGTGATGGTTGGCGTCGAAACGGCGCTGATGGCATCACCTGGAACCGGCTACGCTTGAGCCAGTGGCATATCAAACGCGACGACTCGATTCCGTACTTCGTTTTGCACAATATTCATTGACGAGAGAATTTCATGGCCGGTGACAGTTTCGGCACCCTGTTTCGCATCAGCACGTTCGGTGAATCGCACGGCCCCGGCGTCGGCGCAATTCTTGAAGGTTGCCCTCCCGGCTTGCCGATTACCGCGGCCGAGATTCAGCATGAGCTGGATCGGCGCCGGCCGGGCCAGAGCAAGATCTCGACCCAGCGCAAGGAGCCGGATGCGGTTGAGATTCTGTCCGGTGTCTTGAATGACACGACCACCGGCACGCCGATTGCGCTATTGATCCGCAATACCGATCAGCGCTCGCACGATTACGACGAAATGGCCCAGCTTTATCGGCCGGGTCACGCCGATTTCACTTATCAACAGAAATACGGTATCCGCGATGTCTCCGGCGGTGGTCGCAGTTCCGCGCGCACGACGGCAGCGACGGTGGCCGCTGGTGCCATTGCCAGGAAGTTGCTGGCGGTGAAGTGGGGCGTGCAGATCCATGCCTGGGTCAAATCGGTCGGTACGCTGCAATTGCAGACCCCAGCCGAGTCGGTCGATGTCAGCCAGATCGAAAACAATGATGTGCGTTGTCCCGATGCGGCGCTGGCCGCGCAGATGCACGCGCTCATCGAGCAGACCCGCAAAGACGGTGATTCACTCGGCGGTGTGGTCGAGTGCATTGCGCGCGGCGTGCCGGTCGGTTGGGGCGAGCCGATTTTTGATCGGCTGGAGGCGGATCTCGCCAAAGCCATGCTGGCGATCAATGCCAGCAAGGGCTTTGAAATCGGTTCCGGTTTCGGTGGCACCGCGCTGACCGGTTCGCAGCACAACGATCCGTTCATCAACGACGGTGGCGTGATTCGAACCCGGGGCAACAATCACGGCGGCGTGCTGGGCGGTATTTCGACCGGCATGCCGGTGGTGTTCCGGGTCGCGTTCAAACCGACCGCGACCATTGCCAAACTGCAGCAGTCGGTTGATGTCAACGGCAACGCGGTCGAGTTCCGCGGTCGCGGTCGGCATGATCCTTGTGTGTTGCCACGGGCGGTGCCGATTGTCGAGGCGATGACGGCGCTGGTGTTGGCCGACCATGCTTTGCGGCAGCAGGCGACGGCGGTGTTGCGTTCATAAAAAAAACGGCAACGGGACCGCGCCTGTTGCCGTCAACACATCAGCTTTCTTGCACTGCAGACTGCTACTCACTACGGCGGCGCTGGCGATCATGCCGGCCGCCATGACCAAACGTTTCAGCCGAATCTGTCCGAGCGATTGGAATCGTCTCGTCAAAACCTGCGCGTTTAACGCGTTTAAACGTTTGCGTCTAAACCTTGAACCGTGATACCAGCGTGGTCAGCTGACCCACCACATCGCGCAGCTGCTGCTCTGATTTGGCGGTGATTTCGGACGCTGCCAACGTGTGCTCGTACGCGTTGTGGATGCCGACCACGTTGCGGTCGATCTCCTGCATCGTCGCCGTCTGTTCTTCTGTTGCCGTGGCAATTTGGGTGTTCATGTCGGCGATATGGCTGATCGATTCGCTGATGGTGGTGAACGAATTGCCGGCCGCATTGGCGGTGCGCAGGCTCAGGTCGGCACGATCGCGGCCTTGTTGCATCGCCTGCACTGCGGAGCTGGCGCGCTGCTGCAGCTGCTCGATCATGTGCTGGATTTCACCGGTCGATTCCTGGGTGCGTTTGGCCAGTACCCGGACCTCGTCGGCCACCACCGCGAAGCCGCGACCCTGGTCGCCGGCACGAGCGGCTTCGATCGCCGCGTTCAAGGCGAGCAGGTTGGTTTGTTCGGCGATATTGCGGATGACGTCGAGGATCGCACCGATGCTCTGGCTGTGTTGCTGCAACTCGCTGATGACATCACCTGCGCGGCCCACCTCTTCGGCCAGTCGCTGGGTCGAGGCATTGGCCTCGCTGACGCGACCGAGGCCGGCGGTGGCTTCGCGTTGGGTTTCCGAGACTTTCTGCGAGGCCTGCGCTGCACTTTGCGCGACGTGTTGACTGGTGGCGGTCATCTCGTTGAGCGCGGCGACCAGGCTGGTCAGCTCCTGTTCCTGCCGGCTCAGCGGTTCGCGCAGATCGGTCAGTGCCTGCCCGGCCAGACTGGCGGAGTCATTGAGCTGGCGGGTGGCGGCGACAACATCGGTGATGGTGGTGCGGATGCTGCCGATGAATTGGTTCATCGTTCGCGCCAGATCGCCGAGTTCATCGCTGGAGTTGTGCTCGACGCGGCGGGTCAGATCGCCTTCGCCTTCGGCGATGTCTTTCATTCGGGCGAGAATCGCATGAAGCGGCCGGGTCACCAGCTTGCCAATCAGGTAGCTGATGCCAAACTGCAGCACCACCAGCATCACTACCATGCGGATCACGGTGTTGAAAATGCCGGCGCGCAGTTCGCGTTGAATGCGGGAATCATCGATATACAGCGTGGCGGTGCCAACAGCATTCTTCTGGCCGTTTTCCTCCAGCTCCAACGGAATTTTCACCGTAATGAAATCGCCGGCTGGCGCGACTTTGATGTCGGTCGGCGGCTTGCCGCCTTTGCTTTCCAGCCCGAGGACCACCTGGCTGTTGCCGTCGTAAACCAGCACCGCGCGCAGATCCGGGTTGGCCAGCTCAGCCACGACAAATTTGCGGGCGGTGTCGACGGCGAAGTCCCAGAGCGGTTTCGGCAAGCTGGTTGCCAGACGGCCGCTGATTTGCTGACTCTGGCTGTCGAGCTCGGTTTGCAGCCGGGTGCGGGTGCTGAGGAAGTCGATGATGCCGAATACCACCAGTACAACGGTGACCAGTGCGGCGGCGCCATAATTGATCTTACTGCGTAGAGATGCCATGGCCGGTTCGATTTACCCTTTGTTTGGGCAAAGCCTAGTCGGCCATGGAAATTTTGCCAGTCGCGCTGGCTGTGCCAGCCGCGTTGCGGGGTCAGCGCAGCAAGCGTGCGGTAAAGGTGCTGCTGATGAACAGGCAAACGCTGACCAGCAACTCGGCGAGCGCCCAGAGCAGTTCGCCCGGGCTTGCCATCAACGCCACGATGGCGTGGCAGAAATACAGCAGTGACAGCACCGCCAGCGCCAGAATCGCGCCGCGTTGGCCGCGCAGCAGCCACGGTGCCGGGATCAGGAGTGGCAGCAGGGCCAGACCAAGACTCCAGAACGGTTGTGGCGTCGGCACTTTCTGGTGCCAGACCAGCTGTAGCGCGATCAGGGTCAACCAGCTCAAGACCGTGATGCGGTGCCAGCGACGCGGTGTCGCGTGCGACAAGACGGTGGTATCGGGGGTGGCCGGCGGTGGTGTGACAGGTGTGGTCATGTCGGCAGCGGTCCTCGTTGCAATTGCCAGGCGGTACGAGCCAGCCGGGCGCCAAGGGCGCGGCAAAGCTCTTTCTCGTCGTCGCTGAGTGGTTGTTGCCCATCCTGACCGGCCCAGTGCGATACCCCGTACGGAGTGCCGCCGGTGCGGGTGCGTGACAGGGCGGGTTCGGTGTACGGCAAGCCGAGCAGCAGCATGCCGTGGTGGAGCAGCGGCAACATCATCGACAGCAGGGTGGATTCCTGACCGCCATGCAAGGTGCCGGTCGAGGTGAACACGCAGGCCGGCTTGCCGGCGAGTGCACCGGACAGCCAGAGCGCGCTGCTGCCATCGAGGAAGCCTTTCAATGATGCGGCCATGTTGCCGAACCGGGTCGGGCTGCCGAGCGCGAGGCCATCGCAGCTGCGCAGTTCATCGAGGCTGACGTAAGGCGGTCCTTGTTCCGGCACGGCCGCTTCCGCGGCGGCGGTGGCCGGCGTCAAGCGTGGCACGGTGCGCAGCAAGGCTTCGCAGCCATCGACTGACTCGATGCCGCGCGCGATGTGGCGCGCCAATTCGGCGGTGTGTCCGTGCACGGAGTAATACAGCACCAGCAGTTTCATGAGGCCTCCGGCAACAGCGCCAACAGATTGTCCGGTGGCCGACCGATTACCGCACGGCTGCCGTTGCTGATGATCGGACGTTGCAGCAGCACCGGGTGCTGCGCGATCGCAGCAAGCACTGTGGCCTCGTCAGTCACCGACGCGAGTCCGAGCGCGAGGTAAGGCGGTTCGTGGTCACGCAGCAGTTGCCGCGCTGGTATCGCCAGTTGCCGCAGCAATGTGGTCAGGGTGTCGGCATCCGGCGGGGTATCGAGGTAGTGCACCACGTTCGGCTCGATACCGTGTTGTCGCAATAACGCCAGGCTGTCGCGCGATTTGCTGCAACGCGGGTTGTGATAAATGGTCCAGACCATCTGTTAGACTCCGCCAATTCGCCGGCATTCTAGCAGTCCGTCGGCGGCAATCGCATCGTCACAGCGGGGCGGGCGCACGCGACGTGCGCGTCACCGCATGGGCATCGGACAGGTCGGGAGCGGTACGGAGTCATGGCAGAACGCGTGCGCTGGTGGTGGGGCTTCATGCGCTTTGTGCTGCGCCGTTATGTCCACGATCGCTGTCAGGCGGTCGCCGCCAATCTGACCTTGACCAGCTTGTTGGCGCTGGTGCCCCTGCTGACCGTGATGGTCAGCACGTTCAAACTGCTGCCGGGGATGAAAGGTGCCCGGCGCACGCTGGAAGATTTCCTGTTTGAGCATTTTGTGCCCGGCGCCGGCAGCGCGGTCAAAGCCCATGTGCTGGAGTTTGTCGGGCGGGCCGGACAACTGCAGCTGGCGGGCGCGGTCATCCTGATCATCACCGCGCTGATGTTGATGGGCTCGATCGATCGCGCGGTCAATGGCATTTGGGGCAGCCGGCCGACGCGCCGGCTCGGCAGCAAATGGCTGCTGTACTGGGCCATTCTGACCCTGGGGCCGTTGCTGATCGGCTTGAGCGTGGGCATCAGCTCGTACTTTTTCTCCTTGCCCTACATCAAGGAGGCAGCTGGCGCCGCGCGTTCATCGCTGACGTTCCTGCTGCCGCTGACGCTGACCACGCTCGGCTTCTTTGTCCTGTACGCCTGGGTGCCGAATCGTTATGTCAAACCCCGGCATGCGATTGCAGCGGCCTTGGTGGCTGCCATTCTGTTTGAGCTCGCCAAGCGTGGTTTCGGTTTGTTTGTCACCGCCATGCCGACCTACAAAGCGATTTTCGGCGCGCTGGCCGCGCTACCGATTCTTGTGATCTGGATGTATTTGTCCTGGTCGATCATGTTGCTGGGCGCCGAGATCTGCCACGCACTCGGTCATTACCGGCCGAGCCATGGCCGCAGCCAGGATCCGTTCATCGTCGCGGTGCTGCTGTTGCAGGAAATATTGGCCGGCCAGCGCCGCGGCATGCTGCGCACCAGCGATGATGTGGTGCTGGCCGTCGGCAGCGAAAACGCCGACGACGTGCTGGCCGAGTTGGAGCGCCAGGGGTTTATCGGCCGGGTGCGGGAAAACGAACTGTGTTTTGCCCGCGACCCCGACAGCCTGACGCTATACCAGCTACAGGCGCACTTGCCCTGGCGGTTGCCGGCGGCAGCATTGGTGCGGCAGGCACTTGGCCCGCAGCATCCGCTGGCGGCGCAACTGGAAACGCTCGACGGAGTCGTGCAGCAGACTTTGGCGGTGCCGATGCGCGAGCTGTTGCGCTGAGCGTCTCACGGCGACGGCTGCGTTTTGGCGATGCGCGGCTTGCTGTTGCCGAACAGCCAATAAAAAACCGACCGGATGGTCGGTTTTTTATTGGCCGGCAGCGCTTGTTCAGTGATCGCCCGGCAACGGCACGTTGTCGAGCGTGATGCGCTCTTCATCTTCGGCGCTGCGTACCGGCTCGGGTTCTTCTTCATACACATAAACCTGGTAGAAGAAACGCTCGATCAAGGGCGTTGCTTCAACGCGCATGCGCGCGCGCACCGACAGCGACTCGACGCCGATGCTGAGCAGCAGCGGTCGGCCGTCCTGATACAGGCCGCGCTGCGCGACCACGGTCGGGCTCGACAAGCCGTGCATTTCTTCGCCAGAGACCAGCAAGGCCGGTTGATCGCTGGTTTCAATCCGATTGCCTTTGCGGGCGCGGATCTGGATGGCCTGAATGTCGCCTTTGATGAACTGCAGGCCCAGCATGGTGCCTTTGCGCTTGTCACCGCGCAGCCAGCGGACCACGCCGAGCTGCCAGCGTGGGCTCGGCTGGCCATCAAGGTATTCCCGCATCGCCGCGAGCTGGCCGATACGCAGGTTATCGACCGAGTGATGGTGCTGGCCGATGCAGATGCCGCCGTCGGAGGCGTTGATGGCGTCCCAGCGCAGCGGCCCGGCCTTGTCGCCGAGCAGCCTGCTCAGCTGATCACGATCGGCGCGGCGGGCATCGGGATTGGCGTGTGGTGACAGCGGATCCTGCCAGTTCAGCACCTGATGAATCGCCGGCAGGCCCCAGACCACATCAAGCTGATTGATGATGGGGAAGCGCGGGGTGTGGCGTTCGACCCGGAAGTCCCAATGCGAGGACATCCGCTGCAACAGGTTCAGTGCCTCGTTGGCGGCGAGCCCCGGATAGAAGCCGGGGCTCGGCAGCTGGTGTTCCTGCTCCAGCTGCTCGATCATCCGGCTGATCTTCAGGGTCAGTTCGTGGGTGATCAGCAGTCGGATATTCGGGTCTTCGGTGTCTTCGAGCGCATTGACGCCGTAGCGTGGTTTGCCCTCGCTGGCCAGATCAATGACAAAGCAGCTGCGCTTGCTGAAATCATCCGGGTTGTCGCTGATGTCGGCCAGGGCGCCCCAGTGCGCCAGAAACTTGTTCATTTCCCAGTGCTCGCCGCGGTCCATCTGGTAAGGATTGGCAAGTGCGATCAGGCAGGCGCGGACGTAGCTGTCTTCGGCGGTGGCGAGACAGTGCTTGTAGTTTTCCGGCATCGCCTCCAATTGGTGCAACTTGTTCCTGGCGGCATAGGCATAGAGCATGTTGAGCTCGCGCCAGATGTAAACCGGTACCGGGGAATAGGCCTCGTAGTGCTCAAGCAGGATGAGGCTCAGGTAGTGCAAGGCCAGGTTGATGGCGCGGGCCAGCGGCTTGTCCTTGCTCCAGAAGCTGCGCTTGCCGATGATGCCGACCACCAGCATCTTGTAGGCAAACGACATTTCCCGGGTCAGCAGCTGCAGCTCTTCGCTTTCGGCCCGGCCGGCAAACTGCTGGCCGCGCGGCCGTAGCACGATGCGCGGGCGGTAATAGTCGCTGATGAGTTCGTAGGTGTGGTCGAACAGCTCGACCAGTTCGGCCCGCTTGTCGACCGCCATGTCGGTGCGGTTCAGGCTGGCGAGGGCTTGCGCCACCTGCGGTACGGTCCGCTTCATGTCGCCGTAGGGCAGGGCTTCCAGCCAGTGCTTCAGGGCATCCGGGCGGGTTTCCACCAGCAGGTGTTGGCCCTGCTGCTGGGTCGGAAAGGTCAGGCGCAAAGCGTCCATTGGCAATCAATTCACTCCGTTGACGTCATCCGTGACGGGCGGGCCGGGGTGGCAGCTGCAGGCGGCAATTCGGGATAGCGCCAGCAGGCAACAACCGGCTGCGCTACTTTACGGACTGACCAAGCGATTTACAATGTGCCGAACTGCCATCAATAGATTGACAAGTTTAGTATGTTCAAGCGCTTAGCGTTGGTCTGCACGATTACGATCGGTCTGCTCGGTTGTCCCGGCGAACCCGATTTCCGGTTGTTGGATGGCAGCGAGCATCGGCTGGCGGATTTTCGCGGGCGCTGGCTGGTGGTGAATTACTGGGCCGAGTGGTGCGAGCCGTGTCGACGCGAGCTGCCGGAGCTGGCGCGCTTCGCTGCAGAACATGCAGATGAAGTGACAGTTTTGGGGGTCAATTTCGATGCCCCGGCATTGGCCGAGTTGAAAGCCCAGGTCGAACGCATGCAGGTGCCGATCCCGGTCATTGCCAGCGAGCCGGCGCCGCAGTTACCGTTCAGTCGGCCGACCGGTTTGCCGGCTACCTGGCTGGTCGACCCGGACGGTCAGGTGCACGGTCCGCTGCTGGGGCCGCAAACGGAAGCCAGCTTGCAGCTGGCATTGCGCAAAATTGATCCAACGTTTTGATGGATACCCTGTCGTCGGTTTGTGACGGTCGCCCAGAAATTTGTGCGCCACGTCCAGCCAGCCGTGTCCGCAAGCGGACATAATCCGCATACTGCACGGTGCCTGCGTCACAGTTGACGCAAGGGCCAAGGAGAGAAGGCGTGTTCGAAAGTGGTTTGCGGTTGACCGGCACCCGTTTGGCCGGCGTGGTTTTGGCCGTTATGGTGTTGTTCGGACTGATGGTGCCGGTTTCGGCCCAGGACAGCGCCGCCGCGACGGATGAGCTGGAAGCGCTGAAAAAAGAAGTGCTGCAGCTCAATCGCGATCTGTTCATCCTCGAAGAAGACCTGCTGTTTCCTGCGTCGACCCAGGTTGCCGTGTTTGTCTCGCTCGACGTCGGCCAGTTTTTCCGCCCGGATGCGGTCAAGCTCAGCATCGATGGCGACGAGCTCAGCCATTACCTCTATACCGAGCGTGATCTGGACGCGCTGCGTCGCGGCGGTGTCCACCGCCTGTACGTCGGCAACCTGACGGCCGGCGAGCACGAGCTGGTCGCGGTGTTTACCGGCTACGGCCCGGAACAGCGCGAGTTCACCCGCGCCACGTCGCTGCGCTTTGTCAAGGAAACCGGGGCCAAGTTCGTCGAACTGCGCATCAGCGATGATGCGGCCAAACAGCAAGCCAACTTCACCGTTCGCGAATGGTAATGCGCGCCCTGTTGCAGCGCGGCTGGCTGGCCAGCGCGCTGATCGCCAGTCTGCCGCTGGCCGCCGAAGAGGCGGCCACGCCGGCGCCGGCCTTCGATTGGCGGGCGCCGATGACCGTGCGTGCGTTGCCGTTCGGCAACGCACTCTATGAACACTATCGCCGGGATCAATTTGCCGCGCTGACTGCCCTGATGGTGGCGGAAAACCGTCAGCAGCTCGGCGAGCATGAGCAGGCCGGCAAGGCGCTGCTCGGCAGCCTGCAATTGCAGTACGGCATGCTCAACGAATCCGAGCAGGTGCTGACCGGCGCGCTCAAAGATGTGTTGCCGGAAGCGGTGCGCGAGCAGGTGCTGGTCAACCTGGCCAAGGTGCGCTACCGCGCCAATGATCTCGATGGCAGCCTGCGCCGGCTGGATGCCTTGCCGCCGCTCGCCGATGGCGCCTTGCGCGATGAAGTCGCGCTGATGCGCGCCAATATTCTGCTGGCGCGCGGAGACGGCGTCGGCGCTGCCGCAGCGCTTGCCAACGTCAGCAGCGATGGCGACGGCGCCCGCTATGCGCTGTTCAATCTCGGCGTCGCCCAGCTGCAGCAGAAGCAGCACGATCTGGCGCAGCAAAGTTTCGCGACACTGCTGGCAAAACCGGCGCGCGATCCGATCGCCCGCAGCCTGCGCGATCGCACCTATCTTGCCCTTGGTTACGATCAGCTGCGGCAGCAGAACGCCGCGGGCGCGCGCGAGCAGTTGCTGCGGGTTCGGCTGGCCGGGCCATATGCCAATTCCGCGTTGCTCGGGCTCGGTTGGGCCTATGCCCAAAATGGTTTGTACGCGCAGGCGCTGACGCCCTGGCTTGAGCTCGTGGCGCGGCAACCGGCCGATTTGCCGGTGCAGGAAGCGCGTCTGGCGGTGCCGTTTGCCTACCAAAGCTTGAATGCCTTGCCGGATGCGCTTGCCGGATATCAATCGGCGCTGCTTGCCTATGAAGAGGAGCTCGGCAAGGTCGACGCGGCCTTGCTCGCGATCGGCAACGGCGAGCTTGCCAGTCTGTTGCCGGCGCTCAGTGCCGATGCCGCCTTGAGCCAATTGCAAAGTCAGGGCCGCGGTGAAGCGCTGTATCTGGGCCGGTTGCTGAGCAGTCACGATTTCAGTGAAAGTCTGCGCCGTTATCGCGATCTGCTGCGCTTGCGCGAGGTGCTGGCGAACTGGCAGCGGGCGCTGCCCATTTACGATGAAATGCTGCGCAACCATCAGCAGCGCTACAGCGAGCGGGCGCCCAAAGTCGAGCAGATGCTCACCCAGCTGGACATGAGCGTTTACGAAGGCCGGCTGGCGTCGCTGCGCAGTGCCGTGGAAAACGCCCAGCAGCTGGCGAACTGGTCGTTGCTGGCGACCGAAAAAGAACGCGCCCGGCTGCAGCGTTTGCAGCGCGTCGAAGCGAGCCTGGCGCGGTTGCAGGCCAAGCGGGGGCCCATGCTCAAAGAGCAGGAACGGGTGCGGCTCGTCGCCGGGGTCCAGCTCTTCGACATCATTCACGACAGCGCGCCGCGGCAGTGGCAACAGCGGCGTGCGCTGCGCGAGGCCGAGCACGCAGTGGCCGAATTGACGCAGGGGCGGGCACGTTTGCTGGCTGCCCGCGATGTCGCGGCCAATCGTTTTGCCACCTTTGGTGAGCGCATTGCCCGGCAACAGGGCGGCGCCGATGGCCTGCTCAAGCGGGCGGAAACGCTGATGCAAAATGAAGCGCTGCGCCTGCAGCGTCAGGCCGAAAGCGAACTCAAACGCTGGCGCCATCAGCTCGCCGAATACCGGCTGCAGGCCCAGTTGGCGTTGGCGCGTCTGCAAGACAAAGCCAGTCTGTCTCCGGGGGGCGCATCGTGATCGCGTTGCCTGCCATCCCCAGACGCCCGTTGCGGGCGTCAATGCTGTTGTGGGCGCTGGTTCTGGCCGGTTGCGCCAGCCTGCCGGAAGAAGATGAAGGCCCGCAGGAGCCGACCCTGGCGTCGTTGTCGACAGTCAAGCGTCTGCCGCCGGCGGCGCCGTTGCCAAAAGTGTCGTCCGATGAAGCCAAGGCCAGTTATCAACGACTGCTCGAGCAGCAGGCGCAAGGCAAGGTCAAGGCCGAAGCGCTGCGCCGGCTGGCCGATCTGACACTGCGTCAGGCCGAAGCGAAAGTGCTGGCAGAAGCCGATGGCGATATCAGTCAGCTCAGCGCTGGCGAGCGCGAAGCGAGCTTCGACAAAGCCATCACGCTGTACCGCCAACTGTTGCGTGAATTTCCGGATTACGGTGATCGCGCCGGCGTCTATTACCAGCTCGCCAAGGCCCATGATCTGCAAGCCGAGCGGGATGCCTCGCTGGAAGCCCTGGCCATGTTGGCAACGGAATTTCCGCAGGATCCGCAGTCGGCCGAGGCGCAGTTCCGGCGCGGTGAAGCGGCTTTTGTCGCGCGCCAGTGGGCGGAGGCGGAAGCCGCCTATGGCGCCGTACTTGATGCCGGCAATACCACCTATTTTGATCAGGCCCAGTACAAGCGCGGCTGGACCCGTTACAAGCGCAATAATTTCGATCTGGCGCTGGACGATTTCATCCCGCTGCTCGAGCGGCTGCGCCGTGCCAACGAGGGTGACGCCCAGCTGCGCGAGCTGCGCAGTGATACCTTGCGGGTGACGGCGCTGTCGTTTGCCAATCAGGATGGCCCGGCCAGCGTGCGCGAGTGGTTCGGCAAAGCCGGCGAAAAAACCTACGAGCCCGATGTCTATCGGGCCTTGGCCGATCTGTATCTGTCGCAGGAACGGTTCAAAGACGCGGCCGACACCTACCGCATGTTCGTCAGCGAACGGCCGCTGCACGATGAGGCGCCGGCATTTTCCTCCGCCATCATTGAAACTTACCAACGCGGCAATTTCCCGACCCTGGTGTTGCCGGCGAAAGAGGATTTCGCGTCACGCTACGGCCGGCGCAGCGAATTCTGGGCGCGTGCCCGCGGTCCCGTGCGCGATGCCTTGCTGCCGCAATTGAAAGCCCATATTCGTGACGTCGCGACCCACTATCACGCGGTAGCGCAGAAGAGCAAATTGCCGGCGGATTTCCGCACCAGTGCCAACTGGTATCGCGAGTATCTCGAAACCTTCCCGACCGAGCCGGAAGCGCCGGCCCTGCATTTCCTGCTGGCCGAAGCCTTGTTTGACGCCAAGGCGCCGGCGGAAGCCGCGCTCGAATTCGAAAAAGTGGCTTACGACTATCCGGCACATGGCAAGAGCGAGCCGGCGGGATACGCGGCGCTTGCCAGTTACTCGCTGCTGCTGCGCCAGGCGAGTGGTCTTGATGAGGCCGGCAAGGCGATCAGGGGCCAGCAGCCCGATGCGGAAGCGATGAACCGCTGGCAAAAGGAAGGCGTTCGCTCCGGTCTGCGCTATGCGACGGCGTTTGCGGACAACAGCAAGGCACCAACCGTGTTGTCGCAGGTGATCAGCTGGCAGTTGGCCAGCAATGATCTGGCCGGCGCCGTCACCAGTGCCCGACAAATGCTGGTGCTCGATCAATCGACCCCGGCGCAGCAACGTGAAGCGCGCACCGTGATCGCCAACGGTGAATTTGATTTGGGCCGTTATGTCGCGGCAGAGCAGGGCTACACCGATGCCTTGCGGATGTCGGGTTTCGATGCCAAGACCATTGCCCAGTTCCGCGAGCGGCGCGGTCAAGCCATTTACAAGCAGGGCGAAGCGGCGATGAAGGCCGCCGCCACGCAGGCCGATCCGGCACTCGCCGCCAATGACAAGCGGCAAGCGGTCGAGCATTTCCTGCGGCTGGGGCAGATCGAACCGCAGTCGCCGGTTCGCGCCAACGCCGAATATGACGCTGCGGCGTTATTGCTGGAACTGGCCGACTGGGGCCGCGCGGTGAGCGTGCTGGAACAGTTCCGTCAGCAGTTCAGCAAGCATCCGCTTGCGGCCGGTGTGGCCGAAAAGCTGGCCTACGCCCACGAACAGGCGCAGAACTGGCCGGCAGCGGCAGCAGAGTATGTCGCGCTGAGCAAGAGCAGCAACGATCCGGAGTTTGCCCGGGCCGCGTTGTTGCGAGCCGCCGAGTTTCAGCAGAAAGCCGGCAACGAAACGGCGGCCATCGCCATCTGGCAGGATTACCTGAAGCGTTTCCCGCAGCCGTTTGCCGAAGCGCAAGAAGCGCGGGCGCGGCTCATCGGCTATTTCGATCGGGAAGGCAAAGCCGCCGAGCGCGATCGCTTGCGGCGTGAGCTCGTCAGCGCGCACGACGCGGATCGCAGCGAGAAAACGCCGCGTCAGCTCGCCCTGGTGGCGGAGGCTGCATTCGCGCTCGCCGAGCCGAGCTTTGCCGAGTATGAAAAACTGGACTTGAAGCTGCCGCTGAAAAAGACGCTGGCGGCCAAACGGCAAGCGCTGCAAACCGCGCTCAAAGCCTATGAGAAAGTCAATGCTTATGCGGTCGCGGAATACACGACTGCCGCGACTTATCGTATCGGCGAGCTGTATCGCTTGCTGGCGCGTGCGCTGATGGATTCCGAGCGGCCGAAAGGGCTCGACGCCGATGCGCTGGATGAGTACAACGTCTTGCTCGAAGAGCAGGCGCTGCCGTTCGAAGACACTGCCATCGAGTTTTTCACCGCCAACCTTGGCTATGTCAAAGATGGTGTCTATAACAGCTGGACGGAACGCAGCCTGACCGCGTTGCGGCAACTGCAACCGGCGCGTTACGGGAAATCGGAATATGTTGAAGCGCAGTTCTGAACTGCTGCTGGTGCTGTTGCTCGCGGCTTGCGCCAGCACGCCGCCGACGGTCAGTGAACCGGTGCCGGTACCATCGGCGCCGGCGGTCGCGACACCGACGACTGCGCCGGCCTCGACCGCGGCCGCTTCTGTCGCCGCGCTGCCGGCCTTGCCCGCAGCGCTGCAACAACGGATGGATCAGGCCGCCGAGCTGATGTTGGCCGGCAAAAAGGAACAGGCGTTGGCACATTACACAGCGGTCCAGCAGGCCATGCCGGGTCATGTTTCGGCCTGGCTCAACGCAGCGCTGATCAAGCGCGAACAAAAAGATTTGCCGGCGGCCTTGGCGCTGATTGAACAAAGCCTGCAACACCGCCCGAATGAGGCGAGAGCATTGACGCTGAAAGGGGTGGTGCTGCGCGAGCAGGGCAAAATGGCCGATGCCAAGGCCAGCTATCTGGCGGCGATTGCGGCAGATGAAGGTTATGCACCGGCACACCGTAACCTGGCCGTGCTGGCCGATTTGTATCTGAACGAACTGCCGCTTGCCTTGCACCACATGGAACGCTACGCCGCGCTCGTCGGTGACGACAAACAGGTGCAAGGGTGGGTGACGGAACTGCGTCGCCGTGCGGGCAGCAACAAAGGGGCGGGTACGCCATGATGCATCTGCGCGCGCTGTTCAAGTCGCTGTTGTCGATGGCCTTGCTGCTCGGTGCGGCAGCGGTTGCCGGGGCTGCGGAGCCGAGTCGCGCCGAAACCGCAACGCCGGAAACCAGAGCGTCTGAAACCGGTGCTTCTGAAACCGGTAAGGCCGCAGCGAAAACGCCGGCGAGCAAGCCGGTCGTGACCGGCAGCCAGTCCGAGCTTGGCATGAGCGTCACCGGCACCCAGGAAGCACCGAAGGTGCTCTACATCGTGCCGTGGAAAACGCTCGATGCCGTGCCGGCCGAACCCTATGTCAGCGGTTTGCTGGACGAAGTGTTTTCACCGGTTGATCCGGTCGTGTTCGAGCGTTCGGTTCGGCACCATGAACAGATTCAGGGCGCGGCGACTGCTGCCGAGCCACAACCTTAACCATTCCCTATTTACCCAGCGTATTACGAGGACAACAACATGGGCGTTCTGGTCAAATTCTTTCAGGATGGCGGCTTCTGGATGTGGCCCATCGCGATTGTGATGGCGATTGGTATCGTGATTGCGTTGGAACGCTTCATTTATCTGTTCCGCGAGCGCACCCGTAACCAATCGGTCTGGCTGGCGCTGCAACCGGCGCTCAATGCCGGTGATTTCCGCAAGGCCCATGAAATTGCCAATCAGTCTGGCGCCGCGCTGGGCCGCATGGTGGCCTATGGCCTGCAGCGCGTCAGCAACGCCCGTCGTGCCGAAGATCTGGAAATGGCGCTGGAAGAAGGTTTGATGGAAATCATGCCGCGGCTGGAAAAGCGCACCGGCTACATTTCGATGTTCGCCAACGTCGCCACCTTGCTGGGTCTGCTCGGTACGATTATCGGCCTCATCGATGCGTTCGCCGCCATTGCCAACGCCAACCCGGCCGAAAAAGCCAATCTGCTGTCCTCATCGATTGCGGTGGCGATGAACACCACGGCGTTCGGGCTGATGGCTGCGATCCCGCTGTTGATGATGTTCACCTATCTGCAGTCGCAAACCTCGGAGATTGTCGACAGCCTGGAAATGGCCGCGGTCAAATTTGCCAACCTGGTGCGCAAGGCGCAGACCGATCGGGAAGCGGCGGCCGCACGTGCGCAAGCTGCCGCGCCGCGTGCCTGAGGGAGTCTTGCCATGCTCCATCGGCGTATCCGCCGCAGGACCAAAGCCAACTCCGATCTGGACATGACGTCGTTCATGAACCTGATGGTGGTGTTGGTGCCGTTCCTGCTGGCGACGGCGGTGTTCTCGCGCATCACGGTACTCGACATGTCGTTACCGGGTGGTGGCGAAGCACCGGCAGATGTACAGGTTCCGCCGCTTGTGCTGGAGATCAGCCTGCGTGCGGACCGGCTGGAGGTCGGCGATCGCAACAGCGGGGTGTTGAAAAGCTTTCCGCAGATCGACGGCAAGCACGATTACAAGGGGCTGAACGAATACCTGCAGCAGGTCAAGGCCCGTTTTCCGGACATGCTGGATGCCACGCTGCTGGCGGAAGAAGACACGCCCTACGATGACATCGTGCAAACGATGGATGCCGTTCGCATGTATCAGGTCAAGCAGGGCAATGACTGGTTGCAGGCCGAGCTGTTCCCGCTGATTTCGATGGGCAGCGCGACGACCGTTGATGCAACCGGAGGTGCGCCATGAAAGCCTCGCACCGTGCCAAACGCATGCAGCGACATCACAAGCGTTTTGGTGCTGCATCGCTCAGCCTGACCTCGATGATGGATATCTTCACCATTCTGGTGTTCTTCCTGTTGGTGAACCAGGATATCGAGCAGCAATTGCCGGGCAACGATTCGATCACCCTGCCGGAATCACTCGCCGACAAGGTGCCGGCAGAAGCCCTAGTGGTGATGGTCAGCCGCGACGACATCATCGTGCAGGGCCGGCCGGTCATGAAAACGGCGATGGCCGAGCAGAGCACCGAGGATCTGTTGCCGGCGCTGCGCGCCGAACTGGTGTTGCAACGGGACAACCGGGTGTTTGCCGATGGCGCAGCCAATGAAAACCCGGCGCTGGTGATGGGCGACAAGGAGATCCCGTATCGCCTGCTCAAGAAGATCATGTACACCCTGGCTGATGCGCAGTACACCGACATCTCGCTGGCCGTGCTGAAGAAGGAGTAAGCACATGGCCTCGACGATGCGTATTTCGCCTTTACTGCCTTGGGATCGGGTACCGGAGGAGGAGAGTCGCTTCCGGCGCTTGCTGCTGATCGTACTGGCGATTGTGCTGGTGCTCGGTACGGTGATTACCCTGATCAAACTGCCACCGGCGCCACGGGTCATCCGGCCGGATGTGCCGGATCGGCTGGTCAAGCTGGTGGTGGAGAAAAAACAATTGCCACCGCCACCCCCGGTGGAACTGCCCAAGCAGGAAGAAAAAAAGCCGGAAGAAACCAAGGCGCCGGAGCCGGAACAACCAAAGCCGGAAGAAAAGCGGCCGGACAAACCGGTCAAGACCGCCAAGGAAGTCGCCAAGCAGCACATGGCGGTGTTTGATGCACTGGCCGATTTGCGCGCGGAAGCGGCACCCGCCGCGAAAGCGGGCAAGCCGTTGACCGATGCCACCGCTGCGGGTGCGGCGCCGAGTCTGAGCAATGAACGCTCGCTGATCAGTGATCGGGCCAAGGCCGGCAGTGGCGGTATCGTCACCGCCAAAGCCAGTGTCGATCGCGGCAGTGGCAACGGCATCGCGGCGACCGGCAGTTCGCAGGTGGTGTCAAGCATTGCAACCGAAGCCGCCGTGACCGCAGCTGCCGGCGAGAAAACCGGTAGCGGTGGTGGCAGCCGACGTTCCGACGAAAACATCCAGCGTGGGTTTGACGATGCCAAGGCATCCATTTTTGCGCTGTATAACCGGGCGCTGCGCAGCAATCCGGATCTGAAGGGCAAGGTGGTGTTCCGGCTGGAAATCCAGCCGGATGGTCGGGTCAGCAGCGCGGAAATTGTCTCGAGCGAGCTGAACGATCCCGAGTTGGAACGCAAGCTGCTGGCGAAGGTCCGTCAGATCGATTTCGGTCCGGCCGGCTCGGTCTGGAAAGACACCTATCGGATGGACTTTTTCCCGACATGAGTTCGAACGCGTTCCTGAACCGTACCGTTGGCTTCGCACGACGCAACGCTGCCGCTCTGGCAGCGTTGCTGTTTGCGACCGGCGCCGGTGCCGAGTGGTACAGCCATGACTACAACGTCATGGGCACGACGGCGAAAGTCGAGCTCTGGCACGAGGACGCTGCGGTCGGCAAGCAGCTGTTGCAGTTGGTCGAGGCGGACATGCGCCGTATCGACGAGGCGATGAGTCCGTACAAGGAAACCAGCGAGCTGTCGAAGGTCAATCGCGAAGCCGCCGCACATCCGGTGACTATCAGTCAGGAACTGTTCGATTTGCTGAAAACGTCGGTGCGCTTTTCCGAGCTGACTGACGGTGCGTTTGATATCACCTTTTCCAGCGTCGGCTATCTGTATGACTATCGCG
This sequence comes from Pseudomonadota bacterium, assembly GCA_049324755.1. Classification (GTDB taxonomy): domain Bacteria; phylum Pseudomonadota; class Gammaproteobacteria; order Enterobacterales; family Permianibacteraceae; genus Permianibacter. The sequence continues at coordinate 35,705 of JBMOMZ010000034.1, forward strand.
CCGGCAAGCAGCCGGACGACAAAACCATTGCCGAGCATTTGCCGGGCATCAACTACCGGCATCTGATCCTCGATGACAAGCACCGGACGGTGAAGTTTGCCCGGCCCGGTGTGCGTATCGATCTCGGCGGAATCGGCAAAGGCCATGCGGTCGACAGTGCCATTGCGCTGCTGAAACGAAACGGCGTCAAGCATGCGTTCGTCAATGCCGGCGGCGACAGTTTTGTGCTCGGTGATCGCGGTGGCCGGCCGTGGTTTATTGCCGTGCGTCATCCGCGGGACCGGCAACGGCAGCTGGTGTCGTTGCCGCTGGTCGATCTCGCCATCTCGACGTCGGGCGACTACGAGCGCTTCTTCATCGACGAGAACGGGGTCCGGCAACACCACATTCTGAACCCGAAGACCGGCAAATCGGCGGTCGAGAGCCAGAGTGTCTCGATCATTGCCAACAATTCGACCACCGCTGATGCCCTGACCAAGATCTTCTTTATCCGCGGCCCGGACGCGGGCATGGCGCTGATCAACCGGTTGGGTGATGTCTCGGCCATCGTGGTCGACAAGAATGGCCGGGTCTTGTACAGCAACGATCTGGTGGAACCGAACCCGCGCTGACGCAGCCACTTGCGCGCCTGAGCAAAGCCTGTGATAGGCTGGACGTGTGTTCCAAATAATGGTCACACGTCCATGTCGAATGCCGATGATGCCGGCTTGGTCTCTGCCGTGCGTTTCGCTACGTCCGTGCACCCCCGCGCCGTGCTGCGTGGCAGCCTCCGTGTTGTGCTCGCCTATGTCACCTTCGGCGCCTTGTGGATTCTGCTCTCTGATCAGCTGTTGGCCATGCTGGTGCCGGCTGCTGAGCTGCCATTCTGGCAAAGTCTCAAGGGCCTGCTGTTCATCGCCGTAACCGCCTTGCTGCTGTTTCTGTTGGTGCGCCGTCAGTTGCAGGCCGCCGTACAGGCGCTGCGGGCTAGCCGCGAAAGTGAAGCGCGCTTCCGGCGCATGTTTCATCGTGCCAACCTGGCGTTGATTGAGTTTGATGATCGGGAGCTGGTAGAGCTGCTGGACAGCTGGCAGCGTCAGGGCATTGTTGAACTGCGACATGCGCTGCAAACACAGCCACTGCTGCAGGCTCAGGCACTCAGTCGGCTGCGGCTGATCGCCATCAACCCGGAGGCCCGGCGTCTGCTGGGTGCTCATGCTGCTGCCAGCGACAATCTGAAACTTGCCAGCCGCTTGTTTGGCCCGGAATCGACACTGGTGCTGGCCGATCTGCTGCAGGCCATTCGCGATCGCCAGCCGCGCTTCAGCTCGGAACTCATCCTCCATCAAACCGATGCTGCGCCGTTGGTGCTGCAGCTGAACGTCGGCTTTCCGCACAGTGAAACCGGCGCCTTGGCGCTACTGAGTTTGACCGATATCAGCGCGCCACGGCGATTGACCGAGCGTCGACAGTTGCTGCAGACCCTGACTCAAGAAGTCAGCCTGTGTGCCGATGTGGACAGCGCGTTGCAGCTGATTCTCAAACGGCTCTGTCATGCCGGGGAGTGGACGTTTGCCCAGGTTTGGCAACCCAGCGTCGAAGGCGACGTCCTGATCTGTCGCGATCTGTTTTTCGCTGAAACTGCGGATTTGGCGGCGTTTCATCAGGCCAGCCGTGATTTTGCCTTCATGCGCGGCCGTGGCTTGCCGGGCCGGGTGTGGTTGAGCGGTCATTCGCACTGGCTGCGTGACGTGACCCTGGACAGCAATTTTCCGCGCGCACCGGCGGCCGAACGCTGCGGTTTGCGGACCGCGGCCGCCGTGCCGCTGTTTCAGAACAGCCAGCTGATGTTTGTGCTGGAGTTTTTCTGTGCCGAGCATCGCCGTGAGGATCGGGGACTGCTGGAATTGATGACCACCGCGTGTGTGCAACTGGAACTGGTGCTGGCGAGCAAACAACAGCTGCACGATCTGCAGCGTGCCCAGCAGCATTTTCAGTTGGCGATGAATGCCGCCGAATTCGGCTTCTGGGAATGGCAGATCGCGTCCGGGCGCGTGCAATGGTCCGGTAATGTCGAGCGTCTGTTTGGCCTTGGCGCCGGCAGTTTTGACGGTCGCATGGAAAGCTATCTGGCGTTGTTGCCGACATCGGAACGGGCAACGGTCGAGCAGGCCATCGCCACCAGTTTGCGCGGTGAAGGTGATGCCTTTGCCGTGCAACACCAAATGCGTCTGGGCGATGGCCAACTGCGCTGGCTGGAAGGGCGAGGCCGGGTCTTTCGCGACGATGCCGGCCAGCCGAGCAGCATGGCCGGTACGGTGATGGACGTCACCGACCGGCAACTGGAAGCGCGCTTGCTGGCTGTATTGGAACATGACATCCATCAGGCGCTGTCGCCGCGCCAGTTGCTCAGTCGTTTGGCGGAAGCGCTCGCTGCCGACGATGTGATGATCCTGTCGGTCGAAGAGAGTGGTGCACTGCAGATTCAGCAGCATTGGCAGGCCGGTACCTGGCTCGAACGACCGCCGCTGCCCTTGTCACCGGGGCTATCACAACAGTTGCGGCGTAGTGCCAGTCTGCATTTGCCGGCGGTACACGCCCAGTTTCCGGACGACGCACTGTTGGCGCGGCGCGATGCCCAGGAACTGCTGGCGTTGTGGTTGCAGCCGGATGATGCCGAGGCCGGTGTGCTGTTGCTGCTGTTCAAACGGCCGTTGGTGCAAGCGACCCGGGTGTTGACCTTGCTGCAATTTGCCTTGCCGGGATTGACACGCAGCGGCCTGGAGCAGGTGGCGTAGCGATAAGGCAATCAATCACGCTGTGCTGTCCGTTCAGCGCCGGCGCTTGCGCTCCAGCAGGATGTTTTGCACATGCTGGATGCGCGCCTGAATGCGGGTGCTGGCATAAGGATCATCCGAGCGCGAGCGGCGCGCCAGTTCAAACTGTTGCAGTGCGCCGGCAAAGTCGCCCACCGCCTGCAGATACAGCCCCTGACTTTCATGCACTTCATCGGCTTTGCCGGCCTGGCTTTGTGCGGCGGCCAGCAAGCGATAGACGTTCGGCTCCGTGTCGGGCAACGAGATATAAGCCAACAAGCGCTCGCGGGCACGTTCGGCCTTGCCGAGCTCCAGCAGTACCTGACTGTAAGCAATGGTCAGCGCGTGGTGATTGGGGTGCAGCGCCAAGGCCTGGCCGAGCAGTTTTTCGGCTTCGCCGTATTGCCCGGCCGCACGCTGCGCCTGGGTGCGCAGCAGCAAATAGCTCAGATTGCCGGGTTCGCTTTCCTGCAGCTGACTGGCAATTTTGCCGGCCGAAGCGGCATCGCCTTTGCGCAGATCAAGCAAGGCGCGGGCGTAGCGGACAACCGGATCCTGCGGTGCCATTTTTTCTGCCTGTATCTGCTCGCGTTCGCGCTGGGCGAGATCGCTCTCGGTCAAATCACGCAGTTTGGCTTGCATCAGCCGAAACTGCTGCGAGTTGACGATGCGGCGCGGCCGCAGTTCGGCCGCGCGCAGACGGGCATCGGCCATGCGCTGCTCGCTGACCGGGTGGGTCAGCAGCACCGGTGGCGGCATTTGCAGATAGCGGGTCCTGGCGGCCATTTTTTCAAAGAAGCTGGCCATGCCATTCGGGTCGAGATCGACGTCGGCGAGGATTTGCATGCCGATGCGGTCGGCCTCGGCTTCGTTCTCGCGGGTGTGGTTGATCACCAGCTGGGTCGCGCCGGCCTGGGCGGCCGTCATGGCGGCGATACCGGCCTGCGGATTGTTGGCCGCCATGATCAGGCCACCGATGATCGCCGCCAGGGTCGGCAGGCTGAGCTGCTGCTGGCGTTCAACCCGGCGGGCCAGGTGACGTTGGATGACGTGCGCGGTTTCGTGCGCCATGACGCCAGCGAGTTCGCTTTCGGTCTCGGCCATCAGCATCAATTGACTGTGGATGCCGATGTAGCCGCCGGGCAGGGCAAAGGCGTTCAGTTCCGGATCGCGGATGACAAAGAAATAAAACTGGCGGTCGGCCGCATCCGGTGCGCTCGCCACCAAACGAAAACCGATGTCATTGATGTACTCGACGATTTCCGGGTCATCGATAACCGGGGCGAACTGGCGGATCTGGCGCATGAAGTCGTCGCCGATCAGCTGCTCCTGTTGCAGTGACAGGGTCTTGCTGACACTGCTGCCCATATCCGGCAATTCCGATGCGGTTGCCGTACCGATGGTGCCGCTCAGCAGCAAAGCCCCAAGCAAGGAATCAAATCGAAACTGCACAATAAACGCTCATGTCGAGAAAGGGTGAGGAGGCACCGGCGATCACTTACAATCCGCCATGAGCCGATTGTAGGGAGCCCGTCCGGGGCCGGCAATCGCCAGCGCGACGCTGCCGCCGTCGGCGGTCGCCACAAGACAACCATCTGAAGTCGACATGAACGAAAAGTTCCAGATACACCGGCAGCTGGACGCGCGCGGTCTGCGCTGTCCCCTGCCCTTGCTGCGGGCCAAACAGGCGTTGGCGACGCTTGCCATTGGCGAAGTGCTGGAAGTGCTCGCCACCGATGCCGGTGCGGCCCGCGATATTCCGGCCTGGTGCCAACTGGCCGGCCAGCAGCTCGTTGAGCAATCCACCACTGTGGACGGTCACGCTGAGCTGCGCTTTGTCATCCGGCGACAACGCTGACAGCGACGCTGCCGCCGTCAGCGCTGTTCCTGACCTACAGAATCAACGAGCTCACAGAATCAACGGGCTCACAGAATCAACGAGGCATGATCGGCCAGCCGCGAGCGTTCGCCGCGACGCAGGGTAATATGGCCGCTGTGCTCCCAGTCTTTGAAGCGATCAACAACATAAGTCAAACCGGAGCTGGTTTCGGTCAAGTACGGTGTGTCGATCTGCGCGACGTTGCCGAGGCAGACCATCTTGGTGCCGGGACCGGCACGGGTCACCAGCGTCTTCATTTGCTTTGGTGTCAGGTTCTGCGCTTCGTCGAGGATGACGAATTTGTTCAGGAACGTTCGGCCGCGCATGAAGTTCAGCGAGCGGACCTTGACCCAGCGCTTGAGGACATCCTGCGTGGCGGCTTGACCCCAGTCCGATTGTTCATCCGACGGCGCCAGCACTTCAAGGTTGTCCATCAGCGCGCCCATCCACGGCGTCATTTTTTCTTCTTCGGTGCCGGGCAGGAAGCCAATGTCCTCGCCAACGGGCACGGTCACCCGCGTCACCAGCACCTCCTTGTAATGGCCCCGCTCGATGGTTTGCTCCAGCGCCGCTGCCAGCGTGAGCAGCGTCTTGCCGGTGCCGGCAGAGCCCTGCAGCGAAATGAAATCGATCTCTGGATCCATCAACAGGTTCAGGGCAAAGCTCTGTTCCCGGTTGCGCGCAACAATGCCCCAGACATTGTGGCTCTTGTTGCGGTAGTCGGTCGCGGTTTCGAGGATGGCGTGTTTGCCGTCGACCTTGCGGACAATGGCTTCGAACTCGTCATCTTCCTTGTAGACGCAGGTGTTCGGGAACCATTGCTGAATCAGGGGACCGCTGATGCGGTAGAACGTCCGGCCTTTTTCCTGCCATGAATCCATCTGTTTTGAATGCTTGTCCCAGAAATTGTCGGGCAGCTGGAACATGCCGGTGTGCAGTTGTTCGATCTCATCGAGCACCCGGTCATTGAAATAATCCTCGGCATGGATGGCCAGGGTGGTGGCCTTGATGCGCAGGTTGATGTCCTTGGAAACCAGCGTTACCCGCACCGAGGGATTGCTGCGCGACTGCGCCATCGCGACGTTCAGAATGGTGTTGTCGGCTTTCGAGCCGGGCAGGCTTTCCGGCAGCACATGCTCCATTTCCTTGGTCTGGAAATAGAGCCGGCCACCGCCGTTCTTGCACAGTTCGCCACCCATCGGAATGGTGGTCAACGGAATACCGGCGGCGATATCGGCACCTTTCAGCTGGCCCATCAGATCATCAAGAAAGCGGCTGACCTGCCGGACGTTGCGCGCGGTTTCAGAGGTGCCTTTTTTGCCGGCGTCGAGTTCTTCGAGCACGATCATCGGAATGTAGACATCGTGTTCGGCAAACCGGAACAGCGCGGTGGGGTCGTGCATCAGTACATTGGTGTCGAGCACGAATAGCCGTTTGCCCGAAATTTTTGCTCTTGCCATCAATCAGCTTCCCTATCCAATGATTGATCAGGGTGCGCACTGCAGCGCCGGCAAAACACCGGCACCTGCAATTCAGCTTTTGCTGAGGGCGGTGGCCGCAGCCAGCACCTCATCGACATGGCCTGGCACTTTGACTTTGCGCCATTCCTGCCGCAGTACGCCGTTTTTGTCGATCAGGAAAGTGCTGCGCTCAACGCCCATCACTTTCTTGCCGTACATGTTCTTTTCCTTGATGACATCGTAAGCAGTGCAGGCGGCTTCCTCCGTGTCGGATAGCAGATCAAAGTCGAACCCCTCGCGGGCTTTGAAGTTCTCATGCGAGCGCAGGCTGTCGCGCGAGATGCCAATGATGATGGTGCCAATCTTGTCGAATTTTTTTTGCTGGTCGCGGAAGTTCTGTCCTTCCAGCGTGCAACCGGGTGTGCTGTCTTTGGGGTAGAAGTAGAGGACGACTTGGTTGCCTTTGAGCGAGGAAAGGCGGAGGGTTTTGTCGCCGGTTGCCGGCAGTTCGAAATCGGGTGCTTTTTTGCCCACCACTGCGGTCATTCGCGTCTCCTGCGTTGGCCGAGCCGGCGCCCTGCCTGTCAGGACGCGGCGCAACGGGGTCGCGGTGCTTGCTGCACGGCAAGCCGCCGCGCTCTTGGTCTCACTTTAGACGCTGTGCCGATCGATTTTCCAGCGGCGCTGGAAAAAAATTTTGCCATGCGAGCGGCGGCCCAATGGCGAACCCATCACCCTTTGATGGGTTCGAGGATGCCGTCGAGGTTCAGGTCATCACAGAGCAGTTGAAACTGATCGCGCAAGCCATTGATATGGACATTGCCGGGGATGTTCAGCGCGATGTTGATGACGATCATCGCGGCACCGGTTTGCGGTGCCGCGTAGGTGTTGGAGTAAATGTCCTGCAGCGTGACGCCCTGATCCAGAAAAAACTGGCTGATGTCACGGAGAATGCCCGGGGTGTCGAGTGCGACGATTTGAACCGAGTACGGCAGCGCCTGGCTGGGCTGTTCGCGACCAGTGGTGCGGCGCATGTTGACGGACAATTGCAGTCGCTGACTCAACACCGGCAAGGCGTGTTCGAATTTGGCCAACGCATTCCAGGTGCCGGCGAGCAGCAACAGCATGGCCGACTCGTTACCGAGCATGGTGATGCGGGCGTCGAGAATATTGCAATTGCAATCGGCGGCCAGCTTGGCGATATCGGTGGTGGCGGTCGGGACGTAAGGGCCGAGGACGCTCACCGCTAGCAGATTCTGCATGGCGGACCTTTATGATTTGTTGGCTGCAAGATGGCGCATATTTCCGGTGCTGACAAGCGTGCTTGTCAATAATCTGGCCCGGCGAGTACCATTGCCGCTCTTTTTTTGACCGGAATTTGCACATGCAGGGCAAGGGTCCGTTTCAGGGCAGCATCGTAGCGCTGGTAACGCCGATGTTTGACGACGGTTCTGTCGATGAGGCCAGTCTGCGGCGCTTGGTCGATTGGCATGTCGAGCAGGGCACCGATGCCATTGTCGCTATGGGGACGACCGGAGAGTCCGGCACGCTGTCGGAAGACGAACATTTGCGCGTTGTGCAAATTGTGGTCGAACAGGCGGCCGGTCGACTGCCGATCATCGCCGGTACCGGCAGCAGCAGCACCGCCAAGGCGGTTGCACTGACCCAGGCCGTCGAAAAATTCGCCATCGCCGGCACCTTGTCGGTGACCCCGTATTACGTCCGCCCGAGCCAGGAAGGGCTGTACCAGCATTACCGCGCGATCGCTGCCGTCGCCACCAAGCCCATACTGCTGTACAACGTACCAGGCCGCACCGGCTGTGACCTGTTGCCGGAGACCGTGATCCGGCTGGCGGCTGTCGCCGGCATTGCCGGCGTCAAGGAAGCCACCGGCAAGCTGGAGCGGCTGCATGCCATCAAGGCCGGTGTGCCGGCCGAGTTTGTCCTGTTGTCGGGTGACGATGCCAGCGCCTGTGAGTTCATGCTGCAGGGCGGCCATGGCGTCATTTCGGTGACCAGCAATGTGGCGCCGAAAGCGATGGCGGCCATGTGCCGGCTCGCCATTGCCGGCCATACCGAGGCGGCCCGTCAGCAGGATGCCGCTTTGCAAGGTCTGCATGAAACTCTGTTCAACGAACCCAATCCAACCCCGGCCAAATGGGCGGTGGCGCAGTTGCATGGCTGTTCCGCCCACCTCAGGCTTCCCTTGCTGCCGCTTACGGCAGCCAATCAACCCCGAGTGCGTGCCGCCATGGCGGCCGCCGGAGTGCTGTAAATGAAAGTGTTTGTTCGGGCCTTGCCCGTTTTGGCTGTCTTCACGTTGTCTGGTTGCGGTTGGTTGTACGGTAAAGATGGCCTGATTCGCGATACCGAACACGATTACCTCGACGCCAAGCAGGCGCCACCGTTGAAAGTGCCGGCCGCTTACAGCGCCTTCCAGCCTCAGGATCAATTTCCGGTGCCGGCTCTTGGCCCGAAAGGCGCCACCGCGCCGGTCGGCGAGGCGCTCGACGTCAATCCTCCGGCCCTGGTGCTGTCGTCCGGTGACGGCGTGAACGGCATTCAGGATGCCGCCATTCCGCAGGCGCTGATCGTCGGTGAGAACCTTGAGCTGTGGCAGCGCCTGAATGATTTTCTGAGCCTCAATGGCATTGCCGTCGAGCAAAGCGACGAAGCCACCGGCGAACTGGTGACCGGCTGGGTCCAGACCGAAGAAATTGGCTGGTTCCGCGACTGGATCATGGCCGAAGACATTGAATCCTATCGCTGGCAGTACCGCTTTCAGCTGAAAACCGGTGAGCGGCCGAACGAGCGTCTGCTGGTCGCCGAAGCGATCAAGGCGGAAGCCTATGACGAGGACGATGGCTGGCAAAGCCTGCAACCGACCCGCCGCAACAGCGTCGACATGCTGAACCAGTTCCTCGGCTATTACGACGAAGAGCAGTCGCGGGCGGCCCGGGAACGGGTACTGGCGGCGCGGGCCGGTATCCAGGTCGAGCTCTGGCAGAACGAGCAGAACCAGACCGGACTGCTGGCCCAGAGCGGTCTCAGCAACACCTGGGAAGCCACCCCGAACGTGCTGGAAAAGCTGGGCTTTGTGCTGGAAGACAAGGACACCACCAAGTTCCTGTACTACTTCAAGCTTGAAGACGGCGAAGAGGGCGGTTTCTGGGATTGGCTGTTTGGTGATGACCGTGACGATCAGGTCCGGTTGGAGCTGGAGCCGGGCGAATACCTGGTCCAACTCAGCAGCGAAGGCAACAACACCGGTCTGATCTTCAGCAAGGCCGATGGCGAAGCCCTGGATGCTGTGGTGATGACCAAACTGTTCCCGGTGTTGTCCGAGGCCTTCGCTGAGCGCCGGCAGAACACCTTGCTGGACGCGCCCCGCCGGTAGCAGGATGGGCGGCGATGCGCCTCGCCTGTCTCGGCAGTGGCAGCAAGGGCAATGGCCTGCTGGTCGCCCATGACGACCAGCAGCTGCTCATCGACTGCGGCTTCACCCTGGCCGAAACCGAAGCCCGGCTGGCGCGGCTCGGTGTCCAGCCGGCGGCGCTCACTGCCATTCTCGTTACCCACGAGCACAGCGACCATATCGGCGGTGTTGGCGCGCTGGCGCGCAAGTACGACTTGCCGGTCTGGATGAGCCGGGGTAGCCATCTCGCGGGCCGCTGTGGCACAATCCGCGCCCTTAAATTTCTGTCTGCGGAAGAACCCGTCCTCTTCGGGGGGATTCGGGTTTTTCCGTTTTCGGTTCCGCACGATGCGCGCGAGCCCTTGCAGTTTGTCTTCGAGACCGCGCAGGTGCGTTTCGCCCTGCTGACGGACGCCGGTTGCAGCACGCCGTTTCTGCTGCAGCAACTCGGTGGTTGTGATGCGCTGATGCTGGAGTGCAATCACGATGAAGCGATGCTGCACGGCGGCCGTTATCCACCGGCACTGAAACGGCGGGTCGGCGGTGCTTACGGGCACCTCAGCAACCGGCAGGCCGCCGAGATTCTGCGGCAAAGTGATCGCAGCCGTTTGCGCCACCTCATTGCGGCGCATTTGAGTGAAGAGAACAATCGACCTGAGCTGGCGCGTGCGGCGCTGGCAGAGGCCGTCGGTTGGTCACCCGAGCAGATTCGCGTGGCTGATCAGGACACCGGTTTTGAATGGCTGACGCTGGCGTAGCGCATCGCACACGCCGCGTTTTTTTTTTAACCAATGGTGAACACCATGCAGAAGTTGCAGGAACTCTACCGCGGCAAAGCCAAATCGGTGTACAGCTGCGAGCTGGCCGATCACGTGATCATGCATTACCGCAACGACACCTCGGCCTTCGACGGTCAGAAAGTGGCGCAGCTCGATCGCAAAGGCATGGTGAACAACAAGTTCAACGCCTTCATCATGACCAAGCTGGCCGCCGCCGGTATTCCGAGCCACTTCGTCAAACTGCTGAACGACACCGACAGCCTGGTCAAGAAGCTGACCATGGTGCCGGTCGAGTGCGTCGTCCGTAACGTCGCCGCCGGTTCGATCACCCGCCGTCTCGGCGTGCAGGAAGGCATGGAACTGAATCCGCCGACCTTCGAATTCTTCCTGAAGAACGACGAGCTGCACGACCCGATGGTCAACGAATACCACATTCGTTCGTTCGGCTGGGCCACCGACGCCGAAGTCGCCCGCATGAAAGAGCTGACCTTCAAGGTCAACGACGTGCTGAAGGCGATGTTCGACGAAGCCGGCATGATCCTGGTCGACTACAAACTGGAATTCGGTCGTCTGAACGGCGAGATCGTGCTCGGTGACGAGTTCTCGCCGGACGGTTGCCGGCTGTGGGACAAAGCCACCCGCAAGAAGCTGGACAAAGACCGCTTCCGTCAGGGCCTCGGCGGTGTCGTCGAAGCCTACGAAGAAGTCGCGCAGCGTCTCGGCGTTCCGCTCTGAGCATAGTCCGCATCCCTGACGACGCGTTCATGCGTCGTCAGGCTTTTCAAGTCAGAAAAAAATCCGCATAATGCGCGCCCCGCCTGGACCGGCCTGCCGGTTTACTCCGCGGGGCGATTTCCGGTCCAGCGTCCGCTGACAGCACCGGAACACAGCGTGGTGAGCGACCTGCATCACGCTGACAGCAGTACGTCACGGAGAGGTGGCAGAGTGGTCGAATGCGCCGGATTCGAAATCCGGTGTACCGGTCTCCGGTACCGTGGGTTCGAATCCCACCCTCTCCGCCATTTCCTCCGAAGCAAACTCCAGCTTCCACATCGAACGCCAATCACCCGAAGTCACTGAGGGTGGGTGAGAAGCCACGTGGGTTCGACAAATGCGCAGGAAAGCGCATTTGCGCGGCGTAGCCGCCCGCAGGGGCGGCGCACATGGATGTGCGCCGACGCATTCCACCCTCTCCGCCATTTCCTCCGACGCAAATTCCTCCTTCCGCATCGAACGCCAATCGACCGAAGTCACTGAGGGTGGGTGAGAAGCCACGTGGGTTCGACAAATGCGCAGGAAAGCGCATTTGCGCGGCGTAGCCGCCCGCAGAGGTGACGCACATGGATGTGCGCCGACGAATCCCACCCTCTCCGCCATTTCCTCCGACGCAAATTCCTCCTTCCGCATCGAACGCCAATCACCCGAAGTCACTGAGGGTGGGTGAGAAGCCACGTCGGTTCGACAAATGCGCAGGAAAGCGCATTTGCGCGGCGTAGCCGCCCGCAGGGGCGGCGCACATGGATGTGCGCCGACGAATCCCACCCTCTCCGCCATTTCCCTGACGCAAATTTCTCCGCCATTTTTCCATCGATACTCCGCAGCAGAATTCCCATCGCTCGCCGTTGTTTTTTTCCTGCCTACACGGCATCGTAGCGTCCCTTCTTTTGTTGCCTTCCTGACTGCGATGGACCTGCACAGTTATCTCGCCGGGTTGCCGGCTTTCCTGTCCTATTTTGCGCTGGCGGCTGCGCTGACGCTGGTGTTCTGTGTCGGTTACACCTGGCTGACGCCACACCATGAATGGACCTTGATCCGGCAAGGTGTGCCGGCCGCTTCGCTGGCGTTTTCCGGCAGTCTGCTCGGTTTTGTTTTGCCGCTGGCTAGCGCCATTGCGCATTCCGTCAATCTGCTCGACTGCCTGCTCTGGGGCGCCGTTGCGTTGCTGGTGCAGTGGCTCGTCTTTCTGGCACTGCGTCTGCTGCTGCGTGATTTGCCGACCCGGATCGCGAGCAACGATCTCGCCGCGGCAACGCTGGTGGCAACGATGTCGCTGGCGGCGGGCATTCTCAACGCGGCCTGCATGGTCTGGTGATGACGATGGCAGGCAAGCCCATGAAGCGCAGTCGCAAAGCCAGTCTGGTGATGATGGGAACGGTGCCGTTCCTGCTCGCCGCATGTGAAAACAGCGAACGGGCCTTGGTCTATCGCACGGTTTCCGAGTGTCAGCGCGATCAGGTGTTGACCACGGAAGAGTGTGAGACGCGTTTTACCCGAGCCGGGTACGAAAGCGAACGGGTGGCACCACGCTATCGCAGCGAAAGCGATTGTGAGGCCGATTTTGGTCCGCAGCAGTGCCAGTCCAGCGGCCGCTATTTCATTCCATTGATGCGTGGCGTGCTGGTCAAGGATCCGCGGCCGGCGCCGGATGAAGAAGAAGAGAGTGGTGCCGGTGGTGGCGGAGGCAGTGGCAGCAATTACCGCAGCGTTGCCCAGCCGTTGTACGAATCGCGCGACGACAAGGGCATGTTGCGGACACCGGACAATGACAAAGTCAGTCGTTTGTCGGGGCCGGTGGAGGTCAAAGAGTCCTATTTGCATGCCAAGCCCACCGCGCGCGTGGTCAGCCGTGGCGGTTTCGGTCGTGCCGCCGCGGCACGCGCCGGAGGCTGAGCCATGCGTCGGATCCTGAGCCAGGAGCGTCCGGGTTGGCGTCAGCTGGCCGAACAACTCGGCTTTGGTTTTCACACCATGTATGGCGCGCCGTACTGGGATGAAACGGCGTACTACCAGTTCACGCTGGCGCAGATTGAAAACGATCTGGAGGCGCCGACCGAAGCGTTGCATCAGATGGCGATGGCGCTGGTGGACGACGCCATCCGTGACGAAGCCTTGCTGATCCAGCTCGGTATTCCGGCCGCGCACTGGGATGTGCTGCGCGACAGTTGGCACCGGCGCGATCCGGCGATGTATGCGCGGCTGGATCTGGCTTATGACGGTAACTGCCCGGCCAAACTGTACGAGCTCAATTACGACACGCCGACATCGCTCTACGAAAGCGCGTTTTTCCAGTGGGTATGGCTGGAGCAGATGCAAAGCGCTGGTGCTCTTCCACTGGCTGCGGATCAGTTCAACTCCATTCAGGACCGGCTCGAAGCCTTCTTTGCCAGCACCGCCTTGCGCCTGCCGGTGCATTTTGCGGCGATCGGTGACAACGAGGAAGATTGCGGCACCGTCGCCTACCTGCGCGATATCGCGACGCAGGCGCGTTGCCCGAACCGCTTCCTGCCGATTGAGCAGATTGGTGTCGACAGCGACGGTCAGTTCGTCGATGAAGAAGGCGAGCCGATCGCGACCCTGTTCAAGCTGTACCCATGGGAAGACCTGTTGCAGGAACCGTTTGCGGCGTACCTGCGCCAAGCGCAGACCCGTTTCATCGAGCCGCCGTGGAAACTCGTCTTGAGCAACAAGGCGGCGCTGGCCTTGCTGTGGCAGCGTCATCCCGGTCATCCCAATTTGCTGCCGGCTTACTTTGATGATGCCAGCACGGGCTTACCGAGCGGTTGGGTGCGCAAGCCGTTCTTCTCGCGCGAGGGCGCCAATGTCCAGGCGCACTTGCCGGATGGCCGTTATCTGCAGGTCGATGGCCCGTATGGTCATTACCCGTGCATTCGGCAGGCCTGGCATCCGGCGCCATGCTTCGATGGCAACTACACGGTGCTCGGCAGCTGGCTGGTTGGCGATGTCGCCTGTGGCATTGGCATTCGCGAGGATGCTTCGCACATTACCCAGGATCTGTCGCGGTTCCTGCCGCACATCATTCTGGATTGAGTGGGCGCCGGGAATAAAAAAGCCAGCACGCGTGCTGGCTTTTCTTTTATGAACAGGACATCGATTCAGTTCGCCATATACAGCGGGTACAAATCCCGTTCTTCCCGTTCGATGCGCCGCAGCAGTGCTTCGGCGATCTCGTTCGATTCCTGGGCAAATTTCTGGATGGTCAGCGGTGACATCGGGTCATCCAGGTAACGGTTGCAGAAATGCACGACCGCCCGGCTGATCGAGTTCATCTCACGGCGAAAATCGCGGATCAGTTCCAGATTGGTTTCATCCTTTGCCAGCGACTGCTCAAGGTAGACGTAGAACTTGACGTTTTCCTTGATGATGTGACCCTGAAACTCGGTTTTGAAGGCTTGCAGCCGCGAGCGAAAGTTGCGGACGTCGTGGTTGCGCAGCAGCGGCATCAGCGACGTGAATTGATTGACCAGTTGCACGTGGTCCTGCTTCAACACGGCAATCAGTTGACCATCGTACGGTATGCCGGCATCCGGTTTGGCCGTTAACGAAATCGGCGTCGGCGCCGGGGTCTCCGGTGTTGCCGGTTCGGTCAGTTTGCGTTCCCCAAACAGCGAAAATAATCGCGCCACAGCAGCTATCTCCTCAATCGGCCGCCTTTGTGCGGCCGAATTTCTTTTGCTTGTTGGACCTTTTGGTTGTCAGACAAGGAATGGCGGTTGGCAGCGTGTCTGTTCCCTCCACAGACGCGCCGCAGCCCGGTCATTCCCCTTGCGCGGCATCCTGCTGCGGGCACCCGAAATCCGTCTTGTCAGTGGGGTGCAATGCTGCCAGTATAATTAAAACATATGTACCAGTTTGTATCGCTTTGTACGAGCGTGCTGGGGTTCACACCGGCGCGCCGGTTGATCGGATAACAAGCTGTCGCCGTGGGGGGAACATGGCCGACTTGAGCGCGGTGCGAGGGATGCCGGAGATACCTCCAGAGGAAGTCGTGTGGCGGTCGCTGGCGGAGCAACTGCGGGCGTTGCAGCCGGCGCCAGCCGATGCCGGACTGGCCGCGACCCATGCCGCCGTGGTGGTGGTTGGTGCCGGGCCCAGTGCCCAGGCCCTGGTCCGGTTGTTGGCGCGGCGGGCGCCGACGTGCGATGTGCTGATGCTCAACGGCGAACGCTTTGTCCCGTACAACCGCGCCCAAATCAGTTCGACCCTGGCCGATGGTCGGCCGCTGCAGCGGCTGGCAGCATTTCCGCCGGCTGCGGCCGACCTGGCGCCCAAGGTGCTGCACGACGCTCGCGTCGTTGCGATTGACCGCACGGCCCGCGCCGTACAGCTGCATGACGGTCGCGTGATCCGCTACGACACGCTGGTGCTGGCCACCGGTGCGCGTTCGCGACGGCTGCCGCCGCTGGATGTCAGCCATCCGCGCCTGCGCGATTTTCGCAGCCTTGATGATCTGCAGGTGCTCACCGAGTTGATGCCGCGCCACGTCGTGGTGGTCGGCGGCGGTTTGCTCGGCATCGAAGCGGCCCGGGCCATGCAATCGCGTTGCCCGCAGATAACGGTGCTGGAGCGGTTTCCGCATCTGCTGCCGCGGCAACTGGATCAGGAAGCGGCGATGCGTGTCGCCGAGCAATTGCAGGCGCAGGGTGTCACGGTGCTGTGTGAGCGCAAGATCGCGGCGCTCGATTGCCGGCCATCAATGCTGACCCTGACGCTGGACGATGGCACTGCACTGCGCGCCGATCTGTTGATTTCAGCAACCGGCGTCGAGCCCGAGAGCCGGCTGGCCGCAGATGCCGGTTTGACGGTCGATCGCGGCGTGGTGGTCGATGCCAATTTTCGCACCAGCGATGAACACATCTACGCCATCGGCGAATGCTGCGAGCAGGACGGACAAACGTTCGGCAGTCTGGCGCCCTGTCTCACGCATGCCGAACACCTGAGTGCGCTGCTGAACGGCGAGCCACCGGCACCGGCAGCGACCAGCAACGTGTTTCAGCTGAAACTGGCCGAGCGCACGATCGTCAGCATCGGCAATACCCGCGCGGTCGATCAGCGCGTCTGCGCATACAGCGGACCGGAACGGGTTTATCGGCGTATTTTTCTGGCCGGGCAGCAGGTAGTCGGCGCCATTCTTTATGACCGCGCCAACACCGACATTTCTGCGTTCACCTCGGCAGTGGCCGAGCAGCGCCTGTTGACGCCCGATGCCGTGGCGGCGTTTGTCCAGTCGGGGCAGTTGCCGGAAACGAGCAGCAACGCGCAGCAACAAATCATCTGCTTCTGTGCCAATGTCAGCCGCGGTCGGCTGCTCGATTTGCAGCAGCAAGGATTGACCCGTGCCCGCATCATCGCCAGCACCGGCGCCAGCCAGCACTGCGGTTCCTGCGCCGGCCGGATCGAGCAGGTGCTGGGCGGCAAGGCCTCCACGTACAACGCGCGGATGACTGGCGTTGCGCTGGCATCGGTGCTGCTGCTTTGTGTCGTGCTGTTGCTCAATTGGCACACCCCGCTTGCTGACAGCTGGACCTCGAGCTATCGGCAAATCGATTGGCTGTGGCGGGAGCCCATCGCACGACAAATCACCGGCTATGTCTTGCTGCTGGTGGCCTTGCTCAGTTTTGCCTGGGGTTATTGGCGACGTGTGCAACGTCTGCACGAACGGGCGCAGCGGGCACGGCTCGGCACGCATGCGTTGACGGCGACCGCGGCGCTGCTGTTGTGGTGGGTGCACACCGGCGGCCGCACCGGTCACGGCCTCAATCGCTGGTTGTTGCTGACGCTGCTGCTCGTTGCGGTCACTGGCGCCTTGGCCGGTGCCGCCTGGTTGCAGGCTGCACAGTCGCCGTGGCAGCGGCGGGCGGCGACCGGTCTGCGTGCGCTGCACTGGTTTGCGTTGCTGCCGGTGCCGGCGTTGCTGCTGTTTCACATCGTCAAAACCTACTACTACTGATGCCGCCGATGCGACTTCTCTCCGTTGTGCTTTTTTCACTGGCAACGCTGGCCGGCGGCGCCGTACTGGCCTGGCAGCTGCTCGGCGACGACCAGCGCGTGTTCCAGCCGGGCGCGCTGAGCTACGCCCATCATCAACTGGAGCTTGCCTGCGCCAGTTGTCATGACGACGCGTTCTCGGGCAATGCCGCCATCGAGCAACGCTGCCTCGGCTGTCATCAGGCCGACATGAAAGCCATTGGCGATGCCCACGGGCCGAAAAAATTTGCCGATCCGCGCAACGCCAGCGAGTTGCAGGTGCTTGATGCCTCACGTTGCCTCAGTTGCCACCGCGAGCATGTACCCGAACAGACGCTGGCGATGCAGGTCACCCAGCCGAAAGATTTCTGCATGGCCTGTCATGGCGATATCGCCAGCGTGCGGCCCAGTCACCAAGCAGTGGCCGGTGACAGCTGCACCAACTCCGGTTGTCACAACTATCACGACAACAGCACGCTGTACGAGGCGTTCCTGAGCGCGCACATGCATGAGCCGGCGCTGCTCGAACACCCGCAAAAGCGGCCACGTCATGTCGCCGTCGCACCGGCATTGACCGCGGACTGGTCGTCGTTGTGGTCGCAACCCGACGATCTGCCGGCGATTGAAAAAGCCGAGCAGGCGTGGACGCAATCGGCACATGCCAAAGGCCATGCGAACTGCAGCGATTGTCACCGCAGCGACAATCCGAAGGATGTGCCGATAACGGTATGTGCTGACTGCCACGAGGATGAATGGCAGGCGCTGCAGAAAGGCCATCACGGTATGCGGCTTGCCGTAGGTCTGGCACCCATGACGGTGGCCGAAGCAAAACTGCCGATGCATGCCGACGCCGCTGACAACGCGCTGACCTGCAACAGCTGTCATGCGCCACACCGGTATGACACGGCAACGGCAGCGGCGGAGAGCTGTCTCGGCTGCCATGCCGATGAGCACAGCAACAATTGGCTGCAGTCGGCGCATGGTCAGCGCTGGCAGCAGGATCCCTTGACCGGTGTCAGCTGCGCCGGCTGTCACATGCCGCGCGAACCGCACCCGGACAATTCCTCGCAGTGGGTGCAGCACAACCAGAGCGCCAACTTGCGACCGAACGACAAAATGCTGAAGCAGGTTTGCATGCGTTGCCACGGCCTTGAATTTGCCCTGTCGGCGTTGGCGGATCCGGCCTTGATTGAACGCAATTTCACCGGGCCGGCATCCGGCCGGCATGACAGCATGGCGTGGCTGCGTCAGCAGGCCGGGCGCAACGCCGCACCGGCCATCACGCCAGCAGCGGAACACAGGCAGCAGTAGGGCGCCGATCTCGGCGCGTGTTGATAACCGGCATGACGAAGGAGCAAACATGAAAAACAAATGGGGATGGTCGTTGTTGGTGATACTGCTCGCTGGCTGCGGCAAGGCGCCGGAGCCGCAGGGGATCAGCCCGCAACGGATGGCCGATACCATACACACGGTTCTGGAAGCCGACCGGACCGTGTACACGCAGCAAGTGGTCAACCGCCTGACGCTGGATGAGAAAGTGATCAAGGCCAGCGAGCACTGGCGTGAGGACAAGGCGTTGGTGTTGCCGGCGCAGATGTTCCGGATGGGCGCCGAACTGGTCAACGAGAAAGATCTCGGCATGTCCTATGCGCTGATCTCGGAATGGGCGATCAACAAGAAGAACCTGCCGCGCACAGACGGTGAACGCAACGGCATGCAGGCCTTGATTCAGAACCCCTCGCAGCCTTACTACACCGAAGAAGAACTGGGCGGGAAACGCTATTTCACCGCGGTCTATCCGGACAAGGCGGTTGCCGAGGCCTGTGTCCAGTGCCACAACGAACACAAGGACTCGCCACGCAAGGACTTCAAGAAAGGCGAGGTGATGGGCGCAGTCGTCGTTCGGCTGGCGCTGTAAGAAAAAAAAAGCGACCCCGCTGTGGGGTCGCTTGTCGGTGTTGTGGCCGGTTGCCAACGCACGTTGTTGCTGCTGTTGTCGGCAGTTCAGGTGGGCCGATTCAGTCAGCGGGCCAGATCGAAGCGATCCAGGTTCATCACTTTGTGCCATGCCGCGACGAAGTCATGGACAAACTTCTCCTTGGCATCGTCGCAGGCATACACCTCGGCCAGCGCCCGCAGTTCCGAGTTCGAGCCGAACACCAGATCGGCACGGGTGCCAGTCCATTTCAGCTGGCCGCTGGCGCGGTCGCGTCCCTCATAGATGCCGGCCATTGCTGACGGTTTCCAATCGGTTGCCATGTCGAGCAGGTTGACAAAGAAGTCATTGCTCAGCACGCCCGGCGTGCGGGTCAGGATGCCGTGCTGGCTGGTCCCGGCCGTGACATTGAGCGCGCGCAGGCCACCGATCAGTACTGTCATTTCCGGCGCCGTCAGCGTCAGCAGTTGCGCCTTGTCGAGCAGCAGTTGTTCCGCAGGTGCCTTGATGTCGTCGCGCTGATAATTGCGGAAACCGTCAGCCACCGGCTCCAGCACGGCAAACGATTCGACATCGGTTTGCGTTTGCGTGGCATCGGTACGGCCCGGCGAAAACGGCACCGTGACCGTGATGCCGGCTTTGCGCGCGGCGTCTTCCACGGCGGCCGCACCCGCCAGCACGATCAGATCTGCCAGCGAGATCTTTTTCTTGCCCGACTGGCTGCTGTTGAACGCTTCCTTGATCTGCTCCAGTTGCTGCAACACTTTTGCCAGTTCTGCCGGCTGGTTCACCGGCCAGTCCTTTTGCGGTGCCAGGCGGATGCGGGCGCCATTGGCGCCGCCGCGCTTGTCGGAACCACGGAAAGTCGAGGCCGAGGCCCACGCGGTTGCGATCAGTTGCGTCGGGTTCAGGCCGGATGCCAGCACTTTCGCCTTCAGTGCGGCGATGTCCTCCGCGTTGACCAATTCGTGATCCACGGCCGGCACCGGGTCTTGCCAGATCAGTTCTTCGGCCGGCACTTCCGGACCCAGGTAGCGTGAGCGCGGCCCCATGTCGCGATGGGTGAGTTTGAACCAGGCGCGTGCAAAGGCATCGGCAAAGGCTTGCGGATCCTTGTGGAAACGGCGCGCGATTTTCTCGTAAGCCGGATCGAAGCGCAGCGACAGATCGGCAGTCGTCATCATCGGTGGATGCTTCTTGCCCGGATCATGCGCGTCCGGGATCAGGTGTTCCGGTTTGCAGTTTTTTGCGACCCATTGCTGCGCGCCGGCCGGGCTCTTGGTCAGTTCCCACTCGTAGCCGAACAGCATGTCGAAATAGCCGTTGTCCCATTGGGTCGGATTCGGTTTCCACGCGCCTTCGATACCGCTGGTGGTGGTGTGCACGCCCTTGCCGCTGCCGAACTGGTTGAGCCAGCCGAGCCCCATCGCTTCGAGCGGGGCAGCTTCCGGTTCCGGGCCTACCAGTTTCGGATCACCGGCGCCGTGCGCTTTGCCGAAGGTATGGCCGCCGGCGACCAGCGCGACGGTTTCTTCATCGTTCATCGCCATTCGGGCAAAGGTTTCGCGGACATCGCGGCCGGATGCCACCGGATCCGGGTTGCCGTTTGGACCTTCCGGGTTCACGTAGATCAGGCCCATTTGTACTGCCGCCAAGGGATTCTCCAATTGGCGGTTGCCGCTGTAGCGTTTGTCACCGAGCCATTCGGATTCAGCGCCCCAGTAGATGTCGTCTTCCGGTTCCCAGATGTCTTCCCGGCCACCGCCAAAACCGAAGGTCTTGAAGCCCATCGATTCGAGTGCGACGTTGCCGGCCAGAATCATCAAATCGGCCCAGGACAGGCGCTTGCCGTATTTTTTCTTGATTGGCCACAGCAGGCGCCGGGCCTTGTCGAGGTTGCCGTTGTCCGGCCAGCTGTTGATGGGAGCAAAGCGCTGGTTGCCGGTGCCGCCACCGCCACGACCATCGGCAATGCGATAGGTGCCGGCGCTGTGCCAGGCCATGCGGATGAACAAACCACCGTAATGACCCCAGTCGGCCGGCCACCAGTCCTGCGAGCTCGTCATCAGGGCATGCAGGTCCTTCTTGACCGCGGCGAGATCGAGCTTCTTGAACTCTGCGGCGTAATTGAACTGACCGCCCATCGGGTCGGATTTGTCGGAGTGCTGGTGCAGGATCTTCAGGTTGAGTCGCTGTGGCCACCAATCCTGATTCGATTGGGCGGCAACGGTGGTGCGGGCGCCGTGCACGGCGACGAACGGGCATTTTGCTTCGCTGTTCATCTTGTCTCCTTTTGGGGCTGGCGGTGCGGTGTTCAGAGCCTATGCGTTGAAATGCACGCAAGCCAATTGATTCCACAACTGGAACCGATAGCCATCACCACTTGCGTGCGCCGGCAGGGGGCATTTGTCGGGTATCCCAGAGCAAAAAATTGATGCTGATACCAATGTTGCGCTGCAGTTGTGCATGCTTCTTCAGCACGGGTGACCAATGTCGCAGCCTCGTTGAAGCAGACATCATTCAGGTTCGTTTGCTTTGACCCCGGCGTACTGCAGACAGTTTCTTGACGGAGACTCTGTACGCACAGTCGTTTGTATCGCGGTGTAGCGGCGTTGCACCGTCGTGGCGCTAACAGCGCGGGACTACGGATACGGGTGTCGACGACAAAAACACGAGGCATAACAAGTGTTTGGCGTAATCGGAAGTCGCTGATTGCAACATAAGTCACCGTTTTCACAGCGCAGTGCAAATCGGCTTGACGAACATTGCCGGCTGATCTTCAATAACAGCGACCTGTTGTGCGCCGTCAGTTGTCAGGGATGCGATAGATGTGCCGGCGCGCTGCCTCATCCCTTGTTTGCTGTTCCCTCCCAATGTCGTTCGCTGCCTCAGTGTCTGAGACGGTGCGGGTTTCTTTGTCGATCGAATTTGTCGCCTTCACATCTGTGCTGGATGATGAAGTGGGGAGCTTTTGCCTGCAGATTTTGCGCGCCGTGTGCGGAAGGGATTAGCCGCGCCGGACGTCGCACGATGGCAGCAGGCAAGCATGTGCGGATCATGGACATGAGGATGTCGCAGGGATGCTGGATGTCACGCTGAAATTTTTGCAGCAGCAGCTGAATGCCTACCTGTTGGTTCGCACCGGAAGCGATTTCGGTGCGGTCGAGATGTGCCAGCCGATTGATGACACGGGCAAATGGGCGGTCAAGGAAGATGTACTCGGGCTGTCGCTGATCAATATCGAAGAAGAGCGCATCCTGCGTTCGCAGCTGCCGGAATCCACCTATCTGAACGGTCAGAACATCCTGCTGCAACCGCCGCTGCGGCTCAATCTGCATCTGCTGTTTCTCGCCCGGTTCAAGCAATACGATCAGGCCTTGCGCCAGCTTTCGCATGTCCTGACCTTCTTTCAGAGCCATCTGCTGTTTACCCCCGGGCAGCATCCGGGGCTGGATCCGCGTATCGAAAAGCTGACCCTGGAATTGCAATCACCCAACTACGAGCAGCTGAACCAGATCTGGGCTTTTCTCGGTGGCAAACAGCTGCCATCGGTACTGTACCGGGCACGCATGGTGCTGCTGCAAGATGCCGAAACGGCGGCCATCCTGCCGCCGTTGACTGAAATCGAGCTGGCGTTTCGGCAACCATGAGTACCCGTTTCGCCACACTGTTGCAGCTCGAGATCCAGCACGAGTTTTACGACGGCGGCTGCCCGGATTTCAGCGTCGTGCTGCCGGCCGACAGCCAGCGTTTGCTGCAGCGCGGACGATTGCTGCTCAAGCAGCGCGACCATCGCTGGCATCTGCTTTATGAGCAGGATAACGACGGCGAACCGCTGGCGTTGCTGACCGACCAGACGCTTCGGATCGGGCTGCAGCTGCTGAACCCCTATTTCGACCATTTCACCAGCGAGAGTCTGGCGCTCGCCGGCGAGGTGCCGGTCTATCGCAACAGCGCTGCGCCCGATGCGTTGGCTGCGCCGGTGCGCATGCCGCTGTGCGCCGGGCTGTACCGGCATGTCATCGGCCAGACGCAGCGGCCGGTGACGCTGCAGTTGCGGCGGCCCGCTGCCGAGCTTCTGTACAGCACCACCATTACGGCCGATGACAATCGACCGTCGTTCGCGTTTGACCTGCGTGAGCTGCCGGCCGGTGAGTATCGGATTGAAGAGCATTACCCCGGTGATGTCGTCACCCAGACGGCGGTGTACGTCGATGCCGAGCTGTGCCAGCAGGCCGTGGCGGCGGTAGTGGAGCTAAAGCTCGATGCCGCGTTCTACCAAACGGCACCGGTGCTGACGCTGCAGTTCTCGGCCAAGCAACAGGCGCTGCGGTTCTATCTGGTGGTGCGCAATTTCAGTGATGCGGAGTTTGCCCAGCTCAGTGTCAGTGATCACGGGTTTGTCGAGGATGGTCGCAGCGAGATTCAGTTCCAGCGGATTGCCTCCGGCAGCTTTGGTGCCGAAGAGATTCCGGTGGCGTTGTTGGCGCGGCAGGGTGAGCGCGTGGTGCTGTTTCGATCCCAGGCGGCAGTCAGCCGGCAGGCGAGGCCACGACGCAAGCTGCAGCTGCGTCGCAACGGCGACATTCTGATCGAGCACTTGCCGCAACCCGGTCCGGACAGTGCCAAGGCCGAACAGATCGTGTTGGTTGGCAAGCCAGGATGAGTTTGCCGAGACCTGTTGTCGCAGAAAATTAACACGCGCGGCGTCGAGTCGCGTCATCAGCAGTTTGGTTTCAACAAGCCCGAGGAGCCGAGCAATGGCCACCTATAAAACACCGAATGTCTATGTCGAAGAGATCCCGGTTTTCCCGCCGTCGGTGGCGGAGGTGGGAACGGCCATTCCGGCTTTCATCGGTTATACCCAGAAGGCGGCCCGCAACACCGCCAACGACCTGCATTTGAAACCGACCAAGATCTACTCGCTGAAAGAATACGAAGCGCTGTTTGGCCTGCCGAACGAAGAAGACCTGGCGATCAGCGTGACCGATCTGGGGGCCGGCGCCTACAGCGTCAACAGCGTGACCGTGCCCAGCCTGTCGTATCTGCTGTATTACAGCGTCAAGCTGTACTTCGATAACGGTGGCAGCCAGTGCTATATCGTTTCGGTCGGTTACTACCAAACCCCGGCGGTGGTCGATTTGACCGGCGACGGTACCACCGCGCCGGCGACCGGCTTTGGTTTGCAGGACGGGCTGGATGTGGTGGCGCTGGAAGACGAGCCGACTTTGCTGGTCATTCCCGAAGCGGTCAAGCTCGGTACCGCCGACTACACGACCCTGGTGCAGGCCATGCTGGGGCAGTGCGACAAGCTGCGCGATCGGTTCTGCATCTTCGACATCCGTGATGGTGGCATAGCCCTGGACAATGCCGGCCTGTTGGCCAACCGCGGTTATTTTGGCAACAACTACCTCAAGTATGGCGCGGCCTACTATCCGTTCATCAAATCGACCTTGAACCACTACATCAACGCGGCTGAGGCCAACGTCGATGTCACGGTAGGGGCCAATGCACCGGCTGAACTGCAGTCGTTCAAGACCACCAACACGGCGTTGTACAACTTTGTCAAAACGGCGTTGAAGGAACACTTCATCGTGTTGCCGCCGAGCGGCGCGGTGGCGGGCGTCTATGCGGCGACCGATGCCAATCGCGGCGTCTGGAAAGCACCGGCCAATGTCAGTCTGGCTGATGTCATTGAGCCTGTGGTCCGGCTCGACAACCTGAAACAGGATGATCTGAACGTCGATGCCACCACCGGCAAATCGATCAATGCCGTCCGCGCGTTCGCGGGCAAGGGGACCCTGGTCTGGGGCGCCCGCACCCTGGCCGGCAATGACAATGAGTGGCGCTATGTGTCGGTTCGGCGCTTCTTCAACATGGTGGAAGAGTCGATCAAGAAATCGACCTATTGGGCGGTATTCGAGAACAACGATTCGAATACCTGGGTCAAGGTCCGCGGCATGATCGAAAACTACCTGATCGACAAATGGCGTGAGGGCGCCTTGGCCGGGGCAACCCCGAAAGATGCGTTCTTCGTCAAGTGTGGCCTTGGCGTCACGATGAATGCCCAGGACATTCTCGAAGGCCGGATGAACGTCGAGATTGGCATGGCGGTGGTGCGACCGGCCGAGTTCATCATCCTGAAATTCTCGCACAAACTGCAGACGTCCTGATGCTTGCGGTGCTGACGGAACACGAGTCTTCCATTCATTGATTCAGGAGGTTTTGCATCATGCCTACTCCCTATCCGCTGCCGACATTCCATTTCACTGTTGAGTGGGGTGGCAAACGGGTCGGTTTTTCTGAAGTGACCGGTCTGACCCAGGAAAACCAGGCCATCGAATACCGTGACGGTTCGTTCCCGGAGTATTCGTCGATCAAGATGCCGGGCCTGCGCAAGTTCAGCAATGTCACGTTGAAGCGCGGCATCATCAAGGGCGACAACGATTTCTTCAAATGGCTCAGCACCGTCAAGCTCAATACCGTCGAACGGCGCAATCTCGTGATCAGCCTGCTGAACGAAGAGCATCAGCCGGTCATGGTCTGGAAAGTGATGAATGCCTTCCCGGTCAAGGTTGAAGGTCCGGCGCTGAAGGCTTCCGCCAATGAAGTGGCAATCGAATCGGTGGAGCTGGCGCACGAAGGTCTCGAACTGCAGAACGAGTAAGCGATGGCGAGTTACTACCCGCCGGTAGGCTTCCACTTCAAGGTGGAAGTGTCCGGTTTGCCAACCGACAGCAATGACGTCCGGTTTTCGGAGGTCAGTGGCTTGGCGGTGGAGTTGGCAACCGAGGAGATTGCCGAGGGCGGTGAGAACCGCTTTTTGCAGAAGTACCCGACGCGGGTCAAGTACCCGGAACTGGTGTTGAAACGCGGCTTGCTGCTGAAGTCGGATCTGTGGGACTGGATCCGGAACAATCTGGAAAAAGATGTGCTCGAGCCACGCGACATGACCATCAAGCTGTTGAATGAGCAGCATGAGCCGCTGCTGACCTGGAATGTGGTCAAGGCCTATCCGACCAAGTGGTCAGTCAGCGATCTCAGTGCCAGCAACAACAGCATCGTGGTCGAGAGTCTGCAGTTCTACTACCAGTATTTCAGCCAGATCCGCAGTTGAGGTGGCGAGGGCGCCCGGCGGGTTAGGGCGGGAGGCAAGCGATGCCGATCATTGTTGATGAAGTGGTGATCTCGGTTGAAGTCAGCAATCAGGCCGCCGGCGGTGCCGCCAGTACGCCGGATGCGACCCAGGACAAGCAGGCCGTGATTGCCGAATGTGTTGAACGGGTGCTGGAAATTCTCGAACAACGACAAGAGCGCTGAACCATGTCAGAACGCGGTGAGCTGGAGAAGATCCGGATCAAGGCTTATGAACAGCCCGATTGCAGCGGCAGCGAGGTGGGCGAGTTCACGGCCTATGTGAATCCGAACGAGATCACCTTGGCGTACGAGATGGAGTACGACGCCGGTCAGGGCTCGGGCACCACCAATAGCCGAATGGAGTTCAAGAAAGTCAAACCGGGCGATATGTCGCTGACGTTTTTCATCGACGGCACCGGAGCCAACGGCGTGGTCGTTGATGTGCAGACCGAAGTCGACAAGTTCCAGACTGTGACCGGTTATAACGGCAACATCCATCGACCCAATTACCTGAAGGTGGTGTGGGGCACGCTGCAGGTCAAGCGCTGCATTCTGAAGAGCGCGTCGATCGCCTACAAGATGTTCAAACCCAACGGCGTGCCGCTGCGGGCAGTGATTACGGCGAGTTTCACCGACAGTGTTGATGATCAGACCCGGGTCGCGCTGGCGCAGGACTCGTCACCGGATTTGACCCATGTGCGTCAGGTCAAGGCCGGCGACAACCTGCCGTCGCTCTGTTACCAGATTTATGGCGATCCGAGCTTGTTTCGGCAGGTGGCCGAAGCCAACGGCCTGGATCACTTTCGCGAACTGAAAGCGGGCAGCCGGATCTTTTTTCCGCCGCTGCAGAAATCGCTGTGATCGGGTCAGGACCGCACGATGAGTGAAGCACGCACCCTGCCCGTTGCCGCCGAACACCGCGAATTCACCATCAAGGTCGCGGGCGAGGCCGTGGCGCGCGAACACCAGTTGCTGGCGGTGTCGGTGCGCAGTGCGGTCAATAGCATCAGCGCCGCGCGGCTGGTGTATCAGGACGGTGCCGCCAGCAGCAGTGATTTTCCGCTCAGCAACACCACCTTGTTCGTGCCGGGTGCGGAAATCGAGGTGCTGGCGGGTTCCAGCGGCGACCCGGCGTCGATTTTCAAGGGCATTGTGGTTCAACAGTCGCTGAAGGTGCGTGAGCAAAGTCCGCCGCAACTGGTGATCGAATGTCGGCACAAAGCCAGCAAGCTGACGGTTGGCCGGCGCAATGCCTGTTATTTTGATCAGAAAGACAGTGATGTGATCAGCGAACGCCTGTCGGCCGCCGGCATCAACGCCGATGTCGAGGCCACCGCGGTCAGTCATGAGCAGTTGGTGCAATACCGCGCAACCGATTGGGATTTTCTGCTGACCCGGGCCGAGGCCAACGGCAAGCTGGTGCTGACCGAAGGTGATAGCGTGAAGGTAATGGCGCCGGCATTGGCTGGGCAACCGGTGTGCACGCTGCAGTTCGGCGCGACCGTGCTCGAATTTGATGGCGAGATCGACAGCCGTTTGCAGTACGCCGCGGTGAAGAGCCAGAGCTGGGACCCGGCCCAGCAGGCCTTGCTTGAATGCGAAGCCGAAGCGCCTGCCGTCGACGGTCCGGGTAACTACAGCCACGATGATCTGGCTGCCGTGGTCGGCCTGGAGGCATGTCAGCTGCAACATGCCGCGCTGAGCGAAGACGAGGCACAGCACTGGGCCAATGCGCAATGGCAGAAAGCGCGGATCAGCAAAGTCAACGGCCGCATCAAGTGCCAGGGCATTGGCACGGTCAAGCCGGGCCAGGTGGTGACCCTGGCCGGCGTCGGGGATCGCTTCAATGGCGACGTCTTTGTGACCGGCGTTCGTCATGATTTTGATCTGGTCCAGGGCTGGAAAACACATATCCAGTTCGGCAATTTGCAGCACAGCTTTGCCGAACAGAAAGCCGTGTCGGCCACCCCGGCGGCTGCGCTGTTGCCGGTGGCCAAGGGGTTGCAGATTGGCGTCGTGGTCAGCAATGAAGATCCGGAAGGTGAGCATCGGGTCAGGGTTCGGCTACCACTGGTCGATACCGATCAAGACGGTATCTGGGCGCGAGTGGCCAACCTCGACGCGGGCAATGAGCGTGGTTTTTTCTTCCGGCCGGAAATCGGCGATGAAGTGGTGCTGGGTTTTCTCGAGGAAGACCCGCGCCAGGCCATTCTGCTTGGCATGTTGCACAGCAGCGCCCATCCGGCACCGCTTGAGGGCAGCGATGCCAACCCGGAGAAGCGCTTTCAAAGCCGGGAGAAGCTGGTGCTGTCATTCAACGACGAGAAAAAGGTGCTGCAGCTGGAAACGCCCGCCGGCAATGTCCTGGCCTTGGATGAAGACAAGCAGAAAGTCAGCCTGACCGATCAGCATGGCAACAAGATTGAGCTCAGCCAGGACGGCATCAAGATTGAAAGCATCAAAGCGATTGAGCTGAAAGCGGCGACCGAGTGCAAGTTTGAGTCGGGCACCGGTTTCTCTGCCAAAGGCGGTACCGAGTTGAAACTGGAAGGCGCGGTCAGTGCCGAATTGTCGAGCGCTGCAACCACAACGATCAAGGGCGGCATTCTGCAACTGAACTGAGATCGGTGTTGCAGCAAAGGCGTGACCGGCAATCGCCGGCGTGGTGCGTGCGGGGTGTGCTTCCCGCCACACCTGATGGATAGCGCAGGAGAGGGCGGGTATGCCAGCAGCCGTTCGCGTAGGGGATGTCACCACACATGGTGGCACTGTGATTGGTCCGGGCATGCCGACGGTGCTGATCGGCGGTATGCCGGCGGCAGTGCTCGGTGACATGCATGTGTGTTCGTTGCCGCCCAATGCCCATCAACCGACGGTCAGTCCGTTTCCGGCCGGCAGTGCAACGGTGTTGATCGGTGGCAAGCCGGCGCTACGCACTACCGATACCTGCATTTGCGGTGCGATGGCGATCGTTGGCGCACCGACTGTGATCATTGGCTAAGGGGGAGCAATGGCTGCGCCTACCGAACAACAATACCAATCCTTTCTCGGCACCGGCTGGAGTTTTCCGCCGCGCTTTGATCAGGCCAGCGGCAGCGTAGCGATGACGGCTGATGAAGAAGACATCGCCGCCAGCCTGCAGATCCTGTTTGGCACCATGCGGGGCGAACGCTTTCTGAATCCGAAGTACGGGCTGAATCTGCGCGAGCTGCTGTTTGAACCCATGAGTACGACGATGACGACCTTCGTCAAGGACAACATCCGGACCAACATCCTGGTATACGAGTCGCGGATCGCCGTGGAGAACCTGGCGTTGGATACCAGCCGGCAATATGACGGTCGGATCAGCATTCTGCTTGAGTACCGGGTGCGAGCGACCAATTCGCGTTACAACCTGGTGTATCCGTTTTTCATCAGTGATGGCAGCGAAGTGAAATTACCGGTGCCGCCGACGGTGTGAGCCGATGCAGTCGGCAGATCTGCTGGCCAATGAGCAGCGGCAGGGCGAAGTACTTGGCGATACGTTGGCGACTGGCAGGGCAATAGATTGAGCAATAGCTGAGGCAGCAGCGTTAAATTGGGCGAGCCATAGTGTCGTTGGCCGCAAGGATGGGGTGTCGTATCGGCACCAACAGACTGGCAATCAGGACCAGGTTATCAGGACCAGGCAAAGGACAACGACACCGTCATGGCCGAGCAAGATTTGATCGACCGGCAAATTTTCGCTGCCGGCCAGAGCCAGAATGAACGGCTGCCGCCGGAGTTGGCAGCACAGTTTGTCGTGGCTGATGAACGCAGCCCGGCAGACCTGTATCGTTTCCTGCAACGCCTCGCGCCGCATATTTGTTTCTTTCAGGATGACCCGCAGGTACCCGCAGGTACGTGGCAGAATTTTTTTGCCCACGATCTGGCCAGCATCCAGCGCTGGCTGGATGGCGATCAGGGCGATGCACCGCCTCACCTTGGCCTGCTGCTGAGCTTTCTGAAGCTTTACCAGCAACCGCAGGCGTTGCTGAACGAGACCACGGCCCGTCATCTCGCGTTCTACTACCGGGACGTGCTGCGCTTTGCGGCCAAACCGGCACAGCCTGACCATGCCCATCTGCTGCTCGAGCTGAAAAAGAACACGGCGCCGATAAAGGTCGACCCCAACGCGGTGTTTTCGGCCGGCAAAGACGCCATTGGCGTTGAGCGCTTGTACCGGGCGCTGACGGATACCGTGATCAATCGCAGTCAGGTCGTGGCGCTGCACAGTGTCTACCGTGACGATGCCCTGCGCGGCAGCATTCGGTTCGCGGCCATTGCCAACTCGGCTGACGGTTTTGGCGCGGCATTGCCGGAGGCGGAGCCAAAGTGGCCAGCCTTTGGTCATGCCAATTTGCCACCGGCCCGGATCGGTTTCGCCATTGCTTCACCGGTGCTGCGTATGGCCGAAGGCGAGCGCCAGATTGAACTGTTGTTGACGCTGTCCGGTATGGCGCAGCCAGCACCAAGCAGTGCGGTGCTATCGGCGGCATTTGAGCTGTACCTGACGGCGGAAAAGCGTTGGTTGGGACCGTTGCCGTACACCGCCAGTATCGTCAGCGGCGCGGTGTTGCGGGTCCAGGTGACGATACCGGCCACGGAAGCGGCCATCGTTGATTATGACAGTGCCGTGCACAGCGGCGCGTTCTCGGCAACGTCACCGCTATTGCAGCTGCTGCTCAAACCGGGCACTGCGCAGTTTGGCTATGAGGATTGTGCGGCGCTGGTTTTGCAACAGGTTCAGCTCAAGGTCAAGGTCGATGCCATCAGCACATTGGCGCTGGACAGCGATGCCGGCAAACTTGACCCGAAGAAAGCCTTTTTGCCGTTCGGTCCGCAGCCCGTGACCGGTTCGCGGTTCGTCATCGGTTGTCCGGAGGCGTTCAGCAAAAAGCTCACGGAGCTGAAACTGATCTTGCAATGGAAGGCCGCGCCCGGGCAGTTTGCCAGCCATTACCAGCACTACAACGCCGGCACGATCGAAAACGGCAGTTTTACCTGTGGCGTGTCATTCCACGATGGTGGTCATTGGCATGTGCATCAGGATGGCGTGCGGCTGTTCGGCGCCGATGGCCGCACCGAGACCCAGATCCGGTTTCAGCCGGGTAGCGAAGCGGTTACCAGCAGTCCGTCGACCGGCTATCAGATCTACGCGCTGGCAACGGCCGGCACGGTCTGGAGCCAGCAGCAACTGCAGTACGCCATTTACCTGAACAACCCCTTGCAGTCCTATACGGCGACGCCGCCGGCACCACAACCCGGTGCGCTGGTGCTGGCACTGGAGCGTGATTTTCTGCACGCGCAGTATCGCAAACGCACCATCGAAGAAGCCTACGCCACCGGCGACAAGGATGTGCTCAATGAACCGTATTCGCCGATGCTGCAGTACCTGAAGTTGGCATACCAGGCGAGCACCGATGCGGTGGCGATCAACAGCAACAGCCTGGCGAGCTTTGCCCATCCGGATGTGCAGTTTTTCCATGTCGGTTGCTTCGGTGTGCGGCGCGAGCATCGCTACCAGCGCGAACAGCTGGCGTATGTCCACGAGAAATCGGTCAGCTTGCTGCCGTCGTTTCCGGACCAGGGTGAATGCCTGATCGGCATTGCGGAGGCAGAGGCGGGCGACAGCCTGAGTTTGTTGCTGCAAGTGGCCGAAGGCAGTGCTGACCCGGAATTGCCACGGCAGCCGGTGCGTTGGCAGGTGCTCTGCGACAACTACTGGAAGCCATTTGCCGACAGTGAGCTGGTGCAGGACAGCAGCAACGGCCTGCTGACCAGCGGTATCGTCAAGCTGGTGTTGCCACGTGAGGCGACCCGGCACAACAGTTGGCTCAGTACCGATCGGATCTGGTTGCGCGCCAGCGTGCCGCAGCAGGTCAGTGCCGTGTCGGAGTTGCTGCAGATTGCGAGCAATGCAGTGGAGGTGGCATTTGTCGATCAAGGCAACGATCCCAATCATCTGCTGCAGGCCTTGCCGGCCAAGCAAATCAGCAAACTGAAAACGCCGCTTGCCGGCATCAAGTCGATTGTGCAGCCGTATGCCTCGTTCGGAGGCCGCGCCGCCGAGTCAGCCGATGCCCTGCATCAGCGTGCCGCCGAGCGGCTGCGGCACAAGCAACGTGCGATAACGGTCTGGGATTACGAGCGTCTGGTGCTCGAGCGTTTCCCGAATGTGTACCGGGTGAAATGCATTGCGCACGCCAAGCCGGACAATTTCCTCGCCCCGGGCCATTTGCTGGTGATCGTGGTGCCGGATCTGCGGCAGCGCAATGGCCGCGACCCCTTGCAACCGAAAGTCGATGCCAACACCCTCAGCGAGATTCAGGCGTTCCTTGCCAAACACAGTGCGATGCAGGTGCAGATCCAGGTGCGTAATCCGCGTTATCAGAAGCTGCGCCTGGAGTTTGCCGTGCGCTTCCACGCTGGCTACGAGTTCAACTTCTATCGCAATCAGCTGGAGCAGATGTTGATTGCCGAGCTGTCGCCGTGGGCCTTTGGCAGCGGCCGGTCGCTCCAGTTCGGTGGCCGCATTTACAAATCGGTATTGCTTGACCGGGTCGAGGCCGAACCCTACGTCGACTATTTGCAGGAGTTCAAGTTGTACAGCTGGAGTAGTGAGGGCGCGTGGCATCAGCAAAGCAATCTGCCGGATCGCAACGACGTCACTCCAGACACCCCGGACAGCATTCTGGTTTCCGATGCCGGTCACGGCATTGTTGAGTTGGTGTGAGTGCGGACGATGCTGAGCCAACTGACTATCAGCAAAGCGCCACCGGCTGCCGTCGGCTTGCACCAGCCGGGGCTGTATGCACTCGGCCTCAAGTATGTCCAGGCGTTGTCGCGACGGGTCTGGACCGATTACAACCTGCATGACCCCGGCATCACGATTCTGGAGTTGCTGAGCTACGCGCTGACCGATTTGGCGTATCGCACGCAGTTTCCGATGGCCGATCTGCTGGCCAGTCCTACCGACAATGCGGCCAGTATGGCGAGCCAGTTCTTTACGGCCCGCCAGATTCTGCCGAACCGGCCATTGACCACCGCCGATTATCGCAAGCTGTTGATCGATTTGCCCGGCGTCAAGAACGCATGGCTGAGGCCACATGCGCTGACCTATTACGCCAACACCATCGAGGGCCACTTGCAACCTCAGGACAACGGCGAGGTCGGCATTCGCCCGGTGTCCGTTCACGGCTTGTATGACGTGCTGATTGATGCGATGGATGACCAGAACACCATTGCCGAGCGCGCGGCCCTGCTTGAGCAGGTCGCCGCCACCTTGCACGCCAATCGCGGTCTGGCTGAGGATTTTGTCGAAATTGGCTTTGTCGACAGCGAATCGTTCCGGCTGTGCGCCGAGTTGGATCTGAAGCCGGATGCCGACGTCGTGGCGGTCCATGCGGCGGTACTGTTCGCCGTGCAGAACTATCTGGCGCCGCCGGTGTACAACTACAGCTTGGCCGAAATGCTGGCGCGCACCAAAGCAGACGGCAGCCACTACACGGCCGAAGAAATTTTCTGCGGGCCGCGCTTGCATTGTGGCTTCATTCCCGATGATGAGCTGGCCAAGGCCGAGCTCCGGACCGAGATCCGGTTGTCCGATGTCATCGGCCTCATCATGGACATCGACGGGGTCATTGCCGTACGCGATATCGTGATCAATGCCGTTGGGGCGGAAACGGTCGACAACAAGTGGTTGCTGCCGGTCACGGCCGGCAAAAAAGCGCTGCTGGATACCGTCGGCTCACGACTGGTTTGCTACAAGCGGCATATGCCGATGACCGCGCCATCGGCACAGGTGGCAACGCGTTTGCAGCAACTGCAGGACGCCGAACGACTGCGGCTGGAAACGGTAACGGACGAAGACTTGTCGATTCCGCTCGGCCGCTTCCGTCAGCCGGCCGAGTACCGCAGCTTCCAACGGGAGTTTCCGGCCTTGTACGGGCTGGGCGAAGAGGGCCTTGGCAGTGAGGCCAGCCCGGCGCGTTTGGCCCAGGTTCAGCAACTGCGCGCTTACCTGCTGTTTTTTGATCAGATCATGGCCGATTACTTGATGCAGTTGGCCAAGCTGCGTGACCTGTTTTCAATGGATGCGACCGTGCTGCGCAGTTATTTCTATCAAGCCGTACAGCCGACAGCGGCGTTCAGTGCGCTGTATGGCGGTGCCGACCCGGTCGCGTTGATCGGGCAGCACGCCGATGACCCGGCCGAGCAAATCAACCGCCGCCATCGTTTTCTCGATCACCTGATCAGCCGCTTTGCCGAGCAGTTTCATGACTATGCCGCCGTGATGTACGGTCAGTTTGCCCTGGCGCCCGAGCTGCTGGTGCCGGACAAGTGTGCGTTTCTGCAGGCCTATCCGGAAATCAGCGCCGACCGGGCGCTGGCCTACAACTATCGCTTGGATACGCCTGAGGCAATCTGGAATACCGACAATGTTTCCGGTTTGGAGAAGCGCCTGGCCCGGTTGCTCGGTATTCGCAATCACTCGCGGCGCAACTTGAGCGAAGTGCCGTATGACATTTATGCCGAGCTCGACGAGACGCCGGACAACGAATTTCGGTTCCGGGTTCGGCACCGGCTGACCCAGAAGATCGTGCTGAGCAGCAGCACCAAGTACGTCACCCAGGCGGATGCGCGCGCCGAAATGCAGCGCGCCATCGAGTTTGCCCAGTCGCCACTTGGTTACGAACGCAAACAATCCGTCGACGGCAAGCACTACTTCAATGTAATCGATGACACCGGCGAAGTGATTGCGCGGCGGATCGAATACTTCGAAACCGAACAGCTGATGAATGCGGCCATTGACGAGCTGATGCTGTATCTGCAACAGCACTACAGCGAAGAAGGCATGTATCTCATCGAGAACATCCTGCTGCGGCCCAAGCCGCCAGGCCATCCGCCGGAAGACCCGTTCCTGCCGATTTGCGTTGACCCCAATTGCGGTGACTGCGCCGATGACGACCCGTACTCCTGGCGGCTGCACATCATCTTGCCGGCCTATGCCGGTCGCTTTGCCGACATGGATTTCCGCCGCTACGCCGAACAACTGATCCGTCAGGAAGTGCCAGCGCATTTGCTGGCCAAGATCTGCTGGGTCAGTCGCGAGGATATGGCGGCCTTTGAAAGCCTGTATCGCGGCTGGCTGGAGTGGCAGGCCGGCGTCGGTACCGGCAATCGCCAGGCCGAATTGAGCGCCTTCATCAGTCAGTTGTATCAGCTGAAGAATGTTTACCCGACCGAGCGGCTGCACCTGTGTGGCGACGAGGACACCCGGCCGAACAAATTCATCCTCGGCCGTACGGCGCTGGGCAGCATGCCGGAACTGGATGATTGACAGTGCGCGCCGGCTGCCGCGCGTGGGCGCGGCCCGGCCAAGCAAAAGGCAGAGGAGACGCCGCCATGTTACAGCTCGTACGCAGCCTGGAAGCGATTGCAACCGGTTACAGCGTGTTCGAGAAAGATCAGGTGCTGACGCACGAGCAACTGAACAGTGTCAGTCAGTTTCTGGAGGATCAGGATCGGCTGAGTCGGGTGTTTCTGCTCGGCGTCGGTATCGTCTGCGGCCTGCGCGTACAACTGCAGGGCAATGTCATCGCCGTCAGCAAAGGTGTTGGTGTCAGCACCGACGGTGACCTCCTGTTCCTCGGCGAAGACAGCCGCTTCGACCAGTTCAAGGTTTACGACGAAAGCGCACCGGTTTATCCGCCGTTTTATGACAACGAGACGATGTTGCCGGTCTATGAACTGCTGCGGGTTGGCAGTAGTGATCCACAGGCCCTGCCGCTCAGCCAGTTCAACGGTGAAACGGGTCAGGTGCTGACCAATATGGTGGCCGTGTTCCTGATGGAGAGCTATGTCAAAGACGAGGACATCTGCACCGGCACCGACTGCGACAACCTCGGCAAGGACTCCATTCACCGTGGCAAGTTGCTGCTGGTCCGGCGCAGTGATGTCAGCCGTTTGCAGGAAAGCCTGAGCACGCTCGATGGCAGCGCGCGGGCGCTGTCGGAAGTGATGATCGACCGGCCGGTGATCGGTGCCGGTATCACCACCACGGCGCAGCTGGCGGCAGCGTATCGCAGTGCCTGCAACACCTTGCACGGGCGTTTGCAGGAGGCCTTTGCCGGTTTCTATCCGGCGGCGCGTCATTTTGTCCATGCACGTTATCCCTCGGACCCGACGCCAGCCTGGCTGAGTCGCTTGAATGCACTGAACGCTGAATTCGCCAGCCGTACGCTTGGCATCCAGTACTACTACGATTTTCTGAAAGACGTGGCGGAAACCTGGAACGAACTGCTGGACGTGCTGTACGGTGACAGCAGTCTGTGCTGCCCCGATATTCTGGCGTTTGCCAAGCATCTCCTGCTCGGTGATGTCCAGACTGGCGAGCCGGGCAGTGTTCGCCGCACCGGGTATTACCCTTCACCCGCGGTCGGCCAGGGCCGGACGCATTGGCAACATGCGTTGTTCCTGGTGACGAAGCTCGATACCTTGATCGATAACTTCAGTATTCCGACCAACAGCGAACTGCGCATCACACCAAGCCGGTACGATGACGTCGCACTGGAGCAACGTGCGGTGCCGTATTACTACCGCAGTGAGCGGGCACGCGAGCTGTTCATGCAGTGGAATCACCGGCTCAGCGACAGTGAGCGCTGGGCCATGAACTACGGTTACCACGCCGTTGCCGCCGGCGCGCGCGGTGCCGCTGCCAACCCGTTGGCGGCGCATCTGGGTCCCTACCAGCTGTTTCGTGTCGAGGGCCACCTCGGCCGACCGGTGCGGGACGTACAGCCGCAGCTGGAAAACCAGATCCGCAGTCGCAATCTGCCGATCAGCGTGCAGGCGGTCATGCTCAGCAGTCAGCGTCGGGATTTGTTCATCAAGCCGAAATTCCGCTACACCGATTTGCATCGGTTCAGTTACTTGTTGCGCCAGGATCTGGCGCTGCAACTGGACGATGCCCTCAGCTTCGGTGACAAGTTCAAAGCGGAAGTGGATGTCGCCGTCGATCAGCGCGTTGTGGTGGACGATCCGAACAGCGATGAGGGCCGCACGCTGAAGGCCACCGCGGCAACGAAGCAGGGCGTGCTCAAGGAGCGTGCCACCGGCTTGAAAGCCAAATTGCAGCAACCCTACATGAACTATCAGCAGGATAGCTCGTGGAAAAGCGACATGCGTGACACGCTGACCGTGGCCGGCGAATTCAAGTACGACCTCGGCAAAGTGGTGAAAACCGAATTCACGACGCCGTTCGACGGCTTGATCAGCGGCAGCAGCCACATGCTGTGGGTCGATTGGCTGGACCAGCTCATCATCAAAAAAGACGAGAAAGCCCAGGACCGTGTGCTGTTCTCCCAATTCAGCCGTTTGCACCCGGGCCTTGAGCATGCCGCTGGGGTGTTGCGTGGCGGCACCTTTGTCCTGGTCTACGACAGCAGCGGTAACGTTGTCGCCGACTTCATGCTGCCGTATCGCGTGGAGGAGGAAGACGATGATGAAGTGGATGAACCGGTATTGCCACGGCCACCGATCCGGCCGGATTGGGTGGTAACGGGCGGCATCAAGTTGCTGCCACCGAGCAGCAAGGTGGTCAAGGATTGGTTCAAGGTCGATATTGAGCCGAGCTGGAATGAAAAGCTGACCCGTCACACCGGCTATTTCGATGTCTTCAAGGACACCATCAACACCATGGGCGATGTGTTCGGCAATCTGGACCGCAGCAAGATCGCCGGTATTGAAGACATCAAGGTCAAAGATGCCTATCTCAACTACAAGCTGCAGGAAACCGAGTTGCAGCGCAAGCAGATCGATCTCCTGCGTGAGCAATTGCTAGATACGTCACTGCCGGAACGTGAGCGCACCAAAGTGGAAGAGGAGCTCGGAAAAGTCGAGCTGGAGTTTGCCAACAAACTGGAAGACACCACCCGCTATGTGGCCGATGGCAATCTCGATATCAACAAAGGTGGCGACGGCTATCAAGCATTGCTGAAAGTGCAAACCCATGCCAACAACCTGAAATCGCCCGGTGCCATCGACAAGTTCAATACCGGCATCGGTCAGTTGCAGCAGGATGTCGGTAGCCGCAATCCGGCGCTTGGCGGCATGCTCGGTAAGTTCAGGCGCTAATCGATATGGCCAGCCTGCATCGCATTCATCGCCAACGCTGGCAAGTGCGTGCCAGCGATCAAGCCGAGGCGATGCGCTGGCGCCAATCGCTGCGTGAAGAGGGCCAGCAGCAATTGCTGGCGGCGATGGCGACGGTATTCGATGCATTCGACCAACCGGATCGCGCCTGGTATGTGCCGCGTCTGCAACTACAGCTGAAAGTCAGCTCGCTGGCCCAGCTGCGTGAGCAATTGCCGCAGGCGCTTGCTGACGCATTGCGCGATGCGCGGCGGCAGCTGGAGACCGCCGCGCCGACACGGCAAACCGCTGACGTCAGCACCGGTGAGAGGAGCTGGAGAGCGGTGCGGCATTACCTGTCGACCGGGCAGCTGTACTGGCAGGATGCTCACGGCGACCGCGAGCTCCGGCAACAAAAGCTGAATGTGGCGCCGGCGATCTGGCGTCAGTTACTGCGCGAACAGTTGCCGTCGGCCGCGGACGAGTCCGGGCAATGGCTGATGATCTGGCGCTGGCTGCAAACGCTGCCGGCGGCTGCGCGCCAGACCGACGTGCGGGCGCTGTTTACCGAGCTTGCGCCCGATGCCGCTTACCAGGCTCAGTTTACCCGGTTGCTGGATTGCCTGACTGAACCGACTGGCGCAACCGCTTTTCAGCAATTGCAATGGCTGAGCCTGTTGGTGCTGCGCGTGTGGCAGTACCGGCAGCGGCAATGGCAACTGCCGGCGTCACTGTTTGGGGGTGATCGCCCTTCCGCCAGCAGCGAAATGGCTGCTCCGTCGCTGGCGCAGGCCCGTTTGGCGCCACTGCAACAGTGGTTGCAACAGCCGCCATTGTTGCAACCGACCATGGCAAGCGAGGCTTCAGCAAACGCCACCGCGGCAGCGATGCCGACCGCGACGCCGGCCATCGCTTTGTTTCATCAGGACTTCTGCGAACCGTTTCAACAACGGCTTGCCATGGCTGCGGCGTCGGTGCCGGTGTTGCCACTTGCGACGGGGGTCACCGAAGCGCCGTCAGTTGCCGTGCTGCATGCCGGGCTGGTTCTGTTGCATCCGTTCCTGCCGCAGTTGTTCCGTACCTGTGAGCTTTGGCAAGCCGGTGACAAGCAGTTGTCGATGTGGGTACTGCCGCGAGCGGCGGCATTGCTGCATTTTCTGGCGACCGGTGTCGAAACCATTGCTGAGCATGAATGTGGCGCCATCAAGCTACTGCTTGGCTTGGCGGTTGATGCGCCATTGCCGGTTGCCGAGGGGCTGTTGACGGAAACCGACCGGCAGGAAGCCGACGCCTTGCTCGCGGCGGTGATTGGACACTGGGCCGCGCTGAAGCAGACCTCGGCCAGCGGCTTGCGCTTGTCGTTTCTGCAACGGCCGGGTTTGTTGCGTGCCGAAGCCGATGGCTGGCGCCTGCACATCGAACGCGAGGCGTTTGACGTACTGCTCGATTTTCTGCCCTGGGGCATTGGAGTGATCAAGCTGCCATGGATGACCGACGCTATCCACACGGCGTGGTGAGTTCGCTCGCCACCGACAACGCCCGCGATCTGGAGCGCGAGCTGGCGTGGTTCGCGCAGATTTTGCAGGCGCGGCTGAGCCATTACTTTGCCGCCGAACAACTGGATGACCCGTTGCTGAGCGTCGAGCCGCCGGATCTTGCCGCCAGCCAATCGCGTTACGCGGGTCTGCTGCGCGAATGGGCGCTGACCATACCGGAGCGCCTGCTGTTGCTGTTGACGCTGGTGCCCGTGCTGCGGCCCCAGTTGCTCGATGTCCTGTTCAGCAAGAACGACGCAACCCAGCGCGGCTTCACGGAGTTCGGCGGTATGCAAGCCAGCGGTCATGGCGGTTTTGTTCCTACTGTCGAAACGGCGCTGTTTTTGTTGGCAGGCGAGGATCTGGCCGCGCGTTTCACGATGCTGGCGCTGTTTGAACCAGATGGCATCTTGCGCAAAGACGAGTTGTTGCAGCTCGGACCGGTACCGGCGGGAGAACCGCCGCATTGCGCACCGCTACTGCTGTCGCGCGAGGCGTTGCAGCAGCTGACGACCGGGCAAGCAAAGGCGTTGGGGTTCAGTCTGGAATTTCCGGCCCGACGTATCGAGACCACGTTGCATTGGCAGGATCTGGTGTTGCCGGCACAGACCCGCGAGCAACTCGATGCGATTCAACATTGGCTGCAATACAGCGATACCTTGCTGCAGCAGTGGGGCATGGCCAGCCGTCTGCGACCCGGATTCACCTGTTTGTTTCATGGCCCGCCGGGAACCGGCAAGACGCTGACGGCCTGTCTGATTGGCAAGCACTGCGGCTGCGACGTTTACAAGATCGACCTGAGCCTGATTGTCTCCAAATACATCGGTGAGACCGAGAAAAATCTGGCCCGGGTTTTCGACCTGGCCGAAAACCGTGGCTGGATCCTGTTTTTCGATGAGGCCGATGCCCTGTTCGGCAAGCGCACCAAGGTGGACGATGCCCACGACCGTTACGCCAACCAGGAAGTGAGCTTCCTGCTGCAACGGATTGAGGAATTTCATGGCGTCGTGATTCTGGCATCCAACTTCAAGACCAATATCGATGATGCCTTTTTGCGCCGGTTCCAATCGGTGGTGGCGTTTCCGATGCCGAAACCGCCGGAGCGCTTGCGGCTCTGGCAGGAAGCCTTCCCGGCGCAAGTGCAGCTGGCAGCCGATGTCGACCTGCCGCGCGTGGCGGAACGCTATGAGTTGTCGGGCGGCACCATCATGAATGTGGTGCGGCATGCATTGTTGATGAGCTTGAGTCGCAACGAAAGCCTGGTGCGACGCGAAGATCTGGAGGAAGGGATACGGCGTGAACTGTTGAAAGAGGGCCGGGCGTTGTAGCCCGCCCAACCGGTTGAATCTGGCATGCAAACGAGCAAGCAGAAAACCAGTCAACCCAGCCGGGCGCCGACCGTGAGTCGCAGCCCGGTCGCGCGCATGGTGGCGCTGTCCGCGCCGGTGAGCGTGCAAGCCAGCGCGCTGAAAGTCTCGTCGCCGCAAGACGCCGCAGAAAAGGAAGCAGACAGTACGGCGCGCAAAATCATGCGGATGCCGGCGCCGGTGACGACTCCGGCTGCCCGTGATGTCGAGAAGGAAAAGCCAGCCGCTGGCAACAAATCCGGTGTGCTGCAACGCGCCCAAGCCAGCGACGACGACAAGAAAAAAGACCCGCCATCAGCAAGCACGCCGCGTGTGCAGCGAAAGGCGGGCCCGGCGAACGAAAAAGAACTGCAGCGCCAGGCGGTGCTGCCGGAGAAAGACAAGGAACCGGTGAAGAAAGCGGTGGCCGGGGCTGCGACGATGGCGCCCAGCACGGTTGCCCGTTCCGTTGCCATCGTGATGCCAAAGGCCGATGGCCAGCCGAATGTCGCCAGCAACGTGGCTGCGGAGATCCAGAACAGCATGGCAGCGGGAGCTGAGTTGCCGCTCAGTGTCCGCCGCTTTATGGAACCGCGCTTCCGCGCT
The DNA here is from genome assembly GCA_049324755.1 of Pseudomonadota bacterium. Classification (GTDB taxonomy): domain Bacteria; phylum Pseudomonadota; class Gammaproteobacteria; order Enterobacterales; family Permianibacteraceae; genus Permianibacter. The sequence continues at coordinate 77,511 of JBMOMZ010000034.1, forward strand.
GATTTCAGTGCGGTCAAAGTGCACACCGGCGATAAAGCCGCCAAGCTGAACCGCCAACTCAGTGCCCAAGCCTTTACGATCGGCAATCATATTTTCTTTGGTCGCAACAGGTTTCAACCGGACAGTGGCGAAGGCCAGGAACTGTTGGCGCATGAACTGACCCACACCATTCAGCAAGGCGCTGTCGCGCAACAACCAGCCCGATTGCCACCCTCCAGCCAGCAGGCAGCCACACCGCGGCCGGCCATGCCGCCAGCCAAAACACCCGCCAAAGCGCCAGTGCCGGCGCGCGCGGTCGGCGCCATTGCGCGCCGCGAAGTCGCGCTTCAGCGCAGTGAGGACACAACCGTCAGTCAGCGTGCACCGACCTTGGCGCAGCGGCTCGGCATCAGCGATGCACTCGACTACTTTGCCGACAAAGCCCACAACATTCCCGGCTATCGGATGTTCACCATCGTGCTCGGGGTCAACCCGATCAACATGAGCCGGGTCGATCGCAGTGCAGCGAATATTCTGCGTGCGATTGTCGAGTTTATTCCGGGCGGCAATCTGGTGACCCAGGCACTCGACAATCACGGGGTGTTCGACAAAGTCGGCAACTGGGTCGAGCAGCAGATTCGTTCGCTCGGCATGACCGGGGCGGCAATCAAGCAGGCAGTGACGGATTTTCTCGATTCGCTCAGCTGGCGCGACATCTTCGATCTGGGTGGTGTGTGGCAGCGCGCCAAACGGATTTTCACCGAACCCATCGACCAGATCATCAACTTCGCCAAAGGCCTTATCACCGGCATCATCCAGTTCATCAAGGATGCGATTCTGCGCCCGCTCGCCCGACTGGCCGAGGGCACTCAGGGCTATGACTTGCTGAAAGCCGTGTTGGGGCAGGACCCCATCACCGGCGATCCGGTGCCGCGTACCGCCGATACCCTGATTGGCGGCTTCATGAAGCTGATCGGTCAGGAAGAGGTGTGGAACAACATCAAGAAGGGCAATGCCGTGGCGCGGGCCTGGGCCTGGTTCCAAGGCGCACTCGGCGAGCTGATGGGCTTTGTCCGGGAGATTCCTTCACTGTTTGTGCAGGCCTTCACCTCGCTTGAGTTGGCCGATATCGTCCTGCTGCCGAACGCATTCGCCAAAGTGGGCAAGGTGTTCGGTGGTTTCATCGGCCGCTTCACCAGCTGGGCGTTCAGCAAGGTTGTCAGCTTGCTGGAAATCTTGTTCTCGGTGGTGGCCCCGGGGGCCATGCCGTACATCAAGAAAGCGGCGGGTGCGTTCCAGACGATCTTGCGCAACCCGATTGGATTTGTCGGCAACCTGGTGCGAGCCGGCAAGCTCGGTTTCCAGCAGTTTGCCCGCAATATCGGCCAGCATTTGCGCACCAGCCTGATTCAGTGGCTGACCGGCACCATGGCGGGCGCCGGAGTTTACGTGCCGCAGTCATTTGACTTGCGCGAGATCATCAAGTTTGTGCTGTCCGTCCTGGGGCTGACATGGCAGAACATCCGCCAGAAACTGGTGCGGGTGGTCGGTGAAGGCCCGGTGCGCGCCATGGAGACCGGTTTTGATCTGGTGGTGACTTTGGTTACGCAGGGCCCTGCAGCAGCGTGGAACCAGATCCGCGAAGGCATCAGCAATTTACGTGAGATGGTGATTGAGCAGGTGATGAGTTTTGTCGTCACCCGGATTGTTCAGAGCGTCATCACCAAGCTGGTCACCAGTCTGAATCCAGCGGGCGCAGTGATCCAGGCCATTATCGCCATTTACAACACCATCATGTTCTTTATCGAGCGTATTCGGCAGATCGCCGCGGTGGCGGCTTCGTTCATCAATTCGATATCGGCGATTGCCAGCGGCGCCATTGGTGCGGCTGCGAATCGTGTTGAGCAAACGATGGCGGGATTGCTGACGTTGGTGATCAGCTTCCTGGCGCGCATTGGCGGTTTGGGTCGAGTCTCCGATGCCGTGATGAATATCGTCCGGCGGATTCGCGCACCGATTGATCGGGCGTTGGATCGGGTGGTGAACTGGATTGTCACCATGGCGCGACGATTGGGCCGGTTTGTTGCACAGGCGGGTGTACCGCAAGACCCAGCCACCCGTGTGCGCTTGGCCTCGCAAGCAGCCGTCGCGGCCGCTCGCCGTTTGACGGGAACCGTCACCGAGGGTTTGCTGAATCCGATTTTTGCCGGCATCCGGACACGTTACGGTTTGCAGAGTATCAATGCGTTTCAGCGTGGCGGCAGCTGGTGGGTGCGGGTCGTTGTCAACCCTACGGCAGAACAGGATTTGGGCTTGCCGACCGGTGCACCCGGCTCCACCGCCGGCACGGTGAATATCCCGCCGATCATTGCCAAACTCGATCAGGCCACGGCGATGTTCCGGATATTCCAATCGCGCGGCAGCAGTCGGGTTGCAACGCAGATGCTGGCGGAACTGGCCAGCGCGAAGACGGAAGCGCAAGGGATCGATCAGGCGCAACGCCAGCGCTTGCCGGCAGCTCGCCTCGATCCGCTCAAGCAGGCGTTGTCGCGGCGATTGCAGGCTATCCAGAATCTGGATCCTGGCTATACGCTGTTCTCGATTGGCGCCTTGTCGGTCACCATTACCCAAGCGCAACGACAGTTGCCGACGGTTACACCAACACCATGGGATGTTGCCGACCCGGCCCTGCGACCGGAATATGTTCGTCAGTTGCAGGATCAGGAAAATGGCATCAACGCGATGACGGCGGAGCAGTGGTATCAAAATCGGGATCGCTTTGTAACGCACGGTCGCTCAAGCACCGAGCGTAATATGCGCGCCACGTTCAGGCGCCGCACCGGCCAGATCTCGGGTACCGCCGCACCGCACAATGCGGATCAGGTTGCGGGTGGCTTTGAGGACCCGACCGGAATCCCGGCCAATGCCCGAGTCAACAGTCACATCGGCTCGCAGTGGCCGGCTCGGGTTGGCGTCATTCAGACAGCGGTTAATGCGCTGAGTGCGGTCGCGAGATTGGTCACCCAGATGAGTGTGCGCTTGCGGCCACGCTAACGGGAGTCGTTCATGTTTGAATCGTTTGTGGCGCGATTTGGCCAAGCTGAGCCCGGGACGGCGCCTGGGCTGCAAGCATTTGCGATCGCAAATGATGAATTGCAGCAATTCGAGCATGAGGTTGGCGCTGGCCGTTTTGCTGAAGGCTGGGTTTCGGTGTGTTCGCAGCGTGAGCTTTGCGCCGATTATGGTGGCTGGGAACGTCATCTACCGGCCGGCGCCCGTCTGGTAGCGAGCAGTGCGTTCGGATTCCTGCTGTGGTGGGCTGACAACACCGTTTGGCTGATTGACACGCAACACGGTGAGGTGATGGCTTCTGACTTGAGTCTGTCAGAGGCCATACTCCGTTTCGCCGAACCTGAGTTTGTCGGGGCTTTTCTTTATCCAGCACTTTGGCAAGCGTGGCGCGAGCAAAGCGAAGTGCCCTTGGCTGCCTCGGCGGTACTGTGCCCAGTTCCGGCTCTGGCCTTGGGCGGTTCTTGGCCACCGAGGCGGTGGGCTCAGATGACCATGTCGGTTTACTTGTCGTTTACCTATCAACTGTTTGCTGAGCAGGATTTGTCGGTGATCCAGGTGCATGCTCAATAGCCGGCGAACCGCCGATTTCGCAGGCACTTGTAAGCAATCGGCTCGATATGCACTCCGACTTGGCGGTTTGAGGTGCGACGCATTGCTGAGAAATGAATTTAACTCATTGATTTTAATTGAATATTTCGTTTTCTCAAAAGCGGGCGGGCGGTGCTGGCACCGGCATGGACCGTTTTCGTTGGCAGTGCTCCCGTACACTGGCGCCCGTGGACAGGACGTTCACAAAGGAAGCAAACGGCAGGATGCCGTGCAAGGAAGCGGGCAGGGAGCCTGAACGCCTGAGGGAATGGGCGGTGTCGCACAGCAAGAGGGGGTGGTCCAGGGGCCACCCCCTTTTCTGTTTGCCCAGCCGGGGGGGTACAGGGCGGCAGCGGCAGGGTTTGCTATAGTGGCGCGCCCGAACCTGGTTGCTTTCCTTTGGCTACGATGAATCCCAAATTGACGGTGCTTCGCAACAACCTGCTGGTCGGCGTCGCCGTGATGCTGCCGATCACGATTGTGCTGATGTTCCTGCGCTGGCTGTATGTGGCCACCACCGACTTGATTCAGCCGATAACCGCCTACGTGGTCGAGTGGTCTGGCCTAGGCCCCTGGCTGGCAGACTTTATTGTTATCGCATTGATTTTATTGACTTTATTCGTTATTGGCCTGACCGTCCGGACCCGCATTGGCGGCTATCTGCTGGAATTGATCGAGGCCGGCCTGTTCAAGAATCTGCCGTTCTATAAGCTGGTCAAGGAGACGGTGAGCCAGTTCGTTGGCACTGACCGGCCCAGTCCGTTCTCGAAGGTGGCCCTGGTGCGCCTGTTCGGCGACGAGGTGGCGACTACTGCGTTTGTCACTGCTGAGCATGAACACGGCTTCTACACCGTGTTCGTCCCGACCGGCCCCAACCCCACCAGTGGCTTGATGTTCCATGTGCCGGCGGAGCGTGTGCAGATCGTTGAAGGGATTTCGGTCGAGACCGCGATGCGCACTGTCATTGGTTGTGGTGTCGGCGCGCAACCGATTTTGAAGGCCGGTTTGGCCCAGCAGGGCACGGCATCAGCGGAAATGCCCCGCTGATTTCTCAGGAATTTGCCCGCTTGCGATGGTGTCGGCGCTGAACTGTAAAAAATAATTGCGTTGCCGGTTGTTTTTACGCTTTGCCGACTAGTACTATTTTGCGCGCTACACCCTTTCCCTTTGTGGCACCAAATTACTCGAGGCAAAAACCATGAACTCCCTGAAGATTCTCGCTCTGGCTGCTACCGTTGCCGCTCTGGCTGCTTGCAACAACCAACCGGCTGAAGAAGCTGCTCCGGCTGCTGAAGCTGCTCCGGCTGCTGAAGCTGCTCCGGCTGCTGAAGCTGCTCCGGCTGAAGCTGCTCCGGCTGAAGCCGCTCCGGCTGAAGCTGCCCCGGCTGAAGCTGCTCCGGCTGAAGAAGCTGCCCCGGCCGAAGCCGCTCCGGCTGAAGCTGCTCCGAGCCAGGAGTAATCCTCTCGGTGTGACGTGCTGCTGATTCAGTCGCGCGCACAGCAAAAGGCCACCGCAAGGTGGCCTTTTTGTTTGCGCCGGATTTGTTCGGCGCCGTATGCCGTCGCCGGCTGGCTTGGCACGAGCGCAGCGGGCGGCAAATCCATTTGAACAAATGAATTTGCCGCAATGAGTTTCACTTCATGGTCGGCATGACGAACTCGGCACCGCCGCGGATGCCAGTCGGCCAGCGCGAGGTGACGGTCTTCATCCGGGTGTAGAAGCGCACACCTTCCGGGCCGTGCATGTGATGATCGCCGAACAGCGATTGCTTCCAGCCGCCGAACGAATGGAATGCCATCGGCACCGGGATCGGTACATTGATGCCGACCATGCCGACTTGGATCGCATGGGCGAATTGCCGGGCACAGTCGCCATCGCGGGTGAAGATGGCAGTGCCGTTGCCGTACTCGTGATCGTTGATGAGTTTGACCGCTTCATCAAACGTGTTGACCCGGACGATGCAGAGCACCGGGCCGAAAATTTCTTCCCGGTAGATCTTCATCTGTGGCGTGACGTGATCGAACAGCGAGCCGCCGAGGAAATACCCTTGCTCATGGCCCGCCACTTTGTGGCCGCGGCCATCGACCACCAGCGTGGCACCTTCGGCAACGCCACTGTCGATATAGCCACGCACCTTGTCGCGGTGCTGGGCAGTAACCAGCGGCCCCATTTCGCAATCGACCATCGTGCCGGCACCGATTTTCAGCGCGCGCACTTTCGGCGTCAGCGCCGCGACCAGTTTGTCGGCGATGTCGCCCACCGCAACCGCGACCGAGATCGCCATGCAGCGTTCGCCCGCCGAACCGTAGCCAGCGCCCATCAGCGCGTTGACGGTCTGATCGAGATCGGCATCCGGCATCACCACCATGTGGTTCTTGGCGCCGCCGAGGGCCTGCACCCGTTTGCCGTGCGCCGTGCCGGTGGCGTAGATGTATTGCGCGATCGGCGTCGAACCAACGAACGACACCGCCTGAATGCGCGGATCGGTCAGCAGGGTATCGACCGCTTCCTTGTCACCGTTGACGATGTTGAACACGCCATCAGGCAGCCCCGCCTGCTTGAGCAATTGCGCAAGCAGGCGGGGCGCTGACGGGTCACGCTCGGAAGGCTTCAGGATGAAGGTATTGCCGCAGGCAATGGCGACCGGGAACATCCACATCGGCACCATGGTCGGGAAATTGAACGGCGTGATCCCGGCGACGACACCAAGCGGTTGCCGCAGCGACCACGAGTCGATATCGCGGCCGACATTTTCGGTGAACTCGCCTTTCAGCAGCTGTGGAATGCCGCAGGCAAACTCGACCACTTCAAGACCGCGGGTCAGTTCGCCTTTGGCATCGGACAGCACTTTGCCGTGCTCGGCGGTGATCAGCGCGGCCAGTTCATCGGCATGCTGTTCAATCAACTCCTTGAACTTGAACATCACTCGCGCGCGAACCAGCGGCGGCGTGGCCGCCCAGCCCGGAAAGGCTTTTGCTGCGGCAGTAATGGCGGTTTCGACGTCGGCCTTGCTGGCCAGCAGCAGTTGCGCGGTCTGTTCGCCGGTGGCCGGGTTGAATACGGGCGACGTGCGGGTGCCGGTCAACGCGTGATCCTGGCCGTTGATCCAGTGCGGAATGGTTTTCATGAATCAATCCTCGAATGTGGGCACATTCGCTTTCTCTCGTCGGAGAGCTTGGGCAGGAGCCACACGAGTGCCCCGTAACAGTCTGGCGACTGTCTCCAGCCCGTTTTGCCGCGCACGTCCTGTGCGCCGGGTGTTGCTGGTATTTTTTGCCGTAGGGTGCCGATCAAATATTGTTCTTCAACACCTCGCGGATCACGCCAAACAGTTCATCGATGTGTTTCTTTTCGATAATCAGTGGCGGGCTCAGCGCGATGATGTCGCCGGTGACTCGGATCAGCGCGCCTTTCTGGAAAGTATTCACAAACGCGTTGTAGGCGCGCTTGCCCGGGCTGCCGGCGATCGGCTCCAGCTCGATCGCACCGATCAAACCAAAGTTGCGGATATCGGCAACATGCGGCAGATCCCGCAGACTGTGCAGTGCGTCTTCCCAATACTGACCGAGCTCGATGGCCTTGTTGAACAGGCCTTCTTTCTCGTAAATGTCGATCGCGGCAATGCCGGCGGCGCAGGCGACCGGGTGACCGGAGTAGGTGTAGCCATGGAACAGTTCAATGGCGCCTTCCGGCCCGTTCATGAAAGTGTCGTAAATGTGCTTGCGCACCAGCACGGCGCCCATCGGAATGGCGCCGTTGGTCAGGCCCTTGGCGCAGGTGATGAGGTCCGGCTGCACGCCGAAACGCTGGGCGGCAAACGGTTGACCAATGCGACCAAAGCCGGTGATCACTTCGTCGAAAATCAGCAGGATGCCGTACTTGTCGCAGATCTCGCGCAGCCGCTTCAGATAACCCTCGGGCGGCAGAATGACGCCGGCCGAACCGGAGATCGGCTCGACAATGACCGCGGCAACGGTGCTGGCATCGTGCAGCGCAATGATGCGCTCAAGTTCGTCGGCGAGTTCGACGCCGTGCTTGGGCAGGCCGCGCGAAAAGTTGTTCGCTTTCAGCAGCGTGTGCGGCAGATGATCGACACCGTTCAGCAGCGAGCCGAAGAATTTGCGGTTGTTGACCAGACCGCCGACCGAAATGCCGCCGAAGCCGACACCGTGATAGCCCTTCTCGCGGCCGATGAGGCGCTGACGCGCGCCCTCACCACGGACGCGGTGATAGGCGAGGGCGATTTTCAGTGCGGTGTCGACCGATTCGGAGCCCGAATTGGTGAAGAAGACATGGCTCATGTCACCCGGCAGGTGCGGCCGCAGCCGGTTGGCAAACTCAAACGGCAGCGGGTGCCCCATCTGGAAGGTTGGGGCATAATCCAGCTCTTCGATCTGATGCTGGACGGCTTTGGTGATGGCGTCGCGGCCGTGGCCGGCATTGCAGCACCAGAGGCCGGCGGTGCCGTCCAGGATCTGGCGGCCATCGACGTCGGTGTAATACATGCCCTTGGCGCTTTTCAGCAGCCGGGGAGCCGACTTGAACTGGCGGTTGGCGGTAAAGGGCATCCAGAAGGCGTCGAGTTGGTCGCGGTCCTTCGGGTTGAACGGGGCGTGGTCAAGGCTCATAAAGGTATCCGGTCTGGCGAGCTGCCCGGCATCTTACCCGATTAAAAAATTAAACAACAAGACCGGAATTGGGCTATATTCGCCCGTGACTGGTCCCTTAGTGGCTGTTGTTACTAAACACGGACGGCTAAACCGCCGGGTTTGGACAGCAGGAATGCAACAGTGGTTACTGACGAGGGCTGTGAGAAGCATGAGCGAGGATATCGGCGAGCGTTTGAAGGCGGTCCGCCAGAAGCATGATCTGTCCCAGCGGGCTCTGGCGAAGCGGGCCGGGGTCACCAACGGGCTGATTTCGCTGATTGAACAGAACCGGGTCAGCCCGTCCATCGCCTCGCTGAAGAAGGTGCTGGATGGCATCCCGATCTCGCTGGCCGAGTTTTTCACGGCCGAAGTCACCGACCAGCACAAAACGTTTTATCAGGCCGGCGAGTTGCCGGATCTGGGCAAGGAAGGCATCTCGTACCGACTGGTCGGTTATGACCGCCACGGCCGCCAGATGTCGATCCTGCGCGAAATTTATGAGCCGGGTACCGACACCGGCGCCGACATGCTCACCCATGAAGGCGAAGAAGGCGGCGTGATTGTGCGGGGTCAGATCGAGCTGACCGTGGGCACGGATGTTCGCGTCCTGGGTCCCGGCGACTCGTATTACTTCGAATCGAAGATCCCGCACCGTTTCCGCAATGTCGGTGATGAACCGTGTGAGATAGTGTCGGCCAACTCGCCGCCGTCATTCTGATTTCCTGTTTGTGATCGTTGTGGGAGCGGGCTTGCCCGCGATGGTTTGATTAGCTGACATCGCGAGCACGCTCGCTCCCACCATCGAGATTCACCAGCCGGAAATCGTTCCGGTGCGCTGTTGTTGCCCACGCTGTTCACGCCCGCTTTCCAAGACTGCCCGGTCATGGCTTGCACGCCGTGTTCGGCACAAAACGAGAAAAGGCCATCATGAGCAACCGCCTGAGCAAATCGCAGTGGCAAGAAAAAGCCCGCGCCCTTTCCTTCCGTAACCAAGCCCTGATCGACGGCAAGTTTGTTGCCGCGCTGTCCGGCAAGACCTTTGCCAGCATCAGCCCGCTCAATGGCCGTGAATTGACCCAGGTCGCCGAATGCGATGCGCCCGATGCCGAGGCGGCGGTCAAGGTGGCGCGGCGCACGTTCGAGTCCGGCGTCTGGAGCCGCAAGAGTCCGCGTCAGCGCAAGCAGGTCATGGTGCGCTGGGCTGAGCTGATGCTGCAGCACGCGGAAGAACTGGCGCTGCTCGAAACGCTCGACATGGGCAAGCCGATCACCGATTCGCTGAATGTTGACGTGCGCAGCTCGGCCAATTGCATACGCTGGTTCGGCGAAGCCATCGACAAGATTTACGACGAAGTGTCGCCAACCGGCGAAGACGAAATCGGTTTGACGACGCGGGAACCGGTTGGCGTGGTTGCCTGTATCGTGCCGTGGAATTTTCCGCTGCTGATGACCAGCTGGAAACTCGGGCCGGCACTTGCTGCCGGCAACAGCGTCATTCTGAAACCCTCGGAAAAATCGCCACTGTCGGCGCTGCGTTTGGCCGAGCTCGCGCTCGAAGCTGGCTTGCCGCCGGGCGTGCTGAACGTGTTGCCGGGCTACGGCCACACCGTCGGCAAGGCGCTGGCGCTGCACATGGACGTCGATTGCATCGCGTTCACCGGCTCCACCGGCGTTGGCAAACAGATCATGCAGATGGCGGGGCAGAGCAACCTGAAGCGTGCCTGGCTCGAATGCGGCGGCAAGAGTCCACACCTTGTTTTCGCGGACTGCCCGAACATGGACGCCGCTGCCGAAGCGGCCGCCTATGGCATTTTCTACAACCAGGGCGAAATGTGTTCGGCCGGTTCACGCTTGCTGGTCGAGCATTCGATTGCCGATGAGTTTGTCCAGCGGGTGCTGGAAAAAGCCAAAGGCTGGCAACCGGGCGATCCGCTCGATCCGGCCACCAAGGTCGGCGCGCTGGTCGATGACAAGCAAATGGCAACCGTGCTCGGCTTCATCAACAAAGCCAACGAAGAAGGCTGCAAGCTGCTGCTCGGCGGCAAACAGACCCTGCAGGACACCGGTGGCTATTTTGTCGAGTCGACGGTGTACAGCTGCGTGCAGCCGCATCACACCATCGCTCGCGAAGAGATCTTCGGCCCGGTGCTGTCGGTGCTGGGCTTCAAGGATGCCGAAGAAGCAGTGCGCATCGCCAACGACACCCATTATGGTTTGGCGGCGGCGCTGTGGACCCGCGATATCAGCAAGGCGCACAAAACCGCCAAGGCCATTCGCGCCGGCTCGGTCTGGGTCAACTGCTACGACGGCGGCGACATCACCACGCCGTTCGGCGGTTACAAGCAGTCCGGCAACGGCCGCGACAAGTCGCTGCATGCGCTGGATAAATACACTGAACTGAAAGCGACCTGGATTAACTTGAATCCCTGATGACGTTCAGTCCGTGCGTTGCTGCTAACACTGGCTACGTCAGTTCGTTTTTCTGGCTTGGCAGCGTAACGGATCGGTCACCCTCATCCAACCTCGCTCCGCGCCCCTGCCACTCGCTGGCTCGTGGCGTTACGGCGGAACGAAGCGGTGCTTCGTTCCTTCCCGCCTTCACCCCCTCAAGGGAGAAGGCGCTAAGCCCCCTCTCCCTTGAGGGGAGAGGGCCGGGGTGAGGGTGAACCAACAACCCGCGCCAGGGTTTCGTTCAAGCCCTTTCAAATTCCCTGTCTTTGTTTTTGTCACGAACAACGTAGAATCTGCCCGAACCCGGTTTTCGGTTCCCCTCGCCCCTTGCGGGGTGAGGCGGGGAATTCAAATCAGTCCCAGTGGACTGGTTTGCCCGCCGAACGACAACCGCTCTGCGGTTGGCTGGGAGGGGGAGCCCTCTCCGCACCAACCGATTTCGCTACTGTCACCACTCATGGCCTGATCACATCATGCTCATTCGCATCTACATCGTACTCGGCATCATCGGCGCCATTGTCATGGCCGTATGGGCCAAGCGTCGCGGCAAGAACCCGTTGCCGTACATCCTGATGGGCGCACTGGCTGGCCCGTTGGTGCTGGCGCTCTATCTTTTCCTGCGCAAGCCGGTGGACAAAAGCCAGGACAAACAGCCGTAATCTCCCCTGACATGAACCCGCGCACATCTCTGAAAAATTGAAGTAAGGATTGAAGTCATGACCCAGGCCATTCTGTATCCCCTGCTGGTGATGGTGTTCATCACCTTTGCCGTGCTGCTGCGGCTCGGCTATCTGCGCGTGAGTTATCTGCAGAAAGAGCGCATCCACCCGCAGAACGTCGCCGATCGCAAAGGCGCTGCCGACGTCTTCAAACCCATCAATCCGCTGGCCGATCACTTCCAGAACCTGCTGGAACTGCCGGTGCTGTTTTACCTGTTGGTCGTGCTGCTGCTCGTGCTGGCCAAGGTGGATATGACCTATGTGGCGATGGCGTGGCTGTTTGTGGCCTTGCGGTTGGTGCACACGGTCATTCACTGTACCTACAACAAGGTGCGGCACCGGTTTTTGGCTTTTTTGCTGAGCACGGTGGTGTTGTTGGTCATGTGGGGGAGGTTTTTGGTTCAGGTGGTGTAGGTGGGATAGGTCGCCGGGAACTGGCGGAGCGGGTTCCGGGGATTATCAGCTGCGCTCTAAGTTCATTACTCAATTCCAGCTGGCGGTGAGCCTATTATCTTCAATTTGCAGGTTCATCCAGTCTTCAATTGCAATTTCGATGGAGTCTGCACCTGTATCTTGAAGCCATTCTCTGACAAGCCTGATCTGGAATCCGTTGTCGGTTGACTTGACTGCTATTCCTTGGCTGCCGAGGAGTTTCAGCACGCCCATATTCTCGATCTTTGAAGTGACCATATTGCTGTCAGTCGAGTAAAGGACGGCGGACAGATTATCCAGTCCCGGTCGGTTGTCGGATCTAAGCAAAATCAAAAGATAACCATTACCCAAGATTGAATACGGGGATATCCTTACAAACGCTCTTTGTCTTCGATACAACCGCGCTTCGTAAATATAGTGCCTCTTTGACATTAATAGGAGTGGGGTTGTCGCCGATGAAAATCTGATGGTCGTTCCCATCATCCGAATTGGACTTCGATTTTGATTTCAGTTTGAAGGTCGTATTTTCTATCGAACAAGTAGTCTCCCAAGATTTCACAAATCGCTCATATGACGCCGCATTTGCGATGGAGAACGATGCTGCCAAAATAATAAGCAAGAGTCGCATACATTTCTCTCTTTCGGGTTCCAAGTCCGCTGAGCTCGGTAGGTTTGGCTAAGCATGCGAAGCCCAATGCATCTTTCCGTTCAAGCCGATGTTGGGCTTTGCAGCCCAACCTACGTCGTTCAAGATTTCAGAAATACCAGCTCACCCACAACCAGTTTTTGTAGTGCGCGGTGCCGATGATATAGACAAAGCTTGCCAGTGCCAGCAGCAGGTACATCAGGATCGGGAAGAAGCCTTTGGCTTTTTTGACGGCCATGTAACCGAAGAAGATGTAGGCGAACAGCACCACGACTTTTGCGGTCAGCCAGGCGTGCACGAACGGATACTGGTGCATCAGGTAGGCGAGGTAGATCGCGCTGGCGAGCAGGACGGTGTCGATGATGTGCGGCAGCACGCGGTAGGCGAAGCCGCTGTTGTTGTAGCCGAACAGGGCACGGCCGCCGCGCCAGAACAGCAGGATGCCGCTGATGATGGCAGTGGTGATGTGGATGTGTTTGATGATGGTGTAGAGCATGGTTTGCTTTCTTCTGTTGTGCGTGTCTACGGGAGCGGTGTGCTGCTGAGGGTTCACCCTCATCCCACCTTCTCCCCTCAAGGGAGAAGGCTTTCAAGTCCTCTCCCTTGAGGGGAGAGGATTTAGGTGAGGGTGAATCCCGAAGACCGATATAAGGCTGATGGGCTGACCGGTCTTTGTTACTTACTTCTTACCTTGCTTCGCCAGTTTCTTGTTGCGCATCAGGCAGAGGAAATCGCAGGCCAGATGGGCAGCAGCGAGCGCGGTGACTTCGCTTTGATCGTAGGACGGGGCGACTTCGACCACGTCCATGCCGATCAGGTTGATGTCACCGAGGGCGCGGACAATCGACAGCGCTTGTGCGCTGGTGAGGCCGCCCGGAACCGGGGTGCCGGTGCCCGGTGCATACGCCGGATCGAGGCAGTCGATGTCGAAGGTCAGATAGGTCGGATTGTTGCCGACGGTCTTCTTGATCTCGGCAATGGTCGCGGCAACGCCATTCTCATGCACCCACGGCGCGAACAGCATGTTGATGCCCTGGAAGTCGTCATTCCAGGTGCGGATGCCGACCTGTACTGAACGCTTGGGATCGATCAGACCTTCTTTCACTGCCTTGTAGAACATTGTGCCGTGGTTCAGCGAATCCGGGCTGTCGTCCGGCCAGGTGTCGCAGTGGGCATCGAAGTGAATGAGACTGAGCGGCGCGCCGTGTTTTTCGGCGTGCGCTTTCAGCAGCGGGTAGGTGACGTAGTGATCGCCACCGAAGGTCAGCATGGTCGCGCCGGCGTTCAGAATCGTGCGGGCGTGATCGATGATGCTTTGCTTGATGGTCATCGGGTTGTGGGCGTCGAACCAGCAATCGCCGTAATCGATCACGGCCAGATCATCGAACGGATCAAAGCCCCATGGAAACGGTTTCAGTTCGGCGAGCTGTACCGAAGCGGCGCGGATGGCGTTCGGACCGAGGCGGGCACCGCTGCGGTAGGTGCAGGCGAGATCGAACGGAATGCCGCTGATCGCGACATCGACGCCGGTCAGGTCGCGGCTGTAGTTGCGACGCATGAACGACTGGACACCGCCGTAGGTATTTTCGATGCTGCTGCCGTACAGGGAGGTGCGGCGGATGGCGCCATCGCCGCGAATGGGGTTTTCCATTGAAGATTGAATATCAGACGAGTCAGTCATGGGAGAGATCCATTACTGCACGGTGAAGGCCGGAACGGCTCACCGATTCCCAGTCCACTAGGCCGACGGGTGGAGGCACAAAAGCGGCGAAATTGTAGCAAATCGCCGGCTAGCGGATGGCGTATCCGGCGCCGTCGGTTCGGTACGGCGATGCCGGTGCAGGTTTGCGAACCGTGTTTGGGCGCGTGTACCGCGCCGGGCAGCGGCAACAGATGATGACCTGGGATGGGGCGGAGGCAGCAAAGAGGGGCTCATTCGAGCCCCTCTTTGCTGCCAGCAGCGCGCCGTCTTACTTCGGCAGCTCGCTCAAGGCCTTGCGCTCTTTCATGCGCTGGCGTTTCTTGGCGTTTTCCTGTTCCTGCTGCTGTTCCAGCTCGCTCGGTGCGGTTGGCATCGGTTTGCGTGGCAGCCGGTTGTCGGCCATCGCCGCCTTGTAGGCAAACGTCGCCATCACCACGGCGGCTTGTCGCATGTCATCCGGCAACACATGGTCGAAGGAGTCGACATGGGTGTGATGCAGGCGCGGCATGTAATCGAGCGGATCCTGGACAAACTGGAAGCCGGGCAGGCCGACATTGTCGAACGATTCGTGATCGGTGCCGCCGGTGGCATTGGCATTGATGGTGCCTTCCGTCAAATCCGACAGCGGGCCGAACCAGTCGCTGAACAGCGATTTCACTGCGACATTGCCTTCGGTGTAGATGCCGCGGAACTTGCCGCTGCCGTTGTCCATGTTGAAGTAAACCGAGAAGCGATCGTAATCCGGCTTCTTGCTGATCGGCCAACCCGGCGAGCTCCAGTACCACGGCGTCAGTTCTCGCTCGGCCGGATCGGTCGGCTTCGGCCGCGTTGCGAGATGTTGTTCGACATAGGCGCGCGAACCGTACAGACCTTGCTCTTCACCGGACCACAGGCCGATACGGATGGTCCGCTTCGGTTTGATGTCCAGTTTTTTCAGGATGCGCATCGCTTCCATGGTGACGGCAACGCCGGCGGCATTGTCGACACCGCCGGTGCTGGCATGCCAGGAATCGAGGTGGGCGCCGATCATGACGATTTCCGGGTTTTTGTCGCTGCCCGTGATCTCGGCGATGGTGTTGTAGGTTTTGCTGTCTTCATCGTGAAAGCGGGCATCGATGTTGAGCGCGACGCGCGGCGTCTCGCCTTTTTCCAGCAGTCGGAGCAGCAATTGGTAATGTTCGGATGACAGAATCAGCGCCGGTACCGGAAAAGTCTTGCCGACACGATGATCGTGGCCGAAGACGCGGATGAGGCCGCCATCGCGGCTGCTGCGATAGAGTGCGGCCTTGGCGTTTTCCTGCTTCAGAAATGCGGCGACCGCTTCCCGAAACGCGAGCCGCTTGCGGTTCTGGGCGATCGAGTCGGGCGCGCCGTGGGCGTGGCTGGCCGGGCGTTTCAAATCCAGGCTTTTCATCTTGCCGAGATCGTCGCTGCTGTAGCGTTTGAACAGTTCCGGTTGCGGTTCGCCGATGTCCTCCGGTTCGCTCAGCAGTACGATCTTGCCGCTGATCTTGCCGCGGTATTTTTCCAGCTCGGCTTCGGTGACAGCATCGACAAACGCGACTTCGCCGTCGATGGTGCCGTTGCTGCCCGGTGTCCACGCCACCGGCAGGCCCATCAGCGGCGCCTTGCGCGGATGCAGCAACTGGGCATGGGCACTGTCGTAGCTCCAGCCGCGGCCGAATTCAAAACCTTCAAGATGCACATTCGACAGTCCCCAGGCCTGCAACTGCTTGACCGTCCAGGCACTGGCCTGTTGCATCTGCGGCGAACCGGTCAGCCGAGGCCCGATGTGATCAGTCAGGTGCTGCAGCGTGGTCATGACCTGCGAGCGATACAG
The DNA here is from genome assembly GCA_049324755.1 of Pseudomonadota bacterium. Lineage (GTDB taxonomy): Bacteria > Pseudomonadota > Gammaproteobacteria > Enterobacterales > Permianibacteraceae > Permianibacter. The sequence goes on from JBMOMZ010000034.1 coordinate 93,590, forward strand.
ACCTTCGTCACGAATGCGGTTGATGGTTTCCAGATCGTTTTTGGCAAAAGCCGCGGTCGCGCAGGCCGCGCCGAGCACGGCGGTCATCAGCAAGGGGCGTAGGGCCACGGGAAATCTCCGGTAGGCGAGGGCTGCCGGAGCATAACGCTGGTACCGGCGTTGGAGAATCGCCGGACATAAAATTTGACAAAGAAAAAGCCCGCTCACGGAGCGGGCTTTTTGATTTGGTGGGCGCTAACGGGCTCGAACCGCTGACCCCCTCCTTGTAAGGGAGATGCTCTACCAACTGAGCTAAGCGCCCGATTACAGCATTACAGCGTTTTCCGGTCGGGTCCGGAAAGGCGCGCCATCATAGGGACCGAACCCTCCGAGGTCAAGCATTGCCGGAACATTCTTGTCCCGTCATATGTCGTGGCTGACGGTGGCCTCGGTGCCGCCAAAGCGCCTGGCGGCGCTGCTACAATGCCGGCCCCGTTCGGCCTGCCCCCTGTCCCGAGACAGACGCTGCAAACAGGCACCCCGACCACAGGAATCTCCAGAACATGACCGTCCGTACCCGTTTCGCACCGAGCCCGACCGGCTATCTGCACGTTGGCGGCGCCCGCACGGCGCTGTATTCCTATCTTTATGCCCGCCGCATGGGCGGCCAGTATGTGTTGCGGATCGAGGACACTGATCTGGAGCGTTCGACCGATGCCGCCGTGCAGGCGATTTTCGATGGCCTGAACTGGCTCGGCCTGAAAGAAGACGAAGGCCCGTTTTTCCAGACCAAACGTTTCGACCGCTACAAGGAAGTGATACAGCAGATGCTGCAAGCCGGCACGGCGTATCGCTGCACCTGCACGAAAGAGCGCTTGGAGCAGCTGCGCGCCGATCAGGAAGCGCGCAAGGAAAAGCCTCGCTATGACGGCCACTGCCGGCACCATCCGCCAGCCGACGATGGCAAACCGTTTGTCGTCCGGTTCAAGAACCCGATCGGCGGTGTCGTGGCCTGGGACGATCTCATTCTCGGCCGCATCGAAATTGCCAACGATGAACTCGATGATCTGATCATCGCCCGCACCGACGGTTCGCCGACTTACAACTTTTGCGTGGTCGTTGATGATTACGACATGAAAATCAGCCACGTCATTCGCGGCAACGATCACGTCTCGAACACGCCGAAGCAGATCAACATCCTGCTGGCGCTCGGCGCCACCTTGCCGCAGTACGGCCACTTGCCGATGATTCTCGGCCAGGACGGCCAGAAACTGTCCAAGCGCCACGGCGCGGTCAGCGTCATCCAATACCGCGATGAGGGCTATTTGCCGCAGGCTCTGCTGAATTATCTGGTCCGGCTCGGCTGGTCACACGGTGACCAGGAAATTTTCTCGATGGCCGAGATGATTCAGTATTTCGACGTGAAAGACGTCAACAAATCAGCCGCTGCGTTCGATACCAAGAAGCTGCTCTGGCTGAACCATCACTACATCAAGAGCTCGCCGGCCGAAGAAGTCGCCGCGCATCTTGAATGGCATATGCAGGATCAGGGTATCGATCTCGACAATGGCCCGGCGTTGGCGAAAGTGGTCGCCGCGCAAGCGGAACGCTGCGACAACCTGCGCACGATGGCGCAGCAAAGCCGCTATTTCTACCAGGAATTCGACGACTACGATGCCGCGTCTGCCGACAAGCAGCTGACCGCGCAAACGCGTGCCGCGCTGGCGAGCCTGCGTGAACAGTTGGCGGCACTTGCCGAGTGGAATGCGACCGCGATTCACGGCGCTGTCGATGCGGTGTGCAAGAACCTCGGCCTGGGTTTTGGCAAAGTCGCGCCGCCGCTGCGCGTGGCCATTACCGGCTCGACCGCGTCGCCGTCGATTGATATCACTGCCGAACTGATTGGCAAAAACCGTGTGCTGGCGCGCATCGATCGGGCGCTGGCTTTCATCGATAAAAAAGTCGCGTAAGAGTTGTTGACAGGCGCGCAGGCCACCCCTAAAATGCGCGCCTCTTTCGGGGCTATAGCTCAGTTGGTAGAGCGCTTGCATGGCATGCAAGAGGTCAGCGGTTCGACCCCGCTTAGCTCCACCAGATTCTGGAAGGGCCGTCTCTAGCGGCCCTTCAATTTGGTAAGCAGTACCGAAAGTTGCAGTACAAACGGTTTAGTCCCCATCGTCTAGAGGCCTAGGACATCGCCCTTTCACGGCGGTAACCGGGGTTCGAATCCCCGTGGGGACGCCAAATAAAAAGGCCCGCTTATGCGGGCTTTTTTATTTGGCGCTCGCTTGCAGGGCTCGGGCCCCGGAGGGGGTCGACCAAGATGCCGGGAGCATTTTGGCGCCGCCGCACCGTGGCGGTCCGCAGGACGCGCCACAGGGTGTGCTGCGCAATCCCCGTGCTCACGTCGAGAGAGACGGTTTCGCGTCAGCGAGAATTCCCCTCAGTTCATTTGCAGGGACCGGGCATACAGCAGTTCCCCCTCACCCCAACCCCTCTCCCTCCAGGGGCGAGGGGCTAAATACTTGCTCGGCGGCGCAGGCTACAATGTCGGCCAGTTTTTGATTCGAGTCTCTGCGAAATGACGCCTTTGGACTTCCTGTTAACCCGCCGTTCCTTTCCGATTCTGACCGCGCCTGCACCGAGCACAGAGCAGCTCAACACGCTGATGCAAGCGGCGCTGCGCGCGCCTGATCACGGCAATCTGAAGCCATATCGTTTTCTGATTTGTGAAGGCGAAAAGCTGACGGCGCTTGGTGAGTTGTATGCGCAAGGCATGCAGCAGAGCGGTGAAAGCGATATTGCCAAGTTGGATCGTGCCAAGGGCCTGCCGCTGCGGGCACCGATGGTGGTTATTGCCGTGGCGAGCTTCAAGGACAGCCCGAAAACGCCGCGCCAAGAGCAACTGATTACCGCAGGCCTTGCGACCTTCCAAATCATCAATGCGGCGCAGGCACTGGGTTTTGGCGCCTACTGGCGTACCGGTGATATCGCCTACAACCCGGCCATCTGGCGCCTGCTGGGCCTGGCGGAAAACGAGCAGGTGATTGGCTATGTCTACGTTGGTACGGTCAAGGGGGCACCGAAAGATACCGGTGCGGCACCGGCGGCGGAGACGATTTGGTCGTATTTCTGAACGACGGCAAGCCGAGTGAGGCCGCGGAAGGTTTCCTTGCGCGCGGCATGACGCTGAACGCTATCCGCAAAGGGTTTGACGGATTAAACAAAAAGCCGGCAATGCCGGCTTTTTGTTTGCTGCGACAAGGCGACGATTAACGGCGCACTTTGCTCGCCAGCGACTTGAAGAAGTCGAGCACATCGTGCTTTTTGAAGTCGGTGAATTCACCGGCATCGAAGAAGGTGCCGTTGCAGGTATTGCAGCGGTCGATCTCGATGTGCGGCTGCTTCTTGTCCTGCAGCTTGTGCAGTTGCGAGCTGGTGCCGCAGCGCGGGCAGTAGATCGGCTCTTCGTTGTTGAATTCCTTGCCGAGGCTGGCGAGGCCCAGATCGAGCATTTCGGCATGCTGGATTTTGCTCAGCAGCACTTCTTCATTGGCATCAAACCAGAGACCTTTGCAGCCGCTGCAGCGTTCGATTTGCACGCCTTCCAGCACCACGTTGTCCATCGGAGCCTTGCACTTCGGGCATTTCATATTGTTCTCCTGTCTGCCTGTCTTCTAGTTGGCAAGCGAGTTCCGGCAAGTCCCGCCGTCATGCTGGCAAGTGTAGCGGTTTGCACCGGGGCTGGGGAGGTCTGGTGCACTTGTACCAAGCCCCCTGCCAGCCGTGGCTCAGAAGCCGCTCCAGATCTTGCCGGTTTCCGGCGCGGGTTTGGCTTCGTCGCGCAGCGTATTGATGCGCTTGTACTTGGCCTCTTCGGCCTGACGGGCCGGCGATTGATTGTTTTCCGGTTTCTGTTCCAGCTCCTGCAGGAAGCGGGTGCTGTCGCTGACGTAGGCGCGGTCGATCTTGCTCATGCTTTACTCCTGACAAAGGCCCGACCACAGCCGGGCCTGCGAAACCATTCAAAAAAACTCAAAACTCGGCGTTCTTCGGCGTGCGCGGGAACGGGATCACGTCGCGGACGTTCTGCATGCCGGTCACGTAAGCCACGCAGCGCTCCAGGCCCAGACCGAAGCCGGCGTGCGGCACGGTGCCATAACGGCGCAGATCGCGATACCACCAATAGTTCTCGATCGGCAGGCCCATTTCCTTCAGCCGCTCGTCGAACACATGCAGCCGCTCTTCCCGCTGCGAGCCGCCGATGATTTCGCCGATGCCCGGCGCCAGCACGTCCATCGCGGCGACGGTTTTGCCGTCGTCGTTCAGGCGCATGTAGAAAGCCTTGATGTCCTTCGGGTAGTTCATCATCACGACCGGGCGGCCGACGTGCTTCTCGGCGATGTAGCGCTCGTGCTCGGACTGCAGATCCATGCCCCACTGGACCGGGAACTGGAACTTCTCGCCGCTGGCCTGCAGGATCTTGACCGCTTCGGTGTAATCCATCCGGACGAATTCGCTGGCGACGATGGCTTCCAGCCGCGAAATCGCAGTCGGCTCGATCCGTTCGGTGAAGAAGTGCATGTCGTCCATGCGCTCGTTCAGCACGGCGCGGCAGATGTATTTCAGCATCGCTTCGGCGTGGTCGGCGTCGGCGGCCAGATCCGCGAAGGCGATTTCCGGCTCGACCATCCAGAACTCGGCCAGATGGCGGGTGGTGTTGGAGTTTTCGGCGCGGAAGGTCGGGCCAAAGGTGTAAACCTTGGACATCGCCATCGCGTAGGTCTCGGCGTTGAGCTGGCCGGACACGGTCAGGAAGGCCTCTTTGCCGAAGAAATCCTGCGAGTAGTCGACCTTGCCATCCGGGGTGCGCGGGCAGTTGACCATGTCCAGCGTCGAGACCCGGAACATCTCGCCGGCGCCTTCGCAGTCGCTGGCGGTGATGATCGGGCTCGCCACCCAGACGAAGCCCTGCTCGTGGTGGAAGCGGTGGATGGCCTGGGCGATGCAGTTGCGGACCCGGGTCACCGCGCCGATGACGTTGGTGCGGGCGCGCAGGTGGCCTTGCTCGCGCAGGTACTCGAAGCTGTGCGGCTTCGGGCTGATCGGGTAGGTTTCCGGGTCTTCGACCCAGCCAACCACGGTGATCTGTTCGGCTTTCAGCTCGATGGCCTGGCCCTGGGCCGGCGACGGCACCACGGTGCCGACGATGTCGACCGAGCAGCCGGCGGTCAGCCGCAGGACTTCGTCCTGGTAATTGTTCAAATTCTGTTCGGCGACCACCTGGATCGGGTGAAAACCCGAGCCGTCATGCACGTTGATGAAAGAAAGGCCGGCTTTCGAATCCCGGCGGGTACGGACCCAGCCTTGAATGCGAACCTGGCTGCCGGCGGCAGCCTTGCCTTTCAGCACGTCGGCAATCGCCAAACGAATCATTGCAACAGTCCTCGTAACAGTGTGTGGGGGTCCAGGACGCCGGCTGCCGAGGGCAGCACCGCTGGCGTAGTGGCGGGTTCTCCCGGCGGTCAGTCGGCCGCCTGACCGGCCCGCAGGCTGCGTTCAGCCAGGCGGCGATTGATGGCGCGCTTCTGCTCGTCGCTGAACTGATGCCAGTTCAGCACTTCTTCAAAGCTGCGACCGCAGCCACGGCAGATTTCATCACCGAGCACGGTGCTGCAAACACCGATACAGGGCGAGGCGGTGTCGCTGCGCTTGCCGGAAAGTGAAATGCTCACGTTCGAAACAACCAGGGGTCGAGCCGGAAAAACCGGCCGCTATGGTAGCCTGCTGTCTGGTTCTGGCGCCACTCGCGGCCAAGTCGGAACCGACTGACCGTACGCTTTTCATATGGTCTATGCTGTAACGGTCGAGTTTTGTGCGGCGAATGGCCCGGGGCCGTCCCGGGCTTGCGGTGCCACGGAAGTGCACACCTGATGAAGGACGCCATGGAACACGCCTCTCCTGAACTTTTCCCGGCAGCACTGCAGGCTTTGCGCGAGGCCGTGATGTTGGTCGCGCCTGATGGCCGCTTGTTGCTGGTCAATCGCGCCTGCCGGCGTCTGCTGGGCTATGCCGAAGACGATCCGCTGACCGAGCGACTCGATGAGCTGTTGATCGTGCTCGACGAAAACAGCCGCGAGCCCATCACCTTGCCAATGAACCGGCTGGATGATCCGGACTGGCTCCGCAATCTCAACGACAGTGCGGTGATCCAGCGCCGCAACGGCAATGAGTTTCCGTTTGAGCTGCACGCCGTCCGGCTGCGCCAGGGCCGCAGCAGCGGTTGGCTGCTGACCATCAAGGATCTGTTCCAGACCCGCTCGCTCGCCGACACCGTCCATTTCCAGCGCTCGCATGATGTGCTGACCGGTTTGGTCAACCGTGCCGAATTCGAAAGTCGCCTGCAGGACGCCTTGCTGCAATCGCAGCAGGAAGGCGGTGGCCACGCGCTGTGCTATATCGATCTCGATCAGTTCAAGGTGGTCAATGACACCTGCGGCCACATTGCCGGCGACGAGTTGCTGCGCCAGCTGACCGAACTGTTCCGGACCCAGGTCAGCGATGCCGACGTGCTCGCGCGCATCGGTGGCGATGAATTCGCCACGCTGCTGTGGCAGCGCTCACTGGATGAGGCCGCGCTGTGGGCGGAAGAGCTGCGGCAGCGGGTCACGGAATTTCCGTTCAGCTGGGGCGACAAATCGTTTTCGCTCAGTGTCAGCATTGGCGTCGCGGCACTGATCGGGCCCGGCCAGAACTGGGCGACGGCATTGGGGCAGGCGGATGCCGCCTGCTATCACGCCAAAGAACTGGGCGGCAATCAGCTGCGCATCTTCAGCGAAGACGATGAACAGCTCGCCCAGCGCCATACCGAAATGCAGTGGGTATCGCGCATTGTCCAGGCCCTGCAGCAGGACCGTTTCCAGCTCTGGGCGCAGCGGATCGCGCCGGTGTTGCCGGGACAGGGGATTGGCCATCAGGAAATTCTGGTCCGGATGATCGATGTCGATGGCAGCCTGGTGCCGCCGGGCATGTTCCTGCCGGCCGCCGAGCGCTTCAATCTGGTGCTGATGCTGGATCGCTGGGTCGTTGGCCGCACCTTCGACTGGATGGCGCAGCAGCAGCGCAGGGGGGCGCCGCCGATTACCTGCGCCATCAACCTGTCTGGCGCCAGCATCAATCAGCCGCTGTTCCACCAGTTTGTCGCCGAAGAATTGCAGCGCTCCGGCGTCGCGCCGGAACGGGTTTGTTTTGAAGTCACCGAGACCACGGCGATCGCCAATTTGCAAAGTGCCCGTGCGTTTATCCAGCAGATGAAGCAGCTCGGCTGCGCCTTTGCGCTCGACGATTTCGGCGCCGGCATGTCGTCGTTTGCCTACCTGCGCAACCTGCCGGTCGACTACCTGAAAATCGACGGCGTGTTCGTCAAGGATTTGGCCAGCAATGCCATGGACTATGCGATGGTCCGTGCCATCAACGAGGTCGGCAAGGTGATGGGCATGAAGACCATTGCCGAATTCGTCGAGAACGATGCGGTGCTGGCCAAGCTGCGCGAGATCGGCGTGGATTACGCCCAGGGTTACGGTATTGCCCGGCCAGCGCCGCTGGCCTGAATCGGCGGCTGAGTTTTCGTATGCAAGGAAGCGCTGATTAAGTCAGTAATGGAGAACATGTTTTCGCCGGTATGACGCAGTTCCAACTTGATGGGACCTGTCATTTATAACCATCGCCACGGTTCGGTGCGTTGCACCGCACCGTGGCGATGCTGTTTTCACGGCAGCTCGGTTGTCGCCGCCGTTGCCTTGCTGCCACGTGCCCGCTGCTTGGCATCGTGCCAGACACGGCCGGCCCAGTTGCGCATGTTGTCGAGGCCGACGTACAGCGTTGGCAGAATCAGCAGGCTGACAACGGTCGAGAACACCAGGCCGCCGACCACCGCGCGGGCCATCGGATAGTAAGGCGGACTGTCGGCATCGCCGCCGATGGTGGTCGAGCCGATGCAGAGCGGGATCAAACCGAGCACTGTGGTCGCCGTCGTCATCAGGATCGGTCGCAGCCGTTCGCGGCCGGCGCTGAGGATGGCTTCGGTGCGATCAAAACCTTCCTTACGCAGCTGATTGATGTGATCGATCAGCACGATGCCGTTGTTCACCACCACCCCCATCAGCACCAGGATGCCGATGTTGGCCATGATCGACAGCGTGGTGCCGGTCAACAGGAAGAACCAGAACACGCCGACCACGGAATAGAACACCGAGAAAATCACGGCGCTCGGGAACACCAGCGACTCGAACATCGCCGCCATCACCACGTAGATCATCATCAAGGCCAGCAGCATGTTGACCATGAACACGCGGCTGGCTTCGTTCTCACGATCAAAGCCGCCACCGAAACTGGCGCGATAACCCGGCGGCAACTGCAGCTTCTCCAGATACGGCTCAATCTTCTTGCGCGCTTCCTCGCCGGAAATGCCGTCGGCCGCGGCGGTGACACCGATGGTCGTCAGCCGTTCTTCCCGGACGATGCGCTGGCTGGCGCGTGACGAGCTGATCTCGGCGACCGCCGATAGCGGCACGCGCTCGCCGTTTGGCCGGAACAGCGGCAGCGTTTCCAGATCCGACAGCCGTTGCCGGTTGTCGCGGCTGAACATCAGGCGGACATCGGTTTCGCCGTGGGCGGTGCGCATGGTTCGCAGCGGCTGGCCGCGCATGGCAACGGCAACGGCCTGTGCGACACTGGCCGGCGTCAGGCCGAGCGCCTGAGCGCGATCGCGGTCGATACGGATTTGCACTTCCTGATCGCCGAGGCTGGCTTCGGAGCGGACGTCTTTCAGGCCTTTGACATTCGACAGCATCTGCGCGAGTTCGCGTGACAGCTCGGTCAGCCGCTCGGTCGAATCGCCGACCAGCAGCACCCGCAAATCCTCACCGCCGCCGAAGCGTTCGCGCTGGAACGTGACCTTGCCGAGCGGAAACTTCGGCATTTCCTTTTCCATCTGTTCGCGCATCTCGGGCAGGGTCATGCCGTTCTGGCGATCCGGTTTCAGCAGGATGGTGGTGCCGGCCTCGTCGGTAATGAAGTAGCTGTAGACGCTGTCGATCTCGAACCGCTCTTTGTTGTCGAGCAGCCATTGTTCAATCGGTACCACGGCGGCTTCGACCCGATCGACCGTGTACTTGCCGTCAATCTGATAGTACAGCCGCAACCGGTCCTGCGCGCTCTCCTCGAACATGTCCTTCTTGACCATGCCCATCGGAATGGCAACGGACGCCAGCACGGCGAAGGCAAGAAAGCCCGACCATTTCGGATGCCGCATGGTCCAGTCGAGCGCGCGGACGTAGCGTGCGATCAACCAGTTGATCCAGCGGACATCCTTGGCCTGATTCTGCATCGGCAGCCAATACAGCATCAGCGGAATGATGGTCAGCGAGATGAACAAGGAGGCAAACATCGAAACCGTGATGGTGGTGGCGACGTGGCTCAGAAACACCGTGATGTCAATTTTTTCGCCGATGATGTTCGGCATGAACACGATCACCGTGGTGATGGTGCCGGTCAGCACGGCGAGGCCGACATGTCTGGCCCCGGCCAGCACCGCGGCCTTTTTGTCGTTCGGATGCAGGTGCTCGTGGCGGAAAATGCTTTCGCTGACCACCACCGCGTTGTCGACCAGCATGCCAATCGACAACATCAGCCCCATCATCGACAGGATATTGATGGTCACACCGGCAAAGAACATGTAAGCCAGCGTCATCATCACGGCGAACGGCACGGCCAGCGAAACGGCAATGGTGACCGGCCAGTTGCGCAGAAAGGCATACAGCACGAATACCGACAGTGCGAAACCAATCAGGCCCGACAGCACGATCTCTTTCAGGCTGTTGACCACGCCCTCGGCCTGGTTGTTCATCACGTACAGCTGAATGCCGCGAAACTCGCTGCTGTTGCCAAGCTGTTGAATGCGGGCCATGACTTGCTTGCTGGTTTCCACCAGATTGGCGCCACTTTCGCGGGTCACCGACAGCGCAATGGCGTCCTGCAGGTCGAGATGACGACCGACTTCCCGTTCCGGGTGGGCAAAGGTCACCGTGGCAATGTCACTCAGGCGCAGGCCACGGGCATTGATCGGCAGATTGCGGATGTCATCGAGATTGGTCCATTCCCCGACCGGTTTGACCCGCAGGCGCTGGCCGGCGTCATGAATGAGGCCGCCGGAAATCGAGAAGTTGTATTTGGCGAGGGTGCTGGCGAGTTCCGGCAGGTTGATGCCGTGGGCGGCCACCCTGCCGGCGTCCAGTTGGATTTCCAGCTGCAGCGGTTCGACGCCGCCAAGATCGACTTTCGAGACTCCGGGCACCGATTCGATCGAACGACGCAGTTTGCGGTCCAGCAAGTCATAGGCTTTCGACAGATCGCGACTGTCGCTGGAGATGCGGATCTCCAGCATCGGTTGATCGGTGGTGCGACCGGTGAAGACAAACAGGCGTTGCAAGTCGCTCGGCAAGTCGTCACGGATGGCGTCGATTTTTTCCCGCGCCTCGATGCCTTTGACGATGGCATTGGCATCCCAGCCGAAAAACACGCCGATCTGGACGCCGTCGCTGGTGGTGGTGGAGCGGAAGCGTTTGATGCCGGACAGGGTCGACAGCGCTTCCTCCACCGGTCGGGTGACGAGGCGCTCGACTTCTTCCGGCGTCGAACTCGGGTAGGGGATCTGGATGAAGATGCCCGGGAACTGCACCTCCGGAAAATACTCCAGCGGGATCAGCCGGGTCGAAACGCCGCCGACCACCAGAAAACAGAAGAAGAACATCAGCGTCGTGATCGGACGCTTCAGTGACAGCTCGGTGATACGCATGGCTGTGCTCCTGTTATTCCGAACGATCGAGCAAGGTGTACAGCACCGGGATCACGACCAGGGTCAGCAGCGTCGAAACGGTAATGCCGCCGATCACGGTGATCGCCATCGGTGCCCGAATTTCCGCGCCTTCGCCGATGCCGAGCGCCAGTGGCACCATGCCGAGCACGGTCGTCAGCATCGTCATCATGATCGGGCGCAAGCGGCTGCGGCCGGCTTCCCGGACCGCAGCGAGCTTCTGCATGCCTTCGTCGCGTAGCTGGTTGACCCGGTCAATCAACACAATGGCGTTGTTGACCACGATACCGGCGAGCATGATGAGGCCGATGAATACGACGACGCTGATGGTCTGGCCGGTGATCACCAGCGCCAGTACGGCGCCAACCAGCGCAAGCGGCACGCTGAACATGATCACGAATGGATGCAGCAGCGATTCGAACTGCGAGGCCATCACCAGATAAACCAGGAACAGGGCCAGCAGCAAGGCAAACTGCAGCGACTGGAACGACACCTCCATCTCGGCGTTCTGACCGGCGAGCCGTACTTCGACACCGCTCCGTTCCGGCAGCTGGTCAATCAGCGCCTGCGCGGCTGCCGCGGCTTCACCCAGATCGCCGTAGCGCAAGTTGGCCGAGACGATGGCGACCCGCTCCTGGCCAATGCGGTGGATCTCGCTTGGTCCAATCGCGAGCCTGACGTCGGCCACCGCCGACAGCGGCACCGGTCGGTCTTGATCCGAGTTGACAATCAGTTGCCGTACTTCTTCGACCGAGTTGCGATCATCTTCCGCCAGCCGGACAACGACATCGATCTTGCGGTCACGGAAGGCGTAACGGGTGGCGATATCGCCGCGCAGTTTCTTGACGACGCGCTGGGCGATGTCCGGCACCGAGAGTCCCAGACTGGCGGCCCGTTCATGATCGAACAGGATCTGCAGTTCCGGGTAGCCGTCCTCGACGGTTGAACGAATGTCGATGAAGCGATCCTGGGCGCGCATCATGGTCAGCAATTGTGCCGATGCGGCGCGCAGCTCATCGAGGTTATAGCCGACCAGTTCGATTTCCAGCGGGGTTTTGAGCGTGAACAGGGCGCGTCGCTCGACCTGCACCTGCACACCCGGCAGCTGCGCGAGCTGCTCGCGCAGCTTGCGCATCACCGCGGCTTCGGTGTCTTGCGACACCGGTTTCTTCAACACCACGTTCAGTTCGCCGACGTTTTCGCCGCCTTTGTCCGGCGACGCATCCAGCCGGTTGCCGCTGCCGGCTACAGCGAAGCTGCGTTCGACTTCGGGCATGGCGGCGGCGATCTGGTGGGCCTTGAGCAGGATCTCGTCGGTCTTTGCCAGCGGCGTGCCCGGTGCGGCGCGCAGGTTGGCGACAAATTCGCCCTGCGCCAGTTGCGGAATCAGTTCGACGCCGATGCGTGACAGCATATACAGACTCAAACCGAACATACCGAAGGCGACGGCCAGTACAGTTGGCCGGTGTTGCAGTGAGATATTGATCAGTTGGTCGTAGCCACGCTCAAGTTTGCCGTAACCGTAGTTGAAGCCGGACACCACCGGTTTGAACAGTAAATGCATGACATGGCCGATGAAGCCGGCGAACTTCAGCAGCCAGCTCAGCATCAGGGTGGCGACAGGAATTTTGCGCAAGCGCTGCGCCAACCACACAAACGGGGTCAACAGAACGGCGATAATCCTGCCCAGCACCCGGAATGGCGCGGCGATGATCCGAACCAGCCGACCAAGCCGTGATGGCTGGCGTTCGACCGCACCGGTATCGGCGGTGGCGGTCGGCGCCGTGTTGGCGAGCGGCACGTTCACTTCGCCGTGATGCTGGCCACGATGCAGAGTGGTCAACGGTTCGGCGGCAGCACTACGGCGCTTGCCGACCACTGCCAGCATCGGGATCAGGGTAAACCCGATGAACAGCGAAACGAATTGCGAGAAGGTAACCGTCAGAGCCTGATCACGGAACAACTGGCCGGCAATGCCCTGGACAAATACCAGCGGCAGGAACACCGCGACCGAGGTCAAGGTCGAGGCCGTGACCGCGCCGGCAACCTCGGCGGTGCCGTCGCGCGCAGCTTGCCAGATCTCCTTGCCCATCTTGCGATGGGTATCGATGTTTTCCAGTACGACAATGCCGTTGTCGATCAACATGCCAATCGACAATGCGATGCCGCCGAGCGACATGATGTTCAGGGTGACGCCGGCGGCATACATCAGGTTGAACGAGATCACCACTGCCACCGGAATCGACAGCGCAATGATCACGGTCGCCCAGACATTGCGCAGGAAGAGATACAGGATCAAGGTCGCCAGAATGCCGCCCTGGATACCGTTATCAATCACCTCGCCAACCGCGTCTTCGATGAACACCGACTGGTCGTAAATGATGTCGAGTTTCAGCTGTTCGCCAAGCGATTTGCCGAGCGATTCCAGCCGGCGCTTGATTTCCTTGGCGACGGCGACGGTGTTGGCATCGCCTTCCTTGTACAGTGCGAGTTCAACGGCTTCGACACCGTTGATGCGGGTCACCGCTTCGCGCTCCTTGTAGCGCATCGCCACCTGGGCAATGTCGCGCAGATAGACCGGTTTGCCGTCTTTGCTGGTGACGATGGTGTCGGCCATTTCCTGCACCGACTGATACTGGTTGATGGTCCGGACCAGCAACTGCTGGCTGCCTTCTTCCAACCGGCCACCCGACAGGTTGATGTTCTCGGCCTGCAGATGCTGGGCGACCTGTTCAATGCTGAGGTTCAGTTGCGCCAGCTTGTCCTGATCGATGTTGATCTGGACTTCGTCTTCAAAGCCGCCGCTGATCTTGACCGCGGCGACGCCTTCGATGGCTTCCAGCTGCTTCTTGATCTGTTCATCGGCGAGCCGGCGCAAGGCTGTCAGGCTTTGTTCGGCCGCCTCCGGCGTCTGTGTGCCGCTGACGGTGGCGCGCGACAGTGACAGGCGCACGATCGGATCCAGCGTCGGATTGAAGCGCAGCAGGGTCGGGCGCTGGACATCCAGCGGCAGCTGCACCAGATCGAGCTTTTCGCGGACGTCGATGCCGGCGAGGCCCATGTCGGTGCCCCAGTTGAATTCGAGCAGCACATCGCTTTGGCCGGCGCGCGAAATCGATTTGACCGTGCGCACATTCTTGATGACACCGACCGCTTCTTCGATCGGTTTCGAGATCAGATTCTCGACTTCCGATGGCGCGGCGCCGGTATAGGTTGTGCGCACCGTCAGGGTCGGGTAGGACAGATCCGGCAGCAGCGTCAGGCCAAGGCGGCCGAGCAGCACCAGACCAAATACCAGCATCGCCACAACGGCCATCGACACGGTAACCGGTCGACGCATGGACAGTTCGATTAGGGTCATGATGTCCCTGTCTTATGTGAAGTGAGAAGGCTCAAATCGGTGAGCGTTTTCTTGGCGCAAAGAAACGGCGGGTCGGGGAGAGCGACCCGCCGGGAAACGATACCGGACGGAGCAAGCGCAGCAGTCATGTTGCCGTTCCGTGGCATCGCTGGGTTACAGCGTATTCAACACTTGCACGGCGGCTTCGTGCTTCAGGCTGTTCTGGCCGGTGCTGACGATGACATCGTTGGCGGCAACACCGCGCAGGATCTCGATGTGCTTGTCATCGGTGAAACCTGTTTCCACCGGCGTCCGGTAGGCTTTGTTGTCGCGCACAATAAATACGGCGGTTTCACCGTCTTCGTTCAAGACGGAGTCTTTGGCAACCAGCACGGCGTTATCGTGTTGCGCATAGGTGACGGCGACCCGGCCAAACATGCCGGGCTTCAGATCGCGTTTGCTGTCGTTGACGGCAAGCGTCACCTTGAAGGTGCCGGACGCGGCATCGATGACGGGGCTGATGCGCAGGATGCTGGCCGGATACAGTTGGCCGCGGTGGGCATCCACCGTAATCAGCGCCTGCTGTTTCAGGTGCAGCTTGGCCAGTTCGCGTTCCGGCACGTGGATCACGGCCAGCAGCGGATCGAAATCGGTGATTTCAAATACCGGCTGGTTCAACTGCACCATGTTGCCGACCTTGACCATGCGCTTGGACACGACGCCGCTGATCGGTGCCCGCACCGTGCCGTAGGCGACATCAAGCTTGGCCAGTTCCGAACTGGCTTTCAGCGCGTCGTACTCGTATTTGATTTTGTCGTAGGCATCGGAGCTAATCAGCTGTTTCTGGAACAGCTGCTTGCTGCGCTCGAGGTCGTTCGCCAAGCGGGCGAGGTTGCTCTCGGCGCGGGCGACTTCCAGCTGCAGTTTTTCGGTATCGAGTTGCAGCAGCGGCTCGCCGGCTTTGACGAACTGGCCTTCTTCAACAAACAGGCGGGTCGCAACGCCGCTGATCTTGGCGACGACCTGCGCCTGCTCTTCTGCTTCCAGCGTGGTGGTGCTGGTGAGGGTCGCGGCGATGGTGCCGGTCGCGGCTTTGCTGACTTCCACCGGCAGCGCGATCTCCTCCTTTTTGTCCTTGCCGTCGGGGCCGGCTTCCTTGGAATTGGCGTCATTGCTGCAGCCAGACAGGGCGAGTAGCCCGGTAAGGGTCATGGCGAGCAAGGACAGGCGACCGGTGGTCATGGAGGGCTCCTTTGAGGTGTTTGCGCTAATCATCAGCTTGGCAGCGAGTGTGCCAACATGGCTGTAACAGCCAAGTGTCTGATCTGTAACGGCATGTGACGGGTCTCAGGACAAATTGGTTTGACCGGCTCGGCGAAAATTGCCAATGAGTGGTTAAAATGGCTGTCATTTTTGGTTTTACGGTGTTTGCCATGCATGCCGATGACTTGACTGCGTTAGATATGTCCACCGCCGACGCCAAACGCGCCGCCTATGCCGAACTGTTGAAGCAGGCCGAAGCGCTGTTCCATGGCGAGCGCGACTGGCTGGCCAATGCCAGCCAGTTCAGTGCCCTGATCGCCCAGCAGGTGCCGGAGCTGAACTGGGCCGGTTTTTACCTGAACCGCGGTGGTGAGCTGGTACTGGGGCCGTTCCAGGGCAAGGTGGCTTGTGTCCGCATTCCGTTCGACAAGGGCGTTTGTGGTGCCTGTGCGCGTACCGGCGAAATCCAGTTGGTGGAAGATGTCCATGCTTTCCCGGGCCATATCGCCTGCGATGGCGCGTCCAACGCCGAGCTGGTATTGCCGGTGCGGGTAAATGGTGTGCTGTGGGGGGTCTTCGATATGGACAGTCCACGCCATGGCCGGTTTGATCGGGACGACGCCAACGGAATGGCCCGGTTGCTCGACTGTTTGGTCGCTGCTACAGACTTCTCGGCCATTTGATGTACTCCCGACTCTCCCTGAGCACATAAAAACAAACCCCCGCAAAGGCGGGGGTTGTCAATTGCAGCTACGGCTTGTTGATTCAATGGCGGCGGCGTTGCATCAACAGTAAGCCCAAGCCGAGTCCTGCCAGCAACAAGGCGGAGGGCTCAGTCACTCCGGTAGTTGACACGTTTGTTATTAAATCGTTGTAGACGTTATTGCCGGAGTAATACGGATCGCTGAGCAATGCGAACGTGAGTTGCGTATCCACCACGCTCCAGGCAAGGCCGATATAGATGGTGTAGTCGCTGCTACTCGTGCCGTTCATCAACCAGTCAGTGAAAAAGCCGTCGCCGTTCCAGTCCTGAGGGTTGGTTTGGCCTGTTCCCTGCCACCATGTCCATGAAAAGAACTCATTGAAGTTGTTGCTGCCACCGGTGAGCCAGCCTTCCGCGTCAGTCATGCCAAGATAACCATCATTGAACGTGATTGTGCCTTCCCAAGTAGCTCCCGATTCAAACTCCAGATAGACCGTTTCAACAATACTGGCAGATGCCTGCCCGCACAGCATTAACGCCGCTGCAGCCAACCACTTCTTCATGCAGTTCATGACTACCGCCTCCTCGAATCGTTATTGCTTCCAGCGGGAAGGTTTCCCACTCCAAAATAGTGAAGCATTACACATGCCGGAAAGAGCAAGAACAAAAACCACTTAAAATTCAAAGTTTTAAGTGGTTGCGGCTCTGGGATTTCTGCGGTACGCGTAAAGAAAACTGACGACGCTACCGTAACGCCAAGCGGGCTGCGCCCGGCACAACTGCCAGCAGCAATGCATACGGTTCTGTGTCAAGTCAGCCTCGGTTGGCGTGAAAATCCAAGGCCGCCCGCAGCGATTCCGGCAGCTGCGGCAAGGCCGAGCGCGGCAGCAGGAAGGTCGACAGCAGGGTCAGATCGCGGAAGAAACGGTTGTTCTCGGTGGTCTGGCGCAGGTAATCGCTGCCGCTTGAGCCGCCGGTCCCAATCTTCGAGCCGATCATCCGTTGCACCATCATCACGTGACGGTAGCGCCAGGTGGTAAAGCCTTCATCGAGCTCGACCAACGCCGTCAACAGCCGGAACGGCAGGTGCAGGATCGGCTCGTCGCGGTACAGGTTGATGAACACGGCAGCGAGCAGCGCGCGCTGGCTCAAGGAAAAGCGGCCCTGGGCTTTCAGTTCGTCGAAGCGGTTGGCATCGAGCAGGCAGTCGAAGCTGATCTTGGTCTTGTCCAGTTCGCGCAGCTGGAAATCGCGATCTTGCGGCGACAGATTGGGGTGCTTGCGGACGATCTCGGCCTCATCGGCCAGCATCTGGTCGACGGCCTGCCGGTAGGCCTGCCAGAAATCGAAGTCGGTGGTGCTGATGAACGGGATGCGGGCCAGCCAGGCGTCGACGTGGTCATGCAGGTTCGGACCGGCTTCCAGCGCGATCAGAAAGTTGCGGTCGGCTTCGTTCAGCCGGCTGTAGAAGCTCTGCTGATCGAAATTGATGCGATTGTTGGCGCGCAGGCCAAGCCGGATCTCGATTTCCTTGAACTGGATGCTCTGGAAACCAGACGCCGGGATCAGGTAATCGCGGAAGTCGAGGAAATCGAGCGGGGTCATCGTTTCCAGCACCGAGAGTTGCTGGATCAGCACGGTCTGGATGCTGCGGATGCGCTCCAATCGGGCGATCACCGTGCCGAGCTCACGCTCGTTGATGCGCGGCTGCGCCATGGTGGCGTGGACGTCGCGCAGTTCGTGCAGGATCTGCTTGAACCAGAGTTCATAGGCCTGATGGACGATGATGAACAGCATTTCATCATGGGCCTGCTGGCCATAACGCGGGGCGACCGGGTGCTGGGCGTCGAGCAATTTGCCGAGCTGCAGGTAGTCACCGTAATAACAGGGTTCGAGATTCTTTTGCATGGCTGAGGAGCCTGTAGAGGCAGCCGCTGTAAGCGAAGACGGCGGCGATTATACGCTGGCGTTCTTGCGGCACTGGCAGGAGTTCCATTGACGCTGATCAAGCGCCTGCCCACCTTGCCCTGCCTGCTGCTGAGTAATGAAAGCGGGCCATGACGGGCCCGCCCGGGAGCCGCTGTCGGCGGTTTCGCGGCGACAGGCGCCGCCTATTTGGCGTCGCCGAAGCGTTCGATGCGAAGCGTGGCGTGCCAGCCGTCGGCCGTCAGGGTGCGTTCGATCAGGAACAGTTCGCCGTAGCGGCTCTCGTCAAACTCCGTTGCCGTTTCGGCGATGCCGGCATGGCGCAGCAGTTCCGGCAGGGTGTTGGAGTGGCCGGCAATGAGCACGCCGTTCGGGCAGCCCTGTGCCAGCAGCGCGGTCAAAAAAGCGCCAGATTGCCGGGCATCGTAGCGCTGGACCGGCAGGCCACGCGCGGCCGCGACCGGCGCGACCGTGGCCTGGGTGCGACGGTAATCAGTGGCGTACACCTGTTGCAGCGGGCGGCCCGCCAGGGCATCTACCAGGGCGCGGGCGCGTTGTTCGCCTTGCGCAGTCAGTGGCGGGTCCTTTTCACCGGCAATCGCCTGTTTTTCGGCGTGTCGGACCAGATACAGCTGGCAGCTCGTGGGCATGGAGGGGTTATCCGTGGCGGGCGGGGCGAAGGCGGCAACGGCAGCGCTGCTGAGCAGCAAAGTCACCACGACCGGTGTGACGCGCTGGCGAATCCCCGTATAATCGCCGGCCCGAGCATCGCCCATGGTCTCTTTACCGGGAGTCCAAGGTCGCCGCGGCAGGACGCCGGATCGTCTACGCCAGAGCCAGCAGTTCAGGAAGAAGGGAATGGTTCGCATTTTTAATCATTACGTCCCGAAGGCATTGTTGCTGTTGGGAGTGGTTGAGTTTCTGGCGCTGTTTTTCTCGCTGCAAATCGGCGTTGCGCTGCGCTTTGGTAGCGGCGGTGCCGACAGCAGTCACCTTACCAATATCCCGTTGCAATACAAGGCGTCGGTCTTCACCTTTGTGATGATGCTGATGTTGGTTGCCATGGGCCTGTACCAGCGCCACCAGCGCGACAGCTTCCGTATGCTGATGCTGCGTCTGGCCTGGACTTTCCTGCTGGCGTTCCCGCTGCTGCTGACGCTGTTCTACCTGTTCCCTGATGTTTATGTCGGTCGCGGCGCCTTTTTGTTGACGCTCGCGGTCAGCTTTGCGCTGCTGATGGTCACGCGTTTTTTCTACCAGCAGTTTGCTACCGCCACCATCCTGTCGCGGCGCGTACTGGTGGTCGGCACCGGTAAACTGGCACAAGCACTGGAGCGGCTGCGTCGCCGCAGCGACTGGCACGGTACCACCCTGATTGGCTTCCTGCACCTGCGCGGTGACCACGACGAAGTCGAGGCGGAGCGGCTGATTCGTTCCGAGAAAACCATTGCCGAGGTCTGTTCCGAATACGGCGCCGACGAGATCGTCATCGCGGTCGAAGACAACAAGAAGAATTTTCCGACCGAAGAAATCATCGACTGCAAACTGCGCGGCATCCAGATCACCGAGTTGGCCAGTTTCTTTGAACAACGTACTGGAAAAATCCATATCGACGCCTGGTCGCCGGGCCGGATGATTTTCCTCGACGGCTTCGACAACAACGTCTGGCGGGTGATGGTCAAGCGGCTGTTTGACATGACGGTGGCGTCCATTGGTTTGCTGCTGGCGGCGCCGGTCATGTTGTTACTGGTGCTGATCGTGCGCCATGAAAGCAAATGGCGCGACCCGGCCATCTACAAACAGATCCGGACCGGCCAGCATGGCCAGCCGTTCACCATCTACAAGTTCCGTTCGATGGTGGTCGATGCCGAGCGCAGCGGGGCGGTTTGGGCCCAGAAGAACGATCCGCGGGTGACCAAGGTCGGTGCGTTCATGCGCAAGACCCGGCTGGATGAACTGCCGCAGCTGTGGAACGTGCTGAAAGGCGATATGAGCTTTGTCGGTCCGCGCCCGGAGCGGCCGGAGTTTGTCGAGCAGCTCAGCCACAAGATCCCGTTCTATGCCATGCGCCACCGGGTCAAACCCGGCATCACCGGCTGGGCCCAGGTCAATTATCCGTACGGTGATTCCGAGGCAGATACCCGGGAAAAGCTGCAATACGATTTGTATTACATCAAGAACTACAGTCTGTTTCTCGATCTGACCATTCTGGTCCAGACCGCAGAAGTGGTGTTGTGGCGCAAGGGCTCCCGCTGAGCGTATGCTGGTGAGGGCATGATGCGGAGGGAATCGCATCGGCGCAGGAAATGGAACCCGGAAAGGAGGCGAAGATGTACGAATCTTATTACAAACTGAGCGGCAAACCGTTTCAGTTGGCACCCGACCCGTATTTCTTCTTCGGCAGCAGCACCCACAAACGGGCGCTGGCGTATCTGAAATACGGCGTTTCGCAAAGCGAAGGCTTTATCGTCGTCACCGGTGACGTCGGTACCGGCAAGAGCACCTTGGTGCGGACGCTATTCAATACCCTGGAACAGAAGAATGACCTGATCGCCGGCCAGCTGATGAACACCCAGCTGGACTCGACCAACATCCTGCGCATGGTGGCAGCCACCTTCGGCTTGGCGCACCAAGCCGCCGACAAGACCAGCCTGCTGAAGAACATCGAAAACTTCCTGATGGCGCGCCAGAAAGAGGGCAAGCGCTGCATGCTGGTGGTCGATGAGGCGCAGAACCTGCCGTTCGAGTCGCTGGAAGAGCTGCGCATGCTCTCCAACCTGCATTTCAAGGGCAAAATCCTGCTGCAGATTTTCCTGCTCGGCCAATCCGAGTTTCGCGACAATCTGCGCCATCCGAATCTGGAGCAAGTGCGGCAGCGGATCACCGCATCCTACCATTTGGCGCATCTCGATCCGACCGAAACGGTTGGTTATGTCGAACACCGGTTGAAGAAAGTCGACTGGAAAAACGATCCGGAATTTACCAAGGAGGCCTATCAGGCCATTTACGAATACACGGCCGGGGTGCCACGCCGGATCAACACCCTTTGCGACCGCCTGCTGTTGTTCGGGTTTCTGGAAGAAAAGCACGTCATTGACGAAGCCATCGTTCGCACCGTGGCCCAGGAGCTGCGTGCCGAACTGATGGTGCCGGAAAGCAACGCCCAGCCGGTACGCAGCAACGGCAACGCGGCCAACCACCCGGCAGCGTCCGCGCCGATCAATGGCGTGCCGCTCAGCGGTGCTGATGCCGGCAATCTGGAGCAACGCATCGCCCAGCTGGAATTCGAGCTGGAGCGGATGCGCCGCCGGTTCGACAAGGAGCGCGATTTCATGCGCAAGGTCGTCGCGATCAGTTTCAATTTTGACGACCACGACGAAACGGACGAATGGCGCAAGCCATCCTGACAAAAATGGCGCCTGATGGCGCCATTTTCTTTACAGCTTTTGTTCCCATCGCAGGGCATGTTGAACAATGGTTTCGAGGTTGTCGAAACGTGGCTGCCAGTTCAGCAATTGCCGCAGCTTGCTCGAGTCGGCAGCAATAGCCGCCAGATCGCCGGGACGGCGTGGCGCGTAGCGGATATCGAGCGGCTTGCCGGCGACTTTTTCGGCGGTTTTCAGCACCTCGAGCACGCTGTAGCCGTGGCCATAACCGCAGTTGAGCGTGGCCGATTGGCCGCCGCTGCGCAGGTAATCGAGCGCCGACAGGTGTGCCGCGGCCAGATCTTCCACATGAATGTAATCACGGACGCCGGTGCCGTCCGGGGTCGGGTAATCGGTGCCGAACACCGATACGCTCTGGCGCTTGCCACACAGGGCTTCAACCGCGACCTTGATCAGATGGGTGGCGTTCGGTGTGGCCTGACCGATGCGGGCTTCCGGATCGGCGCCGGCGACATTGAAATAGCGCAGCGTGACATGACGGATGGCGCCGGTGGCGGCGTAGTCCCGCAACAGCCATTCGCTCATCAGTTTTGACAGCCCGTAAGGCGATTCCGGCCGGGTCGGCGACGCCTCGGTGACCATCAGCGTATCGGGCGTGCCGTATACCGCCGCTGTCGACGAGAAGATGAAATGCTCGACGCCTGCGGCCTGACAGCATTCGAGCAGGTTCAGCACATTGACGGTGTTGTTGCGGTAGTACTGCAGCGGTTTTTCCACCGACTCCGGCACCACGGTATTGGCCGCGAAATGCAGAATGGATTGGATGTTGTGCTCGCGCAGCAGCTTCATGACCAGTTCGCGATCGCCGGTATCGCCGACCACCAGCGTGCCGTACAGCACCGCTTCTTTTCGGCCGGTGCTGAGGTTGTCCAGCACAATGACGTTTTCGCCGCGTTCGCCAAGCTGGCGGACGACATGGGAGCCGATGTAACCGGCGCCGCCGGTGACCAGAATGCCGGGTTTCATAATCTTCCCTGTGGATGAACGGAGCAAAAAGCGATGGGAGCCTTTCGGCTCCCACTATTGCACAGCGGGCGTGAACCGGATGCGTTTAGCCGCGCTTGCCCAGGTCGACGTAGTCGCGCTTGGTGTGACCGGTGTAAAGCTGACGCGGGCGGCCGATCTTCTGGCTCGGCTCGGCAATCATTTCTTTCCACTGGGCAACCCAGCCGGTGGTGCGGGCGAGCGCGAACATGACGGTGAACATGTTCATCGGAATGCCCATGGCCTTCATGATGATGCCCGAGTAGAAGTCAACGTTCGGGTACAGTTTCTTCTCGATGAAGTACGGGTCCTGCAGCGCGACGCGCTCCAGCTCCATCGCGACCTGCAACAGCGGGTCGTTGTCGGCGCCGAGGTGGTGCAGCACTTCGTGCGCGGTCTGCCGCATGATGGTGGCGCGCGGATCGAAGTTCTTGTACACGCGGTGGCCGAAGCCCATCAGCCGGAACGAGTCGTTCTTGTCCTTGGCGCGGGCGACGTATTCCGGAATGCGCTTCACATCGCCGATTTCCATCAGCATGTTCAGACAGGCCTCGTTGGCGCCGCCGTGGGCCGGGCCCCACAGCGAGGCGATACCGGCCGCGATGCAGGCAAACGGGTTGGCGCCCGACGAGCCGGCCAGGCGAACGGTCGAGGTCGAAGCGTTCTGTTCGTGATCGGCGTGCAGGATCAGGATGCGATCGATGGCGCGGACCAGGATCGGATCCGGCACGTAATCTTCGGCCGGCACCGCGAACATCATGCGCAGGAAGTTGGCCGAGTAGGACAGATCATTGCGCGGGTACACGAACGGCTGGCCGATGCTGTACTTGTAGCTCATCGCCGCCAGCGTCGGCACTTTCGCAATCAGGCGAATCGCGCTGATTTCGCGGTGGGTCGGGTTCGAGATATCGAGCGAGTCGTGGTAGAACGCCGACAGCGCGCCGACCACGCCGATCATGATCGCCATCGGGTGGGCATCGCGCCGGAAACCGGAGAAAAACCGGCTCATCTGGTCGTGCACCATCGTGTGATGGGTGATGCGGTATTTCCAGTCGTCGAGCTGGGACTTGTTCGGCAACTCGCCGTTTACCAGCAGGTAGGCGGTTTCGAGGAAATCGGATTTTTCCGCCAGCTGTTCGATCGGGTAGCCGCGGTATTGCAGCACGCCGGCATCACCGTCGATGTAGGTGATTTTCGATTCGCAGGCGGCGGTGGCCATGAAGCCCGGGTCATAGGTGAACAGTTTGGCTTCACCGAGCTTGCGGATGTCGATAACGTCGTAGCCCTGGGTGGGCGAGTGGATCGGCAGCGAGACGGGCTCGGCGCGGTCAGGCAGGTGCAGTTTGGCGACCTTGTCTGCCATGGTGGGCTCCTTTGGCGGGCGTGGCGGGCGCATGGATCTGATGCGCCACGTTGAACGTAAGCAGAGCGTAAGTATCGCTCAGGCAGGGGCCGCGAAACTATAGGCGAATTGCCGGCCACGTCAATTCGACAAAAGTTACTGATCCTGAGCAAGGTTTGTTCAAATACCAAGCAATTCGCTATGAATAGCAGCGATATCGGCGATTTGTCATCGACCGGGGCGAAGCCTATAATTCCGCGGCCGCGCGACAGCGGACGGGGTTCTATTTGGCTGTCGTGCATCCGCCCAGCATTCGGGCCCACTCAAATAAGACGCAAAACACCGTGACCAAGCAACGTCCTGTCTTTCTGCCGCTCGCACCGGCCGATGTGATGGGGATGCCGGTGATGGCCATCACCTCCATCCTGCACCGCATCTCTGGCATCGTGTTGTTCCTGGGCCTGCCGGCCCTGCTGTATATGCTGCAAAAGTCGCTGGGTTCTGAAGCCGGCTTTGCCGAGCTGAAAGAATGCCTCGCCGCCGGTTGGGCCAAGTTCGGCCTCTGGCTGCTGCTCTCGGCGGTGGCTTTTCACGTGATCGCCGGTGTCCGGCACCTGATCATGGATCTGGGTCACCTCGAAACCAAAGAAGGCGGCCGCAAGGCTGCATCGACGGTTCTGGTGCTGTTCGTCATCGCCGCTGCCTTGCTGGGGGTGTTCGTATGGTAAGAGCCGCTACCTCCCTGGGCCGCAGCGGTCTGCACGACTGGCTGATCCAGCGCCTGTCGGCCGTGGTCATGCTGGCCTACGTGCTGTACCTGATGGGCTACCTGATCGGTGCCTACATGGTCCAGCCGGAACTGAGCTACAGCCTCTGGCACGGCTTCTTCAGCCGTCCGTTCGTGAAAATTGCCACCCTGGTGACCTTGCTGGCCGTCGTGGCCCACGCCTGGATCGGCATCTGGACGGTGTTTACCGATTACGTCAAACCGGTCGCGCTCCGCGTCGTGCTGCAAAGCCTGCTGATCGTCACCTGTCTGGGCCTGCTGTTCTGGGGTCTCATTGTTCTGTGGGGTGTGTAAATGGCGCATGCCGTTCAAACCTTTGACGCCGTCATCATCGGTGCCGGTGGCGCCGGCATGCGGGCGTCCTTGCAGCTGGCCCAGGCCGGCCTGAAGACCGCGCTGGTCTCGAAAGTCTTCCCGACCCGTTCCCATACCGTGGCCGCCCAGGGCGGCATCACCGTCGCGCTCGGCAACACCCATGCCGACGACTGGCGCTGGCACATGTATGACACGGTCAAGGGCTCGGACTACATCGGCGACCAGGATGCCATCGAGTACATGTGCCAGATCGGCCCGCAGGCCATCTATGAGCTGGAACACATGGGCCTGCCGTTCTCCCGCAACAAGGAAGGCCGGATTTACCAGCGTCCGTTCGGTGGCCAGTCGAAGAACTTCGGTGGCGAACAGGCCGCCCGTACCGCGGCGGCCGCGGACCGTACCGGCCATGCGCTGCTGCACACGCTGTATCAGCAGAACGTCAAGGCCAAGGCGGCGGTGTATTCCGAGTGGTTTGCGCTTGACCTGGTCATGAACGCCAAGGGGCGGTGCTGCGGCGTCACGGTCATGAACATCGAAACCGGCGAAATCGTCGTGTTCAAGGCCCGGGCGGTGATTTTTGCCACCGGCGGCGCCGGCCGTATCTACGCCTCGACCACCAACGCCTTCATCAACACCGGTGACGGTGTCGGCATGGCGCTGCGCGCCGGCCTGCAGGTGCAGGACATGGAGTTCTGGCAGTTCCACCCGACCGGCATCGCCGGCGCCGGCGTGTTGGTGACTGAAGGTTGCCGCGGCGAAGGCGGCTATCTGGTCAACAAGGACGGCGAGCGCTTCATGGAGCGCTACGCGCCGAACGCCAAAGATCTGGCCTCGCGCGACGTCGTCGCCCGTTCGATGATCAAGGAGATCATCGCCGGCCGCGGCATGAAGCTGCCGGATGGCAGCGATTACGTCTACCTGAAGCTTGATCACCTCGGCGAGAAGACGCTGAACGAGCGGCTGCCGGGCATTTGTGAACTGGCGAAGACTTTCGCCCACGTCGACCCGGTCAAGGCGCCGATTCCGGTCGTGCCGACCTGTCATTACATGATGGGCGGTATTCCGACCAACGTGCACGGCCAGGCCCTGGTCAACCGCAACGGCAAGGACGAGATCGTCGAAGGCCTGTACGCGGTCGGCGAAATCGCCTGCGTGTCGGTGCATGGCGCCAACCGTCTCGGCGGCAACTCGCTGCTGGATCTGGTGGTGTTCGGTCGTGCCGCTGGTCTGCACGTCACCGAAGCGCTGCAGAAAGACGAACTCGGCTTCAACGATTTCAGCGACAGCGACACCGAAAAAGCGATGGCGCGCTACAACCGCTGGGAAAACAGCAAGGACGGCGAAGATCCGGCCGTGCTGCGCAAGGCGATGCAGACCTGCATGCAGAACTACTTCGGTGTGTTCCGCACCGGCGAGTCGATGGCGAAAGGCTTCACCGAGCTCAAGGCGCTGCGCGAGCGGCTGCAGAACGGTGTGCTGAAGGACAAGAGCAAGACCTTCAACACCCAGCGCGTCGAGTGCATGGAGCTCGACAACTTGATGGAAACCGCGTTTGCCACCGCGATGTCGGCCAACTATCGCACCGAAAGCCGCGGCGCCCACGCCCGCGAAGATTTCGAGAATCGCGACGACGAAAACTGGCTCTGTCACTCGGTGTACGACCCGACCACCGAGTCGATGAGCAAGCGCGGCGTCAACATGCAGCCGAAAACCGTTGAAGCGTTCGCGCCGAAAGCGCGCACCTATTGATCGGAGCTGTCCGTCATGCGTTTTCAGATTTATCGTTACAACCCGGAAACCGACAACGAACCGAGCATGCAGGAGTTCGATCTGGAGGTGCCGGAAGGCCGTGACATGATGCTGCTCGAAGCGCTGCATCTGCTCAAGGAAAAAGATCCGACCCTGACTTTCCGCCGTTCCTGCCGCGAAGGCGTCTGCGGTTCTGACGGCATGAACATCAACGGCAAAAACGGTCTCGCCTGCACCACACCGGTCAAGTCGCTGAAACAGCCGGTGGTCGTGCGGCCGTTGCCGGGCCTGCCGGTCGTGCGCGATCTCATCGTCGACATGTCGATGTTCTACAAGCAGTACGAGCGGATCAAACCGTACCTGCAGAACAGCACGCCGGCGCCGGCGAAAGAGCGGCTGCAGACGCCGGAAGATCGGGAAAAGATGGAAGGTTTGTGGGAGTGCATCCTGTGCGCCTGCTGCTCGACCTCGTGCCCGTCGTTCTGGTGGAACCCGGACAAGTTCGTCGGTCCGGCCGGTCTGCTGCAGGCCTACCGCTTCCTCGCTGACAGCCGCGACACCGCGACCGATCAGCGCCTGAGCGAGTTGGATGACGCCTACAGCGTGTTCCGTTGCCGCGGCATCATGAACTGCGTCAACGTCTGTCCGAAAGGACTGAACCCGACCCGGGCCATTGGCAAAATCCGCAGCATGCTGCTGCAACGCGGCGCCTGAGACCGGCAATGTACGGTCCGCAGTGCGGCGTGAAAAGGTAGTAAGGCAGAGCCGTGTGAGTGCAAAAGGTGCTCACGCGGTTTTGCCGTTTTTGGCCTTTTTGTTTTAACTGATCGTTTTTAACTGATCGTTTCTAACTGAGAGGTCAACGGGCCCTGCCGGCAGGCAGGCTGGCCATAAGTCGCATTGCGCTTTTGGCTGCCGGCCTGCAAAAGGCGGGATTCACTGTCGGGTGGCAACACCCGGCACAATCGGACTCACAAAGGGTGAGTAACATGTCAGGCATTGCAGAGCTCTTTTCGACGAGCTATCTGAACGGCGGCTCCGCCGCTTATATCGAAGAACTGTACGAGCAGTTTCTGATCGATCCGGCGTCGGTGCCGGAAAACTGGCAGCAGCTGTTCCGCGAGCTGCGCCAAGGTGCGGCCGACTCGGCCCACGAACCGGTCAAAGCCTATTTCCGTGACGCCTGGAAGCGGCCGCCGATGATGGTGGTGCAGGGCGGCGGCAAGAACGAAGAATACGAAGCCAAGCAGGTCGGCGTGCTGCGTCTGATCAACGCCTACCGCGCCCGCGGCCATCAACACGCGAATCTCGATCCGCTCGGCATCTGGAAGCAGGAACACCTGTCCGATCTGACCCTGGAATACCACGGTCTGTCCGAGCGCGATTACAACACCACATTCCGCTCGACGCTGTATGGCGCGACCGAACGTACCCTGAAAGACATTCACGAGCATCTGAGCCAGTGCTACACCAGCACGGTCGGTTTCGAAGGCTCGCACATCACCAACCAGAACGAACGCATCTGGTTGCGCGAATACATCGAAAGCTCGCGCTGCAAGCCGCAGCTGAAAGCCGACAGCCGCAAAACCCTGCTGCAGGGCCTGACTGCTGCCGAAGGTCTCGAACGCTACCTCGGGGCGAAATTCCCCGGCGCCAAGCGTTTCTCGCTCGAAGGTGGTGACGCGTTCATCCCGATGATGGGCGAGCTCATCCAGCGGTCGGGCGAGCAGGGCGTCAAGGAAGTCGTGATCGGCATGGCCCACCGCGGCCGTTTGAACATGCTGGTCAACATCCTCGGCAAGAACCCGGCCGATCTGTTTGCCGCGTTTGCCGGCAAGCATGACGACGCCAGCGGCTCCGGCGACGTCAAATACCACATGGGTTTCTCGTCCGATTGCATGACTGCAGGCGGCAAGGTTCACCTTGCGCTGGCGTTCAACCCGTCGCACCTCGAAATCGTCTCGCCGGTGGTCACCGGTTCGGTGCGCGCGCGTCAGGAGCGGCGCGCACTCGGTGCCAATGGTCAGGACACGAGCAATCCGGATACGCGCAATCAGGTGCTCGGCGTGGCCGTGCACGGCGACTCGGCCTTCACCGGCCAGGGCGTCGTCATGGAAACGTTCAACATGTCGCAGGCGCGTGGTTACACCACCGGCGGCACCGTGCACATCGTCATCAACAACCAGGTCGGTTTCACCACCAACCGGCAGGATGACGTGCGCTCGACCGCGTACTGCACCGACATCGCCAAGATGGTTCAGGCGCCGATTTTCCACGTCAACGCCGACGATGCCGAAGCCGTGTTGTTCGTTACCCAGCTGGCGCTCGATTACCGCATCAAGTTCAAGAAAGACGTGGTCATCGATCTGGTTTGCTACCGCCGTTGGGGGCACAACGAAGCCGACGAGCCGACTGCAACCCAGCCGGTGATGTACAAAGAGATCAAGGCGCGGCCGACCGCCCGCCAGATCTACGCGGAACAACTCGCCAAGGCCGGTCATCTGAGCGCGGCCGAGGCGCAGGCGCTGGTCGATGACTACCGCAAGAAACTCGATGCCGGCGAGCAAGTCGCGCCGGGCATCGTGCCGTTCCAGAAGAGCGAGTTCTCGGCCGACTGGTCGCCGTATTTCGGTCAGAAGTGGACGGCTGCGGCCGACACCACCGTCGATGTCGAGCGGTTGAAGCGGCTCGGCGAAAAAATCACGGCCGTGCCGGCCGGTTTCAAACTGCAGCCGCGTGTTGCCAAGATCGTTGACGACCGCAAGAAGATGACCAGTGGTGAGTTGCCGCTGGATTGGGGTTGTGCCGAAACGCTGGCTTACGCCGCGTTGCTGGAAGAAGGTTTCCGGGTGCGCATCTCCGGCCAGGATTGCGGCCGCGGTACCTTCTTCCACCGTCATGCGGTCTGGCATGAACAGGAAACCGGTGCCACCCATGAGGCCCTGAAGCATATTTCCGACAAGCAGGCGCCGTTCACGGTCATTGACTCGGTACTGTCGGAAGAAGCCGTGCTCGCTTTCGAGTACGGTTACGCGACCACGTCGCCGACCTCGCTGGTGATCTGGGAAGCGCAGTTCGGTGACTTCGCCAACGGCGCGCAGGTGGTGATCGACCAGTTCATTTCCAGCGGCGAGCAGAAGTGGGGCCGGTTGTGCGGTCTGACACTGCTGTTGCCGCACGGTTACGAGGGCCAGGGTCCGGAACATTCGTCGGCGCGTCTTGAGCGCTTCCTGCAACTCTGTGCCGAGCAGAACATGCAGGTCGTGGTGCCGACCACGCCCGCGCAGGTGTTCCACATGCTGCGCCGGCAGATGATTCGTCCGCTGCGCCGGCCGCTCATCGTGATGTCGCCGAAGTCGCTGCTGCGTCATCGTCTGGCGACGTCGTCGCTGGAAGAACTCGCGAGCGGCAAGTTCAAGACCGTTATCGGGGAGATCGATCAACTCGATCCGAAACAGGTCAAGCGCGTGGTGCTGTGCTCGGGCAAGGTCTACTACGATCTGCTCGAAACCCGCCGCGCCCAGAACCGCACCGACGTTGCGATCATCCGCATCGAGCAGCTGTATCCGTTCCCGACCGCCAGCCTCAAGAAAGCGCTCGAGCCCTATCAGCACGTGCGCGAGTACGCCTGGTGTCAGGAAGAGCCGAAGAACCAGGGCGCCTGGTACAACAGCAAGCATCACTTCAAGGAATGCCTGCCGAGCGGTTTCGTGCTGAGCTTTGCCGGTCGTCCGGCGTCGGCCGCACCGGCCGTGGGTTACGCGTCGGTACACGACGAGCAGCAGAAAGAATTGGTCGCCAAGGCGTTGGGTTAATCAGATTGGGCGCACGGACCGCGAGGTTCGTGCGCCATGGGCACGCTGCAAAGGGCAGCAAAGGAGAGAAACATGAGTATCGAAATCAAGGTCCCGGTTCTGCCGGAATCCGTTGCCGATGCCGTTGTCGCCACCTGGCACAAAAAGCCGGGCGAGTTCGTCAAGCGTGACGAAAACCTGGTCGACATCGAAACCGACAAAGTCGTTCTGGAAGTGGTGGCGCCGGCTGACGGCGTGATCGAAACCATCCTGAAAGACAAAGGGGCAACGGTCGGCGCACAGGAAACCATCGCGCTGTTCAAGGCCGGTGATGCCAGCGCTGCTGCGGCGCCGGCTGCCAAGGCTGAGGCACCGAAAGTAGAAACGAAAGCCGCGGCTGCACCGGCTCCGGCGGCTGCCACGACCGAGTCGAGCGATGTGCTGACCCCGGCCGTGCGCCGTCTGATCGCCGAGCATGGCCTTGATGCCAGCAAGATCCCGGCCTCGGGCAAAGATGGCCGGCTGAGCAAAGAAGACGTTGAAAAATTCATCGCCGGCAAATCGGCGGCACCGGCTGCTGCCGCGAAAGCCGCACCGGTCGCTGCGCCTGCAGTGGCAGTGCCGGGCGTGCGCGAAGAGCGCCGTGTACCGATGACCCGTCTGCGTCAGCGCATTGCCGAGCGTCTGCTCTCCGCCCAGCACAATGCCGCCATCCTCACCACCTTCAATGACATCAACATGAAGCCGGTGATGGAGCTGCGCGCCAAATACAAAGATCAGTTTGAGAAGACCCACGGCGTCAAGCTCGGTTTCATGAGCTTCTTCGTCAAGGCCGCGACCGAAGCGCTGAAGCGCTATCCGGAAGTGAATGCCTCGATCGATGGCAACGACATCGTCTACCACGGTTACTACGACATCGGCGTCGCGGTCAGCGCGCCGCGTGGTCTGGTGGTGCCGGTGCTGCGTGACACCGATCGCATGGGCCTGGCCGACATGGAAAAAGCCATTGGCGATTTCGGCAAGAAAGCCAAAGACGGTACCCTGACGGTCGAAGAGATGACCGGCGGTACCTTCACCATTTCCAATGGTGGCGTGTTCGGTTCGCTGTTTGCGACGCCGATCATCAATCCGCCGCAGTCGGCCATTCTCGGCATGTTCCGTACCGAAGATCGCGTCGTTGCGGTGAACGGCCAAGTTGTCATTCAGCCGATGATGTATGTCGCGCTGTCGTATGACCATCGCATCATCGATGGTCGCGAGTCGGTGGGCTTCCTGAAGACCATCAAAGAGTTCATTGAAGATCCGGCACGTCTGCTGCTGAACGTTTAAGAGAGAGGACAGAACATGAACCTTCATGAGTATCAAGCCAAGCAGCTGTTTGCTGAGTATGGCTTGCCGGTGTCGCGCGGCGAAACCGTGCGCAGCGGCGAAGAAGCTGTCGCAGCAGCAGAGCGCATCGGTGGCAGCCGCTGGGTCGTCAAGGCCCAGATCCACGCCGGTGGTCGCGGCAAGGCCGGTGGCGTCAAGCTGTGCAACAGCAAGACCGAAGTCGAAGAAGCCGTCAAAGGCATGGTCGGCCGCAACCTGGTGACCTACCAGACCGATTCGCGCGGTCAGCCGGTGCACCGTGTGCTGATCGAAACCACCACCGACATCGCCAAAGAGCTGTACCTGTCGGCGGTGCTCGATCGCGCCAGCCGTCGCGTGGTCATCATGGCCTCGACCGAAGGTGGTGTGGACATCGAGAAAGTCGCCCACGACACCCCGGAAAAGATCCTGAAAATCACCGTCGATCCGTTGGTCGGCGTGATGCCGTACCAGTGCCGTGAACTCGGTTTTGGTCTGGGCCTGAATCTGGATCAGATCAAGGATTTCACCACCATCGTGACCGGCCTCGGCAAGATGTTTGTCGATCTGGATCTGAGCCTGGTCGAAATCAACCCGCTGGTCATCACCACCGAAGGTCGCCTGCACTGCCTCGACGGCAAGATCAACGCCGACGACAACGCGCTGTACCGCCAGCCGAAACTGCGCGACATGTACGATCCGACCCAGGAAGACGAGCGTGAAATCCGCGCCAAGCAGTGGGAACTGAACTACGTCGCGCTCGAAGGCAACATCGGTTGCATGGTCAACGGTGCCGGCCTTGCGATGGCCACCATGGACATCATCAAGCTGCACGGCGGCCAGCCGGCCAACTTCCTTGACGTCGGTGGCGGCGCCACCAAGGAGCGCGTCTCGGAAGCGTTCAAGATCATCCTGTCGGACAGCAATGTCAAAGGCATTCTGGTCAACATCTTCGGCGGCATCGTCCGTTGCGACATGATCGCTGACGGCATCATCGGTGCCGTGCAGAGCGTTGGCGTGAAAGTGCCGGTGGTTGTGCGCCTGGAAGGCAACAACGCTGATCTCGGTGCCAAGAAACTGGCCGAGTCGGGTCTGAACATTACGCCGGCCGTCGGTCTGACCGATGCCGCGCAGAAAATCGTTGCCGCAGTGGGAGGCAAATAATGAGCGTCTTGATCAACAAAAACACCAAGGTCATTTGCCAGGGCTTCACCGGCAAGCAAGGTACCTTCCACAGCGAACAGGCGATCGCCTACGGCACCAAGATGGTCGGCGGCGTGACCCCGGGCAAGGGTGGTTCGACCCACCTCGGTCTGCCGGTGTTCGACACCGTGCGTGAAGCGGTTGCCACCGTGAAGCCGGATGCATCGGTGATTTACGTGCCGGCGCCGTACTGCAAGGATTCGATCATCGAAGCCGCCGACGCGGGCGTGCCGCTCATCGTCTGCATCACCGAAGGCATTCCGGCGCTGGACATGCTGGAAGTGAAAATGTATGTCGATGCGAAAGGCGTGCGCCTGATCGGCCCGAACTGCCCCGGCATCATCACCCCGGGCGAATGCAAGATCGGCATCATGCCGGGTCACATCCACAAGCCGGGTCGTGTTGGCGTGGTGTCACGTTCGGGCACGTTGACCTATGAAACCGTCAAGCAAACCACCGAACTCGGTTACGGTCAGTCGACCTGTATCGGTATCGGCGGTGACCCGATTCCGGGCACGACCTTCATCGACGCGCTGAAACTGTTCCAGAACGATCCGCAGACCGAAGCGATCGTCATGGTCGGTGAAATCGGCGGCAGCGCGGAAGAAGAAGCCTGCGAATACATCAAGGCGCACGTGACCAAGCCGGTGGTCGGTTTCATCGCCGGCATCAGCGCCCCTCCGGGCAAGCGCATGGGCCACGCCGGCGCGATCATCTCCGGCGGCAAAGGCACCGCCGAAGAGAAGTTCGCGGCGATGGCTGCCGCCAAAGTGCACGCTGTGCGTTCGCCGGCTGATATTGGCAAAGGCGTGGCGCAAATCACCGGCTGGAAGTAATTCCGACGCGGTGCGCTGCACGTTTTTGTGCAAAGCAAACAAAGGCCCGGCAATGCCGGGCCTTTGTTTTTGAAGCGGAGCGCCGCTTCGCCGTCACGCAAACGATGCCCGTGCCGGGCGAAGCACGGATGAACTGACCTACAATGTCCCGGTTTGCAAAGGCAGAATCGTCAAGCCCTATGAAATCCCTCACCCGCATTGCAGTACTCGCCGTTTTCGCCGGCGTCGCTTACCTGTTGTCCAACGGTCTGCCCACGGCGACCAATTCCGCTACGGAAGAGATTTCAACGCCGTCGTCGCGGGAGACCGGCGCAACGCCAGCGATAAACAGCGATGCGCGGCTGCAGCAGGCGTTTCAGCGCCGCGAATCCAATCTGCAGATTGCCGGCGAAGGTGTCGTCGTCAAGATCCTGAAGGACGACACCCATGGCAGCCCGCACCAGCGCTTTCTGCTGCGTACCGCAACGGGGCAGACCTTGCTGGTCGCACACAACATCGAACTGGCGCCACGCATCGTCGATATCGCCGAAGGCGACACCGTGCGCTTTTACGGCGAGTATGAATGGAATGAGAAGGGCGGTGTCCTTCACTGGACGCACCACGATCCGCGTGGCAAACATCCGGGCGGCTGGCTGGAGCATCGTGGCCAGCGTTACGAGTAGAAGCTTGCGTGAAGAATACGGGCATTCGCCTGGCCGGACTTGCCTTGATGCTGCCGGTGACTTTTTAGCGGTATGCGGAATG